>NC_005027.1:1903125-2537500 GCF_000196115.1 Rhodopirellula baltica SH 1
CCATTGGTTTTCGAAGTGCGTCCGCAGGGTGCGAGATCGCAGCACTGCTATGCCGTCGTTGCGTCGCTGGTTCAGCGGGAATTGGAAATCGACCGATGGTTTGAAACGTAGTTTGGTGGCGTCCTTCGCCTTGTGATCCACGCATGCAGTGTCGAAGGGGTTTCGCTTTGTGGCGTATGCCGAAAGGGAAAGGTGGCGGTCATCAACTCGCGACAACTGGCTTCCTTTCGGTCGACGCACTTAATGCGGCGCCGAGGTTGCACCTCTGCAGAGCCCTATCCGCCGATCATGTATTGACATTCTCGTCTGCTCATCCGGCAACAGCAACTTCGCTGCCACCGCGCCGCGACGACGAATTCGAGCTTACGGTCTCGCTCGGAGTGAATTTCCGGTGCCAATCCGCCCAGGAAGTCAGCCGACGTAACATACGCCGATCTCGCTGTGAAGCCTGACCTCGTTGTAATGATGGACATATTCCGAGATCAGCTTGGTCGCTTCGTTGGGTTTTCGTGGACAGTTCGGACCAATTCTTTCAATCTTGAGCGACTTGTGCCACCTTTCGAGCTTGCCGTTGCTCTGTGGATAGTACGGACTGGTTTTTACATGTGTCATTCCGCTGTGACGGACGAACACCTTGAAGTCACCGGCGAGGAATTGAGGACCGTTGTCGCTGATGATCCGAGGCTTCACACCGGGCCGTTTTTTCACTGCCGCCTGGTAGATGATTTCCACTTCCAGTTCGGTCATCGACTCGCGTAGTTCATGACGCACGATGTACCGGCTGTGGCCATCAAGCATCGCGGTCAAGTAGAAGAACGTTCCGCCAGCATTGATGTAGGAAATGTCGACATGCCAGTGCGCATGGGCTTTCAATGGATGTTTGAATTCGTTTCCTTTTGCGATGCCTCGTTACTTTTTCGATCCAGTCGGCCTACGACCTTGAGCACGCGATAGACCGTTGGCGGAGCGACTGTCAAGACATCATCACCGAGCTTCATGAACGTCAGTCGACGGTAGCCTTCGAGCGAGTTCTTGTCGTAAAAATGGACAATCGTCTGCTTCTCCCATCTTCCAGCCACCATTCCCTAAGAACTTTGCCGTTGTGGGCATTCACCTTGCCGGCCTTGGTCGAGCGGGGGTTTCGAAAGCCCGTTCAGCTTGGCTCATGACGGCATTGATCCCTTTTCAGCGGCCGCGAACGAGCGTCGTTTTCGTGTCCTTGTAAATCATCTCGGGAAGAAATGGGTCATCATTTGGCAGATTTCCAATTTCAAAAGAGGCAGGATAGTAATTTTGGATTGTTCATCCCAACAAAGTGCAGAATCAACGCGTTCCGAATGATCAGCCACTCAGTTCCGGAAGAATCAACTTGCAAACCTGGAACAACCGAATCACAAACTTTTGAATGTTGTAGGGCGGACATGGTTTGTATTGCATGACGAATCTCGCCAGGAGAGAATCGGTTGCCCCTCGCACTTCGCTCAATCCGCCTGTGGTGATCGCGGTTGCTCGAAGATCGCATCCATTGCGTTCTAAATCTCTTTGGAAAGCTCTTAACATGTCATGTTTCTCACGGATTCGACTCTCGATAGCGATCGTGTTGTTGGCAGCAGGGCCGTGCTTCGCTCAGCAACCTGGATCGAGGTTTTTCACGGACCAAACCGGGAAATTCCGCATTCGGGCCGTGGTGATGGACCTGGACGAAACCAATGTCAAGCTCAAGAAAGCGGATGGCGTGGAAGTGGTCGTGCCACTGAATCGCCTGTCGGACCGCGATCAAACCTTTCTGCGTGACATGCTGCAGAAATACAAAGCGATGGTTGGTGACTTTCCAATCGGGACGAAGGTCGAGATCAAGTCGACTGGAGGATGGTATCCCGGAGAGGTGCTTCAAGTTCAGCCTGGCAAATACTTCATTTCCTTTGACGACTATTCAGACCGTTGGAACAAATGGGTCACGGCAAAAGAATTGCGGCTGATTCCAGCGGAGGAGACTTCTGCGGAGATTGAGAAGGATGCTACCGATGATAAATCCAACGAACCTGAGATGGAAGCGTTCGCCAGTGTTCCCGAAGAGGCAGAGAACACTGCCGTCAGCACACCGAATGTTCCTTTATTGACGTTCGAACTGCCGCCGGCGACACCTCCAGTCTACAGTCATGAGTCGATCCAAAGCCGCCGGTTTGTCAGTCACCTCGCAGAGAACGGTTGGCAATCTCCCATCCAAACCGAAGCCGGACCGACAATCGGAAACTGGACCTTTCAGTTCGAATCGTCTCCGCTGAACAAACCGTGGGATGCATTTCTTCCCTCGGTCCACCGCCAGCGGGCTTTGTTGGTCAGGGACAATCAGTCGGTTGCACTCAACTTGACCGACGGCACCGTTGAGTGGCAGACCGATCAACTGCCTAGCAAGTTGATTCAGCCATTGGCGCTGTCGGATGACGGGCGACGTCTGATCGTTTCTCTCAATGACGAGGAATCTCGTCCCACTGGGCTTTGCGTCTATTTGATCGAAAACAGTTCGGCCAACATCGAGTGGGTCTGGCGTCCCGTTCCCGAGTCACATCAAGTGAGCCAAGTTCAATCAGCGTTCTGGCTCAAGAACGATCGCGTGGCCGTGCTCGATGAAAAACGCTTCGCGGTTTGGATGCCGGAGACGAAGTCACAACATGCCATCATCACGGCCAACAGCAAGACACCCATTGAGTTTTCGCCTGCCAGCGAGATTGCTGCCTTCTTTGTGTTTGGCCATATCACCATCTACAAAACGGATGGCATTCGAGTCTTGGCGAACACAGAACCGCTGAGATCTGGCGTGAAGAAGGTCAGTTTTGCCCCCAGTGGAAGCAAACTGATTGTCAGCGGTGCAGACGCTCCAACCATCGTTTCATTGAAAGACGGAAAGCCGCTGAAATTGGAATCCGATCTCCTATCCGATTCCGTTGTCGAATGGATCGACGATCGATACACGCTCATCGACGGAGAGTCCATCTTTGACACGAAATTCAATCGAATCGTTTGGAAGTTCAACTGCACTTTTCGTGGCAGACCGGCCGGTTCCGTCAGCACCCTGGCGGGGAAGTTGCGAATTCACAACGACCGTGAATCCAAGATTCTCATTCGAGGCTTGTTTGATGTCATTGACCCTGAAAAGCTCAAGCCACCTGCCCCCAAAGTTGCATTGGTCCGGCCTGGTGCGAAGGTTGCCATTCGCGTCGCGGGATCGTTGGCGGACAAGTATCGACAGCCCATCGAGTCTCAGTTGGAGGCGATGGCAAAGCAGAATGGCTGGATCGTGGACCCGTCCGGCCCACTCAAGCTCCGAGCCGACGTCAACGAAGTGACTGAATCCATCGAATTTGAAACGTCCAGCATCATCGGATTTGGCAAGAAGAACCAGACCATCCCGGTGACGTACGGAACGTATCGGCTCGCTATCTACGACGGTGACGAGCCACTCATGATTCGAGGTTTTCGATCGCTGGTGACCACGATGGGTGTGATTCCGCGAAGCAAAACCGTTCAACAGTGGGTCAACGAACGAAGTGAGTTTGACATCGGCAAGATCAAAACCGTCACCTTCCCAGCGACGATCGAGCCGAAGCCTGTGAAGGAAACGATCGGCTTGACGGATATCTGGACAATCCAATGAGTTCGCTGCTGATTGGTCATTCCCCGATGAGTCGCGGGTGTGCAATCGGAGTGCATCGATGGGGTTTTCCACAGCAGTCGACTTGCCTCTATCATGTGTCGCCGCCTCCGAACGGCCGGGTAGACTTGGGGCCCGGTAGATTTGGGACCCGGTAGACTTGAAAAACTGACACAGAGAGAAGACTGCGTTGTTGGAATTGAAGCATCGTGCGATGGCGTGTGACTTTGTGGTTCTCGTACCGGATGAGAATCAACGAGTCGGCAATCGGTCCGTCGCTGATGTTGTCCTGCGGCATTTAGAAGCGATCGAGGAGATTGAATCTTCGCTGACGGTCTATCGAGGTGACAGCGAGATCGCTCGGGTCAATGCGTTGGCGTCTGAAAAGCCAGTTCATTTGAAGCCCGCCACGTTTGAGCTTCTGCAGAAAGCAAACGCCCTCGCTGAACGCACCCAGGGAGCGTTCGACATCACGGCGGGGCCTCTCGTCGAAACCTGGGGGTTCACCAAACGTGAAGGTCGGAAACCCAAACCGGATGAGATCGAATCGGCTCGAGAGCGTGTCGGTTGGAAGCGTCTGATTCTGGATGTGGAGAGTCGCACCGCTCGATTCGCGGTCGAGGGCATGTCGCTGAACATGGGTGCTATTGGCAAGGGGCACGCCATCGATGTTTTGGCGGCTGCACTGCGAGCCGACGGAATGTGTGACTTTCTAATCCATGCGGGGCATAGCGAGCGTTCCAGTCTGGTTGTGACAACATGTTGCTCCTGGAGTGAGTGGCTGAGCCGTCGCGGCTTTCCGAGCCGAGCTTGACTGACCTGCTTTCACGTAATACAGTATGTTACATGAAACGAGATAGCAAGCTATCCGGCGTCCTGCACATTTTGTTGCACATGGCGGAGCTGGACGAACCGGTGACTTCGGACGATTTGTCGAAGATCATGGACACCAATCCCGTCGTAGTGCGTCGATTGATGGCTGGGCTTCGCGAGCAGCAGTACGTGCTAAGCGTCAAGGGCCACGGAGGCGGTTGGACTTTGGCGTGCGAACTGGCCGATGTCACTTTGCTGGACATCTACGAGGCGGTGGGAAGCCCGAGGTTGTTGGCGATGGGCAATCGAACGGAGGCTCCAGGATGTTTGGTGGAGCAATCCGTGAACGCCGCACTGGGCAAAACGTTTGACGAAGCCGAGCAACGGCTGCTCCGGCGGTTGGGGGAAGTCACGCTCGCCTCGCTGAGCGCCGACTGCCACCAACGCCTCAATACGAAAGGCATTTCCATCAAAGCCAAACGGAACCGACATGGACTCCAAAGCTGATTTTCTCGAAGCGGCATTTCACGCGCCGGAAGCGGTCGCGAAATACGTGGATTCGGCACCGATCGCCGTTCCGGGATTCGGGGACATGCAGCGGATGGCGGCGTTGTTGCTGGCCGAGCGGGTGCAAAGCCATGGCCGTATCCTGGTCATTGGAGCCGGCGGTGGACTCGAGTTGAAGGTGTTCGCGGAAGCGGAACCGAGCTGGGAATTTGATGGCGTGGACCCTTCTCCGGCAATGCTGCAACTTGCCGAGCAAACGCTGGGGCCGCTTGCCTCGCGAGTCAGGCTGCACGAGGGCAAAGTCGATGCTGCGCCAGAGGGTCCGTTTGATGCGGCCACGTGCATTTTGACATTGCATTTTGCAGACCTGGAAGAGCGAAAACAGATGTTGACCGCCATTCGTCAGCGGCTCAAGCCACAAGCACCGTTCATCGTGGTACACCTGAGTTTCCCTCAAACCGATGGTGCGCGCGAGCGGTTGCTCTCACGATACGCAGCCTACATGGTTCGCCCCGCCGTTGATGCCGAAAAGGCATCGCAGTTCCGAAAGGCTGTGGACGCCTATCTAACCATCCTCGAACCCCAGCGGGACGAATCGCTTTTGCAGGAAGCGGGGTTTTCGGACGTCGAACTGTTCTACGCCGGGTTCGCTTTCCGAGGCTGGGTGTCTTACGCATAAAGGCACGGCCGTTGGAGACCGGGGTTTGGTTGCGTGAGTCAAGGAAACGTAGAGCCGCAGGGAACGCGGAGCTGATCCTCGCTTGGACTCAGCGTCTTTGTATTACGATTCAACTTGCCCCTCGTAGTGGACGACGCGAGGAGTCCCCTTCACGAGAAAGCCGACGACGCGAAGAATCCTCGCGGACGCGGGGCTTCTCGCTTCGTCTATTTCGGGATGGATGGGGGAAGGACTCGTCGCCTCGTCCACTACGGGAGGTGACGGCCATTCTTAGGTCGAGGCCGCTGACTAGCAAACGGACAACTCACCGTTGGCACGCGGACACGTTTTGAAAACTAGCGCTGCCTCGTGGGCTGGGCTTTCAGTACTCTGGAGAGGAAAAGAGTTGCGGACTCGTTTCGGGGGCTTACGCCGAATTTCGCATGTGATTCGATGAAAACCATCCGCGTGATTCGCGGGGCAGGTTAAGCCTCTGGCCGCGTATGGTTCTCATGTAACGTTGGAGGGACCAGAAGTCGAAGGCGCCGTCATCGCAGAGTTTCCGACGATGGAGGAGGCCCGCGCTTGGTACGACAGCCCTGCCTACCAAGAAGCCGCTCAGCACCGTTTCCGTGGCGCAGTCTGCCGCGGCCTTATAGTGGAGAGGAAATGACCCGGAGACTCCGCGAAATACATGGGAAGTTGCGTTCGTAATACCTTACTGAACAGGTCGATCGTTTCAGCTCGGCTCCAAATATGTCACCGTGAACGCCTTCTCTCTTTGTTACTCCATGGATTCGCGAATCCGATCGTCGATTGCAATCGCAATCTTTCCTTGAACACCGTTGTTGGAACTCTCAAGGCGCGCTTGTGCGAGCGGAATGTCGGCGAGCGAATAGACAGCGCCTACGTGTGGCTTCAGCTGACCGCGCTCGACCAAGGCACTCAACTCATCAAGCTTGCCCCGATTTTGTCTTGTGAAAACGAAGTGATAACTCGCGTTTTTGCCCCAGGCTTGAATGACGTTTTGTGGCAGCGCGGTGTCCACGATCGTGACAACGCGGCCAAGTTGAGCCAGCGCGTCGGGGCTGCGCGACAAGGTGTCGCCGCCGATGGTATCGAACACCACATCGACTCCTCGTCCATCCGTTTCCCGCATGATGCAATCGACATAATCCTCCTTTTGGTAGTCGATAATGACATCGGCCCCCATGCTTCGTGCGAACCTAGCGTTTGCGTCGCGCACGGTCGTAAACACCTTCGCTCCGATGGCCTTTGCGAGCTGGATCGCCACATGACCGACTCCTCCTGCGCCACCGTGTACCAGAATGCTTTCGCCGACTCTCAGCACCGCACGAACGATCAGTGCTTCCCACACCGTTCCGCCAACCAAGGTCAAGCTGGCCGCCTCAAGATGGCTCAACGAGGCCGGCTTCTTTCCAATGATGCTTTCGGCGGCAACGTGGTACTCGGCATAACTTCCGGGCCCGTCAAATATTTGCGGGGTGTACCAGACTTCGTCTCCTGGAGAGAAGGTCGTCACGCCCGCTCCGACTTCTTCGACCACGCCAGATACGTCGTGTCCGGTAATGGCCGGCAGTTGCACCAGGTCGTGATAATCGCCGCGTCGGACCTGGTAATCCAACGGATTGATGGAGGTTGCATGTACCCTGACCAGGACTTGCCCCGCGCGCGGTACGGGCTTGGGGACGTCACAAAGTTCGAACGATTCCAGGCCCCCAAATGAATGAAGTACGATCGCTTTCATCGCGATGCTCTTTTCTGTGAAACGATAAATGAACTAGCTGAGCAACCTGGGCGGCAAAGCAACGATGGATATCAAGAAGCGAACCTGCCCCGCCGATCAGATGCATGGGCCAGGTTCGGCATCTTCACTAGCTCAGCGAGCGTGGATCACTTCTTCGCCCGCACCGGCCTCGAACTTGTCCAGCTCGGTTTCGTGCCCGTCGCGTTGCACGCTTTGTGCCTTGTCGTAACTCTCCATCAGCGCCCGGTAGTGCGGCACGAGGTCGACCATCACGGCTGCGAAGTCCATCGCGTCGGGGCGGTTCCACGTGCTCATCAGTTCGCCTAGTACGGCAAACGTGTCGATCGGGATCGCTCCAGCTTGAGCGATTCGGGCGAGCGTCAAGTCGGTGGCCATTTGGGAGTGGTTGCCCGAAGCGTCGATGATGCAGAAGACCTTGTACCCCGCGGCGACAGCGCTGATTGCGGGAAACGCCATACAGACGCTCGTCAGCGTGCCAGCAATGAGCAACGTCTTGCGGCCCGTGTTCTCGATGGTTTCAACCCACGGTGGGTTGTCCCAGGCGTTGACTTGGCCCGTCCGCGGGATGTACACCGCCTCCGGGTTCTGCTCGTGGATTTCAGGAATCAGCGGGCCATTCGGTCCGTCCGGAACCGAGGCCGTCGTGAAGGTTGGAACCTTGGCGAGACGGGCCACCTTCGCCAAGGCGATAACGTTGGACCGCAGGACGGGAAGTTCGATGTCCTTAACCAGTTGAAATAGGCCGCTCTGGTGGTCAATCAGCAGCATCACCGCATCGTCCGGGTCGATCATCCACTTGTTGACTGTACTCATGATTTTCTCCTGAAGAAAAGAGCTCTCTGTTCGGCACCGCGACACCGCGATGTCTGAAAAACAGAATAGAAGGCAGGAGCAGAAGAGTATCGGAGGTTCTTGCTGACTCTTTGGCGATTCTTGCTGTGTTTAGGCGAATCGCCTGGGAGTGACGCCAACGAGCCGTTTGAAGTGTCGGGTAAGTTGGCTTTGGTCGCTGAAGCCTACCTCGATGGCGATCTGAACAAGCGAGAGCTGTCCGGCGGCGATGAGTCGCTTGGCGTGCTCGACGCGCTGGTGGATGACGAACTGATACGGCGGCAGGCCGGTCGTCTGCTTGAACAGCCGGGCGAAGTGGAATTCGCTCAGGTGGGCGACATCCGCAAGGTCTGCGAGGGCGATGTTTTGGTCGAGATGCGCGTGGATGTACTCTTCGACTGCTCTCAAGGTATGTCGCGGTAGACGGCCGCCTGCCCCGCGGATGCCCCCGCCCGAACCCTGCCTGTTGGACATCTGTCGAATCAGTTGGACGACCAGCACGTTTGCCAGCGACTCGGCACACAGACGCCCGCCCGGACCGCCGGTAACCAGCTCGTGGCGAAGGGCCGTAAGGGTCTTGATCACCTCGGGGCTCGATTGGTCGTAGTAGCGTACCGGAAACTGAATGCGGGCCGGGTCGAGATCGAATGCCTCTTCCGCCACTTTGGAGATCAAGGCCGGGGACAATTGATAGTGGGTCGAGTCGGTGAAGTCGCCTGTGTACCGCCACCGCCACTGGCTCTCGATGCCGGGCGGCAGAAGATTCACGGCGTGCGGCAAGCCGTCCCCGCTGTACCGCTCATTATCGCAACGGTGATCAGTCCGCTCCGGAAAGATCTTGCCTGTGAGTACGACCATTAGACACGCGAGGGGTGGATGTACGAAGTCGCTGGCGGGCTGTGGTGTGTTGTATTCGACTCGAAGACCATTCCAGCCGTGCGTCGCGCTCGTATGCTGGAACGCATACGGAATGTGTCTCAGCCGATCATCGGGAGTGAGCGGACGCAAGTGTTTCGGTGGTTGGATTGTCCGCGTCATGATGCAACCTGTTGATCTATGCCTCCATCTCCGTTCGCCAAAGCTAGGCGACAGGGGGGGCGGAGGAACCTCTGAACTCCGACAAGCCGTGAAGTGGCGCGGCCTGCCGCAGCATCATTGCAACACATTGTTCGGCACTGCCGACCACCTTCATGGTAATGCTTTCGGGGCCAACTGCACAGCAACCCAATCGGAACTCGACCGGTAGAACAGAGGACAGGATTTGAACATCGCATCGCCTACCGTCTGATAATCGAGCTACTCAGGTGCCGACTGACTCGCCTTGAATGAAGGCCAACAGATCCACATTGATGACATCGCTGTTGGTGGTACACATTCCGTGCGGGAACCCTTTGTAGATCTTGAGCGTGCTTTGCTTCAGTAGTTTTACCGCGAGCATCGCGGAAGCTGCGATGGGCACGATCTGATCATCATCACCATGCATGACAAGTGTTGGCACGTCAATCGCCTTCAGGTCGTCGGTGAAATCCGTTTCCGAGAACGCCTTGATCCCATCGTAGTGCGCCTTGGCACTTCCCATCATTCCCTGCCGCCACCAGTTCTGCACGACAGGTGCGGAGGGTGTCACCTCCGGACGGTTGAAGCCGTAGAAAGGTCCGCTGGCGACGTCCCAATAGAATTGCGCACGATTGGCGAGCAACTGCCCACGAAACCCATCAAATACTTCGATTGGCAGGCCATCCGGGTTGTGCTGCGTTTTCACCATCAACGGCGGAACGGCGCCAATGAGTACTAGCTTCGCAACGCGTCCGGCTCCGTATTGCGCGACATAACGCGCCGCTTCACCGCCGCCTGTTGAGTGGCCGACATGAATAGCGTCTCGCAAATCGAGATGATTCACCACGTCGGCAACGTCGGCAGCATAATGATCCATGTCGTGACCATCGCTAACCTGACTGGATCGCCCATGGCCTCGTCGATCATGCGCGATCACGCGATAGCCTTTGGACAGGAAGAACAGCATCTGGGAATCCCAGTCATCGGAGCTGAGAGGCCAGCCATGATGAAAGACGACAGGCTGATCGCTAGGCTTTCCCCAGTCTTTGTAGAAAATGTTTGCACCATCAGCGCTAGTAACAGAGCTCATGGGTAGGTCCCTTGTTCAAAGTGAATTGTATTGCAATAAAAAATTCGTCGGGGAAGGCGAAGCGTTGTCTAATCTCGATTCCCTTTCAGAATACTAAGCGTAGCCGACAGACAGACGGGGACGTGACCAACGCTCCCCGCCCCTCCGAAATGCTGGTTCCATTTAGCCTACCCCACTGTGCGGTCCTAAAACCGTTTCACGAAAACGACGCCGACGACAATCAGCACGACCCCCATGATCCGCCCCAAGCTGACCGATTGTTGCTGAGCGACAAGGATATTGTAGTGCTCCAGAAAAATGCCATCGCCATTTGGCCGGCAACGATCAGGCTAAATGCAAACCCCGGCCCAAGCTTCGGAAACACCAGAATAACGATCGTCTCATAGGTGGCTTCCAATATCCCGCCGATCCAGTATTTCGGTGGCAACTGTTTGATGCCTGTCCAGATAACCGCTTGCCTGGTCAGCAGGATATAGGACAGCAATGCCACCGTCCCGACTGCGAACGATATGAACGCCGCATGAGCCGAACTGGCTCCTGCTTTTCCAAGCTTCGCGTTGACACCGCCTTGTAGCGGCAATGCGGAGCCGGCTGCGAGAGCCATTAGAATCCAGATCAGTTTTGCCATGATTTTCTTTCGAGTTGGAACCGCGGTTGTGCGAGCAGGGTTGATGCGTGAGTGAGCAAGCGGGTTTGTGGTGGCGATCGTCAGCTTCAGACAAGGGAGGGATAGTTGGTGTAGCCCTCTGCTCCGGGCGCATAGTATGTCGCGACTTCAGGCTCGTTGAGCGGTGCGTCAGCTCTCAGGCCTTAGGGCAAATCGGGGTTCGCTATGAACTTCTGGCCGAACACAACGGCATCGGCTTCCCTTGTGCGTATCGCATTGGCTGCCGACGTTTTATCGTAGCCACCGTTGGCGAATAGCACGCCTTCAAATTCGGCTCGGATATAAGCTTTCACGCGGGGTGCATCCGCGTTGTAGAGTCGACCCGGTCAAATCGCTTCTGCGATATGCAGGTAGGCGAGCTGGAACGTGTTATGCATCTGCGCTGCCCGCGAACACAATTCAATGGGATCGCTACCTGCCATCCCGTTGCCACTCATGGGAGGACTTAAGCGAACACCCGTACGATCCGCCGACCATGCGTTGTTGACTGCCGTAAAAACTTCGCGGAGAAACCGCAGGCGATTCTCTATTGAGCCGCCGTATTCGTCGGTGCGTTGGTTCGAGGAATCTCGCAAGAACTGGTCGATCAAATATCCATTCGCGCCGTGGATATCGACACCATCGAATCCCGCATCCCGCGTTGTCCGGTTGCCTTGGCATAGTCTTCAATGACGCTTGCAATTCCCGATGTACTCATGGCCTGAGGAACGACATGCGGCTTCTTGCCAGTGGGGGGTGTGAGCTTCGCCGGTTGCCGCGATAGGACTGGGACCAACCGTCAATTGACCGCTTTGATAGTCTGGGTGCGACACTCGGCCCATGTGCCACAGTTGCAAAAAAATTCGCCCACCGGACGCGTGAACGGCGTCGGAAATTCGCTTCCATCCTTCGACTTGCTCAGCAGTATAGATGCCGGGAGCACCGTGCCAGCCATACCCCTGCTCACTGATCGCGGTCGCCCCCGAGATGATCAGGGCAGCACTGCTTCGTTGGTAATAGTATTCTTCCATCAATTCATTCGGAACTCGATCCGTAGATCGTGCTCTCGTCAAAGGGGCCATCACGATCCTGTGGGGGAGTTCGATTGCACCGATGCAGAGTGATTGAAAAAGCAACTCGTTATCGCTGACTTGTGTCATTTCGTTTCCTCAGATAATTGGTTTTCGAATCGGCTTCTCTGCAATGACATTGCAGCAGGCTGCCGTTGCACAAGGGTTATCGGATCCATCTATGCATTCGTGAAACGCATAACTGTTTCAGCAGTAATCGGTTTTTCGTATAGCTGAAGAATGGAACTTCGACACTTTCGTTACTTCGTCGCCGTGGCGTCTGAACTGAGTTTTTCCAGAGCGGCTGAGAAGTCGTTAGTCGCTCAGCCTGCGCTAGGCACTCAAATTGCTGATTTGGAGCGGGAAATCGGTACCTCACTATTTTTCCGTAATAAGCGAGTCGTCCGCCTGACTGCAGCCGGGACCGTATTCCTCGAAGAAGCTCAAGCCATCCTGGAGGCTGGCGAAGCCGCAAAGCTGAAAGCGCTACGTGCTTCGCGTGGCGAATTCGGTGAGTTGTCGATTGGATTTTTTGCTGCTCCCACCATGTAGTTTCTTCCTGATTTAATCAGGCGTTTTCGACTGCGGTATCCGGATGTCACCATCCGGATGTTCGAGATGACGCCAGACAAACAGTTGGATGCGCTGGAAAGCGGCGAAATCAGCGTCGCCTTTACACGGCCGTTGCCACCGGGCCATCCAGACCTCGTCACGCAGATTTTGTTTCGTGAACGTCTGCTTGCCGTCATGGCTGAGACCCACTCGCTTGCATCACGTCGGCGAGTCCGGCTCAGCGATCTTGCCGAAGAACGATTTGTTCTTTTGGACCGCGGCGTTGCGATCAGCCTTTACGACCACATTATCGCAGCGTGCTCGTCGGCGGGATCCTCGCCCGTGGTCGCTGGTGGCGCCGACCTGATGGCCACCGTGTTAACGATGGTGGCCGCCGAACAAGGCATCAGCATCGTGTCCGAAAGCGTTCAGAACCATCGCAGTCAGCAGATTTCCTTCGTTTCAATCGAGCCAGCGATGAAGCCAATCCCGTTGGTCGTGTGCTGGCACTCGAACCACGAAAGTCCACCTCGAGACGCATTTCTGCAACTCGTCCACGAACGAAAAACGACCATTCAGCAGGAGTGCGTCAGGCAGCCTGATGTGCAAAAATCGGCAAGAAAGAACCGATCATGAAAACAGCAGGTCCGTGAACTCGTGCTGTCATTCATATCGATATGCCAGAAGTGGCCGATGCGTTGACTAGTGTAGAGCCTCGCTCAGTCGTTGAATGATCAGCATCCTTCTTTGCTACGTCTAACCCGTGGCCGAGAGGCCAGGAGCGGCAAGGTCATGCAATCAATCAACCTACGGCAAAGGCCGACCTGCTTCGCATTTGATGGGGAGGTCGATTGAACTGGCAGTCAACACCAATCTTTCGGCGTAAACCCTTGCCATTCAAAGAAAGACAGCTGGCCGCAAATCGATGTGGCAAGCTGTATTAGCATCAGGTCGGGGCGACAGGATTTGAACCAGCGACCTCTGCGTCCCGAACGCAGCGTTCTACCAGGCTGAGCCATGCCCCGTAGAATGCGTCATTCTTCCAAAGGCAAAAGTCACGAAACAATGGGGTTTCGCGTTGAGATGGACCAGGATCTATCATGGAACATTGTTTTCCGTGTGATTTCGAGCCCGAGGCGGGCCGTGACTCCTTTGGGACAATGGACTTGTTGGAATTGAAGCATCGTGCGATGGCGTGCGACTTTGTGGTGCTGGTGCCGGACGAAAATCAACGCGTGGGCAATCGGTCCGTCGCTGATGTTGTCCTGCGTCATTTGGAAGCGATCGAGGAAATCGAATCTTCGCTGACGGTCTATCGAGGTGACAGCGAAATCGCTCGGGTCAATGCGTTGGCGTATGAAAAGCCAGTTCATTTGAAGCCCGCCACGTTTGAGCTTCTGCAGAAAGCAAACGCCCTCGCTGAACGCACCCAGGGAGCGTTCGACATCACGGCGGGACCTCTCGTGGAGACTTGGGGGTTCACCAAGCGTGAAGGTCGAAAACCCAAACCGGATGAGATCGAATCGGCTCGAGAGCGTGTCGGTTGGAAGCGTCTGATTCTGGATGTGGAGAGTCGCACCGCTCGATTCGCGGTCAAGGGCATGTCGCTGAACATGGGTGCGATCGGCAAGGGGCACGCCATCGATGTTTTGGCCGCTTCAATGCGTGCCGATGGCATGTGTGACTTTCTGATCCATGCGGGGCATAGCAGCGTTCTGGCGGCGGGCGACCAACAACCAGTTGCGACATCTGATGAGAACGAGGTGGAACACGACTCAGAGCGGCCGAAGGGTTGGCTGGTTGGCGTCTCTCATCCGACCCGACCGGGGAAACGTCTTGGGGGGCTTTGGCTACGGGACGAGGCGCTTTCGACCAGCGGCAGCGGAAAACAGTTTTTTCATCATCAAGGCAAACGTTACGGACACGTGATTGATCCACGGACGGGGTATCCGGCTGGCCAGTGGCTGTCCTTGACGTTGACGACGACTCACGCCGTGGACGCGGATGCCCTGTCAACGGCTTTGTTTGTCATGGGAAAGGACGATGCAAAAGCGTATGCTGCCGAGCATGGGATCGGATTGATTCTGGTCAGTGCCGGGAAACGACAGGAGGAGGTCGTGTTGGACAAGTCAGGCCCCTTGATCTGGCACAACACTTGAGCATCACCGGAGTTCATCCGCGAAGAAATTCCGGTCAGTCGGAGCCTGCCGAATCCGTTAGGGTCTGCGGCCTTCAAAACTGTCTTCCTCGTTTTGGCGATGATTTGGAATGTCGCCGACAGTGACTCTCAAACCGAAGCCTCATCATCAATTCGCCGACACTTCCCACGTCTGCATTGTTCTTGCCGATACGCCTTCATGTCTGATTCTTCAACTCACCGCAACGCGACAACCGCTCCCGACAACGACGCGGATCCAGCCGTTTACGAGCCGCCGCGATCAATCGCGCCGACTCCGCAGCTGTCCACCCGCGGACTGTTCGTTGCTCTGGCGACGGTCTGTTTTGTTCCTCTGTTTGGGCTCAGCATTTACGCGGTGATTTTCGGAAAGGCGAGTGAACACGGATTGCCGGTCGAGATCCTGATCGACCGCCGACCGCTGATGACCGTCGAAGGCAACTCTCAGATGATGGACGATGTCGTCGTCGTCACCAACGAAGCGGACTTTGAAATTCCCAATCTGACGATGAACCTGAACGGACAGTACTTTCTGTACCAAGACAAACCGCTGGCGGTGGGAGAAACGCTGGTGCTACGTCAGGCGGCATTTGCGACCAAGAGCAGCCAATTTTGGGTTCCGGGACGCTATCCAATCACAGAAATTACCGTAACTGGGAAGTTGCCCACTGGTGCACGAGGCGTGAAAGAGGTGCAATTCTGAATCTCACATTTCAAACGCAAACCTCTTTCACAGGGAATTCTGGGTGAGCTCGGTTTTGGATTCCAAATGGACTCGCAGCGACGCGTCCAAAACGTACGACATCGACCGCTGGGGCGCTGGCTACTTTTCGATTTCTGATGCCGGCACAGTGTTGGTTTCACCGGATCGGGATCCGTCTCAAAGCATCGATTTAAAAGAGCTGGTCGATCGTTTGGGGCAGCGCAACTTGGACCTGCCGATTCTGCTCCGTTTCAACGGGATTCTTCGAGATCGATTGCGCGAGCTGGATCGTTGTTTCAAAAACGCGATTCATGATCACAAGTACCAAAGCCGCTATCGCTGCGTCTTTCCAATCAAAGTCAACCAGCAACGCGAAGTGGTCCAGCAGATCGTCAGCGAAGGTGCTCGGCTGGGATTTGGTATCGAAGCGGGAAGCAAACCAGAATTGGTCGCCGCCGTGGCAATGGGCGACGCCAACGTACCGATTGTTTGCAACGGTTTCAAAGACGAAGAGTTCATTCGGTTGGCGTTGTTGGCTCAACGGTTGGGGCGAAATGTGCTGCCCGTTGTCGAAAAGGTCAGTGAGCTGGATTTGATCTTGGACGTCGCCAAGGACATCGGCGTACGTCCAACGATCGGGATGCGAGTCAAACTGGCGACCCGCGGAAGTGGTCGTTGGCAAGCGAGCGGTGGATACCGCAGCAAGTTTGGCCTCACCGTTGCCGAGTTGTTGGCTCAATTGGATCGCTTGATCGCGATGGACATGGGCGATTGCCTTCAGTTGCTGCACTTTCATGTCGGCAGCCAAATCGGAAACATTCGTCAACTCAAATCGGCCATTCTCGAGGCCGCGCGAATCTACGTCGACTTGGTTCGCCGTGGTGCAGGAATGCGCTACCTCGATGTGGGCGGTGGACTCGGTGTTGACTATGACGGTTCGCGCAGCGACAGCGAATCGAGCATGAACTACACGATGCAGGAATACGCCAACGACGTCGTCTATCACACCCAAACCGTGTGCGACGAAGCGGGAGTCCCGCACCCCGAGTTGATTTCGGAATCGGGCCGGGCAGTCGCGGCTCACCATAGCGTGTTGGTGATGGAAACACTGGGGGTGACTTCCCAGGGCGTTGCAAATTTGCCGTGCTGGGCCAAGGTCGAAGGCGAACCGGTATCGCCCGATCACGGCGGGATCGAAATGGATTCCGTCGGTGCGATCGAAACATCCGAAATGGAAGGCCCACCGGAATCATACGAGCAACCGGTGCATGACTTGTGGGTCGGCTACGTCAACATGACGCAGGCCAACATGATGGAAACCTTTCACGACGCGCAGGTGGCACTGGACCTGTGCATGAACCTCTTCAGTGGTGGTTACTTGCCGTTGGAACAACGCGTCGCGGCGGAGAACCTTTACTTTGCGATCTGCCATCGTGTTCGTGAATTGGCGGAATCGATGAAGGAGCGTCCCGATGATTTGAAGCATCTTGATCGGATGCTGTCAGACATCTACTTCGCCAATTTTTCGTTGTTTCAATCGATGCCTGATTCCTGGGCGATCGACCAATTGTTCCCGATCATGCCGATCCATCGTTTGCTAGAAAAGCCATCGCGACATGCGGTTTTGGGTGATATCACATGCGACAGCGATGGCAAAGTCGACGCGTTTGTTTGCGGCGGCGGACGTCAACGGACACTGATGCTGCACCCGCTGAAATCTGGTGAACCGTATCAGTTGGCGGTCTTCATGGTGGGAGCTTACCAGGAGATCTTAGGTGACTTGCACAATCTGTTTGGTGATACGCATGCCGTGCATGTGGACATCGAGGACGGTGTGACCAAAGTTCGATCGATCGTCAAAGGCGACACGGTTTCGGAAGTGTTGGGGTATGTCCAATACGAAGATCGAGAGTTGATCGAGAATCTCCAAGAGTCGGTGGAATCCGCGATTGGAAACGGACACATCGATCATCAGCAGGCAGGCGAGACAGTTGCCGCGTACGAACGTGCGCTCAGTGGCTACACGTATTTGTCGACGCGGACGAAATAGTTCGTGGATCTGCTGTGGTTCCGTGGCAGGACAATTGCACGGTTCGTTGTTGAGTCGTTTTCTCCTCTTCGGTTCTTTGACTGGCTTTTATGTCGACGCCCACCCCTGACTTTGATGTTTCTAACTTTGAACGCGAGCTGATTCTTCGGAACATGCGCATCGAGGACTATGACTCGATGGTTGCCATGCAGAAGGCGTGCTTTCCGGACATGCAGCCTTGGACGAAGGAGCAGGTCGAAAGTCAGCTCGCTCACTTCCCGGAAGGCCAGATCGTCATCGAGTGCGACGGCAAACTCGTCGCCAGCAGCAGTAGCTTGCTGCTGCATTACGAAGACGACCTGGAATGGCACGATTACAAGAAAATCGCAGACATTGGTTTCATTCGAAATCATCAGCCAACCGGCGACACGTTGTACGGCATCGAGATCATGGTGCATTCCGACTTTCGCGGCATGCGTCTGTCTCGACGACTCTATGATGCACGAAAAGAGCTTTGTCGTTCGCGAAATATTGAGCAAATGATCGTTGGCGGCCGCATTCCTGGCTATCACTTGCACGCGGAGGAGATGAAGGCGTCCGAGTACATTGATCGTGTCATCGACAAAACATTCTTCGACCCGGTTCTGACGGCTCAAATTGCCAACGGTTTTTCACTGCAGGGTTTGATTCCAAACTACTTGCCCACGGACTTGCAGAGCTGCGGCTATGCGACGTTCTTGGAATGGAAGAACCTGGATTATGTCTCGGCGGGAAAACGTCGGTTCCGCCGGACGGTTCGGCCGGTACGAATCGGCTCAGTCCAGTATCAAATGCGAGCGGTGAAGGACTTCGAAGAGTTTGCTCAACAGGCTCGCTATTTCGTAGACGTGGCGGGTGACTACAAGTGCGACTTTTTGTTGTTCCCAGAGTTGTTCACCACGCAATTGCTTTCCTTTCTACCGAATGAACGTCCGGGGCAAGCCGCTCGAACATTGGCCGAGTACACGCCGCAGTATTTGGAGCTTTTCAGCCATCTGGCCGTGAAGTTCGACACCAATATCATCGGTGGTTCTCACTTTGTGGTCGAAGATGAAAAGCTTTACAACGTCGCATTCTTGTTCCATCGTGACGGCGGGATCGACAAACAGTACAAGCTGCACATCACGCCGAGCGAACGAAAATGGTGGGGCGTTGCCGGTGGGCCTGGGATCGAAGTCATTCAAACCGATTGCGGACCGATCTGCATCCAGGTCTGTTATGACATTGAATTCCCTGAGCTTTCGCGTCTCGCGGTCGAGAAGGGGGCCCAAATCATATTTGTCCCGTTCAACACCGATAATCGGCATGGCTACATGCGTGTTCGCACCTGCGCGGCCGCCCGTTGCGTGGAGAATCATGTGTATGTCGCGATTGCCGGTTGCACGGGCAATTTGCCGTTCTGCGAGAACGCAGACATTCACTACGCACAGTCGGCTGTGCTTACACCTTTGGATGTAACGTTCGCCCGCGAAGGGATCGGAGCAGAGGCCAACCCAAACATTGAGACGGTTGTGATCTACGATGTCGATCTAGAATTGCTACGTCGACATCGGGAACAAGGCAGTGTCCAAAACTGGAACGATCGACGTTTGGATCTCTATCGTTTGACTGAAACGAGAGCCGCATCGGGTGAGTCGCGGAGCTGAGCTTTTGCGATGCGGGCCGCTCGCGCAGCTGGCTGTTCAATCACCACCAAGTGACACCGCTGTCTATGCAAAAAGAGCGTGTGCGAAAATTGTCGCACACGCTCCTGATCGTTTGTTCTGAGTGATTCACGTTGCCTGGACGATGACCACCTCGATGTCGTTGCCTTTAGTAGAGCAGCAGTTCAAAACCGGCTCTCAGCACCACCGCGTCGTCGAAGCCCATGTTGGCTCCATCCCAGGTTGCGTAGTCACTGAAGTAGTCCAGGCCGAAAACGGTGCGGCCAGGGATTCCGCAGACAGTGATGTCATGTTTGACGTCGAACCCGAACGTCGTGGTGAACTTGTTGTTCGTTCCGGTGGTCACACCATCATTGCCAACATATTTGCCGTCGAGGTCATACAGTCCCAAACGCAGGTCCACCCAAACTGGACGACGCCCGAACGCGGTTTCCCAGCCGGCGACGACCAGTGCACCACGATAGGAGTTGTCCAGTTCGTTGTCGCCAATCTCTTGTTTCCATTCCATTTGGCTGTAACCGGTACCGGCGGACAGATCGTGAACGCCGAACGTCCATGTGTCCCGCATGATCGCGTCGAAGCCGTACATCTCGGTGTTGTCAGAGACGGCGTACGTGAAGTTTCCTTCAACGCTGGTTCGATATCCATCAAAGCGATGGTGACCGCGAATGTCGGTTAGAAAGCCAACGGAATCTCCCGAGTCGCCTTGGTAGGTGGGCAACAATGGAGCCCAAATCGCTTTGCGACTGGTCAGTTCGGTACCGTCGACTGCCTGGGCAGAGGATGCCGACCAGGTCACCGATGCGAAGCCAAGCACGGCCACCGCAATCTTCAGAATGGAATCAAATCGTCGTTTTGTCATCGCGTCGCTCAGGTTGGCATTGGGAGGATGCACAGGAACGAACATGCCTTGGCTTGTCCGAATGACGCGAGGACCGCCTCACGCGTCTGTCTGAGTTGACTTCGGCTGGGATCCAGTGGGCTCGACCAGAAAGTTAGAAGATTGGTCTCAAGTCCCGGAGCAAAGCCGACGCGTGACCCGTTTGTCGAAATCACAACGACTGATGCAGTTTTCCTCAAGTCGCAGAAACGATGACAGCCGTTGCCGAACCGTGTGAGGTGTGAGACAGCGCGATGACGTAAGGTTGCTTGAGTGGCGCAGATTCCTGAACAACATTCAGCGTCTCTGGACAATCCGCCGCGTGGGCGACAGGCGGTGCTGTGCCTCGCTGAGCCGCAACGACCGCGGCGGTTAGCCCCAACATTCCCGTCGCTGCGCCCGTATGGCCCAGTAACCCAATCGGCAAAGTCAACGGAACACCCGGCAAAGCTTTCGCAATCGCTCTGGCTTCTTGAGCGTCAATGACCGGGTCGCCCATACCGTGCCCCACCACCAATCCAATGTCATCGGAGCTCAATCCAGCATCAGACAATGCGCCCGCGATGGCCGCCTCGATTGCGGCGGCTGATCCCCGCCCAGCGTTCTCTTCGGACGAACTGGTGAATCGTCCCTCCGCGAATGCGGCGGACGGCACGAACCGCGACGCCATTCCCACGACTTTCGCGATTGGCGTACGTTTTCCTTGTTCAGCGGATTCGACGGTTTCCAAAATCACGCAAGCCGCGCCTTCGCCTCGCACGATTCCTTTGGCGTCTTTCGCATGAGGTCGGCTGCTACGCTCAACGGATGCCGACGCACCGGTCAGTGGTTGATCTTCGGTGAACATGGTTCGAGTCGTATTCATTCGCGAACCCGCTGCAGCAGCGACCATGATGTCCGCGATTCCGCGTCGCAGATAGCCGCATGCTTCCAACACCGCATTGGGACCGGACACATCGCCGACGGTCAACGTGTTGTTGGGGCCGTGTGAATTGACTGCAATTCCAACGTGACACGCCGGCATGTTGGGTAGGTACTTCAGCATCCACAGCGGCGTGATCGAACGCATCGCCGCGTTGCCGAATTTTGATCGATCGATTTCGTTCTCTTCGGTTTTGCAAGCGGCAAAAGCATCCGCCAATTCTTCCGGATCGCCATACAACATTTCGCTGCCGAAGACGGTTCCGATCCGATCCACTACGATGCGCCCGGATACCTTGGCTTGGTCTGCAGGTTCGGCAGGCAACAACGAGGACAGTCCAGCATCCTCGATCGCCATTTGCGAGGCCGCGAAAGATGTTTGGATTTCGCGACACATCACCTTCAGAGCTTTTCGCGGTTTTACGAACAGCTTTGGATCAAAGTCCGTGATCGGCGCACCGATTTCCACCGGTGACTCTTGCTCCGTGTCGCCGGAGGATCCCTGAACAAACTTGTATCGCGCCGTCGCATTTCGATCGCCGACGGTGGAGTCGACCAGTTCGATGACGCCGCTGTCCCCGTTGAGCAGAGATTCCGTGAAGGCTTCTCGCCCCAAACCGATTGATGAGACCACGCCGACGCCGGTGATCACGATGTCACTGCGGTTCATGAAAGAAATCGGTCAAAACAAGAGAAACGGGACAAGCGGGTGGCAGCAGTATGATCCGAGCGATGGAGTGAAACCAGACCGTGCCTGTCAATCTAGGTCGACAAAGTCGATTGGTGCATCAATGTCTGGATGCAAACTTTGATGAACGGGGCACTTCCGCGCCGCAGCGACCAGTCGATCTCGCATCTCAGGTTGCAAATCCAACCCAGAGGGGAAGGAGACCTTCGTTTTCAAGCTCGCGATTCGCCGAACGGGGGTGCTGGCCATTTCCTTTTCGACGCGAATGGTGGTCCCACTCAAGTCCAGGTCGTGTCGATCAGCTACCAATCCCATGATTGTCATCACGCAGGTTCCCAGAGCGGTCGCCACCAGATCGGACGGCGAAAACGAGGACCCTCGACCGCCGTTGTCAGTTGGGGCGTCGGTGACCAATTTGGTGCCGCTCGGCCCGTGAGTCGCTTCGCAATGAAGTTGACCTTGGTAGACCGCAGTGATCTCGACTGACATACGTCACTTTCGAATGAAAAGGGGCAATCGTGGACAATCACCTGTGCTGGTTGTCCAACAAAAAAACGCGGACGGAATCAGAGTTCCGCCCGCGAGTTTGGTGATTGTCAATCAGTTGATCAACCGTACTAGAAGCTCGTTGCGGCTTCAGAATCAACGACATCAGATTCAGATTCGCCGTGACCGTGTCCTTCGATCGGGACCGCCTTTCCGAGTTCTTCATCGAATCGGAGGACTTTGTATCCGCCGATGCTTCGGAAGTAGATCAACAGCCCCAAGAATCCGATGGCCATCATTCCAGGAATGTAGGCTGTCAAAGTCAAAGCCCGGCGGCCGCCGAACAGATACGACGCCTGTACTGCGGGGACATCGGTCGCGGCGTTCGCAATCAACGCTGGCTTTTCTTCTTCTGGGATCAGCTTCGCTTCTTCGATTGCGGCGGTCTCGACGGTTCCTGAGTCAACCTCGATGCCATTGGCAGCATTGAGTTTCGCGGCATCGAGCGGCGTGTACTCGTAACCCCAACTCGAAGTCGGCTCGGAGCCTTCGTATCGAGCGTAGGTTTCCGGGGCGGATTCCTCCAAGTGCTGGGATAGCTCGTATCCTTGCTGAGCACCGATACGTGGCCCAGCGATTTGTCCGACGCAAATCATTCCGACGGCTCCCAACGCCCCCATGGCGACCGAACCGCTTTGCGGATAGCGCTCACCGGCAACGCCCAACATGGTTGGCCACAAGAACGCTTTGCCAAAGGAGTAGAACGTTGCGGCCACGAAAATCATGGCAACGCTTTGGATTGGTGATCCCAACCAAAGCAGCCCTAAGCAAGAGATCACCGAACTACCAAGCAACAATCCAATTGGATTGACGCGATGGACAATTGGTCCTGCAAAGAAACGAAGCACAAACATCAAGAATGATGTGTAGACCAGAATGATGATCGAGTTTGGAAGCAAGTTTTCCATCAACTTCGTCATCCAAGAGTCAACACCCAACTCCATGTAACCGATCAAACCGTGCAACACGATCAGGACCAAGAATGGGATCGATGCGAAGCAGGAAAAAATAGTTGCAAACGAGCCGGCTGTTTCGCCAACGGTCTCTGGGAACTTCTCAGGCAGTGCCATGACGCCGTAAGCGATTACAACAATCGAGAAACTGGCCAATCCGTATTGCCAAGGCAGTTCGGTGATCCAGGCATTCTCGCCGATAAAACAGGCAGCGAAGATGCCGCCAAGGATCATTCCGGCAGGCCAACCCGCGTGCAGAATGTTCAAGTAGTGAGTCTTGTTCTCAGGGTACAGCTGAGCGATCAACGGATTGATCACCGCCTCGTAGAGCCCCTGACAGATTGAAAAGACAAACGCACTCCAAAAGAGCACGGAGAACACATTGCTCGTCGCATTCTCAGGATCTGTTTCTTGCCATCCTGCGAACAAGGGGTTGGCAGCGAACAACATTCCGGCACTCACCAAGTGAAGCAGAAAAGCGATCGTCAAGAGTTTTTTGTAGCCAAACTTCTCGACCAAAATACCGCCGAAGAAGATCATCAGACCGAAGCCTAAGAACCCTGCGCCAAGGATGGCACCAAATTCGCCACCACCAAGGTTGAATTCACGTTCCCATGGTCCACCCGCGGCGGTCCGAGTTGCAAAACCAATTCCAGAGGCAACTAGCGTTAAAAAGCTAGCGACCATCAATTTTCCGCGAGCGTATTCCATAGGGATCTCCGGCAACCGAATTTGTCAGCGAACCATGCGAGCGGCTTTGAGATCCGACTAGGTTGAATGCCGGTGGTGAAGTTCAAGCTGAATGAGCTTGCCAACTCGACTGAATCTTTCAGCAGAGCTGGACCAAACGGGGCAAAGTAGCGTTCGCGGAGCTGACGAATCGTGCGTAGGGTGAGAGAAAGGGACAACAGGTAGGCAAGATAACGCCGCAGATGCTGGCATTTTCGAGTCCCTTCGTCAAGAATACCGGCGACGTTTCCGTCTCTGTGACCAAAGTAATTCGATCGGGAACGCCTTGCTACCGTCATGTTCACCCTATCTCGCCAACCAATTGCCTCGTCTGGCGAGTCGAATTGGGTGTTCAAGTGAAAGATCAAAGGAAGGCGGTGCATGAGTCCGCGTTAGGCTTATTGCGAATGAATGCCCCGGATTCGACCTGAGGTCTATATGCTCGTGGCCCGACGGGAATTCATCGTCGACCGACAGCGCTGCGGATTGAAGTGTTCTCTCAGCACTTGGCTGAATTCTCCACCGTTCATGCGTGGCTGGTTGCCCGCAATCCTTCGTCTTCGCCATCAGACACTTTGCCAGCTTCCCGAATGATTGTCGCAACCACTTGCCACCGAATTGTTGCACACATCGTTTCAATCGACACAAGCAGAACGTTTTAACAAGCGGTGTTTTTTGGGGTTGGAATTGGTCGAAACCATTTGTGATCAACTCCCGACCGATCTCTCCCCGCGTCGTTGTTGGCATCACAATTTGAATGGCGGTCCCGTCGTTTGATTCCACGTGCTCCGTTCGTTGGCTCCTCCCATTGCCGCTGAACGCCACTGAACACGTGTTGGATCGAGACGAAATCGTCGCGGTGATGCATCGACTCGTGATTTGTCGGAACCACCTCCCTTTCCCGACCGGATCGCCACCGATGACTTTCTCCGAATCTCTTGAGCAGGACGAACTCACGCTGCTGAAAAAGAGTCGACGCAAAACGCCGACCCGCCGAAGTGAAGCGGCTCAGTCGCCTTTGGAAACTTACCTCCGCGAAATCAACGAAACTCCGTTGTTGTCCGCCGAGGAAGAGCTTGAACTCGCCGCCAGGATCGCCCAAGGCGATGTGATGGCTCGCGACCAAATGGTTCGAGCGAACCTGCGGTTGGTCGTGAACATCTCGCGGGGCTACACCGGCAAAGGGCTCGGACTGCAAGACCTGATCGAAGAAGGCAACCTGGGCTTGCTGCGGGCAGTCGAAGGTTTCGATCCGATTCACGGCACTCGGTTCAGCACCTATGCAAGTTACTGGATCAAGCAATCCATCAAACGAGCGTTGATCAATTCAGCCAAAACCATTCGTATCCCCGCGTACATGGTTGAGTTGTTGAGCAAGTGGCGTCGAGCGACCGCACGGTTGAACGAAGAGCTGGGCCGAACGCCGACCAACGAAGAAGTCGCCCGGGTGTTGGGACTGCCCAAAAAGAAATTGCCGATCATTCGCAAGGCAATCAAGATCAACAACTCGACGCCGCAAAGCGACCAAACCGAAGCAGGTTGGTCGTTGGGTGACATGGTGCAGGATGAGCGATTGAAAGCACCTGATGAGGAGATGCTCGATCACGACATCCTCAAACATGCGATGAGTCTGTTGGGCGATCTGGAAGAACGCGAATCGACAGTTTTGAAGCTGCGATTCGGGCTGGGCGGTGTCGAGCCGATGACGCTGAAGGAAATCGGCGCGGAGCTCGGATTGACTCGGGAACGTGTGCGTCAGATCGAAACCGAAGCACTGCGTCGCTTGGCAGACGGTCTGACCGATCCTCGGGAACGCGGGTACTGATCGACTCGCCGATGTTCGGTTCGACCGGCAATGTTGGAACGCTTTCCAGCGTACGAAACGAGATCACCTACACCGCATCACTCAGCAAAGAGTGAGCTACGCACTTCTTCATCGATGGATTTGCGTTGGCTCATGACGTCCGAGAAGGTGGGGGCGTCAAGGCTGTAGGTGACCGTTTCGGTGGTGGCGTCCACATGTGCGTTCCGAGGTTCCCCGGTCAACAACGCGGTTTCGCCGAAGTAGGCACCTTCGCCCAGTTGTGCCACTTCGCGAAAATCGTTGCCGCCAGGTTGGGTGGGCTGTTTGACCGAAACGGTGCCTTCGCGAATCAAGTAGAAACGATCGCCGACGTCGCCGTACGTCACGATTCGGTCGCCGGGGCCATGCGTCGTTCTCGTCATGCTGCGTGACAGTTCGGTCAATGTACTGATCGCGACACCTGAGAACACACTGCATTGGGAAAGCATTTCGCCAAGCACGGCGGCTTCGTTCAAATTGGTGTCGCGAGCGATTTTGCCAAAGTCCATTTTGACGATTCGGTCCGCGACATCCAAAATGCGGTTGTCGTGAGTCACAATTACAATCGCAACACCACGTTCGCGAGCCTCACGCTGGAACAGCGTCACGACTTGCCGTCCGGACTCTTCATCCAAAGCCGCGGTCGGTTCGTCGGCCAACAAAATATCCGGTTGATGCACGAGCCCTCGTGCAACCGCGACCCGTTGTTTTTGGCCACCAGACAACCCACCGGGTTTGTATTGAATTCGTTCACCCAAGCCGACTTCGGTGAGCATTTTCGCACAACGTTCGTTCTCTTCCCGGCGAGAAGTGCGATTCGGTTGCAGTTCCAACGCCATGCGAACGTTCTGCATCGCGGTGAGCGAACCGAACAAGTTGTGGGCTTGGAAAATGAAGCCCAACCTTTTGCGAAGCGCCCCGATGTTGGTTTGAGACAAATTGTGAAGCGGTTGGCCGAGCACGTTCAATTGGCCCTCTTGAACGCGACGCAAAGTGCCGATCAACGTCAATAAAGTTGTTTTGCCAGAACCGGATTGCCCGGTCATGATGACAATTTCGCCGGGTTGAACCTGCAGATGGTTGTCGTGAAGCACCTGTTTTCGCGCGTCACCGGTCCCGTAGTAGTGATTCACGCCGCGAACGTCGATTGCGGCGGACCCATCCAAGGCGATCTCGGGCGTGATCCCGCGCGAAGCGGATGACCGAGCGCCGTTCTGGTCGGGACGATTGTCGTTTCGAAAAGGTAATTTCACGCGAATTTTCAGGACATTTTGCGTGCCAGACCCTTTGATCGCGATGGCCCGGCGGAGCGGAAAAACGTTACCTTAGCAACTTGTCCCGAATTCGTGTCACCTCGTTTTTGCAGTTGTTCGTCGTGCCCCAAGCCAAGCAGCCGATCTCAGCCGGTTCGATCCAACAAGGCATGATCCGTTTGCCGCTCTCACTCGCAATCGGTTTTTTTGCGATCGGTTCGGGATGTGATTGGCGATCGGCGTCCAGCCCAACTCAAACAGTTGATCCGTCCAAGCCAGCACAAACGGTGGCATTGCAGCGGGTCATGGCGCTCGGCACGCTCGAACCACGGGGCGGAATCTTGGCCGTCATGGCTGCCCCCGGCGACCGGGTTTCGAAGATCTACGTCGAACCGGGCCAAGACGTCGCAGCAGGCACCGTGCTGATGGATTTGGAAAGCCTGCCTGCTCGACAACTCGAGTTGAGTATCGCTCAAACCAAACTCGACGAAGCCAAACGACGCATCGCTGCCGAACGCGCCGCGGGCGAAGCCAAACTGCAAGTCGCTCGCTCGTCACTGAAGCAAGCTGAATCCAAGCTGTCGGATGCTCAAAAGCGTTTCAAAGATTCGAAAGCCGATGGTGGCGAACTGAATCTGCTCAAGCAAGCTGCGGATTTGGGACAACGCCGATTGAGGCAATTGGAATCCGCATCGCGAGACCCGGCGCGGCAAAGATTGGTATCTGAAAACGCACTCGATACCGAAGCACTCAAAGTCAGCGAGTCGCAGGCACGATACGAATCGGCTCTGCGCGACGCTCAGGAAGCAATTGACGAAGGACGCTTCGCGGTCGACTCGGCCGAGCAAGAAATTCGGGCGACTGAGCTCTCTTTGATCGCCGCCGAACAATCCGCGTCCCTGGAATCGTTGAAACAACAAATCGAACTGCTGAAGTTCAACGTTGCAACGTCGCGATTGGTTGCACCAACCAAAGGTCGAGTGTTGCGAGTCGATGCGACCATCGGTACCGCGACGGGCGTCTCCGCTTTGATGCACATGGCAGACACGTCCAACATGGTCTGCGTCGCCGAAGTGAACGTTGCTGATCTTTCACGTGTCGAAGTCGGGCAAACTGCAACGATCACTTCACCAGCACTTCGCGAACCGTTGCGAGGCAAAGTGCAACGCATTCAGTCATTGATCGCGGCCCCGACGCTGGCAAGCCCCTACCCAATGGCTGCCGTCGATCGATACTCCGCCGATGTGGTCATTGCGATCGATTCAGATGATTCGACCAGTGCCAGCCGTTTGATCGAGCTTCAGGTGGACGTGGAAATCAAAGCAGGCGGCTCGAAGGAATCCGCCAAAGTGGCTTCGGCAGCGAAGCCATGACGACCAGCCCAGGTCAGAAGCCCAGCGGCAAAACCGCCGAGAAGTCACGTCAACGCCGAAGCGTCGTTCGGACGTCCTTGGCATGGTCGAACCTAAGCCACATGTGGGTTCGAACGGTTGTTTCCATCTGCGGAATCGGTTTCGCGATTCTGTTGATGTTCATGCAGCTTGGGTTTCTGGGGAGCGTTGGCGATACCGCAACAGTGTTGCTGGACCGGATGCCATGCGACGTTTTGGTTCGATCACCCGATTACTTGCACGTTTACGACGCGTCAAAGATTCGAAACGATCTGCGTCCCTGGTTGAACTCGATTGACGAAGTCGACCAGGTCGTGCCGCTGGACATTGGCGTGACTCAATGGACCAACCCAACCAACCAAGATCCGCGGGCGATCGCTGTGATGGGGATCGATCTGAACGATCCTGCGTTTGAATTGCCAGAGCTGACCCGAGAAGTCCGGCGTCAGCTATTGGTCGAGGGAGCGGTCCTTGTCGATGACGCTACGAAAACGGACTTTGGCCCCAAGAACGGCGTGAAGTTCGGTTCGGATGATATCGGAACCGTCGCGAGCGTCTTTGGCACCCCCGCCAAGATCGTGGGGACGTTCAAGATGGGAACTGGGCTAGCGGCAAATGGCGCGCTCTTATGTTCTCGCGAAACGTTTCGCAAGCTGGTGCCGGGGAGCAGCGATGACGAAGTTTCGCTATTGCTGATTCGATTGACCGATGGTGTCAGCAACGAACGGGGACGTCACATGGTTGCGGGTCGGCTGAATGCGTTGGCTGGTCCCGCGTCACATGCTTCCACCCTGACCATCGAAGATGCGAAAAAAGCCGAAGTGTGGCGTTGGTACACCCAAACTCCCATCGGAATGATTTTCGCGATGGGAGTCGCATTGGCCGTCGTCGTGGGAGGCGTGATCAGTTACATGATCCTTGCCTCGGACGTGCAAGCACACTTGAGCGAGTACGCAACGCTAAAGGCGATGGGTTATGGAACTGGCTTTTTGATCCGAACGCTTTTAACCCAGTCCACCTTGCTCGCAACAATCGCGTTCCCGCCTTCGGTAATCGCCGCACTCGCACTTTATGCGATCACGTCGGCGCTCGCCGGCGTTCCTATTCGCATGACGCTGACATGGCTGGTCTTGGTCGCCGTGTTGTCGCTGCTGATGTGCAATGCAGCCGGTCTCATTGCGATTCGAAAGCTGATTCGAGCCGAACCCGCGAATCTTTTTTAAGCTTGTTCGCTTTTCAACTGAAGTTTGGTGTTGGCGGACGGTAGTCGCCCAAGTTGATCGTCTTGAACCAATCGATCGTATGCTTGAGTCCTTGCTCCAGTTCGATCTTTGGTTCCCAGTCCAGCTTTTCTTTTGCGAGTGCGATGTCGGGACGACGACGAGTTGGATCGTCAGCCGGCAGTGGAGCCTCGATAAGCTTGCTGCTCGATCCCGTCAGTTCGATCGTCTTTTCAGCGAGCTGGCGGATCGTGAACTCGTGCGGATTCCCAATGTTGACCGGGCCTATGAAACCGTCGCAGTTCATCATTCGGATAATGACTTCGACCAAATCGTCTCGGTAACAAAACGAACGGGTCTGCGAGCCGTCACCGAAGATGGTGATGTCATCACCGGCTAATGCCTGGCGGATGAAGTTGGCAACGACACGTCCGTCAAATGGATGCATCCGCGGCCCGTAGGTATTGAAGATGCGAACGATTCGGACATCCACGTTGTTGCTACGGTGATAGTCCATGAATAAAGTTTCGGCGACGCGTTTTCCTTCGTCGTAACAGGCTCGAATACCGATCGGATTGACGCTTCCGCGATACGATTCCGTTTGCGGGTGCTGCTCCGGATCGCCATACACTTCGCTGGTGCTAGCCTGCAGGATCCGTGCACCGCATCGTTTGGCGATGCCCAGCATATTGATCGATCCCATCACGCTGGTCTTGATCGTTTTGATGGGATTGAACTGGTAGTGACCCGGTGCGGCCGGGCAGGCCATGTTGTAGATCTGGTCGACTTCTAAATGGATCGGCAGCGTGATGTCGTGTCGGATCAATTCAAAATTGGGTTTGTCGAGCAGGTGAACGACATTGGTTTTCTGGCTGGTGAAAAAGTTGTCCAAGCAGATCACATCGTGACCGTCGCTGACCAAGCGTTCGCAAAGATGCGAGCCTAGAAATCCCGCACCACCTGTCACCAAAATACGTTGAATCATTGATCGAGCCGTTCGCAGAAACCGTTGTCGGTTGAAAATCAAAGGAGCTGGCTGGACGGTGCCAATTTAGGTTCGCCGCACGGGCGTTCACGCCGATTTTCGTGGGTCGGCGCCATGGGCATCGGCGAAGTGGAATCGTCCAGCAAGAAGCTTTCAATTCTACCCGCCGGCTTCGTGCTGACTCGCTAATTGACGACAGAAATGTCCGCTCACCGCGCAGTGTCGGGGCGACCATTCGGAAGGTGCCTGTTACGCGGATTGTCGTTTGTTGCGACGGCGGTTCAGCTACCGTTGCTCAGTCGATTTCAATTTCACGCGACGATCAATTCACGATTGTCGATCAATCTCGTCACGCCGACCCTCACCGCAACCAGAGCAACCGCGTTCTGCGTGATTTCTGAAATCGGTAGCAATGTTTGGCGATCGACCACGACCGCGTAGTCGACGCTGTCACAAGGGGACAAGTGGTCGGCCATGATTGACTCGAGTTGCTTCGGGTCGTGGTTGCCTTCAAGAAACGCTTGTTCGACTTGGTTGAGCGACTTGCTGATGCAAAGTGCTCGCTGTCGTTGATCATCCGACAGATAGCGATTGCGGCTGCTCATCGCCAAACCATCGGGCTCTCGAACGATGTCGCAGGGAACGATTTCAATCGGCAAGTTCAAATCACGCACCATGTGTTCGATGACACAAAGCTGTTGAAGGTCCTTGCGGCCAAAAAAGGCTCGATCAGATGGTGCGGCTTGGAAGAGCTTCATCACCACCGTCGCAACACCCACAAAATGTTCAGGACGGTGAACTCCTTCGAGAGGGAACGCGACCGCGGATGGATGCACCGAAGTGGCGTGCGTTTGTGGTCCACCCGGATACATTTCATCGGCGGTTGGCATGAACACCGCTTCAACACCCGCGTCACGAAGCATCGCGAGGTCGTCTTCGATCGGGCGGGGATACTGATCGAGATCTTCGTTAGCAGCGAACTGTGTCGGGTTCACAAAGATCGACGTAACACAATGATCGCAGTCCTTTTTCGCGGCGTGAACCAAAGACAGGTGTCCTTCGTGCAAGGCTCCCATCGTGGGAACCAAGCCAATCGTGTTGCCCCCACGAGACTTTTCGCGGCACCACGCTCGCATGGCATCAATGGATGTGAATGTTTCCAACAGAGGGGCCTCAATCGGTCGTTCAAGGAGCAGGCAAATGCAGCCAAAGACAGTGACGGACTTACCACGCCATCGTCAATCAATCGTCGCTTGTTCCGGTCGCTCCGCTAAGGACTTCTTCAGACACAAAGATCGGGAGAGGTGGGTCAAAGGTGACCGCCACCGCGATCGCGTCGCTCGGCCGAGCGTCAACTTCGATCAGCTCACCGCTGCTGGTTCGCAGATGCAGTTGCGCGAAATATGTGTGTTCGGACAGGTCGCTGATCACGACTTGTTCAATCGTCGCGTCCAACGATTCGGCAACGTTGACGATCAGATCATGTGTCAGCGGACGCGGCGGAACGTAGTCATTTTTGACTCGGCGATCGATGTTGGTAGCTTCAAAGATTCCGATCATGATCGGGAATTGACGCGTCCCGTCGACTTCCTTGAGATAAATCACTTGGTTATCGGTTAGCTCGGAAATGATGATCCGAGCGAGTTGCATTTGGACGGTCATAGAAAAGTTCGCCAAAAGGTTTCAGAATTCAATTGAATCGATTGATTCGAGGAGGCCGAGATATCTCGCCTGTCACCTGCATGATATCGCAGCGTCTGGCTGCCTTCCATGACGAGCTCCGCGGATTGTTCCGGTTGTGCCGGAAGCTGTCTCAGGAAATCCCATCGCCGCAATGAATTTGGGGTTGCAGCCAACGCACGGCGCAAGAACGCGTTCCATGGTTGAGGTGGACGCAGAGCCATGCGCTTTACGTCCAGGGTCATTCCGACGCTTCGGCACCCAACTGGTTGACCCCTTCTACTCAACATCAACCCATCTTTGGGAATAATAACATGACTCGGATCAACACCAACGTTTCTTCTTTGGTTGCACAGAACCGCCTCCAAAGCAGCAACAATGACTTGCAACAATCTTTGACGCGATTGAGCACTGGTCTTCGGATCAACTCCGGTAGCGACGACCCCGCCGGTTTGCTGGCCAGCGAAGCTCTTCGTGGCGAAATCACCGGTTTGACCAAATCGATCAGCAACACGCAACGTGCCAGCCAAATCATCAGCACCGCTGACAGTGCTCTGGGCCAAGTCAGCAACTTGCTCAACGACGTCCGCGGTTTGGTGGTCGAAGCCGCCAACTCGGGTGCATTGAGCAAAGAGGAAATCGCTGCTAACCAGTTGCAGATCGACAGCTCGCTCGAAGCCATCAACCGAATCTCACAAACAACGACTTTCCAAGGTCGTAAGTTGCTCGACGGTTCGCAAGACTTCGTTAGCACCGCCAGCGGCGTCAGCAGCATCAGCGACATCTCGATTGACCAAGCCAACTTGGGAAAAACAGGAAAAATCGACGTTGAAGTCGTCATCAATTCAGCTGCAACGCAAGCGACAGCAACCGCAGCTGATTCAGGTTTCAGCGCTGCTGCTCAAGCGACAGCAACTACCCCAGCTGGAATCAACTCGGTCACCCTTGGTGATGCGACCAACAACCTGACGATCGAAGGCCAATTCGATAGCGTTGAGGTCATCGACGGCGGTGCATCTTCAGCAACGTCGGCTTCGATCACTGATGGCGTTTTGACCATCTCCGTCGACGCGGCCGCAACTGTAACGGGTGCATCGGTTGTTACTGCACTGAACGGTGTGTCAGGCGTGTACGCTGAAGAAACAGGAACGGTTGCCGATGTGAACGCATCAGCCGCTACTGATGCAACCGCAATCGAAGGTGCCGGCTTGTCCATCACCGCAGCGGACTCGGGCGGAGACTTCAACAACGTTCAAATCAACTACGTCGCTGGTGACGCCGCAGCGACCACCGCAAGCTACGATGCCGATCAAAAAGCGTTGACGGTCACAATTGGTACTGGTGCTGGCGAAAACAATCTGGCCGCCATTGCCGCTGCGATCAATGCAGGAACGACGGAATTCGATGCTGAGGTGGCTGATGGAACTGGTGCGACACCGGCAGCCGGAAAGGTTACCGAGTATGGCGAATTCACCATCGATACGGCCGACCTGCCAGCCGTCGGTTCGACCGGCAACACCGGTGGTGAGGTGCTCAACGCAGACTTAGTGTTCCAGCTGAGCGGCGAAAACGGAGCGGAAACGTTCAACTTCGGTGCAGGCACCACCAAAGATCAAATCGCAGCAGCCGTCAACTTGGTATCAGACAGCACCGGTGTGTCAGCCGATGCAACGGGCGCTCTGGAATTCAGCTCGACTGGTTTCGGAAGCGACGCTTTGGTCGACATTGACGTCATCAGCGAAGGTGCTGGTGGAACGTTCAAAGGCAGCTTGGACAACACTCGTTCAACGGGTGCCGATATCGTTGCAACAGTGAACGGCGTCGAAGCAAACGGCTCTGGTAACAGCCTTTCGATCAACACCAGTTCGCTCGACTTGAGCTTGACGGTTGACGACGGCAGCAGCACGAACTTCAGCTTCAGCATCACCGGTGGTGGAGCAACGTTCCAACTCGGCCCAGACGTGACCAGCACCCAGCAAGCTAGCTTGGGTATCGGCAGCGTTTCGACCGGTCAATTGGGTGGTGCATCAGGTCGTTTGTACGAACTGGGCAGTGGCCAAGCGAAGAGCCTGACCAACGACGTCGAAGGTGCCGCCAAGGTCATCGACGAAGTGATCGGCAAAGTGGTTGGACTGCGTGGTCGTCTGGGATCGTTCCAAAGCACGACGCTGGAAAGCAACTTGGTATCGCTCAACGAAACCAAAGCCAACCTGCAAGAAGCTGAAAGCTCGATCCGTGACGCTGACTTTGCTCAAGAGTCGGCCAACCTGACTCGTGCTCAGATCCTCGTTCAGTCCGGTACCAACGTGCTGTCGCTGGCCAACCAAAACCCACGAAACGTTTTGTCGTTGTTGGGTTAATCCAAAATCGATTCAGTGCGGCCACCCTAACGGCCGCCTGAATCCAAAGTGCATATTGAAAAGCAGCAGTGAGCTCCGGCTTGCTGCTGCTTTTTTCGTTTGATGATCCGCCGCCCGCACTGATCGGAAGACAACAACTTTGAGCGCCCCTATGTTCCGCTCGAGCATGTGTTCCGGTTACGCAAGCGTTGCCTTGATAAACTGCAACGATCTGGCGCCTTTTTCCGGGCTTCGCCTCTCAGTGTCGCGCATCTTAACCTAGCTGGTTTGCGTTGCGAACAATCATTTGGGCGAACGATCGATTCGTCGACACTCATGCCGAATCGTTCAAACGGAAGCGTGCAACTTGTCCAGCCGACAACTCTTTCGATGAAGAAAAGAGTTGCGAACGTCGATACAACTATGCGCTGCATGCTGGCCTCGGCCCGCAAGCTCGTTTCCAACTCCCGCTACCGGAAACCCGATGTACAACACGGCTGATTCTTTCGTTCCTCCGCCGATGACCTTCGTTGGGGACGACAACGCTTCGACCAGCAGTGATTCCCAGGCTTCGCCCAATAGTGCATCCTCTCAGTCGATGCCTCGTCCCGGTGAACCAGGCAGCCTGAGTGAAGGCATTGAAAACTTCGGTCGTCGAAGCGGAGACGCCTACCTGGAATCGATGGTGAAGACCGCTTCACCCGCCCGACTGCGACTCATGTTGATCGAACGAGCCGTCGAGGTTTCTCGGCACTTGGCCAATCACTGGAAGACTCAGCCAGGCAAGCGAGGAACAAACGAGTACTCGCTCAAGCTGCTCGAACTGCTTTCGGAACTCTTGTCAGGCGTCACCGACAGCTCGGTCGATGTCTGTCGCACCGTCGCCGATTTGTACGTATTTTTGTGCCAGCATCTGATCGCCGCCGAAGCAAACGGCGACTCGACCATGATCGATGAGATTCGCTTGGTTCTTGAAACGGAAGCGGAAACCTGGCGAATGGTCTGTGCCCGTGAAGGCGACAAGGCGATTGCCAACAAGAGAGTCGCAAACGCTCTTTCCGATGGCGGCGGGTTGAACTTGCAGGGCTAGATCGTAACGATCAGGTGCAGATGACGCGTTTGAGTTGCTGTTGAGGAACGTCCGCAACCGCAAGCCAAGCGTGACACATTGGCTCGAGGATCGAGTTCATTCCATTCAGGCCGGATGCCGCTTCGAATCACAATGCATCCAATCGAATTACATGTCATCATCGCTCGAGTCCGCCGTTGCTCAAATTGCTGGCACGCGTTGTTTGGTCACTGGCGCCGCGGGATTCATCGGTTCGCAAATGGTTGAGCGGTTGCTCGATGCCGGAGCGGAAGTGGTCGCGTTGGACAACCTCAGCACCGGATTCAAGCATAACCTGACGCCATTTTTGGAAGGTCCGCAACGGGATCGTCTGACCTTTGTCGAAGGTGACGCCGCAGACCGGGCGTGTGTGCAACGGTCAGTGGAAGGCGTGGACCACATTTTTCACTTCGCAGCGATGGCCAGTGTGCCGCGCAGCATGCGAGAGCCCGGCATGTGCCATGACTGGACCACCACCAGCACCGTTGAGTTGCTGGCCGCCGGTTCTGCCGCGGGTGTGAAGCGTTTCGTTTTGTCGTCTACCAGCGCCGTTTATGGCAACTCACCGTATGTTGCCAAACGCGAAGACGATATGCCCGCGCCATTGTCGCCATACGCTGCCGCGAAGTTGTCCTCCGAGAACTACTGCCAAGTCTTTCAACGTGAGTTTCCAATCGAGACCGTCGTGTTGCGATACTTCAACGTCTTTGGTCCGCGGCAAGACCCGAAGAGCGAGTACAGCGCTGTGATCCCTCGTTTTGTCTCGATGATTCTCAGCGGCGAACGCCCTGTCATTTACGGCGACGGTCAGCAATCTCGCGATTTTGTGTTTGTTCGTGATGTTGCCAATGCGAACATGTTGGCGGCAACTGTTGCTGACGCGGCCGGCGGAATCTTCAATGTCGGCCGAGGACAGCGAACCACGTTGCTGGAGTTGCTCGACACTCTACGTGAACTGCTAGAGGGTGACATTCAACCAATTCACGAGCCACCGCGTGCCGGCGACGTGCGAGACTCATTGGCAGATACAAACCAAATCCGATCTCGCCTCGGTTTTGAACCAACGGTCGACATGACCGAAGGGTTACGCCAAAGCATTGAATACTACCGTGGGCTTTGCTCGCCCACCTAACACCTTCATCGGAATCTCGCTTCCGCTCGGGTAGGTCACCGGTCTGGTTGCGTGCGTCACTGGGTGACTCGGCTTACAATCGCGATACCAATCGCTTTTATGTCCTCATTGCCGAGATCCCTTCATGCGTCCCTGGATGCTTCTACCAATCCTTTGTGCGATAAGCGTTCCCGTCGCGGCGAAGGAGTCGATGAATGTGCTGTTCATCATTTCCGACGACCTAACGTCGACCGCACTTTCGTGTTACGGCAACGATGTCTGCCAAACGCCGAACATCGACGCGTTGGCCGCCGAAGGCATGCGGTTCACGCGAGCCTATTGCCAAGCGACGTATTGCGGACCATCCCGGGCATCCTTCTTGTCGGGCTATTACCCGCACGCGACTGGAGTGCTTGGATACAAGAGTCCGCGTCCCCAAATCGGCGATCGGCAAACATGGCCGCAAGCGTTCAAAGATGCCGGCTATTACACGGCTCGCGTCAGCAAGATCTATCACATGGGTGTGCCAGGGGGGATCGAGACAGGTGGCGATGGTGCAGATGATCCTTTGTCTTGGGTTGAACGTTTCAACAGTCCCGGACCGGAATGGAAGGCTGCGGGTGTTGGTGAAACGTTGGAAGGGAACCCTGATGGCTCACGTCCGGTGGTCGGAGGCAACACCTTTGTCGTGGTGGAAGCCGAAGGAGGCGACGAAGTTCATTCCGATGGAAAGACGGCTGCCAAAGCAAGCGATTTGATTCGCGAAAAACGTGAGCAGCCGTTTTGGCTTGGCGTTGGTTTTGTGCGGCCTCACGTTCCGTTTGTCTCCCCGGCACACTATTTCGAGCCCTTCAAACCATTCAGCAAACTTTCGTTGCCTGAGCGTGTGGAAGGTGACTGGAACGACATTCCTAAACTTGGCATCAATTACAAAACAAGCATGAACATGAAGATGGACCTGCGTCGACAACGCAAAGCCATCGGTGGCTACTACGCGTCGGTCGCTTACATGGACGCGCAAGTCGGCAAAGTCATGACCGCTCTTCGCGAATCGGGAAAGGCTGACAACACAATCGTGGTATTCACCAGCGACCACGGATATCACCTTGGCGAACACGATTTCTGGGCCAAGGTCTCTCTGCGAGATGAGTCGTCTCAGGTCCCATTGATCATCAAAGTGCCCGGCAAGGCACCTGGCGTTTGCAACAGCTTGGTGGAGATGTTGGATTTGTATCCCACCATCGGCAACCTATGCGGAATCAATGTGCCCGAGCATGTGCAGGGAACGGACATTTCCAAGATGCTCGATGATCCGAACCACACCGTTCACGAATTCGCGTTCAGCGTCGCCCCCATGAGAAAGGGATTTTTGATCCGAACTGATCGATGGGCCTACATTCAATACAAAGAAGATGCGTCAGGTGGGATGGAATTGTTCGACATGGAATCCGATCCAAAGCAATTCACCAACCTAGCCACTTCCGCAGAACACCAATCCATCGTTGCGGCAATGAAGCTAATCTTGAAAAGCAAACTCGCGGAACTACGAGCCAACGACTTGGCCGAGAGTGTCGACTAAGCAGGTCGCCGGAAATGATCGGTTAGAACCTTACGTAGGCAAGTCCCTCTGAGACTCGCAAATGACAGCGTCTCGGAGAGACGCCGCAAGGTGATCAAGCCCAATGACTCCCGCTCACGTGCTTAGCGGGCTGTTGATTTAATGAGCCGTACCGCGTTAGCGGCGGTTAGTCAGACGCCAACCGGGGCTAACGCCCATCGGCTAATTGTTGTCACTCGATATACGACTAAATCAACAGGCTGTTAGGCGTTCGCTGAACCTGAAGTGTCACTCGTCATTCCGGTAATACATTTTCGCGGTGACACGCCCGCAAAACTCGCAGTGAGCCTGGATCCGTTTCCCGACCGACGCGGCTCCACAGCGGATGCCGCCAACGTCCCAAACGGACTGTTCACGTTGGCACTGCGGACATCGAATCATCCAACGTTTCGATGAGTCTCGAACGCGGACAAACCAAGCCGCGGGCAAAATTGATTCCGCCATTTGTTGGATCTTCGACATCGTCACACCTCGGTCCACTTGAGCCCGCGAATTCGATACCACCCTCTAGTCTAACGAACACGAATCGGCATCGGGTGTGGAACCGGTGGCAATTCATTCGATTCTTGCCACCGGCGACCGCAAGCTTCCACGGTCGATTGCGGGCGATCTGATCCAAAGTTCATTTGCATACATGGCGGTTTCGGCGACCTTTTCGAGAACCTGCTATCAACCGCACTGATAGAATGAGGGACCACTTCAGCATTGATCACAAACGAACACCCAGGCGGAGACTTTCGGTGAAGGCAATTTTGGCACTTGATCAAGGAACAACGAGTTCTCGCGCAATCCTTTTCGCTCACGATGGATCAATCATCGGCGTGTCGCAAAAGGAATTCACACAACACTATCCAAAACCAGGTTGGGTGGAACACGACGCGACCGAAATTTGGACGACTCAGTTGGCGGTCGCGCGCGATGTTTTGAAGCAGCACGACATGGACGTGTCGGACATTGAAGCCATCGGCATCACCAATCAACGTGAGACCACTTTGGTCTGGGATCGAGCGACTGGTGAGCCGATTCACAACGCAATCGTCTGGCAAGACCGCCGGACGGCATCGGATTGTGATGCTCTTCGGAACGCTGGCCATTCTGATTGCGTGCAAAAGAAGACCGGACTGATCATCGACGCCTATTTTTGTGCGACGAAGCTGCGATGGATTCTGGACAATGTTGCAGGAGCTAGAGAGCGAGCGGAAAACGGCGAGTTGGCATTTGGGACAATCGACAGCTGGCTGTTTTGGAATCTCACCGGCGGCAAACTTCATGCGACCGACGTGACCAATGCGTCTCGCACGATGCTATGGAACATTCATACCGGGCAGTGGGACGACGAATTGCTGGCACTTTTTAAGGTTCCAAAAGAAGTTCTTCCATCGGTTCATCCATCCAGTCACATCTACGGCGAGACCGAATCGAGCTTGTTCGGAAAATCAATTCCGTTGGGCGGAGCCGCTGGCGACCAACAATCGGCTTTGTTCGGCCAGAATTGCACGCAGCCTGGTATGGCCAAGAACACTTACGGAACCGGTTGCTTCATGCTGATGAACATCGGCGAAGAAGCCGCCGCGTCGCCTTCGCGGTTGCTGACCACGGTCGCGTGTTGGGACGGCGGCAAACGCGAATACGCGTATGAAGGTAGCATCTTCATTGCCGGAGCGATTGTGCAGTGGTTGCGAGACGGTTTGGGGATCATCCAGTCGTCCTCGGAAGTCGAATCGCTCGCCGCCAGCGTCGATGACACCGACGGCGTTTACCTCGTCCCGGCGTTCGCGGGGTTGGGTGCACCGCACTGGGACGCGTACGCTCGCGGGATACTCGTGGGGCTGACTCGCGGTACGACGAAAGCCCACATCGCACGGGCTGCTCTAGAAGGCATCGCATTCCAAGTGGCGGACGTGTTGGACGCGATGCGAAAAGATTCCGGTGTGGCGATTGAAGAACTACGCGTTGACGGCGGAGCGGCCGCCAATGATCTGCTGATGCAGTTCCAAGCCGACATCATCGGCGCTCGCGTCGTCCGGCCAAAAGTCATCGAGACGACCGCGGCGGGTGCGGCTTACGTCGCTGGGCTGGCAACGGGATTTTGGAAAGACAGCGCGGACATCGAACGAATTTGGGAAACCGACCGCGTCTTCGAACCTCAAATGCCCGCCGAAGAAGTTGCTCGACGCAGGCGACGCTGGGCGGCGGCGTTGGAACGATCCAAGCAATGGGTGGAACAGGAAGCTTCCGCTGATTGACCTGACGACCTTCGTCCGATCGCTTCCCCCTTTTCCCCTTAGTCTATTTTTCACCCTATCTGACCATGCAACGTCAACGATCACTGACGAAACTCAAAGAACGTTCCGAACCTTGGGACATCGTCATCATTGGTGGCGGTGCGACCGGCGTCGGAATCGCGATGGATGCCGCCAGTCGCGGACTGGACTGCTTGTTGCTCGAACAAGCTGACTTCGGAAAGGGAACGTCCAGTCGTAGCACCAAGCTGGTTCACGGTGGTGTTCGGTATCTTCAGCAAGGCAACATCACCTTGGTGCGAGATGCATTGAAGGAACGCACGTTGCTTCGCAATAACGCGCCGCAATTGGTTCATGACATGCCGTTCCTGATTCCCTGTCAATCTCGATGGGAACGGATGTACTACGCGATTGGTTTGAAGGTCTACGACTTTTTGGCGACCGGAAATCGATTCGGACGATCTCACGCAATCAATCAGAAGGAGTCGCTTGAGAGAGTCCCTACGATCAAAACCGAAAAGGCCAACGGCGGAGTCATTTATCACGATGGGCAATTCGATGACACACGGTTGTTGATCAGTATGGCAAGAACCGCGGATGAACAGGGGGCTTGTTTGCTGAACTACTTCGCCGTCACCGATTTGTCGAAGGATGCCCGCGGCGATATCGATGGCGTCGTGGCAGAAGACCGTGAGACGGGCGAAACGCATTCCATCATGGCTCGGCGAGTCATCAATGCCGCCGGTCCATTCTGCGATGCGGTCCGTATGATGGATGAACCCGCTGCTGAGAAAATGCTGGCGGCCAGCCAAGGCGTGCACATTGTCTTGCCAAGGCGATTCTTTCCTGGCGACATTGCGATGATCGTTCCTAAAACATCCGATGGACGTGTCTTGTTCATCATTCCGTGGCACAACCACGCTGTCGTTGGAACGACCGACACCGCCATCGAGAACGTTTCTTTAGAACCAAAACCGCAAGCCGGTGAAATTGAGTTTCTACTCGAAACGGCAAAGGAGTACTTGGTGGAGGCTCCAACCCGGTCGGACGTTCTCAGCGTTTTCACGGGGATTCGACCTCTCGTCAAAGGAGACAAATCGTCTCGGACGGCTTCGCTTTCTCGTGATCATACCATTCGTCTATCTGACTCTGGATTGATCACGATTACCGGAGGCAAGTGGACGACGGTTCGCAAAATGGCGGAGGATTGCGTGGATCGCGCGCTCGCTTCGACTAAGAATTCCGCAAATCCATTGAAGGCCAACGCCTGCCGAACGGAGACACTGCATCTGCACGGCTACGATCCAAATTCCGGTTCCACCAACACCGTCGCAGGATCGGGACGAGGGCACTATGGATCGGATTTGTCCGAGATCGAAAGTCTCGAGCGTGAACACGTGGAGTGGGCATCACCTTTGCACCATGAGCTCTCAATCACCGGTGCCGAAGTGATCTGGGCGACCCGCTATGAAATGGCAAGGACCGTCGAAGATGTGCTTGCGAGACGAACTCGTTGCCTGTTTTTGAATTCGGCTGCTGCGATCGCAATCTCCGAGACCGTGGCAAGGCTGATGGCTTCCGAATCGGATCGCGACGAAGCTTGGATCAGTGCCCAAGTTGCATCCTTCGCGAAACTTTCCGAAGCGTACCGAATCGGGTGATGTCATTCTCAATTCGGCCAAACCATCGCGTCTAAGTCTTTGTGCTGAAACGACGTGCGAAGCCTTTGATGCCTCACTCGTCTGATGGTAAACACCAACGCATTCGTTTGGCGAAGTCCGCTTGGAACTCAGGTCGCCAACGACTAACGGACGTTCGCGGATCGTAAGATGACGAAGCAGCGCGGTCGCGATACCAACCGTTGGCTTGTTTTTCGAACACGCCGCCCCAACCTGGTTGAGTTGGATCGTTTGGATCGTTGCCTCCGTGCGGCAGGAAGAAGAACCACGAGGGCGTGTCGCCTTCCTTCAAACATCCTTGAGGATTGGGCGCGGTCCATGTCTTCATGGGATAAAGCGATCCCAGCGGCCCCATCTGCCGAACGTTGGAATCAATCCATTCGCGACTGGTCGTACTGACGTCTCCTGTCAGATACATACCGCGAAAATTCGCGATGCGTTTATCGCTCTTTGGCCTGGCGGCGGACAGAACATAGTTCATCCCAGGAAACTCCTGACCCATCCAGTCTGCGATTCCGTCTTGGTCAGCAATGTCATAGACACGAAACTTGCTCAAGAATTCGGCAAAGCCCTCCGCGTCACGTTCTGATTTTACGCTATACAAGGCTTGAGCCAAGTCCGTTTGCCCACCCCACAATGTGATGCAAAGCGGAGACTTTGGGGTACCAGCGTCAATGCGTTGAATCAACAATCGCGATCCGTCCGTGTCATGCCCCTGGCCTATATGTGGCCGTTCGCGATGCGGATTGCCTGACACAACGACGCTGCGAAGTGCTTCCGGTTGTGGCCACCCTTCGGCGTGCTGTTTCAGATTTGGAAGAACGGTTTCGTATGCGTCGATGAGCTCGTGAATCAGGTCGGGCCGAGTCACGGACTCTTTCAACTCACCGCGAGTTCCTGATGCGCTCGCTATCAGAGCCTCGATTTCGAACTCGTTGGAATAGACCAGCAAACGGATCATCGATTGCTGATCGTCCGGGTCGCCTCCGATATCTGTCAGCACGGCCAAACGAGGTCGCTGAGCGAAAACAGTTGGGACGATAGCGACGATGCAACATGCAAATGTCACACAGGTCGCGAGAAGTTTGATTCGAGTCGACACATCCATTCCTTTTGCAATCGCGTTTCTGGCTTCCACAACCAGTGAGTGTATAGAGCGAGGCGCAAGAATGTTGGCTGTCCTCTGTCGAATTCGTTTCTGTTGTGGTGTAATGTGCGCCGTTGAGGACACGCGAAGGAGTGCATCCAGTCGTTCTCGACCGTTCCGTATCGCTCTGCGATTCGATCGTAGGTGAGCGACGTTTTCGACTCACCGTGCGTTGTGATTTTCCAGTCGCCCATTCTTTCTCGCACCATCACCCATGCCCCAATCCTTTCATCTCGTCATCTTAGGTGGCGATGGTATCGGCCCCGAAGTTTGTGACCAATCGGTTCGTCTGCTGGAGATCATGCAGCCGCACTTGGATGGTGTCGAGTTCCAGCTTGATCGTCATAGCGTCGGTGTTGGTGAGTATCAACGGTCCGGCGAAGCGTTGCCGCAGTCCGCCTACGATGCTTGCTTGGCCTCCGACGCGGTTCTGCTAGGTGCGATGGGGCTGCCAAACGTTCGTTATCCCAACGGCAAAGAGATTGCACCGCAACTCGACCTTCGTGAAAGACTGCAGTTGTACGGGGGAGTTCGCCCGATCCGTCTTTATCACGAAGCGGACACGCCACTGAAGGGCCACGGCCCTGGCGAGATCGACTTCGTGCTCGTTCGCGAAAGCACCGAAGGGCTGTTCTACGGTCGCGATGCGATTGCCGATTTGGAAGCCGATGAAGCGACCAACTTGTTGCGGATCACTCGTTCGGCATCCGAGCGAGTTTGCCGATTGGCGTTCGAGACCGCACGTCGCCGAGATGGAAAGAAGACCGTCACATTGATCGACAAAGCCAACGTGCTTTCGTCGATGGTTTATTTTCGGCATGTGTTCGACGAAGTCGCCAAAGAGTTCCTCGACATCAAAGCCGAACACGTCTATGTCGATGCCGCAGCGTTGTTCTTGGTCCGCCGTCCGCAAGACTTTGACGTGATGGTCACGGAGAACATGTTCGGCGACATCCTGTCTGATCTGGCAGCCGGATTGGTTGGTGGGATGGGGATGGCACCATCTGGCGATATTGGTGACGACGCCGCGGTGTTTCAACCTTCACATGGATCAGCGCCTGATATCGCCGGTCAATCCATCGCCAATCCAATCGCGATGCACCTATCAACCGCGATGATGCTGGAATGGTTGGACCATCCCGAAACACGACGTGCCGCCGATGCACTCAACGCCGCGATCGCTGACGTACTGTCGGATCCAACACAGCGCACCGCTGACATGGGCGGCAATCTGTCGACCGTTGAGATCACAGACAAGATCGCAGAACGGTTGAGTAAACGACTGCAAGGTGAAACCACCGCTGTTTGAGTTTTCGCGTCGAACAGATTCGCTCGCGAACGTTTCCACACTCCAATGAATGGACACTCCGATGCCCACACGCTTCTTCCTAATACTCGGCGCGTTCTTGCTGTCCGTGCTGATGTGGGTGGATCGAGCTTGTATTTCGGCTGCCAAAGAAGACATGGCGACCGACCTTGGGTTTTCCGACCAGCAAATGGGCTGGGTCATGTCCTCCTTCGCCCTTGGCTACGCCCTGTTCCAGGTGCCCAGTGGAAAGCTGGCTGATCGATTTGGACCGCGGCGCGTGATGGCGGTGGTGTGTTTGATTTGGTCCGCCTTCACCGTCCTGACCGGAGTCGTCCGAGGATTGTCCGCCATGATCGGTTTGCGATTTTTGTTTGGAATGGGCGAAGCGGGTGGTTATCCGACACTCGCACGTGCATTCACGTCATGGTTGCCAATGAATGAACGTGGAATCACCAACTCGATCAGCTTCTCCGGTGGGCGATTGGGTGCTGCACTCGCCATGCCCGGCGTGGTTTGGTTGATTGGTGCTTTGGGTGGATGGCAACAAACGTTTTGGTTCTTCGGTGCGATGGGAATCCTTTTCGCGGTGGTTTGGTTCCTGCTATTTCGTGATCTGCCCGAAGATCACTTTGCCGTTTCCGAAGCCGAAGCTGCGCACATTATCCAATCGCGATCGCCAAAGCGAGCTGGAACAACCAGTGACGTCGCAGAAGCACCCATCAAGTTTGTGCAAATGTTGCAGTCAACGAACATGTTGATGCTGATGGTTCAGTACGTGGCACACAACTTCACATTTTTCTTCACCGTCAGTTGGTTTTTTCCGTACCTGAAGGAACAGTACTCGTTGACCAGCCAACAAACCGGTCTTTATGCCGCGGCCCCATTGCTGTTTGGCGTCGTGGGAAACTGGCTGGCCGGCTTCACGGTGGATCGGCTCTACAGCAAAGGACATTGGAAGCTCTCCCGGCGTCTGCCAGCCGCAATTGGATTTGCACTCGGGGCGATTGGAATGAGTTTGTGCGTCAACATGACGACTCCCACATCAGCGGTCATCTGCATGTGCATCGCAATCTTTGGAAGTGACATGATCCTCAGTCCGTCCTGGTCGACTTGCATGGACATCGGTGGAAAGAGTGCCGGTGCGGTCAGCGGTGCGATGAACATGGTGGGCAACCTGGGTGCCTTCGCGACATCTCTATCGTTCCCATACTTGGTGGCCTACTTCGATGCACACGAACCGTTCTTTTATTCGGCGGCTGCATTGAACATTGTGGCAATCTTCATGTGGTTTCGGATCTCGCCGGACCGCTCCATCGCGGAGGAACTTAATGCGGCTTCCCCAGCAACGGGAGCGACGGCATGAGTTCACAACCCGATGGACGAACCTACCGAGGCGCCGTGATTGGAGCCGGCTACTTCAGCCAGTTTCACTATGACGCCTGGAAAAGAATGCCGGATGTTGAGATCGTTTCTTGTTGCGACGTCGACATGGAAAAAGCGAACGATGTGGCTCAAACACACGGTGTGAAGTCCGTCTACTCGGACTACCGACAGATGCTCGACCAACATCAAGTCGACTTCGTAGACATCATCACGCGTCCAGATACGCATCTGGAATTAGTCGACGAAATCTCGCAACGCGGAATCGCAATCATCTGTCAAAAGCCGTTGGCCCCCACGGTGCAGGAAGCTCGCGAAATGGTGTCGTTGGTGGAGGAACGCGGTATCCGCTTTATGGTGCACGAAAACTTTCGCTTTCAGCCTTGGTATCGCGAAATGAAACGGTTGATGGAAGATGGCGTGATTGGCGATCGTTTGCATTCGCTATCATTCCGTAACCGTGCGGGCGATGGGCACGGCCCCGAGGCATATCTTGCTCGCCAGCCATACTTCCAGACGATGGAAAAGTTCCTGATTTTCGAAGCTGGCATTCACACGATCGATACCTTCCGGTATCTCGGCGGCGAAATCGAACAAACCTGGTGCTGGCATCGCAAACTCAATCCAGTCATCGCGGGCGAAGACACCGCCGTTGGAGTGTTTCGTTTTGAGGGCGGAGCGATGGGGCTTTACGACGCGAACCGCTTCAATGAATCCACCTCAAAGAATCCTCGCTATACATTTGGCGAAGTTCTGCTGGAAGGTGACGGCGGCAGCATTCGATTGTATGACGATGCACGCCTGACGATTCAAAGTTTGGGGGAAACCGAACGCGATCATGCTTATTCTCCCACCCAACATGGTTTTTCCGGAGACTGTGTTTTCGCGACGCAGCGCCACTTCATTGACAATCTTGCGACCGGCGAAACATTCGAAACAGATGGCCCGAACTACTTGAAAAGTTTGGCGGTGCAGGAAGCCATGTATGCGTCCTCCGAGTCCGGATGCTGGGAGTCACCGCGGGTATGAAAGTGATTGATTTAACGCTTCGTATCGAACCTGGTATGCGAGGCTTCGAATGGGAGAGCAAGTTCACCAAGGCCAAGGATGGTTGGAACGCGAGCACGCTGCACCTCTATTCGCATTGCGGCACACACATGGACGCTCCGCTGCATTTCGAAGCGAGCGAACAAACCATTGACCAGATTCCTCTGCAAGATTGTTTCGGAACAGCGTGGATTGTCGATCTAGCCCATTTGCCGCCGAAGACACCGATTGAGATCGCCCACCTTGGCGATCTAGCGGAAACCTTTCCAGCCGGCGATGCACTGTTGTTCCGGACAATGTGGAGCCAGCATGTTGGGGATCCAGCCTACTATCGAGACAACTTTCAGCCGATCAGTCCCGAGCTTGCACGCTGGATGGTTGAGCGAAAGGTTCGGTTGATTGGTGTGGAACCACCATCGGTCGCAGATGTCAACAATTTGCCCGCCGTCACCGAGATCCACCAGATTCTGCTCGGAGGCAACGTGATCATCGTTGAAGGGCTGACAAATTTGGAATCGCTTACAGAGCCAAAGTGTTTGTTTGGTGCCACTCCGCTCAAGGTTGCCGGTGGCGACGGCGCGCCATGTCGCGCGTTTGCTCTGTTGGATTGTCCGATCGGGTCCTGAGTCCGCCGCGATTAAGAATGTCGTCAGAAGTGTTTCGGCATTTGAGCTGTTATGACAGACGTCACTGTTCCCACGTACAAACGGTGCTAACGCCCAATAGCGTTTACTTTACAAATTCACCCTCCCACTGGGAGGGTGATGTAAGTGCTATTCGGCCCACGCCGAAACGGCTCACATGGCTTTGCCCGATCATTCCTGCCGACGTGCTTGGTAACGAACACAAGCATCGCATTCGGCCGTTCCTCCACGTTCTTTTTCAACGTTTTTTGCCATGACCCAAACCCTCTCGGAAGCCCTCGAAGGCATCGCGGAAGAACGCTCGGAATCATTGCTTGCGCAGATCCGTGACAACAATGACAAATCGAATCGCAAGATCGTCGTATTGGACGATGATCCAACAGGGACGCAGACGGTCTACGACACGCCAGTTTTGACCACGTGGGGTGTCGACGAACTAGCCGCGGCATTCACCTCACCCGGGACCTTGTTTTACATCCTCACCAATTCTCGTTCATTGACCGAGCCTGATGCGATCAAGTTGGCAAACGAAATCGGAGCTAACCTGAACGAGGCCGCTCTGCGGACCAAGCAAAAGTTCGTGGTTGTTAGCCGCAGCGACTCGACCCTTCGCGGTCATTACCCGGCCGAAGTGACCGCGATTGCGGCCGCGGTCGGCACTTCCGACGCAGTTCATGTGATTGCCCCCTTCTTTTTGCAAGGAGGTCGCTACACGATCGGTGACATTCACTACGTCGCCGAGGATGAGCAATTGGTCCCCGCTGCGGAAACCCCGTTTGCTCAGGATGCGGCGTTCGGCTTCCAGAATAGCGATCTGAAACAATGGGTGATTGAAAAACACGACGGCAACATCGATGCCGACCAAATCGCTTCGGTTAGTTTGAATGAACTTCGCTCGTCCGATCTGTCGTCACTGACTGATCGGTTAGCCAATCTATCGCCGGGTTCCGTCTGCATTGTCAATGCGGCGTGCATGCGAGACATGGAAGCCTTTGTGCTCGCCGCTCAGAATGCTGAACAAAAGGGACAGACGTTTGTCTATCGTACGGCGGCAAGTTTCGTACAGGCCTTTGCGGGGTTGGAACCACGCGAATTGCTGACGCCTGATGAAATGGTCGATGGCAACACGAAGACCGGTCTGGTTGTCGTTGGATCCTACGTTCCCAAAACAACACAGCAACTCGCGTCGCTGCTCGAAAATGAATCCAACTTGAAGTCGGTTGTATTGGACGTTGACAAGCTACTTGCCGATGACAGCGAGTCGTATCTGTTGGAAGTGACCCAGTTGGTGAATGAATCGCTCCAATCATCCAACGTCGTCTTGTCATCCTCACGTAAATTGGTGACCGGCACCGATGCCGCGTCCAGTTTGTCGATCGGCAATCGCGTTTCGGACGCATTGGTTTCAGTGGTCAGAAGGCTCACCAAGCGTCCGCGGTTCTTGATCGCCAAGGGTGGTATCACCTCAAGCGACGTTGCAACCAAGGGTTTGCAGGCCAAGCACGCAATGGTGCTCGGTCAAATCCTTCCAGGTGTTCCGGTCTGGAAGATGCCGGCTGACAGTCATTTCCCGGGAATCGCGTACGTCGTTTTTCCCGGAAACGTTGGTGGCACAAACGCGTTGCTCGAAGCATTTCAAAAACTCAAAGCTTAAAACTTTTCTTCACCGAGGTTCCCGTGTCTCAGCCACCACTGTTTAAAAAACTTGATCACATCGCGATTGTGGTACGCAACACTGATGAAGCCCTTTCGTTCTACCGCGATCAGCTGGGACTTCCGGTCGTGATCGACGAAAAGATCGAATCAGGAAACGTTCGGCTAACACATTTGGACATGGGCAATCTGCATCTGCAATTGGTTCAGCCATTGACCGATGATCATCCGCTGATGGACCATCTGAATCAAAACGGTGAAGGACTTCACCATCTGTGTTTTGAGACCAAAGACGTTCGAGAAACCTTTGCCGAGCTACCAGATCGTGGCATGTCGCCCAAGAACGAGACGCCTCACGATGGTGTGCTCGGCAAGAAGGCCGGCTTCATTGATCCCACGAAAACGCGTGGCGTGATCTGGGAAATGACGGGGCCGCAGTAGCCGGTTGGATGTCAATTCCCGTCCGGATACACGTCGTCGTTCGGTTCTCGTGCTTGCTGGTGGTGAGCTGGATCGTCATGACATTGACTCATGAACTTGGGCATGTTGTTGGCGGATGGAGTGGCGGTGCGAACTTGGTTGATTTGGAATTGTCGCCTTGGCGGCTTCCATATTCGATCCATTCGCCTGACCCGCATCCGTTGCTGACTTTGTGGTCGGGCCCCATCCTGGGTGTCGTCGTTCCGGTCTTCGCGGCGTCGGTAATCCGAAGACGCCCAGTGTGGTTCGTGGCGGACTTTTGTATTCTCGCAAACGGCAGCTATCTTGCGTTGGCTTGGGTAGCAGGCGATCCGCACTTGGACACGCCGCGACTTTTTCAATCGGGAGCCACGACGCTATCCGTTCTTGTTCACTGCATCCTCACAATCTGCCTGGGATACGTGCGTTTTCGCAACGGTTGCATTTTCTACCTGAGCAGCAACGGCTCGAGTCGTGAGACGAATGTCTCCCAACCGCCCGACAGCGATTTGAATTGAGCGTACAATGCGGTTCCCTCAATGCGGTTCCCTCCGCCGAGGTGGCTCTTCATCTTGGCAACCGCCCACACCGATTGATTCATGCCAAATTCTGCGATCCTTGTTGCTCTGGTCGTCCTTTTCGAAGTTGGTTCACCGTCCGCTTCGACGAAAAAGACGCCAACACCGCCAGTCATCATTGACACCACTCCTTTGGAAGGCAACACGCCGCGGATCCTGCTGGTCAACGAAGTCAAAAACGTGTGGTCGAATTTGAAAGTGACCGAATACACGCATCGGAAGGATAAGGTCATTGACCTCGAAAACGGCGTGGTAAAATTTGACTGCAGCGGTTTCGTCGGTGAAGTGTTGCTGAAGACTGCATTGCCCGATCACTATCAGGCGATCGAAAAACACCTGAAGAAAAATCGAACCTCCATTCCATCGGCCGACGATGGCCGAATGTGGATGACCCGGCCACTTGCGGGATTGTTCTACGACTATTTTGACGAGCAGCAACCCGATGATTGGTTGGTCTTCCGCTGTGCTGCAGATCTGAAGCCAGGTGATTTGATCGTCGCTCGGTACGAAGATTCCTGGCGTGTCGAGCGAAACAACACGAGCACAGGACACATCATGGTGGCTTGGGAGATCGAACCTCCGCAGGATGACTCGACAATCCAAGTCCGCGTTTTCGATTCGTCGAACGGTGCTCACACGAAACAGCTAGACACTCGTCATCAGGCCGACAGCCCGGTCGATGCCATTTCACGAACCGGAATTGGATCAGGCGTCATGCAATTCCGGTTGAATGACAACGGAGAAGTTACCGGATACAAGTGGAGTCTGACTAGCAAGCGATGGCACAACTTGGTCGATTCGGAAGAAGCCACCGGCAATCGATACTACGATCGATTGGAGGGCATTCTGTTCGCTCGACCGATTGAACCCGAAGAGTACGGAACGGCTACGGAATGAAATGAAACCGTCAAACTATCCAACGGTTGCTTCAATCAAATTCCCGGCTTCACCAGAACCGATTCCGTTTTCTACGAGAATCAGCCCGATTCCTGAATCGACGTTGGTCGGAAGCGTGATTGTGAACTGAGTTCCTTCGCCGGGCGTGGAATCTACCTTGATCGTTCCACCGTGTTGCTTGACCACGACATCATACGCAATCGCCAGTCCTTGCCCGGTTCCCTTGCCAACATCCTTCGTCGTAAAGAACGGATCGAAGACTCGGCACTGGACGCTTTCAGGCATACCGGAGCCCGTGTCACTCACGACGATTTGTATGTCATCTCCGGCGTTACGAGTTGCAACCGATATGTTCCCAAGTTCGTGAGAGTCGTTTCCGACTCGTTCCTCGATCGCGTCGGCGGAATTGACCACCAAGTTCAGAATCACCTGACTCATTTGAGCGGGGTAAAGAGGAAGTGGTGTGACGGTTTCATCCAAATCCAACTCCAACTTCGCAACGTATTTCCAGTGATTGCGAGCCACGGTGGTTGCATCGCGAATCAGTTGATTCAAATCCGTTGTGCTTTTGTCTGAAGTGCCGGGATGCGACATTGTCTTCATTGCTCGCACGATATCAATCACTCGATTCGACGCGTCGTGAGCTTCCTGAATCGACTCGGTGATGTTGCGTTGCAAGGAATCAAATCGACAAGAAGCTTCTGCCTTCGGCACGACTTCCTGCGCAAGCTCGCTTGGATTCTCATCGTTGCGTAGTTCTCGGTAGGAGTTGATTAGGTCGAATGCTTTGTCAAAAGCCGTGTTGAGATACTCCACATTCCCAAACACGCACTGCATCGGCGTGTTGATCTCGTGTGCGACTCCGGCGGCAAGCTGACCGATACTTTCTAGTTTTTGCGTTTGTGCCAACTGTCGCTGCATTTCCTTTTTGCTGGAAATGTCACGGATCACTGCTTGTTCGTAGATGCGGCCCGACAACTCGAATGAGACAACCGAAATGTCGCAATCGATTGGTTGTTTGTCCTTCGTTTGGTGAGTCCACTCGAAGTGCTTCTTTCCATCCCGACGAATCATCTCCATGACTTTTTCACTCTCAACGTCAGATCGTTTCCCGTCGGGCTGATACTCGGGTGACAGTGAGCTCACATTGACACTTCGCATTTCATCCAAGCTGTCGAACCCAAACATTTCGAGCGCTCTTGGATTGCAATCCAGTAGTTCTCCGTCGGACAGAAACAAGATGGCGTCTTGCGATGAATTGAACATCGCTTGCGAACGCTTGGTGTTTTCAATGAGCGCCGCTTCAACACGTTTGCGTTCATTGATCTCCATCGTCGTTCCAGCAAGGAACGTTGCCCGTCCGTCCTTGTCACGCTGCAGCGCCTGACCGCGTGCAAACAACCAGTTGTATTGGTCATCTGGACGTCTACATCGCCATTCAATTTGAAAAACGTCAGTCTCACCTTGAACGCAGCGGCCGATCTCTCTTTCCACGTGCTCAAGATCGTCTTCGTGAATGCGATCGAACCAAGCTTGGATCGGATCACCATCCTTAGATGTTCCGTGTCCTGTAATTGAATAGCAGCGGCTGTCGTAGAAGACTCGTTCTTGCTGAACATCCCAGTCCCAGATCGACATTCTGCCACCGTCCAGTGCGTACTCAGCTCGCTGAGTGGCTTGCTTCAGTTCTTCAGCAGCTTGATGGGCCTGAGTGACATCATTCTTGATCGCCAAGTAGCCAATGTGTTCACCGTCCACATCGTGAAGTGGCTGAATATCGAGGTTCACCCAGTAGTGTTCTCCGCTCTTGCGACGATTCAGCATCTCTCCATAGAAACCAGTTTTGTCACGGAGTGCTTTTCGAATCTCTACAATCGTCCGACGATCAGTTTCTTCACATTGCAAAAAACTTCCGGGTGTCCTACCGATCACTTCGTGAAGTTCATAGCCGCTGACTCGTGTGAATCCCTCGTTGACCCACGTGATCCTTCGTTCAGCATCAGTGATGATGACGGCGTTCGTTGTTCGCTGAGCGACCATCGCCAACTTACGCAGATCCACGGTCATTTTCGCGGCGGCTCGATTGGCCCTGTATGCGCTTGAGCTCAAAAGAAATACCAGTGTGGACACCAACGCCGTGCAACAGGCACCACCCAGTCCGATCATCCAGACCAATGAAGATGCCGTGGTCGCGAAAGTTCGAGTGGGGAACATCTCGATGTCCCAGCGTTGCCCCGCAATTTGTTCCGCTGCATGGTGTTTGAAGCTGTTCACATAGGACTCTCCCAACTCACCGCTGGAAGCAACCTCAAATTTGCCTTTGTCGCCTTCCTGAATGAACAAACGGTAGCCGAGTTCGGACCCGGTCGCGGTTTCCAACCCTTCGAACACGGCAGACGTATCGATGACCATTCCAACCCAACCGACGATTGATTCCAATCGCTCGGCCTCGGTCGTGGGAAGACCTCGGTAATGGGGAACCATGTACAGGAAGTTCACCTCGTCAGGATCCGCGCCGACGAGTTGCAGTCGCGGGGTGATACAGGCCTGTCCGGTACGCGCAGATAGTTCGGCCGTTTTTCGCCGAGAGAGATCTTCGCCCATGTCCAAACCGATCACCTGCGAAAAGCGTGTTCCGGGCTGAACAAATTTGACAATGAATCGCGCAGGAATGAGCCGGTCGTCGCCAACCTGATCGTAGGGAATACCAGCGCTTTTGGGAGTCAACAATCGGAGTGGAGGCAAACCGGAGGCAACCAGTTCATCGCTAAGAGATTCCAGTGCCTCAGGTGTATCAGGCACGATCTCCAGATACCCAAACGCTTCTGCGCCAAGGAATTCATCTTCGAAATTGATTTGTGCAAGCAAGTTGGTGAATTCGTCGTACCGAACCGATTCACTCGCCGAAAAGAGGCACTGAACCGCGACCAATCCTAGTTCACTCTGCTGCATCCGACGTTGAAACTCGCCGTGCAAGCGGTCTGCAAGATGCTCAAATCGGACCTGGTCGTGCCGCATCGTTGATCGACGAACGACATTCACTGTCGCCGCCGTCATCACTATCCCGACGCAAGCAACTGATAGTGCAAGGGTGAGAGAACGCTTCATGATACTTTCCTAGGGTAGGAAGATCGGACGCCGGTTGGTCGCCACGTAGGATCGGGCGATCATGCACTCATCGTGAAATGAGTATCTGATTTCGCCGGAGCTTCCTTTTCACTTCGACATTTCAGAGCACCCTCGATCGCTTCGATGATTTCACCACGAGGCGAAGGTTTGTTCATCAAGCAAAAAACGTTCGCTTCTTCAATCGCGCGACGTTCGCTCTCTTCGTCTTGGTTGCCCGTCAGGATGATGCAGGGAATGTCCGGCCATTCCAACGAGATTTTCTGGACCAATTCGACGCCGTCCATGATTGGCATTCTCATGTCACTGACCACGCAGCTGATCGGCGATGTACCTCGCAGAATTTCGAGTGCCTTCAGCCCTGAATCGGCGGTCTCAACGTCGTAGTCTTCTTCCATGCTGCGTCTGAGCACACGAAGGACGATGGTGTCATCATCCACGAATAAAATACGCTCAGTTTTGTTCATACGGATTCTCCCCACCTTAGTGTGAAACATGAAGAATTTGAAAAGCGGGGCACTATAAAGTTAGCCCTCCATTTGTGCGCGCACGACAGACTTCCGCGACAATGCGAAGACCGTCCACACATCAGGTTCACGCGAGCGCAACAATCGTCACAATCGGAGTTTCATCCGTTTGACTACGCCGAATGCACGGGCGTCCACCACCACACCAAGCCATCACGATTCACACGATGGTGCTGGCGTTTCAACCGTGAGAAAGTGATTCCCAAGCGATCCGCTCGACCTCTCGGTCGGGCAGACATCTGGTCGCCCCATGCGCTTCATTGTGCGTCTAAGCGGGTACACATGGACTGTTGCAACCTCAATACGCTTCACGTATCGAGGGAGACGGCTTCCTGCTTAAAAGTCACTGCGTGCGAAGTAAATGCAACTCAGCAACATCATGGCGATGATGAACACACCGCAACTGATGATAGGCGTGGCGATTCCGTATCGAACCACTTCGCCGGTTTCCATGTCACCACCGCCGATAATGAATGCTTTCTTGCCTGAAACCATCCCGGCGGTGGTATCACCAAGTGCCAAGACTTGAGGCGTTAACAATTCCAGCAAACCAATTCCGTATCGGTCAATTCGCCGCCAAAACGATCGTTCCGGTTCAACGCTGCGAATCAACGATATGTCTGCCGATTGCGATTGATGACTGACCTCAAATTCGCTGATTCGATCGACATCGTGTGCGACGATCAACTGAGCTGTCGTAGCATCTGGCGCGACTTCAACCATCGCGGTCTCGATGTCATCCACTGGCAGCGTCGCGGTGATCTGCAAACGTTGCTCCGACGCGTCATCGTGGTCGAGTACCCGTAGCAAATGGCCGCTGCCTTCCGTCGTAACAACGAAAAACAGATCGTCCGCAACGGCGTGGATCGAAAGCGGTGCGATGTCTTCCGGCCAATCGCCAACATAGAACTCGTTCAGTTCGTTTCCTTCGAACACTCGAGCGGACTCGTCGCCGGTGCTGGCAATGACAAATCGACTCGACGCTGCCAGAACAGGAGGGAGCGGTGTATCCGAACGGGCTAAGTCAGCGACTTGGGTTCGCTGCCACACGTTTTCGACGGGATCTCCATCGGGTTCCAACTGTTGCAATTGACTTCCATTCAAAATCAGCAAACGTGTTGTCTCGCTAGAAATATCCTCCGTCGCATCTTCGGCTGCCAGCGGAACTGCTAATCGTATCGGCGGACTGAGAGCCACGTTCCGCGGCAAGATCGAAACGAACTCTTCGGTTGCCCCACCCTGCATCGTCACAAGCGTACTCAACCAAGCGCCGATCGAATTGGAACCTTGTCCGCGCGGCGAACGCCCATCTGAACTTTCGTCGCCGTCTTCAGCGGTATCGTTATCCTCATCTTCAACCTTCTTACCGATTGACGACAAGATATCTCGGTTGTGAGTGATCAACAGATCCGCTGTGTTGACCGCCAATGTGTGACCGGATCCAGAATCTTCAGTCACACCAATGGGAATCAGCCGTTCCGTCGCCGTCGGCAAACGCAAACCCGGCTGAGGTTTCCAATCGTTGTCGCGAGCCAACACGATCAAGTCGAGTGATCCAGATCCAAATGGATTGAACTTTCCATTGCGGATTCTGGCCGTCAAAACATGATCGTCATCGATCGCGACGGGCCGTAGAACGCGATCATTCGACATCGCTTTGCTCTCGATCACCGGCACCCATTGCAATTGATCTTCATCCATCCGATTCAGCCCACCGCCGTTGGTGAGTGAAAGCAGATCCTCGCCAGCTCGTACTAAACCAGCAATTCGATCCGGCTGGACAATTCGAGTGTCAAAAACACCGGAGATGATGCTGAACACCAAACAGATTGCTGCCAACGCACCAGCGGCGGCAATCGAAATGATCGGCGATCGCCATTTCAAGCCAGCCGGTACGGAGACACTGAAGAACACCGCAAAGAGAAAGACCGCGACCGGGATGCACCACAAAATTCGCGGGTTCCAAATTTCCAAACGCAATCCCGCGATCAAATACAGCCCAATGACCAGTTGTGCCACGCATAGAAACACGAATGCACACCCACCCACAAACTTTGCGATCAGCAAAGCCGGACGGGAAACGGGTTTGCTTAGCAGTAGATGCAACGAACCCGTCTGCAACATGTCGGGGATAATGGAAGCGGTAACCAAAATGCCCAGGAAAACCAGCACAAAGCCGAGCAACCAGTGAACCAACATCGGGATCACGAACTGATTGAATAGCGATTCAAATTGCGTTCGATCGATCTCGAACCCGGTGGGGAAATCCAACGTGCCGTAAGTCAACAACACCGACCTCGCACTTCTCGCCTCGAAGACTCCCGGCAAAGCAGCCTCGATTCGCAATCGCCCACGCCGCCGAATCAAGGAATCCGATAGTTCTTCGGTGGGCATCTCATCGAGCTCACGAAGTTCGCGAAGACGAACCGTTTCTTTCCATGCTTCCGCGTCGTACCAATGTCGCGATACGGATGCTTCCTTCGAGTCGTCTTTTGATTCGGCTTCTTCGTCAACCGTTCCCTTCGCGAGCTTCAATTCTTGATCGATCAAATCATTCAAAGCGTCGGTCAGCATCGGCAACGGAATGCGGACCTCGTCGCCTTCTCCGACACGCTTTAGCTTTCGCGACAATTCTTCGGGCATTGCTTCGGCAATTCGGCCCAGCGGCGCGTCTTCTTGTTTGGGATCGACCATGCCTTGGGCGAGCATCGCCTTCATTCGTGTCCCGTTGTAGACATCGAAGAAACGAAACGTCGTCGTGTAATCTTCGCGAACACCGATCGGGGCGAGCATCGCTAGCAAGATCCAAATGGCCAGCATCGCGGCCCAAAGCACACGTGAAGCCATCGCAGCGTGAAACGAATCCCAAACGACGGCGAAATAGGGTCGCCAATTCAAAGCTTCTCTCCCGGGATCATTTTCGAAACAGATGGCGTCAGCATTGCCGCGACGCTCAAAGAGGCCATCGTCATCACAACGTCGCGTTGGGGACGGGAGCACCGGCTTGCTGCACCAATCGCATGAAGGTGTCTTCTAACGTGTGTCGGTGCGGCTGCAACGTCACGATGGATCCACCCAGACCTCGCACCAAATCGACGCTTGCATCGACGTCCGCTTGATCGTCGCAATTCAATTGCACTCGCCAAAGATCTTTGGTTCCCAGTGAACGCACCAATTGCCACGCTGCGTCGGTGGACATCATCGGCTGAAGCTGTTCCTGGAGCGTGTCCAGGTTGGACCGTTCCAGATCAATCTCCATGTGGATCGTCAACTCTGATGTCGACGCCTTCAACCCGGGCCCACTGAGGTTGTTGATTGGCCCGGATGCGAGCACACGGCCTTTTGCCATGATCGCCAAATGAGTGCACACCAATTCGACTTCGTGCAGGATGTGACTGTTAAGAAAGATTGTTTTTCCTGAATCACGAAGTCGTTCGATCACTCGACGGACTTCCGATCGTCCGACCGGGTCCAATCCATCGGTGGGTTCGTCCAAAACCAACAAATCAGGGTCGTGCATCAAAGCCTGCGCCAAACCCAAACGCTGCAACATTCCCTTGCTGAAACGTCGCACGGGCTCACGATCACGACCATCCAGACCAACCAACTTCAGCAGTTCATCGCTGCGGTTGCCGATCGTCGTGCCGTCCAAACCGCTCAACCGTCCATAGTATTTGAGTGCCGAACGTGCGGTGTGGTGTCGATCAACTCGCAACGATTCAGGCAGGTAACCAACTCGTCGACGAGCGGCAGCCGATCCGGCGGGCAATCCAAACAGGCTGGCCGAACCTCCGGAAGAGCGAATGACACCGAGCAGAATTTTGATCAGGGTCGTTTTGCCAGCACCATTGGGGCCCAACAATCCAAATACCTGACCCGCATCGGCTTGGAGAGTCACACCCGAAAGAGCGTGAACGTGAGAAGATCGCAACCAACTGCCGCGATAGACTTTTTGCAGACCGTTGACGGAAATGATCGTGCCCGACGTTTCCAGCACTTCGTCGGAGGCTGGAAGATCCTCGGTCGGTTCTGCGATGGTGGAACTCACGCCAGAAGATTCTTCAGCGTCAACAGGAACAACGTTAGAGCGGCCATGGCAATCATTGCTGCCAACAATAGCCGATTAGCGGGGTGACGCCAGGACGGGCCACTCACTTCACGATCGTACAAACTGCGAAAACCTTCGCGTTCTTGTGGGGTGTCGAACACTCCATCTTCGACCAATTCTTGCAATCCGAACTGGATTTGATATTCGATCACGCCGAACACGTCTTGCCGGTGGTGGCCTTCGTCGACGCCTTTGGCTTCGAAGTACCAGAGCTGATTGCCAAACTGATTGTCCGTTTCGGCACGATCATCGACGCAAGACAAGCGAACGATTTCACTGTTTTTGGGACAGAATTTCGCTTTCGAGAGCGCACGGACCCCGTCCAAACGGACCTGCTGGAGCGTTCTTTCGGAATACTGTCGTTGCTGCGTTTCGGCACGCATCATCCTAACTCCGCGTGGCAATGATGAAGACACTTAGTCTCCGATGGTCCATTATTGCCGGTTGGGCAACCGCCGTCATGGTCGGAGTCAAATTTTTGGGGAAGTTTTGACTCATTTTTGGCTTGCCCGTTTTCGTTGCCACCCATTGGTGTGACAGCATGTCGCGATCAAATCAGGCAACGGATCCGCCGCCGGCCATCGGGCACTCGCCGGTCTCGACGGGCAAATTCTCGTGACGAACAACAGAAATCCTCTGACGCTATGGTGAACGCCGCATTGTTGCTAACGTTGACGTCATCACACCCCTGATTTGTGCTCTCATTTAGGTGCCCCTGGTAGGAGCCAGCACCTTTCAGAGACCAGTTGCGTGCGTCCCTGCCGACAGCCACGACCGGACCGGGGTGACGACTCGAAAAAGCCCGTTTGGGCAATTTGAATTGCAAGAACCAAGTGTCTGGTTCGATTCCATTTCAACCTGCAAAGGACATGGTCATCGTCACGCCCATCTCGCACCGCCCGCTGACTTTGCGAACGCCCGTTACGCTGGGCGTCGTTCTGATCGTTTTGGTCGTCCTGCTGACCGCAGTTTGGATCAGCGGAACGGTTTGGGGCGCTGTTCGAAACGATTCCACGTCGGGGATGTTTTGGGTGATGCTGGGCGCCGGTGCGCCACTGCTCGTCGCGGTTTTGGCTGGCGTGATCGCTTATCTGACGCTATCGGTCAAGGCATTCAACCTCAATCGTCGCCAATCAAACTTTATCGATTCAGTCACGCACGAACTGAAAAGCCCGATCGCGTCATTGAAGTTGTATTTGCAAACGATGACCCGGCACGATGTCAGTGTGGAACAACAGAAAGAGTTCCACCTCATCATGTTGGAAGACGTCGAGCGACTGGACAGTCTGATCAATCACCTGTTGGATGCAGCTCGGGTGGAACGAGGCGGGGAGGCTTACGAAGCCAGCGATCTGTCGTTGGAAACGGTTCTGTCCAAATGCGCCCAAGGCGCCTGCGTGCGATACAAAATGCCACCGGAAACCGTCAGCATTCACTGCCCCGCGATCTACGTTCACGCCCCGGTCGTGCAAATTGAAATCTTATTTCGCAATTTGATCGACAACGCCATCAAGTACGGTGGCTCACCTCCCAAAGTTGAGCTGACCGCGGTTTGTTCTCCTACGGGCGATGTGACTGTGTCGGTCCTCGACAATGGGACCGGCATCCCCGCCAACTTGCGAAGGAAAGTTTTCGGTCGCTTTGTGCGTTTGGGAAGTGAACTGGAACGAAGCAAGCAGGGCACCGGGCTGGGACTGTATTTGGTTCGCAACATCACGCATGCTCTGGGCGGTCGCATCAATATCCAAGACGGACACTGGACGGTGGCAACCGAGACGGGTCCGACCGATTCCACAAAGTCCGCCGGCGCGGACCAACCGCCAAGCAATCCGGAATCCATCGCCAACCGTAAGCCAACTGGCACACGAGTGGACGTCACACTTCCCAACGGAAAGATCATCCAGCCGGAAACCGGGGCCGATGAGCCACCATCGAAAGAATGATCGTTCAGCTTGCTGTTTGGTACATCCGCTTCTTGTTGAATTGCGAACTTGATTCCGCCGATCGAAATGCGAATTGAATGAGCGATCGAAACATGCGGGAACTTTTCGTGATACAACGTCACTCCTTTTAACCGCTCAATCTTCAACCGTTTTGTTTTGAAGTTGGCGGCACCTTTGTGACCACGCAGCAGTTCAGCTTGGGTTAAAATCGAATCCATGAAAGACTCTGCTGTTTCGCCTGCGCTGCTGTTTGCTCCGGAACGCCAACGCCGTCTGCTTCATGGATTGATACAACGCGTTGCGGCGTCGCGAGAGGAACACTACCGATTGGTTCGCCAACAAGGTGACCAACACGCGGACATCGAACAGAAACTTGCCGACCAACTCGCTGCGGTCAAACAGAACTGCAAAGCCGACCGACTCAGCACTCTCAAGCAATGGGATGCCGCACAAGAAGAGACCATTGCCGCTTACGAATCCGCGACATTGCATACTCGCGACGAATTGCGACGTTGTTCAGCGAGATTCCGACGCCAATTGGCCGAAGAAGAAGCGGTGATCAACGGCAAAGTCGAGAAGCGACTGATCGCGGTCAAAAATCAGTACGAGGCTCGCAAGGATCAACCCAAGAAGGTCGCGACGAAGGAGCATCACCAACTCGACACCGCTCTCGCAGAATCCAACGAGGACATCGAGTGGGCACGAGCTTTGACGATTCGCAGGTTGAACCGTCTGCTGGAGACTCAAACACCAAGCGACCTCTATGCGGAATTCGGCGAATCGAAACCGACCAGTGTCGAAGATGCATTGGATCTCATACGGCGACAGAACCGACGTTTGAAATCGACCGTTGCGGAGATGCAAACTGGTTTTGCGGCTCACGTTGTCGATGCGGTCTACTACCTGCCTACTCTCGTCGCGGTACTTTTGGTGCTGTTCGCTGGTGCATCCATCTTGATGAAAGCGGAACCGCTGCTTCACTACTTGATTGGTTCGGTCATCATCTCAGGATTGATCGGATTCACCTGCTATCTGATTTTGATGTGGCCGTTGCGACGGATGACGCGTTCCTTGCATCCGACCACAGAGCGTATCCGACTGGCATCGCAGGATGCTGTCGTCCAAGCCAAACGAATTTCAACCGCAGCGGCGAAGAAAGCCAGCCAAGAGCTCATCCAGCGCCGAGACGCTCACGTGAAAGAAGCTCACCAGTGGCAAGAAAGCCAACTGAAGTCTCTGCGTGAAGACCTCGCGGCAAAACAGGTTGCTGAAGAAACTCGGCTCAACGAACAATTGCAACGGATTGAGCAACAGTTTCAATCGGGATTCAATGAACTGCAGCAAACCATGCGTGAACGAGCGGAGCAAACCGCTGACGCAATCGCTCAAAAGCTCAGTCAATCCGACGCGGCGGCGGGCCAAACTCTGCAAGCTGTCGTTCAACAACACCAGCATACGCTTGAATCGTTGTCCCAACGTTTGAATTCCGGCATGCACCGGGGCATGACACGGATTCTAGCTGCGAATGATCTAGTCGAATATCGACATCCTCATTGGGACGAATTGCTATCCAATCCACCGCCTCAACATCCCGGCATTGATTTCCTACCACTTGGATCTCTCCGGTTGGGCAATCGATTGAAGAAGCAATTTGATTCGGCGTTGGGATACAACGCCAAGCATCGCGCGGCGAACAATGGTCACGCCCACGACGAAGCCGACATCCTCAATCGATTGCAGGTCCCTGACACGATGCCAATCGCGATGCATCGGCGTCAGCATTCCGGCGTGATCATCGAGGCACCAACGGCCCACATCGAAGATGGCATCAAAATCGCTCATCAGATTCTTTGGCGTTTGCTTAGCGCGGCGCCACCGGGCAAAGCTCGTGTGACATTGATCGACCCAGCCGGACGCGGCCAGAATTTTTCCAGCTTTCTCGCGTTGGCTGACCACGACCCGAGCCTGATCCATCACCGCGTTTGGACTCAGGGCGACCAAATCACCGCACGAATCGCCGACATCGGACACCAAGCTGAGAATCTGCTGCAGTCTTGCCTACGTGACCAATATGAACGCCTGGAAGACTACAACCAAGTCGCCGGTTCGCTTGCGCAGCCCTATGAAGCCATCGCTGCGGTCGGCTTTCCCGACGGATTGTCTCGCGAAGCCTACTCGCATTTGGGCTCGTTGATTCGCAGCGGCATCCGATGTGGCGTCTTTGTCATCCTGGTCGTTGATGAAAAACACGAGTGGCCTGCCGACATGCCAATGTTTGACCATCCGAATTTGCTACGGTTAAAATACGGCGAAGCCGGTGTGGACTCGGGCGAAGAAGCTGCTCGAAAAGATCCGTCGGTGGCATTCGACGGTCTGGATCGATCGACCCTGACCGGTGAAAAGCCGGAAGCCAACGAAGACGGCATCATTCCCATCGCGTCCAAACGTCGAGTTCGCTTGCTTGACGAAGGCATCACGGCAGGCCATTGGCGTTTGCTCAACGCAGGGTTGGATGAATTTGAATTCTGGCCAGCACCGCCACCGATGCCGCAAGACCGCTCGGCGCTGATCAATCGAATCGGTCGGCTCGCGCAGGAAGCTTCTCAGGTCATTGTGCCGCTGACATCGTTACTTCCCGGCGAACAAATTCCCGTTGCGGCCAATACGTCCAGCTCCGCAGATGGTTTGGAAGTGATCATCGGCAGTTCTGGTGCAGGACGCAATCGCTCCTTGGACTTAGGCGAAGGGGTTCGCCAACATGTTTTGATTGCAGGAAAGACCGGTTCGGGCAAGAGCACGTTGCTGCACAGCATCGTGACATCAGGTGCCGCAATGTACGAACCTGATGAACTGCAGTTCTATCTTCTGGACTTTAAAAAGGGCGTGGAATTCAAGATCTACGCTGACGCAAAATTGCCTCACGCTCGAGTGATCGGGATCGAGAGCGAACGCGAATTTGGACGTAGCGTGCTGCAACGTTTGGATGCCGAGATGACCACGCGAGGCGAACTGTTTCGTGCCGCCGGTGTGCAAGAAGTCGGATCGTACCGCCGGGCGTGCCCAAACAAATTGATGCCACGGCTGATGCTGGTCGTTGATGAATTCCAAGAGTTGTTCACCCGAGACGATTCATTGGCGGCCGATTGCACCGCGTTGCTCGATCGACTCGTTCGCCAAGGCCGCTCGTTTGGCATCCACGTTGTCCTCAGCAGTCAATCGCTGGCGGGTGCGAACAGCCTTCCACGAGCAACGCTGGGACAAATGGCCGTTCGCATCGCCATGCAGTGCAGTGAAGCGGATGCAGCGTTGATCTTGTCCGACGACAACACCGCCGCTCGCCTGATTTCGCGTCCTGGTGAAGCAATTTACAACGACGAAAGTGGATTGATCGAAGGGAATCAACCCTTCCAAGTCGCTTACCTGGAAAGCGCCGAACAAGTCCGGCTGCTCAATCAGATTGCTGAGCGTGATGAATCCTGGACGCAAGAACTGGGAGCGGCCGTTGTCTTCGAAGGTAACCGCCCCGGACGCTTTACGGCGGCCATGGTTCGTGAAGTCATCGCGGAATCGGGACGCTCCGATACACTGGTTGGCTTGCTCGGCGAAGCGGTCGAACTTGGCCCGCCCTGCGCACTGCGGTTGCAAGCCAACACGGGTCGCAACGCGGTCCTGGTTGGTTCGGCTCGAAATCGCCCCAGCATTCTGGGCAGCATCATCGCATCGGCAAAGGCGCATCGTCCCGAGATGGCACTGGTCCATTTCGATGGTTCGCGCGCCGAAGAAGGCGATTCAACGGCACACTGGATTCAGCAGAACCCGCAACTTGGTGGACAAATCATTCGGACCAGAGACGCCGAAGCAGCGATGATCCAACTCTCGCGGTTCGTGGACTCGCGACTTGGCAAAGCCCCCGCTGACTCCCCCGAGGATCGCGAAGCGGCATCCACAGCCGCCGCATTCAGTTTGGATTCCGGTGGCACGTTGGTATCAGCAAAAAGCGATCAAACGGAAGAACCACCAATCGAGGAGTTGCCTGACAACGACGAAACTCCAGTGCTGGTTGTTCTCGATGGGCTCGACCGCTTCCGCGATTTGCGACAGCCTGAATCAATGAACTTCTCGCTGGATGCGTCCAGCCAGGTTTCCGGTTGCGACGCGTTTCAATCGATCTTGCGAGAGGGTCCCGCGGTCAACGTATTCATCATCGTGAGCCTTCCATCGGCTGAAACACTCAATCGATGGTTGCCGCGTCAAAGTCATCACGATCTGGAATTGCGTTTGGTGGGTGCCCTCAACGCTGGCGATTCATCTATGTTGATTGATTCGCCCGCCGCCGCAGATCTTTCGGCGGCAACGATGATTTTGTACGACGATTCAGATGGTCGATTGACCAAATTCCGGTTGTGTGACCCGCCAACGTCGGGAGAATTGATGGCGTTGTTAACAACCAACTGATTCCAAATTCTCTCAGTCCAGGACATTCGTTTGGCCAAGTGTGATGAAGGGTATCGCTGCGAAGTCTGTGGCGAAGACGTGATGTCGATCGTGGATAGCGATCTGTATCTTCGCTATGTCATTGGGCACTTGGATCCCGAGAAGCTCCATGTGTCGCCCGAACGCCACATCCGCTGCAATCCAATTCTCGCTCAGTGCATTCGCGACGATCGCGTTCCACCCGTTGCAGTGGAAGGACCATTTGCACTCTCCGAACTGGATCCAGATCACTCCAACGAGATGATCGATCTGGTAACACGAGGTTATCAACGGCTTTGGGAAATCAACTCGGAAGACGGCGACCGAGACGTCACCGAATACCCACTCCCTGAAGTTCGAGCTCGCTACCAGTAGCAAGTTCTTCACTCACATGCTCCACCGCACCGGTCACGCGAAAGTCGGAGCGAACTTTTGATCATGCCGCCCCGATGCTGATCGGCTCGAAGAATTACACACGGGGGGACGGGATAGTCTATAGTGGGTGCGTCGATTTGACCGATCGACCCCTCCCGCCTCCCCATCCCACCCCGAAATGCCATGTTTTCGTTTGGAATCACAACGAGAGCGTGTGATCACGCTTGGTCGCGTAGAAACTCGCACCGGTGCTGTATCTACGTTGCCAGTTTCGCTGCCCTGATCTCCGCACCGCTCTTTTCCGCCTTAGCGTTGGCTCAACAGACGAGCCAAAACGAAGTGGTGACAGCGTTGGATTTCACCAAGCTGGAATCAAACACGACCTCTCCATTGGAAATCCACGTTCATGGTTCCGTCAAATGGAATGTCCCCGGACCGGTACCGCCTGAATACGCCGAAGCCAAACCGGGCAACCTGTCAGCTCAATTTCACGGCAAGGGCGAACGCTTGGTCATCGATGATCCGGGCAGCGATTCACAGTGGGATTTTGACAATGGAGATGAGCTATCGATCCAAGCCATCGTCAAGATTGACGAAATCGGCGAGGGTCAAAACGTCTATGTCATCGGCAAGGGTCGCACACACGAGAAGAAGTACGCATCCAACAATCAAAACTGGGCGTTGCGTTTGCGGCAACTCAATGGCAGTAGCCGCATCAGTCTGCTTTTCGCAACGCCGGAGGTTTCCGGCAATACACCTTGGCACCGATGGACGTCGAGTGAAGGGGTCGAATCAACCGCGACCTGGAACCACATCGCTGTGACTTACCGTTTTGGCGAACCCAAAAGCGTTCGCGCTTGGTTAAACGGAAAGCCGGTCGCCGGAAAATGGGACATGGGCGGACCGACAAAGCAGGCTCCAATCATCGACGACGCGCCGGTTTGGGTTGGCTCGTCGATGGGAGGTCAACATTCATCGAGCTTTCGAGGATGGATCGATCAGCTGATTGTCTCTCGCAAACTGCTTCACGACGACGACTTGAAGGGTTGCTGGAATCCTCCACCTCCACCACGTCCCAAACCTCCGGAAATGTTGCTTTCCCCCGGCAAGGTCACTTGGTGGTGGAAGGATGACATTCCGACGCATACGAAGTGGCCGGTGGTCAATTCTGATGACGGTGATTCGCTGACCGTCGAGGCTCCCATGCTGCTTTCGCGTTTGCCGCAGAAGTACGACTCGCACGGGATCCGCGATTCCTATTCGAAAGCGGTCTACCTTCGATTGGGAACCGAACTGTCGATTCCCGCGGGCGACCATCGGTTTCTTGTTCGCGCGCGCGGCTTGTCTCGGCTATGGATGAACGACGAGGAAATCGCAACCATCGGTCCGCAGAACGGACGTACCGACGGACACAACCCAGTCGAACCATTGCCGGAAAGACCGGGCCCCGGATTGAGACGTCTGGCTTATGGAGTGCAAGAAACAATTGTCGAACACTCTGTCAAAGAGGAAGGCGACAAACGATTCATCCTAGAAACAATCGTAGGTGGCACTCGATATCGAGCGGAACCCGATGAAACGATAGTCGCCGTGCAGCTAAGTGGAACTGGGCCGTTCTATTTGCTGTCATCCGCCTTTGAAGATGTAAACTCACGGCTGCCGATTACCGACGCAATGGTCGAAACGAAATTGGCCCAAGTGGAAACGACACTCAATGCACATGACGTGCATACTCGGCGGCATCACGCCGCAGCACACAATGACTATTGGGACGAACGTCATGCGAGAGCGAATGAGTGGATTGACTCGCTTGAATCCGTGGAAGTCCCGACGAATTCAACGAAGGCTGAACAGGCACGACACTCGATTGACAGATTTCTGACCGCGAAGATCGAGACGTATCGTCGCGATGCGAGATCGAGCGAAGCGGAACCTGAAACAAATAAATTGTCTTTGAAGGCACAGTCCATTCTGCGGGAACGATGCTTTCGATGTCATGACGAGGACAGCGAAGGCGGTTTGCAACTGAGTTCCGCCGAGGCGATCCGCATGGGCGGTGATTCAGGCGAAACGCTATTGGTTTCCGGCGACCCCCACGCGGGCGAATTGATGCGAAGGATTCGCTCAACCGACGAATTGGAACGGATGCCTCCTTCCGAATCCATTCCGGATGAAGAAATCGCAATCCTCAGCCGTTGGATCTCCGAAGGTGCGAGTTGGGCCGACGAAGCAAACACCATCGAAATTGCGGACGCGGAATTGGTCGACGACGAATCGTTCATTCGCCGCGTTTACCTGGACTCGATCGGTGTGCCGCCAACCGAAACGCAGTTTCGCGTGTTCGCCGCTGACACCGCCAAAGACAAACGACAACGGTTGATCGAAGACTTGATGGGACAAGATGCAGTCGCCGATCATTGGGTCAGCTTCTGGCAAGACTTGCTGGCCGAGAATCCCAACTTGTTGAAACCCTCGCTCAATAACACCGGCCCGTTCCGTTTCTTCTTGCACGATTCGTTAATAGACAACAAGCCAATTGATCGCATGGCGACCGAACTGTTGATGCTGCACGGCAGTCGCTATGAAGGCGGCAGTGCAGGTTTCGGAATGGCCGCCGACAATGACGCCCCCGAAGCAACACGCTGTATCGTCGCCGCGTCAGCTTTCATGGGTATGAATTTACAATGTGCGCGATGCCACGATTCACCTTACCATTCGACGACCCAAGAAGACCTGTATTCACTGGCCGCGATGCTGGCTCGGAAGGAACTGAAAGTCCCCGCCAGCAGCAGCGTTCCAGCCGCATTCTTCGAGGATCATCCTGGGCGAGCTTCGCTGATTCAGGTCACTTTGCCGCCCGGCGAAGCTGTGGAACCAAATTGGCCCTTCGGTGATCTGGTCGACACGTCTCGATTGGATCGTTGGATGCGTGAACCTTCCGATGCTCGAGAAAGGTTGGCCGTCGCGGTGACGACTCCGGAGAACCCTCGTTTCGCAAAGGTGATCGTCAATCGCGTTTGGCAGCGTCTGATTGGCACCGGCTTTGTCGAACCACTTGGCGACTGGGAAAAGGCATCACCCAGCCATCCAGAATTGCTGGAGTGGTTGTCGCGAGATTTCATTGCGAGCGGCTATGACTTTCGCAAGTTGGTTCGCACGGTCATGCAATCCGAAGTTTACCAACGCGAAGCCATTGGCCAAAACGATCCCGTCAATCCAGCCAATCGCTTTTTTGCGGCCCCCGATCGTCGTCGCATGTCATCCGAACAAATCATCGATTCGATGGTGATGTCCTCCGGCCGTCCCTTGGATGTTGAACCTTTGACGTTCGATCCCGAAGCCCGTCGTCCGCCGCAGACCATGATCCATTTGGATGCTCCCGAGCGAGCGTGGGAGTTCACCACGTTGTCCAACGAACGTGATCGTCCCAGTCTCGCGTTCCCTCGTGCGGGTGTGATCGTGGACGTGATGAAAACATTCGGCTGGACCGGTTCTCGACAATCGGCGATCGATCGTCGAGACGAAGATCCGAACGTGTTGCAACCCGGCGCGGTTGGAAATTCCGTGTTTGCATCCTGGACGGTAGCCGCATCCGAAGACAGCGAGCTAGCTGACTTGGCCGTGCAATCTGAAACGCCTGATTCGCTGACTGAATCATTATTCGTTCGTTTCCTGTCACGCCGACCCACCGATGATGAACGCGAACTTTTCGCGAATGTGTTGTCCGATGGATTTGATGACCGGATCGTTCCGAAGGCTCATCGCCATCGCGCCGAACCGCTTCCGGAGCTTGAGCACGTTTCTTGGTCGAACCATTTGGCCGACCGTGCCAACAGCATCAAACTCGAACTGGAACAACGAGCCGTTCGTGGCGATGCCCCCGATTCACGTTTGCGTTCAACATGGCGTCAAAGCTACGAAGACGTCATTTGGTCATTGCTCAATTCCCCCGAATTCATCTGGATCCCCTGATGTTGCAATCTCGACGAAGTTGGCTGCAAAACGTTGCAGCAGGGAGCACCGCCATTGCCGCGTCATCCGCTGGCGTGAGTGGATTGTTGCGAGCGAATGTAGCAAACGACGCCACGCTATTCGGAAAAGCCGAACACGTCATCTCGATTTGGCTTGGTGGCGGTATGGGGCAGATCGACACGTTTGATCCTAAACGAATGGGTGACCAAAAGGCTCGAAAACCGGGTTCGCTCTATAAATCGATCGACACGGCCGTGGCTGGAGTTTCCGTTTGTGAACACTTGCCGCGACTCGCCGAACGCATGGATCGTGTCACGGCCGTTCGAACGGTTCACCATGACGTGATTGATGAACACGCGGCGGCGACCAACCGAATGCACACCGGTCGTGTCGTGACAGGAACCGTTACCTACCCGTCGCTGGGCAGCGTCGTTGCTCACGAACTCGGTTCAGCAGATTCCAGCGTTCCGCCTTACGTCTTGATCGGCTATCCAAACGTGACCCGCGGCCCAGGATTCCTGGGTGCATCAAGTGGTTACCTGTATCTGACGGATACCAGCAAAGGCCCGTCCGGATTGTCACTACCACACGGAATTGATGCGGAACGTCAATCACGACGCGAGCAACTGCTGAGCGCAACAAGAGCATCAGCACGGCGTCGCTTCGACAACGATTCTGCAGTCGCGAACTACGATTCGGTCATCGAACAATCGCTGCGTTTGTCCGGTCCGGAGTTCGGAGAAGTTTTCGAACTGGAAAACGAGAGCGGCCAACTTCGCAATCAATACGGCAGCGAATTCGGACAACGATGTTTGCTGGCTCGACGCTTGGTCCAGCGAGGCGTTCGGTTTGTGGAAGTCTCCCATAACCTGAACTTCATCAATGGCACGGGTTGGGATGTCCACAACGATGGCATCAACAAACAACACGAACTGATCCGAGACTTGGACACAGCCGTGTCAACGTTGATCGATGACTTGGAAAAGCACTCAATGCTGGACAAAACGTTGATCATGGTGTCGTCTGAATTTGGACGACCACCAGGCTTCGACGCCGGCGGCGGACGAGGTCACCAAGGCAAGGCGTTCACCTGTGTCCTGGCGGGCGGCGGACTGAACCACAGCGGAGCCTATGGACTGACCGACGAGCTCTCACAAAACATCGTCGAATCGCCGGTGAGCGTTCCAGATCTATTCGCGACCGTGCATGCGTCGCTCGGAATCGACCCGCAAAAATTGCTCTACGACGGCGACCGTCCGATCCCAATCACAGACAACGGAAAACCAATTCGGTCATTGCTCGTTTGATTCGTTCACGCTGCCTGCCACTATCAAGCGATTGATTTTCGTCGAATGTGCTCGACAAGAAGTTTGTCCCCAGCGGCGATTTTGCCGAATCGCCGTCAGCCAACATCAAACTCACCCGCCAGCAACCTTCGCTACTGGTTGTTGTCGTCATTGACGGACTGTTCGGCCTCGGAGGAATCATCTTCTCCGTTCGGTTCCGTCGGCGGTCCGCTATCGTCCGCGGTTTCCATTGGAGGTTCTGAATCTCCCTCGATTGCCTCTGGGTCGATGACAATGGTCTGCTCATCGGTCTCCTCCTTGGGCTTCAGCGAGTGGCGAACGAACGTCCAATCCTCACCCTGCTTTCGATAGACCGCATACAGTTTATGGGAATTCACAATCATGCCACCCATCCAATGAAACACCTCGACGTACTCTTCGCCCTCTTCATAGGTATTGGCAGGTTCTTTGCCCAACACCTCTCGCACGTCGAGATTTGACAGAGTCTTGTTGTCCGCCAGACTTTTAAACTGTGCCTCGGCGACTTTGTCAAAGCCAGCTTGCAGGTTCGCTGGGGCGAGGAAGGTTTCATAGCAGAATGCCGCAAGTACGACCGCAATCACGGCAAGTATGATGAACAGTCCCTTGTGGCCACCACGACTGCTCTTGGGCTGAGGTGAAGAAGGTTGATTCGCTGATTCTTGAGGTGTGTCTGACACTGGGTCCGCCTGTTTTGATGATTGAAAGTGAAAACTGTACTGATTGCCCTACGTTCTACTACAGCTTTCGGTGGTTGTGGAACTCGTTGCAGCCGTCCTCGCGATTTTGCGATCAAGAAACCACGACGCTGTCGTCCATTTCGGTAGCATCGCAGCTTCGGATTCAATTTGTGGCGACAATCTAACCTGGATGTTAGCTCGACCAAACACGCTCGTTTGCGATGTTCCACGGCAAGGCATCACAAACCTTCGGTGTTCGACAGATGAGCCCCTCACGGGCCTGTTGAAGAGACTCATTCTATTTCATTCACTCTGCGTTCGTTCCTGAAATCGACGGGTCACGAAAGTCAACGATTCAACGCCGATTCGCTAAACTAACGACCGTGCCATTGACGCGTCACACCTGTTTCATTGTCGTTCTCCAAAACGCATCCTTTCTTGTACCGAGTTTCTCATGACGTCGTTTACGTTTCGTAGCTGTTCATTGGCGGTGACCGTCTACACGCTGGTTTTCCTTGCTAACAATTCGACAGCTGATGAGATGCCTTCACTACCGGTTGAGGTCCTAATCGGTCCAACTGAACCCGCTCCCGAGGATGCGCCCGATCCTGGACCGTTGCGGACGCCTTTTGCTGTCGAATTCGACTCACAGAACCGCATGTGGATCGTCGAGTTCGATGGCGGACGCGTGTTGCGTTGCGAGGCCAATGATTTTGGCGACCCAAGCGTGATCGCTGGTCCCGAATCGGCAACTGAACCCAACGCACTTGGATACGTTGATGGCCCCGCCCGATCGGCGCGGTTCAACAAGCTGCACAACTTGGTGATCGACGCGGAGGATGTTCTGTATCTGTCCGACCATGCGAACCATTCCGTTCGCAGGTTGATTCAGACAACCGATGGAGAATGGATGGTTGACACGTATGCTGGCCAAGGCAAGGAAGGTCCCGCAACCGACAACGTCGACCGCCGGGACGCCACCTTTCACGAACCCATCTCAGTCACGTTGGACGCGGAAGGCAATCGCCTGTTGATTGCTGATATCGGCAATCAAGTCGTCCGGTCAATCGATCTTTCATCGGGTTTGGTCACTACTCTCGCCGGAAGGACATCCAAACTCAAAGATCCGCGAGCGGTGGACTTGGACGGCAACCGCCGTCTGCTCGTGTTGGAACGCAACGGCAATCGGTTGCGACGCGTCAAATCAAACGGTGACATCACAACGCTTGCTGGCAGTGGCAAAAAGGGGAAGGCCGACGGTGATGCGAAACAGGCTAGCTTCAACGGACCAAAGCACATGGACGTGGCACCTGATGGACGCGTCTACATCGCCGACGATGTCAACCACCTGGTCCGAGTCTACGATCCAGAAACCGACGTCGTCCAGACACTGAATCTGGGCGAATACACACTTCGTCGTCCTCACGGTGTTTGCGTTCGCGGCGATCAACTTTACATTGCAGACAGCTTCAATCACCGCATCTTGCGAATTCCTCTTCCAGCAAAGTGAAAGCAAATGGCCGACGACAAATCGCTCCCGAAAATCGGATGGGTTGGGACGGGAGTGATGGGGGCCAGCATGTGCGGCCATCTGCTTGACGCCGGCTATGAAGTCACGCTGACAACTCGAACACTCGCGAAAGCTGAGTCGCTACTGACTCGCGGCGCGACTTGGGTGAAGACGCCTAGAGCGGTGGCGGAAAGTAGCGATCTGATCTTCACGATCGTTGGTTACCCACACGATGTTCGTGAAGTCATCTTGGACCCAGGAACCGGAGTCCTGGCGGGCTGCAAACCAGGCGATGTGATTGTCGATATGACGACCAGCCAACCGTCGCTGGCCGTTGAAATCGCCGAAGCAGCGGCTCGCCGAGAAGTCGACTCGCTCGACGCTCCCGTTTCCGGCGGTGACACGGGCGCAAAGGGTGGAACGCTGTCCATCATGGTCGGTGGTAGCGGCCGTGCACTCACAAAGGTGCAACCTTGCCTGGAATCGATGGGCAAGACCATCGTCCATCAGGGCGGTCCCGGTGCGGGCCAGCACACCAAAATGGTCAATCAAATTTTAATCGCAACCAACATGATCGGCGTTTGTGAGGCGTTGGTCTACGGACACAAAGCCGGATTGGATTTGCCAACGGTTCTGCAATCGGTCGGATCCGGTGCGGCGGGAAGCTGGTCGCTGAACAACCTGGGTCCGCGAATCATCGACAATCAGTTTGATCCCGGCTTCTACGTCGAACACTTCATCAAAGACATGGGAATTGCACTTGCCGAGTGCCGAGCAATGAGTCTTTCCATGCCGGGATTGGCTCTGGCAGAACAGCTCTATCAAGCGGTCGCGGCACAGGGTCACGGACGTGACGGAACACACGCATTGGCACTTGCCATCGCAAACCTATCGGGAATCGACTGGCTCAAACGTTGAACGTCGCGGCCTTCGAACACGAATCAGCATTGCATGAATCGCTGATCGATTGGCAAGTCAAACTCAAAACTGAAAGTACACAAACGGGCGGAATCCACGAGGGGCATACAACACCAATGCCCAAATCATCATGGCGGTCGCCACGGGACTGAACCACCGATCTGCCGGCAAACGCATCCACCGACGCCCGTGAGTACGCCAAACCAGGTGATCGACAACCATGCACGCCAGTGCCAACAGCGGCAATGGTGGCAACCACAGAATCGCCCCGGCCACCGACCAAGTTTCGGTCCCCGGAAGGCCAAGCGGAGTCGTGCCGCCGAACATACCGCGATAGACGACCATCGCGTTCTCAAACGATGTCGCGCGGAACAGAACCCAACCGAACAGAACAACGCTCATCGTTGCCAGCCATCCGCCAACGCGAGGCAATCGCACGCGACTACATCGGGCCACGACAAGCGCGATCCCGTGCCAAACGCCCCAACTCACAAAGGTCAGCGCAGCACCGTGCCAAAGTCCGCCGAGCGTCATGGTGATCATCAAATTCCGATTGGTGCTCCAGGCCGTGCCGCGGGAGCCACCCAATGGAATGAAAAGGTAGTCACGCAACCACGTTGACAATGTGATGTGCCAGCGTCGCCAAAATTCGCTGATCGAAGTGGATAGGTACGGATGCCGAAAATTGACCGGAAACCGATACCCAAGCATCTTCGCGATCCCGATCGCCATGTCGCTGTAGCCGGAAAAGTCATAGTAGATTTGTCCGGCATAGGCCAAAACGGCAAGCCAAACCGTTGCTGGATGATAGAGCTCCGGTCCTGCGAAAACGCCATCGACCAAGTCTGCTAAGTGATCGGCAATCAAGACCTTCTTCACCGCACCTCGAAGCAACTGCTGGGCTCCGTTGTACATCCGCTTGGAGTTCCAATTCGGAGTCACCGCCAATTGCGGCAACAAATGCGACGCACGAACGATCGGCCCAGCCACTAATTGCGGGAAGAACGAAACGTACAGCGAGAAATCAAGCAGGCTGCTCGTTGGCTTCATTTTTCGACGATACACATCGATCGTGTAGCTGAGCGTCTGAAACGTGAAGAACGAAATCCCAACCGGCAAAACGATGGGCAGCGTTGAGGAATTCAACCCAATCGCTCGCACCAACGGTTCGGCGGTTTCCAAGAAGAAGTTGAAGTACTTGAAAATGCCCAGCATGCCGAGGTTCACGGTCAGGCTGCACAACAGCCAACGCTTGCGAGTCGTTTGATTGTCACTCGCCGCAATCTTCTTTGCGACGACAAAGTCCACCGCCGTCGACAGCAACAACAATCCGCAGAAGCGAAAGTCCCAGTACGCGTAGAAGTAGTAGCTGGCCAGCAATAAAAACGCGTTGCGTCCCACGCGTCCTCGAAGCATCCACGCGATCGACACGACGCATAACAAGAAGTACAGAAATTCCAATTGCGTGAAGTTCACTCGGCCACTCCGAGAGCTTCATGCCAGTGCTTCGCAACCTCAGTGGCAATCAATTGGTAGCCGACCGCGTTGAGGTGCCCATTTCCAAAACGTCCATTGTGAAAACCATGTGGATAAACGCCGCGCGCAACCGAATTACGAAATGCGCCACGACAATCGATGACTTTCGTCGACGTCCCATCCGCATTTCGCTGGACAACGTTCCATAGATAAGTGTCCGGATCCTCCACACGAAGCTGCCCGTCCATGATCAATGGGCAACGAGGCGCATAGACGACCCAAATGGGCTTCGTTGCCGCCGCGCTGATCGCGTTCAGGTTGTCGACGATCCGGCGTTCCGCTGCGACTCGATCCGATTTTTCTTGAACTGCTAGCTGGGTCGGAGATAGATACTTGGGAACTGGTCCAACACCAAACCTCAGTCGACGACGCTCCATCGTTTGCGGGTCAAGCAACAAGTTGCGTCCGGCGTGAATTGCAAAATCCGGTACCCAGTTCGCCACCCTGTTTGTGGCGGCGAGGTTCGTTAGATCGGCCGAGGTCTGATGGCTTGGTTTTTCAACCGTCCCCATAAAGTCAACCATTTCACAAATCAAGAAGACGTGCCCACTGACGTCCAGCTCTTGTTCAACCAACGGCATCTGGTGTCTCCAAGAGCCAGCATCATCACCGCTGCTGGCCATCGGAAGAACGTGCACTTTCACGCCGCGTTGTTCACCATTCGAGGCCAAGTCACCAAGCGAATTTTCGAGCTGACGCCACAATTTGTCGGCGTCAGCGACACTCACGCCTTCCGCTTGCGAATCACCCCAAAGTGCGAGCATCTTGATTCGTGAATCACCGGTCTGTGGCAGGTTGATCCTGCCCATCATCCCGTGAGGCCCAACCGAAGTGGTCGCATAACCTTCCGCTCGCCATCGATAGGTTTGGCCTGGCGAGAGCACCACACGTTGCCGAACGTCATCGAACGTGCGTGGCACATAGCTGCGCACAAACCATGGCGATGTCGCTGCGATGATCAGGGTGCCCAACGACAGACCGATCAACCAGCGAACGATCATCCGCCTTCTACCGACGAAGTCGACGTTGCGGGTTTCGAGTTGCGTTGCAGCAACGATCGGATTGGCGACATGAATGCGAAGTAGCAAAACACAACTGGAAGAGCGACCCAGTGCAGCAGGAACAAACCCACCACCGCAAACAAAGCTTGTCCGATCTGGTGCGGTGCTCGCCGTCCACGCACCAATTGTGCGAACACGTGAGGGTACTCGTATCGCGACACCATCAAAAACGCCAGCACCAAAGCCAGGGTCGGAATCACATAGTGCGACGCATCGAGAGCGAGGCCGGCCATCGAATGAATCCATTCGGGATAGGCTTCGCCGACCGAGAAGTCGGCCAGGTCCGGAATCGCAATCGCAAACGCTGCGATCGTTCCTGCGGCGGCCGGCGATGGCAAACCTTCAAAGCCTTCGTGGTCGTCATCCTCTGGCGTTTCAACATTGAAACGAGCCAAGCGGATCAGAACGCAAAGCGCGAACAAAACGCCGATGCCCCAAGTCAAACGCTGCAACAACACATCGCTGATCCGCCAAACGATCACCGCGGGTGCAACCCCGAACGTGACCGCATCGCACAACGAATCCAGCTCCGCGCCGAACCGGCTCGCTTGACCGGTCAACCGAGCCGCTGATCCATCCAGGGCATCAAACAACATGCCGCCAAAGATCAACAAACCAGCGGCAAACAACTTCGACTCGGGCGTCCAATCCAGCGACTCTGTGCTGACAGCGATCGCGATCGCAGCCAGACCGCAGACGCCATTTCCGAGGGTCAACAAAGTTGGCAACACGGCCAGCGTCAAACGTCGCTTCTTACCACGGCGGCGTCGGCGACCAAATTTCGAGCGTTCAGCGACTCCGTCCTCTTGGATGAGGTCCGATTCGTCATCGACGCTGTCGTCGTCCTGGATTGGCAATCTTGGTTTCAGTTCGCTCATTTCGATCAACCTTGTTGATAGCGGGCGAACACCGTCGAGCCGGCACACACCTTTTCACCGACTTGTGCCACGATCTCGAGGGCTTCGTCGCGAGGAATCACCAACTCGGTTCGCGATCCCAGTTTAATCATTCCGAACATTTCTCCGCGCTGTAAAACGTCGCCCACGCGAGCCCAGCAAACAATTCTTCTCGCGAATTGGCCGGTGATCTGCCGAATCCGGACGATTCGGCCTCCGATTTCCGGACATTCCAATTCGACGTCAATGTTTTCGTTTTCTTTGGTCGATTCGGAACGCAGCGCATTAAGAAATTTGCCCGGACGATAACGAACCCGGACGACTCGGCCGGGCATCGCAATCCGGTTGGCGTGCACATTGAAAACCGACAAAAAGATTCCAAACCGGACAGCGGCCCCGATGATCGGATCATCGACTTCAACGATCTCGACCAACTTTCCATCCGCGGGTGAGACAACGGTGCCGATCGTTTCCGGCACTTTGCGACGCGGATTGCGGAAGAACCAAGCCACCAATGCGGCAACCAAAACGAACGGAACGGCCAGGGGCCACCAGAACCACCCGGCGATGACCGCCAGGACGAGCGAGACCAGTGTCATGATGATCAGTTCGGCCAACCCAACCCGCACAAACGGAAGTGATTCTCGCCACAGGAACGGGTCGTCGGCGTCAGCCCACCAATAACTGTCTTGATTGCGATAGTATTTCATGTCTCGCGAATCGACCGGCTCGAACGGCAACTCGCCACGATGGCCTTGGCGACGATCCCGCATTTTCGCCACGTACTTGGGTCGAACCGCGTTCAACCAAGCTCGCCGAAACCTCCCCCACGCCAACTCAATTGTCATCACCACTCCACCACCGGGCTGAATCGATTTCAGCGCTGGGTCCATGGCTGGCTCTTCCAACATCGCCGCATCAGAAGACGGCGGGATTGGATCGTTGAGCGGGACGGAAGCGTTGGAGGACAAATAGCTGGCCATGAATTCAATATGAAAGCCAAAAACGACGGCTTGGCAGGGGGCCGGTCAGCGTGAAGCGTACTGGTTACACTGTGAAATTGTCGAGAACACTCGCACTCGAATTTGTTACCCCGTTGGATGGACGATGATCACACCCCGGTATCTTTTGCCGTTTGATTCGCGAAGAGCCCTTCATCGTTTCACAGACGTCCTGGTCATTGGCGGTGGTTTGGCGGGTTTGCGAGCGGCCAACGCGGTGGAACCGAACCTGTCTGTTTTGGTTGTGACCAAAGACGAGCTTCGTGAGTCCAACAGCAACTACGCACAAGGCGGCATCGCCGGCGTCTTGGATCCCCAAGATTGTTTTGACGATCATATCCGAGACACATTGATTGCGGGTGGCAACCTTTGTGATCCGGCCGTCGTCGCGAGGGTCATTCACGAAGGCCCGCGTCGGATCGAAGAACTGATCCACTGGGGCACCCAGTTTGACAAAAGCGAAGGTGAACTCGCTCTCGGACGAGAAGGCGGGCACAGCCACGAACGCATTGTTCATGCCATGGGCGATGCGACTGGACGCGAAGTGATGCGAGCCGTGATCGCACGTTCACGCGAAGCCGCCAACATCGACATCTGGGAAAACGCATTCACAGTCGATTTGCTCAGCCAAGAAGGGCGTTGCCACGGTGCGATTGTCGTCACCAGCGATGGACGCCCGACAATGGTGTGGGCCAAAGAAACGATTCTTTGCACCGGTGGCGTGGGCCAGGTTTATCGCGAATCGACCAATCCGCCAGTCGCAACCGGTGACGGAACCTCGCTGGCTTATCGAGCCGGCGTTGAACTGAGAGACATGGAGTTCATTCAGTTCCATCCCACCGTTTTGTATATCGCCGGATCGTCCCGTTCATTGATCACCGAAGCCGTCCGTGGCGACGGAGCTTACCTTCGTGATGCGACCGGTCATCGCTTCATGCCCGACTACGATTCTCGCGGTGAACTCGCGCCCCGAGATATCGTCAGTCAATCGATCGTCAATCAAATGAACGAGACCGCACATCCGTGTGTGTACTTGGACTTATCCCACCTCAACGCTGAACACGTGCGAGCTCGCTTCCCTGGCATCGCAGAGACTTGCGGCAAGTTCGGGTTGGATATCGCCACCGATCGCATCCCGGTTCGTCCGGGAGCTCACTACATGATCGGCGGCGTTCGGGTCGATATGTTGGGACGAACCAGTCTCCCTGGATTGTGGGCGGCGGGCGAAGCGACCAGCTCTGGACTGCACGGCGCCAATCGATTGGCCAGTAACAGCTTGCTCGAAGGTTTGGTCTATGGTGCCCACGCCGGAGAAGCGGCCAGCCGTTCCGCCGCGGAAGGCCCACATAAAATGGTTGCGCGCCGCATCCAACACGCAGACCACACGCTCAACGAATCGTTCGATGTCGCCGACGTCCGTGTGTCGTTGAAAAGTCTGATGGGTCGATTGGTAGGCGTTCAAAGAGATGCCGAGGGGCTACGCCAAGCCGACGGGCAAATTCGATCGTTGGCCGCTTACGTGATGCGACACCAATTCAACAGCGTCGAAGGTTGGGAACTTCAGAATCTATTGCTGACCGCCCACTGCATGGCCTCATCGGCACTGGCACGGACCGAATCTCGCGGCGTGCATCTTCGCAGCGATTACCCCGAACCGGACGACGAGAATTGGCGTTGCCACCTCAGCGTTCAAGTCGACGTTGATGGTGGCATGCCACGAAAAGGCGAACCAATGACGTCTCCCGTGATCACGCGTGAATCAACGCAGACGAACTCGACGGTCGATTGAACCGATCCGACTTTGCGATCGACTCTCTCGATCGCCCCGCAAGAGTTTGAGTCGTCATCCAATCTCACCCTAAAAATCGAGGTGAGCTCGCATGGCAAAGATGCTGGCGTCACTGTCGCCATTGACCGGGCTGTCCAACATCGCGTGGATGTAGTTCAGTTGGAACTTGGTGTGTGGGTTCCAGTGCCAATTGACTCCTGCCGTGATGTCGCTCAAACGACCGCCTTGCACGTTTGCATCGTTGAAGTCGAGATAGGAATAGCGAACGGCCAATTCCCACGCCCCGATGCCGCCATCTTTGTCGACGCTGCAGTTCGGCACCACGTCGCCGAAGACTCCGTTCTTCTTGTCATACGAACGTTGTTCGCCAGTCAGAAAATAGCCAGCGTAGGCATAGGCTCCAGGCAGTGCGACGGTTGGACCGCCGATCTGATCCACCACGCTGACCAGATATTCCGATTGGGCGTAGAAGGATCCCGCCGACGCTGCGAGTTCCGCACCAAACAAATTGGTGTGCTCCGCGTCGATGATTCCGGTATCAACGAAGAAGGGTGTGTTCACGGCCACGGCGGCAGGGACTCCGCCACCGGTTTCGCTGACAAACACTTCGGGCTGGCTTCGATATTGTAACAAATCGTTTGAAGGATCGATGAAGCTGTAAGCTCCACCGACGTGAAAACGAACGTTGCCAGGTTCGCGATCGACCAGCAACCCAGTCACACGGGCGGCGGTTCCGTAACCACCGTTCTCGCCGACACTGCCCCCATACACATCGGTTGGGAAACGGAATCCGCTGACCGCCCAAGTCATCAAGTCATCCGACGCGGTTCCATAGGCAACCGCCCCCACCTGACGGAATGGGATCAAGGCAAATGGCAACGAACGTTCCAAGAACGTCAGTTCTTTCACACTGGTCAATCCTTCCATTCCGATCGGTTGACGAAATTGGCCAACCCGCAGATTGACATCGCCGATCACATCTTCCATGTCGACCCAAACGTCCATGAAACTGGGACGGCCAGGGAAGCCAAAGTCCATCTCGAGCGAATAAGCAACGTTGTCCCAAACGTTGCCAACCGCGGCCAATCGAGCTCGTCGAAAGTCTGAACCATCTTCCGCGCCGCCCACTGCCGCGATGTTTCGTTCGCTTTGATGGAACCAGGCTGTGTCGGCTTGGAAGAAGCCGGTCAGCCGCACGGTGGGAAACTTGCTCACCTCAGGAGGACTGCAAGCCATTGCAGGAGACTCCTCTGGATAAACGTAGATCGGCTCTTGGGAGATTTTGGACGCTTGTTTCAGCTCATCGATCTGAGCCTGCAACCGAGCCAGTTCCAATGCGACTTCATCCGACGCATCACCCGCGGCGTTTGCATCCAAGGATCTCTCTGAAAAGGGGACTCCCAACTCAGTGGCGGTGGTCGGCTGGCTCGTGATCCCGCTTCCCAAGACCATGTCTTCCTGCGCGCTGGCTACCGTCGCCTGAGCGCCGCACAACGCCCCCATGATCACGACAATTTGCAGAGTGAAATCGCGGAATGCCATTTCATTTTTCCCGCCTGTTTTTCCGATCGCTTGCTTTGTCATCCATCCACCTTTGATTGGAAGTCGCTTCTTTCGATGCAAGCCTTGTGTCCCGGATGACCGTTCCACAAGGTTTGATGCTTCGTTTCGCTCCGATGATCAAAGTCGACATGACCACCACTCGGATGTAGACCGCCGCGTCGAACCGTTACAATCGGAACAAACACACCTCCCCGGTGGCGGTCTCTCCCTCCTTCGCCGCCGATTCCCTGCCCCACGAAATCCCCTCCTTCGAATGAATTTGTTCTCCGATTGGTTTGCTCGCCAAAGCAAATGTTTCACGCCCTTGGTTCGTGACGTGCTGCCAATTTTGGTTTGCTTGGCTTTGAGTCCCCTATTCACTTCGCTCGCGGCTTCCCAATCCCCAACCGACGTCGAGCCGCGAACGATTTCGTTTTCCAACGAGCAAGTTCAGCTCAAACACCTGGAGATGGAACAGGCAGACGACGCCATCGCGTTCCGAACCAACGGCAATGATCCGTTCATTGTCTTTCAAATCCCGCCGACGCCCGCCAATGAACGACGTTGGATTTTGGCGATGGAAGTGTTCTGTCCCCACGGCATCCAGAACATGCAACTGTTCTACGGACAACCTTGGAGTGAAAAACGCCGAATCGATTTGCCACATCTGAGTCGCGCAGAAGGTTGGACCACTTACACGTGCGACCTCTCCCTCGGCCAGGAGTTCTTGCGGGAGGACAAGCCACTTTGGTTGCGACTCGATTTCGGAAACCAAGCTGACAAACGGTTTCAAATACGGAATGTCGTCCTGCGTTTAGAAAACGATCTTGAGCTGCGTCGAAATCAGGAAAGAGAAGAACGGGTCAAGCGACTCGAACGACTGAACGAACAGATCGCCTCTTACTACCAAACGCAGTTCCCGATCGAAATCACGCGAGTGGAGCATACCGCCGACGCGATCCTCGTGTCGGGAAAAGCGGTCGGACAACTATCGACGGCCAACCTCAGCCTGATCGCTCGGGGGCTGACTGACATTTCCGCCTTACCTGCGAAGGTGCATTCAACCACGCTCCTACGCCCGGTAAGAATTGATGCGGACGGAAACTTCATGGTCCGTATCCCAGCCGACAAACACTCGGCGCTTCGAAACACCGGGCTTCGCTGGCAGATTGTTTCGATTTCCAGCCAACTTAACTCGGACGGAACGCGATCCACGACTCCGTATTCCGCCGTCCGCCACGTCGATCGCTACGACCCAGCAGAGGCCAAACAGCTTGCTCCGACTCCCAAGCTGCGAGCTGCCAAAGGAATGACTTGCCTGGCCGAGTTGGCGCCCGAACACGTCGAGGAACTCGGGCTGGCCCACGGTTCAGTCAACCTGGTTCTGAGCAATCTGGTCTCGCCGACGCCGCGACCCGGCTATCACCCAACGAAAATTCGCGGGAAAGAACGATACGTCAATCAAGCCGCCGTGCGCAACCTCGACCACCGCGTTGAGAAAGGACGTAACGCCGGTTTGGTGATGGCTGCGATCTTGTTGATCCCCAATTCACAAACCAAGTCGACCGAGGACGCTCCCAGTTTGGAGCATCCCGACGCAGATCCTGCTGGCACCTACACGATGCCGAACCTGACTGACGAAGCATCCGCTCAACTGTACGCTGACACGCTCGACTTTCTTGCGGACCGCTACAGCGAAGGCCACCTTCGAATCGATCACTGGATCGTCCACAACGAAATTGACGCCGGTTGGCAATGGACAAACATGGGCGAAGTCCCCATGCACATCTACCTTGACCACTACTTTCGCTCGATGCGTCTGGTCGTTGCCGCGACTCGGCGCATCAATCCACACGCTCGGACTTTCATTTCATTGACGCACCACTGGAACCTAGAAGATCCACCACATTGGCGGTGGTACAGGTCCAAAGACATCATGCAGGCACTCGTCCGCCACGGTGAAGTCGAAGGCAATTTCCCGTGGGGATTGGCCCATCATCCCTACCCCGAAAGCTTGTGGGAATCGGACACTTGGAACGACAACGTAGATTTCTCGCTCGACGCCAACATGTTCACGCTGAAGAACTGGCAGGTGCTCGACGATTGGTTGCACACCAAACGCCTGCGTGATCCAAAGGGCAACGTGCGTGCCGTATTGCTCAGCGAACAAGGTTTCCACGCGTCCGAAAACGATCCGGAAGCATTGGAGCAACAAGCCGCTGCGGTGCTCTACACGTTCGAACAGATTCGCAAGTGCGAATCGATTCTCGCGTTCGACTATCACCGCCCCGTCGACAATCGCAACGAAGGAGGCCTGCATCTAGGCCTGCGCGGGCTGGGTTCTCCGAAGCAACCACGCGGCGCGGCCAAACCCGCCTGGGACGCCTACAAATCGATCGCAACCCCAGCCGAAACGAACCTGCGTTCCAAGTACGAAGCCCTTTGGAACAACTGACAGGCCCCAAATGCATTCAATCCTCATCTATGGCGATTCTCTCAGTTGGGGAATCATTCCCGGCACGCGTCGTCGCTTCGCGTTCCATCAGCGTTGGCCGGGCGTCATGGAGATTGAACTGCGACAAACTGGAATCGATGCCCGCGTCATCGAAGACTGCCTCAATGGCCGACGAACCGTCTTGGAAGATCCAATCAAACCCGGACGCAATGGCCTGGATGGTTTGCAGCAACGGATCGAAATCAATTCACCTCTGTCACTGGTCGTGCTCTTTCTGGGGACCAACGATTTCCAGTCCGTCCACGAATTCCATGCCGAGCAATCGGCACAAGGACTCGCACTGCTTGTCGACGCCATTCGTCGCTCCCCTTTCGAACCAGGAATGCCGACACCGAAAATCCTGCTTGTCGCACCACCGACGGTTCACCACCCGAAACTTGATATGGCGGCGAAGTTCCAAAACGCGGAAACGAAATCGACGGGACTCGCAGATGCGATTCGCAAGGTCTCAACAGAACACTCCTGCGAATTCTTCGATGCGGCCACGGTCACCACAACAAGTGTCGTCGACGGAGTCCATCTCGATCAAGAACAACATCAAGCACTCGGTACCGCACTGGCATCGACAATCGCTGAAATACTAGCAGACTGTTGATACAGTACGTTTCTCAGATCGAAAGCTCAGTCGACGGACGCTCGCCCACGGTTACCGGAAACGAACCGGACGCTATCGCGTTCCGGGTGACTTAATCAACCGCCTGCTAAGCAGGTCGGCAGGAATAATCGGGTAGAACCTCACGATAGGCAAGTCTCTCTGAGACTCGCAAATGACAGCGTCTCGGAGAGACACCGCTACGTGATCAGGCCCAATGAATCCCGCTCACGTGCTTAGGACCACGTGAACAACAAGTGACGTAGCGGAAGGGCGCGAGCCCTCCGGTTCCACACCGGGCGGCTTGCGCCACACCGCTAACATCGCCACTTGTTGTTCACGCGTTGCTTAGCCTGATTCAATCAAGGAGCCCTGCACCACGATCCCATCCAGAGCAATCAGGAGACAGCGAAGGAAAAGTGGCATAGGCTTCCAGCCCCTGTTCAGCGCAACCACAAGCTGGAAGCTTATGCCACCTCTGCCGTAAACGATTCGGGCCATCCCCGCACTCCAAAACGCCATAATCCATCGTCACCCAGGCAAGCCTGCTGCAGCGGTCTTCGAAACCGTTTCGATCGAAACTTCGCCTAATACATTACCCTCAGTGACTGACAACCCTTACGCACCACCAACAGAAACTGAAGCAGTTCGCCCGTCGAGTCACGACGTGAAATCAGAGTTCCGAAGAGGGCCAGCGTGGTACATTATTTTCTCCGCAGTGGCTGGTGCATTTGCATCCGTTCCCTTTCTGACTCCTGTTCCTGCAATTGGGCTCGTCACAATTCTAGGTGGAAGCGTCGTCGGTGGACTGATCTTTCGGATTCGATCACGGAATTGGCCTCATGATCCAGGTGTAAGTTCCCGTCAGATGCTCTACTCGTTGATCGCCATCTCCTTTCCTCCCATGGGATTGTTTCTTTTGGCTGGGCCTAATGCTCAAGGAATTGGCATCATTCTTCTCGGGGCACTCGTCGGTGCGTTCATCGCCTGCGGGATCTTCGTCAGCGGCACGCGACGATACTCGATGCAGAATGAACGACTCAGACAAATCGATCTGAAGCCCATCGAATGATGACGCTTCTCCCTGCCGCTAATCTTGCATTCACCGAGGATTTGGACCAGCCTTAACTCAACTCCGAAACGGAATCTCACGCAAAGTCGTCTGAAGAACCATTTAGAACTTTCACGCCTACTGAATGCCGCCTATCTTCGCTCTTCGCATGAAACTGATCCTGTCCTCTCTCATTAATATATCTGATGATGCGACCTTCGGCCTATTGTTTGGTGTTGTGGATTGTCTTCAACCCGACAGCCATGGCTCAATCTGCCGTCTCGCCGGACAATCCGTTTCTACCAGTCGTTGCTGACGACGACGCCTCAGAAACGGAACCGGCCGTTACCGCCGGAGGGTCGCCTGAAGATCGAATGTTGGAATTGGTCCACACCGAAGCGTTTCCTCGCTTTGACCGTGCCGAGATCTTCGCTCTTTCGATGCCTCTACCGTTCGATGACGATGAGATCGAGCAAGAATCAGAGAAAGGCATCTTCCCGGTGAGACCATATGGAAGAAACGCGGACATCCTGAAACACAAGACGTTGACCGGCTCTAGCTGTGGCGACGTTCGCAAGCTCTGGCAGGATCTCACCTTCGACCGCTATGCGGGAGCGTTTTGCCATCAGCCCGTCTACGGACTTCGTTTCTATCGTGGTACGTCATTGCTCTTTGAAACGACGGTTTGTTGGAAGTGTCAGAATTTCTATCTCCCGCGTTACGACCACCAGAAACGAACTTTTGTTCATGGTTGGCACGGCTTCAAAAACGATGCCCATGCCAAAGCACTGCTCAAACGACTTCGATCTGAGTTGCCACATCCGCAGCTGTAGCCTCTCGCCCAATGCCAGTTTGTTCAACAGAGTCGGCGTACGACAACTCACGCGAATGTCCAATCCATACCTTCCGCCGCAGACCTCGCCAAAACAGGGCACCTATTCTCGTAAGCGATTCCAATTTGCTTTATTAAACGCCGTGCTACTCGGCATTCCGCTTGCGGTTGCTCTGGTCGATACCGCGTCTGTGCTGATCGAGATGCACATGGAAACGGCTCGAAACAACGGCGATCCAGTCACCTATCAAAGCCACTACTGGAATTTTGCACCGCACGCATTCTGGCTGATTCTCGCCTACTTCGCCGTCCCAAATTTTGCCATGTTCGGACTGCACGCCCTTTTCAGGATGCGAAAATGAGAACGGTTCGTGTTCCGCATCTGATAGGCCGCAAGTCGACTCGCTTTCTGCTTGCCTTTTCAATGGCGGGACGATCGAATCGAAGACCATCCCCTCTGGACGTAAGCTCGCCCTCTCCGCGACAGCATCTTTTCATTCCGGATTTCGAAAATGACGTATCCCCGCACGTTCTCCCATATCGGCCTCTCGGTCACCGACTTGGACGCAGCCGTTGAGTTCTATACCCAAACTCTGGGCTGGTACGTCATCATGCCGCCGACTGAAATCGTTTCTGATGACTCAGCGATCGGTGTCATGTGCAACGACGTCTTCGGCGAAGGCTGGGGGCGTTTCCGAATCGCTCACCTTTCGACGGGCGACAAGATTGGCGTCGAAATCTTCGAGTTCAAAAACGCGGAGAAGCCCAAAGACAACTTCGAATACTGGAAAACGGGAGTGTTCCACTTTTGTGTTCAGGATCCGGACGTGGAAGGTTTAGCAAAACGAATCGTTGCCAACGGTGGCAAGCAACGAATGCCCGTTCGCGAATATTTCCCGGGAGAAAAACCGTACCGAATGGTCTATTGCGAAGACCCATTTGGAAACATCATCGAGATCTACTCACACAGCTACGAATTGACCTACTCCGCGGGTGCCTACCAAGGCGAAAAAGCCTGAGTGGTATCGTCAAAGACGAATTGCCATTGTTTCGTCAAACCAGATGACTTCCTGGCAGGCTGATCGTTCACCAGCCTGCCTGCATCAGCTATCGGTTTGGTGGGTAGCACCGTGAGCGAACCCTACCCTGCTTGGCTTGATAGTGGGCGAGGCCCCGGCGGCAAGTTTTCCAGCAGGTAACGCGTGATCAACATTCGAACGTGGACCTCGGATCCCTTTCCTTCACGAAGACCGTGATCACGGTTGGGGTAAACCATGTAATCGAAAGGTTTGCCCAGTTCGATCAATCGATCGACTAAACCTTCAATGATTTGGATATGCGTGTTGGTTTCACCGGATCCAGTGACGATCAGCAATTTGCCTTTCAGGCCGTCTGCAAAACCCAATGGCGCCGAGCGCGCGTATCCCTCCGCGTTGACCTCCGGAGTCCGCATGTAGATTTCTTGGAACCAAGCGTTGTAGAGATGTGGTTGCGGCTTGGGAACGACCGCGATCCCGAGGTGATAAACGTCGGGCTTGCGGAACAATGCGTTGAGCGTGTTGGAACCACCTCCACTCCATCCCCATATGCCGACGCGAGATAGGTCAACGTAAGATCGAGTGCGACCGAGTTCCTGAATCGCGGCGGCTTGTTCTTCAGTCGACAACGGTCCTAAACTTCCGAAAATGCTTCTCCTCCACGCCGCACCTTTGGGAGCGGGAGTCCCACGGTTGTCAATCGAAACAGTGATGTAACCCAAATCGGCGATCGTGCGAAGAAAATCGATCTGGGCGGCTCCCCAACGATCAAGCACAGTCTGCAGATAGGGCTCGCCGTACACATAAACAAACACTGGGTAGCGTTTCGACTCATCGAAATCGCTGGGCTTGGTCACGCTTGCATCGACAGTCACTTCGTCCGAAAGTCGCAATTGGACAAATTCAGTTGGTCGCGTGATGGTCTTACGCACCTTGGTCCGAAGTTCTTCATTGCTCTCTAGGATTCGGATCGAGCGGTGCTCTGGGATGGTGACCAAATCCACGACCGGCGGCGAATTGACGGTCGAATAAGTGTGAACGGCCCATTTGCGATCTGGCGAAAACTGGTAGCTATGCCAGCCAGCTTGATCTTTGCCCGTGATCCGTTCCAACGTTCCCGTCCCATCCAAAGGAACGCGAAAAAGATACCGTTGTGTTCCGTTGTCCGGTGAAGCGTAGAAGTAATACCAACCGCCGTCCTCATCAACGACATCTCCGGACTCTGCACGATCAATGATGTCGTAATCGCCGGGAGTCAGCAGTCGTTCGTTCTTGCCATCGCGATCGATAGCGAATGCCTGACGCCATCCATCTTTCTCACTCAGAAATACAAAGTTCTTTCCGCCATCGATCCATTTGACACCGGAATTGATCCCATGGCTCCCCACCGCCCAAGCTTCATTGGTCTCTTCGAGAATGGTGGACACAACACCGTCGACTCGAGCTAAAAGGAACTCACGCTTGTCGCGGAAACGGCTCAGCCTTTCGACCAGGATTTCCTCAGAATTCCCCGCCCAAGAGACTTCACCGAAGTAGCCGCCATCTTCCGGAAATTCAATCGGCAACCAGGTCACCGAGTGAACGTCTTCACCGCTAGAATCGACCACTCCTACTCTCAGTTCCGGGATTTTCGTCCCGACGCGAGCAAACCGGGTTTTGCTAACTCCGGGATATGAAGGATCATCGGGAACCAGCACATTGCGAAGTCGCACTTCGTTCGAATTGGATTCGACAAACAGGATTCGCTTCCCGTCCGGACTCCAACTCAGATCTTGATAATGGATATCGCCGGCTTCGTCCGGCTTCAAAAGCGGACGTGTCTCGCCGCTCGTCAGATCTCGAATGCCCCACCCTCTTCGCTGCTTCTTCAGCACACTGGTACCGTCCGGCGACAGCATTGGATCACGCGATGTGGTCTCGACTTCCGACGTCGCTACGGTCCGTTCCCCTGTTACCATGTCGTAGATCGCTTGAACAGACTCGCCTGAATCGATGGCTTTCTCGCGAACAACATACCCCGTGCTATCCAAAAGCCATTCGGCTCGGAAGTCCTTGGCACGCATCTCGCCGTTTGCGTAGATGCCTTCCAATCGTGGACGTGACTTCTCGAGTAGTTCCGACGTGCTGGTCGAATGTGAGTCGGCTGATTGTGCCGCAGTATAAAACGTGTTTGTAGCAAACGTTAACGCTGCAGCAAACAAATAGGTGACAACCTTCAAACTTGATTGCATCAATTCTGCTCTTCAGTAGATGTCGCGGGACGAAACGTTGACGTGAAGTAGCGAACAGAATCGATTCGCTATTCATCCAATCGCAGTTTCGCAAAGGTGCGACGCGGAGGAAGGGGGGCGGGTGATAGCAGGTCTACGAAGGGGATACTTAAAGACTAAACCAAATGAGCGATCCGATTCGTTCTGCGAACGCGTTTCCTTGGTTCATTTAAAACAGATCCCCGGTGGACGCCACTAACGGCGACGAATCAGCCCAATGCTCGCAAGCTTTCAAACTGAATTGGTAAATGGGTTCGTTGCCTCCGTCCCCGACAATGAACCACCGAGGCGACGGTGATCATCGCTGCGAATCACGTCTGACCCGATCAATCTCAGACTCGAAGAATCAGAACGCTGCGATCATCTGAGAAACGCTTTCGGTTCAGGTGGGCAACCGAACGTCGACCACCTGATCATTCGCGTGGGCAACCGCGGCCGACAAAGACTACAATTCGACTCGGATCGCACCGACGCAGTTAGCAAAACGCTTTCACTCCCAATTCAAAACTGTGCCCCGTTGGTCCATTGCGTTTAGCGGTGAAAACAACGGATTCGCCAAGCGTGCCATTCAACGAGAACGCTGACTGGACGATCGACGCAATCATGAACGACTGACTCGTCTGGACGAAGCAAACAGCTCTTACACGTGAGATTGCTAAATAGCCACGCGTGCCGTGTGCACAGGCAGGATGAAGGCAGTTCTCCACCTCAAACAACAGGCAAACACATGCACAAGCTCTTCGCGTTTTGGATTTCACTCATTTGGCTCTCGATGGCAATCGTCAGTGCAGCCGACATGCCGGCCGATGCGTCGAGGCCAAACATCATTGTGTTTTACACCGACGATCACGGTCACGCTGATTTGTCTTGCCAAGGCGTCCTGACTGATATCAAGACGCCTAACGTCGACGCGTTAGCAAAGAGTGGTGTCCTCGCGCGGAATGGCTACAGCACCGCGCCGCAATGTGTTCCCTCACGTGCCGGTCTGCTGATTGGCAAGTTTCAGTCCAAATTTGGTGTTGAAGCCAACGGCGCTTCGCTGGAAGGTTTCAACAGTGAATTGACGATCGCCGAGCGTCTGCAAAAAGCTGGCTACGTCACCGCTCAATTCGGAAAGTGGCATCTCGGTCCTGGCAACCGAATCACCGATCACGGTTTCAAGCACGTTTTCAATCAAAACAGTGGAGCGTCCTTTTCGGCCAACATTGATTCAGACGGTCACGATCGCGAGATGTCTAGCTTGCGTCCTGAGATGTACCACATCGATGGATGCAGCAAAGCGGCAGCATCGATTATCGATCGCTACAACGACGATCCATTCTTTCTGTATGTTGCTTACCGAGCACCTCACGTGCCCTTGGATGCCCCAAGAAAATACCTCGATCGATTCCCGGGCGAGATGCCGGAGCGACGGCGACAAGCCTTGGCGATGCTGTCAGCGGTGGACGATGGCGTTGGTCTGATCACCGACACACTGGCGAAGAACAACCTTACCGAAAAAACGTTGATCTTCTACATCGGTGACAACGGTGCGCCGTTGAAAATTCACAAACTCGACGCACCCGGTGGCGGCCCCGGATGGGACGGATCATTGAACGATCCACTCAATGGCGAAAAGGGCATGCTCTCGGAAGGTGGAATGCACGTTCCTTTTGTCATTTCTTGGCCGGGGAAGATCCCGGCCGGTCAAGTCTATGATCACCCGATCAGCGCACTCGATGTCGCAGCGACCACCGCAGCGATAGCAAACATTCCCGCCCAGCCCGATGACTTTGACGGTGTCAACTTGGTCCCATTTCTCACCGGCGAAAAAAGTGATGCACCGCATGAGTTTCTTGCCTGGCGTTGGATTGCCCAAGCGGCGATTCGCGAAGGAGACTGGAAGTTGCTTCGCGGCGGTGACCGCGAGTACTTGTACAACCTTGAGAATGATCTCGAGGAGCAAACCAATCTCGCTGCCAAACATCCCAAGGTTGCCAGGCGGCTTCGAGAAAAGCTCTCAATCTGGGCAGACAAACTCGATCCACCTGGACTCGCCAGTGGCGACATGTCCAAGGCAGCCAATGACTACTTCGACTTCTATCTCGACGGAAAACCGGCCTCTCCGCTGCCGCAAAAGTTCCAGCCGAAGTCTGGAAACCCAAAACCGTCCGACGAGCCAGACCGTGCCGTGTCATCATGGCTGACTCGTGGCGGCACAATGTCAGTCACAGAAGACGGTTGGAGGATAACGCCGCATAACCCAGGTTCTGCGCAAGCTCCTTTTATCACCAAGAACGGTTTGAGCCTCAACGGCCCCGTGTCCGTCGTCCTGACCTTGAAACCGGCGGCATCCGGAGCGGTCGGCATCGCGTGGCGAACCTCAACAGACAAGAAGTTCACGGCAAACAATCGCCTGGATGTCGATGTCGCAGACACGACTGGATTCCAGACGATTCACACCAATTTGCCCAGTGACTCCAAGATCATTCACGTTCGTATCCAACTACCGCCCGGCATCTCATCGATTCAGTCAATTGAGCTGAAGCCGGCCGGCGGAAAATTGGTCACACTGAAATAGTCACGAGATCGGTTCTGATTCGAAAAATCAGCAGGTCCATCAAGCTCCGGGCGGTTTGCAACGCCACTCAAAGAAGCAACGGGTTGACCGATCTACCAACCAAGCCAGCGCTCCAAACTACGCTCCGATTGCGAAGTTGATTCGCAATCAGTTGGGAGCAAAAACGCATGCCCGAACAAATCAAAAGCCGAAAGAATCCTATCCGCCTGCCTGAAAGAACTTTTCAAAAGCAAATGGTAACGATCTCCTACCCAAGACCGTGACGGGTGAAGTGCATGCAGAACGCATTCCAGTCGCGGATCAAACAACCATCGCAACAATAGAATTGCTACGGACTCAATGGAGGCCGCGTTCATGCCAGGAATCACCGACTTGCAAACTCTCCTCGAAACCTTGCAACCCGTGCTTGATGACCACGACTATGTCTTCGTGTCTCGACCTGGGAAACGCATGGCGGATGCAATGGACTTGCCTGCCTTGGCCGCAATGGAAGAGCCGGAGGGTTTGACTCTCGTGGTGAAAAAGGAGGATGCTGATACCGCGGGCATCGAATACGAAAGCATTTTTCGGATGATCACGTTGCGGGTGCATTCCAGTCTCGAAGCAGTGGGACTGACGGCAACAATCGCGACAGCCCTCGCTGAACAAGGCATCAGCGCAAACGTGATAGCAGGCTTCTATCACGATCACATCTTCGTCCCATCCGTTCGTGCCCACGACGCAATCGGTGTCCTGGAAAACGTCAAGAGCTTGTCCACACAACTTCGCGCAGACTAGTGAGCATTCGCTGACAGTGGCGGGACGATAGCAATAGTTCCGTTTCGTCCGTGAGCATTTGGAGCGTGAAACAATGCCATTGCAGAACACGCACCTTCGACTCGGGATCAGATTGCAATCGGACAGCGAACAACTATTGCGAAACGGTTGAACGAGAAACGACGCCGTGTCCAAGTTGCCATCAAATGCTTCCTCCTAGAGACTTGTATGAACAGTCCGCTTGCAACCCAAACCAGTCAATCGAAATTGATCGTGAGATTCATCACACTCTTTCTTGTCGCTCTTCTTGCCGGCTGCTCTACGAAGCGTTTGCCACCAGAACTTCAAACTGCGCTCAGAGAGACGAATTCGCTTCAGCTGCATTCACTCGACCCAACTCCTACGAGTCGAGATCGCAAAGGACCATTTCAATGCTGGCAGGACCTTGGATCAACCGACGTCTCAGCACCGGCGGTGCGAACCAAACTGCTGGATGCGTTCGACAATGGAATCGCAGACAGTGACGGCAGCGCCGCTTTGTGTTTCAATCCACGACATGGGCTGCGGGCGATTTACGACGGGAAGACCTACGATGTCGTGATCTGCTTTGAATGTCTGCAGGGCACCTGGTTTGTTGACGACGTCGAGATGCCTGGCTTTCTGCTGACAAGGAGCCCCCAGACCGTTTTTGACACGATACTAACGGATGCCTCGATACCTCTGGCGCCTTCAGCAACTCACTGATGATGTGTTTTCTCCAAGGCAACCATGCGAACCAAGTGGTTGATGGTTACGGAAGGACCACAGCCGTTATCTGCATTGGGTGATCGAGAACAGACGACCTGAGACTTGCGATTGTCTACCCACACTGCGTTGCGAAAGTCGAAACACAGAACGAACAAAAACCGAACGTGCACCACGTCTTCAAGTTTGCCTCATTCATCAGAGCCGTCAAAGTGAACCACTCGCCATACCAAACTCCAATCAGAGACCAAGACGTCAGCAACTCAAACTTGTCCAATCCAGACCCACCAACGATTTTGCCATTCGCACAGTTGGGGCTTCGCTTGCTCGGCGTCATGCTGGTCGTCGATGGCATGGGAGCCTTGTTCGGCGGCAGCGTCCAATGGATGTTGCAAATCGCTGAATATTCGAATGCCGGGTACTCAACAACGATCGACCCACATTCAGCTGGATGGGTCGCCGGTGGGATTCCATACTTGGTCACCGGGCTCTATCTCATCACCGGCGGTGACACCTTGCTTCGAGTCGTCTTTTTGCCATCGCGTCAACAACAAGCCGAGATGCGTGCAGCGACAGAACAAATTGCACCGACGGATCCGAAATAGCCGGCAAAGCATTTCATGAAGTGGCGTTGGTACGATGCTGTACGACTTGTGGGCGTTTTGTATTCGCTACACCCTAGATCGCTGACCCACGGATTATGACGTAACTCGCACTTATCGATCGACCAACATAGTCTGCTTCGCTGCATCAGTTGCCTAGATTCGATTGGATCAGCAGTCTGCTGAGTCAGCAGTCCAACAGCACCTTCGCCAAATGAAGTTTGGCAAACGATTCCACAGTCGGAAAGGGCAGCACTCAAGGCGTCCGGATGCTCTACCCGCCCACTCGTTCGCCCCTTCGAATGCAATCGCTCACGAACTTCGAGACCCTGTTTATGCCCACCGACGGGAGCAACAATTGAGCTCAAAACCGCAACGTCGTTCTAAACGTCAACTAGCCAGCGGCTTGAGAATCCGACCAACGCCAATCGACTACACGCCTGTTCGGAAACTAAACAACGTGGCATTAGCGAGGACCGCTTCAATCGTTCCTCAGTTTCGTCCGGCTGCTTTCGTGATTCTCCAGACACATCCTCTCCTACCCAGGTGGATTTGCCCCTCCATGGAACGAACCCAACTCGCCAAAAGTTGTCTCTCGTTTGGATAGCATAGACTTCGATCGTTGAACAACGCCATGAATCAAACCGCCCCGACCTTCGCAGAGCTTGGCCCAGAACATGAAGCCGCTCTCGCCGACTACGTTGCCGAGTTTGAACGCGAGGGAGAAAATCGGATCCACGGCTACTTCGCAAAACCTGAGTGGACGCACGTGGAGACGATTAAACGACTGCAGGCTTGGTCAAATGGCGAAATGCTATCAGGCTTTGTACCGAACTCATCGCAGTTCATGATTTTCAACGGCCGAATCATCGGGAACTACAACGTTCGCCACGAGCTTTCCCCTGAATTGGAACAATGCGGTGGGCACTGTGGATACAGCGTTCGTCCTACAGAGCGATGCAAAGGCTACGGCACGCTAATACTACAAGACGCCAAACGATTCGCTCGATTTGTCGGCTTAACGCGTCTCCTGGTGACATGTAGCGTCGAAAACGTCGGGTCCGCTCGAGTTATCGAGCGCAATGGAGGCATCCTCCATGATATTGTTTGTAACGACGCACCCACTGCGAATCTGAGACGCTACTGGATTGAGTTGTGATCCTGAGCTGATCTCAAGTCGTTGAGTGGACTCGGCCGTTGTATTGTCAGTGTGAATCTCCGGTCTTCCTATCTGGAACTAGTTGATTCTTCACTCAACGATAGAAGTCGATCCATTCCAATTCAATCGACTTCGGATCGTCCTCCAGCAACGCTTTTGGCAACTGCATCTGAAACCAGGCATCTCCTCTGGGGTTCGGCTGTCCTAGACTTTCTTCTTTTTCCACCACCCTTATCTTCATCCAGTACCGATGCTGCGAATCAAGCAGTGAGGTTTCCTCACCGTCCATCCACAGAGATGCTCTGCCATCTTGATTCGAAACCGTGGCCACAAGGCAGTCCTCCCCATTGCTGACTCGAAAATTTTCGAGTCCCTTCAAATGCAAACGCACCAACACGGTCTTGGGCCAGTTGGCCCCATTGCGTTCGATGATCGCGCGACCGATACCCGTAGAGCTTCGAACGACGAAGTACGTTTTCTCAGTTTCGACTTCGACCTTGACTTGGTCACCCGCTCGCTTTGTTGTGATCGTAAAGGGCGAATCTGCGTCTTGAGTGAACACGAAACTCACCGGCCCCAAGAGAAGGGTCAGCACAAAAACTCGGATTGCCGAACAGTGTAACATCGTTGCTGCTTCAACTCGGATTGTTGCAAAGGCGTTCATCATTGCGTCTATTCTATCAAGACAAACGAAGTCGGTATCGACATAGCAATGAGCTGGCAGAAAGTGCCGGGTGCCATTTGCGTGAAGCACACAATGGCCCACGCCGGCAAAAGTCTTTTGACACTGATCACCCGACCGTTCCTGCGCGAACATCACTACGGAGAACACAATGACGCTTTCACGCCGATATTTTTGCGGAGCAGTCGGGGCGAGCATTGCCGCCTCCAATCTGAATTTGCTTGCGGACGATCAATCGCCAAAGCCACTTCGAGTAGTCGCCTACAATATTTACAATTTGAAAGGATGGCCGAGCCAAAGCCCCTTGGCCCAGCAAGCCGTCGCGCGTGGACAAATGGCGAAACGGTTGGCGATGGAGCTGGCTCTTTATGATCCAGACATCATCAACTTTTCCGAATCCCCCTCCGAGAAGTTGACGAAAGAGGTTGCAGAATTGCTCGGCATGAATCACGTGAGATTTCCCAGTGGAGGAAACTGGCCCGGGACACTGCTGAGCAAATCGAAGATTTCGGATTCACAAAACGCCCCGATGAACGGCGAAAGACCGAAAGAGCTGTTCACGCGCCATTGGGGACGAGCCCTCGTTGAATTGCCAAATGATGAACCGCTCATCGTTCACTCGGCACATCTTTACCCAACTCCCGAGCCCACGATTCGCCTCAGAGAGATTCGGGCAATGATTAAATCGATGAAATCGGATCTCGATTCAGGACGCTCGATGCTTTTGATTGGAGATTTGAATCACAGCCCTGACACTGACGAATACAAGCTTTGGAAAGATGCCGGCTGGATCGATACTTTTGCGAAGGTCGGCGAAGGCAATGGTTTCACGATCAAAGCAGACAATCCCGAATGGCGAATCGACTACGTCTTCGCCACGGGACCGATCGCGAAAAGGGTGGGCGAATCAAGGCCGCTGTTTGAAGGTGCGTTTCGCGTGAACAATGAAGACGAAAAGTCGTACGCGCTGAGTGATCACCTCCCGCAGCTCGCAGTGTTCGATTAGAAAACAGGTGATAGCCCACCATCCTGTTCAGCTCGCGCGAATTCAAACGGGTGATTCAAAATTGCAAACGTTTGCCAAGCTGCGAGTCTCGAATTTGACCCCCGTCCCAATAGTGTTCGGCCCGGCGTTTGCCCGCCGACGCTGAATTGCTCGCTTCGACAATTTGGCTTGTCTTCGCTCTCTGGGCGAGAGTGTCTCGTTCGTGCTTCAAGGAGACTGGCGGGCAGTTGCGATGATGTGAAACATTCAATGGTTTGCATCCGCCAGAGTCGAGAGGCGTGAAACCGGTTTGGCTCATGCGTCGATCTTGCTTTACTCCTGCGTTGAGCGGGCAATCGTTGGTTTGCCATGCCAACCAAAACCAAGCGACTCAAAAGACGAAAGCTTCCTGATGACCAGGGTGAGCGAACACAGGAATCTCTCGTCAAGCCGAAGATCAAAATCGAAGGCCTCAAATACTTCGCCATGCTCAAGCCCCTGCTCGAGCATCTTCACGAACATGAGTGCCAGCGTGATACCGCTGGTAACCGTACGCTGCACTACGATCAGTATTGCATGCTCGTGTTGCTGTATGTCCTGAACCCCACTGTCTCAAGTTTGCGAGCGATCTCGCAGGCCAGTGAGTTGACGAAAGTACGTGACAAACTGGGCAACGAGAAAGCTTCGCTGGGATCGCTATCCGAAGCCGGTGGGCTGTTCTCTGCAGACCATCTCAAGCCAGTCATTGAGGCCTTGTCTGCTGAAGTCAACGATGCTGCCCCGGACCCGCGACTGAGCAGCATTCAGCAAACGATCACCGCCGTGGATGGCTCACTTGTTAACGCCTTGCCGTCGCTGATTGCCGCATCCATTCTGAAGCAAACAACGGGCTCAGCGCTGGTGCGATGGCGACTACACACACACTTTGAGGTCAATAACCTGCTGCCCGTACGAGTCGACGTGACACCTGACGGCGGTGGAGAACACGACGAGCGGGCCGTGCTCAAACGAGTGCTCGAAGAAGATCGCTTGTACGTGATGGACCGTGGCTATGCCAAGTTCTCGCTCTTCAATTCAATCGTCGCGTCATCGAGTAGCTATGTTTGCCGACTACGTGACAACACGGTTTACAAGACGACTCAAGAACTTGAGTTAACCGAGGGTGACCGTGCTGCGGGGGTGCTCAACGATAAGATTGTGAAGCTTGGAGGATCGAGCAGCAGCTCAAGTTCCCCTGATCATCCGATCCGGTTGATCCAAATCCGCTGCACGCCTCATCAAAACCGCACTGGCGGAAAGGCGAGAGGTTCCAAGGCACCCAACAGCGATGGGATCCTTCGCATTGCCACCAATCTACTGAATGTACCTGCTGAAATCATTGCCCTGATCTACGCCTACCGATGGACAATTGAAATCTTCTTTCGGTTCTACAAGCAACTGATGGGCGGCGATCACCTTATCAGCCACAACGCCAATGGAATCCAGATTCAAGTCTACTGTTCGGTGATTGCTTGCTTGCTGATCAACCTGTGGACTGGATCTCGCCCCACGAAACGAACGTTTGAAATGATCAGCTTCTACTTCCAAGGCTTAGCCACTGAAGAGGAGCTGATTGCTCACATCGAAAAGCAAGCAGCTGCAGAAGAGGCAAAGCGTGCCAAAGAGGAGCGTAAAGAAATTTGCTAATCGGCGTTGCGGGAAGTCATTTTGCCTGACTGGTCTCGGCATGAATGCTGCGCGGTCCCAAACACAAAAACGCAACGGCCCTGGGCAAGCCGGATCGCTTCGCATCCTTCGCAATGAACCCACACTCAACTCGCCAACCATCCGCCAATATTCCAGCCCGGCAAACGCCGGGCCGAACACTATTGCCCCCGTCCCCTTTTACGGTGGCTGTCGGTTTTGTGTTTTGCGATGCGAAGTCGACGGATGCTTGCGTGCTGCCAACCTTTTGACGCGGACTCGCTTAAAATCAGCGAAGTGAGTTTTGGTGGCGTCTTGAATGTACCGGTCGCCACCAATCTCGCCTGCTGTCTCTCCAGTTCAATTAGGATCGACCTTCCATGCCAATCAAAGCCATTCTTTCAGTACTCCTGTTTCTCCTTGTACCGTGCAGCGGGCTACGAGCTGCTGATAACGGTGATGACGTCGATCAAGTGTCTCCGCCAAACATCATTTTGGTGATGACCGACGATCAGGGTTATGGCGATCTCGGTTGCCACGGTCATCCGTTTCTGAAAACACCAAACCTTGACCGCCTTCATTCGGAAAGCACTCGTTTCAACGACTTTCATGTCAGCCCGACCTGTGCGCCGACACGTTCAGCGCTGATGTCTGGCCGCGCTCCATTCAAAAATGGCGTGACCCACACCATTTTGGAACGAGACCGCATGGCTCTCACTTCGACCACGATCGCAGAAGTGTTGAAGTCAGCAGGTTACACCACGGGCATTTTCGGCAAATGGCACTTGGGAGATGAAGACGCTTACCAGCCCGATCGACGTGGATTTGATGAAACGTTCATCCACGGCGCCGGCGGAATCGGCCAGAACTTTGCTGGTTCGCAAAGCGACGCTCCCGGAACCAGTTACTTCAACCCGATCATCAAGCACAACGGAACGTTCGTGCAAACCGAAGGCTATTGCACGGACGTCTTCTTCCAACAGGCCCTCGGTTGGATCCGCTTGCAAACTAAGAGCGATACAAAACCCTTCTTCGCGTACATTCCCACCAACGCACCGCACGCTCCTTACAAAGTTGAAAAGCGATACTCCGATCGATTCCGCGACAAGTGCTCCTCCCCACAATCAGAGTTCTTGGGCATGATCGTCAACATCGACGACAACATGGGAAAGCTGATGGGCAAACTCGATGAGTGGGATCTGGCTGACAATACATTGCTGATTTTCATGACTGACAACGGAAGCGCGAAAGGATCGAAGATCTACAATGCAGGAATGAAGGGCGGCAAAGGAACCGTGAATGAAGGTGGCTCGCGAGTTCCTTTGTTCATGCGTCTGCCCGGTTTCACAAACAGCGGCGTGGACATCGAGACGATGACTCGTCACGTCGACCTGTTCCCCACACTTGCCGAGATTGCGCACGCCGAGATTCCTGCTGAGGCGGACCTGGACGGTCGCAGCCTGGTTTCGTTGATCAAGAACCCACAATTAGATTGGGATCATCGCTTTCAGTTCTTTCACAGCGGACGATGGGCCAAAGCCGGACTGAAAGGCAAGTTTGGCAAGGGCGATCCAAACCCGGATCATTCGAAACACAAGAACTACGCCGTCCGAGACGAAAAGTGGCGGCTGGTCAATGGAGAGCTCTATGATCTCGAAAATGATCCTGGTGAAACAGCCGATGTTGCTGGCAGTCACCCTGAAGTGGTTTCGCGAATGCTTGTCGCCTTCGACGAATGGTGGGATGAAGTGCGTCCTTTGATGATCAACGAAGACGCACCACTTGATGTTGGAAAACCGTTCCGAGATCAGTTTCAGAAGCAAAAAGATAGTTCGGGGATTCCAAAATGGAATCCACCCTCGTTGAATTAAGAACGAAACTCGTATCAGGCAACGAAAAAGCGGCGAGCAATGCCCGCCGCTTCATGTGAATCATCAAGGAACCCGCGTCCGCTCAGATCATCGGCCGCCCAAGCTGCCTTCGATTTGCTTCTGAATCTTCTCGAGGTTGAACGATCCCGGCGTTTGGCTTGGCGGGAACTCCTTCATCGACATCAGAAACTTCCCTGCTAGTTGCTGCATGGGAGCCAACACATAGACTCGCGAAAGGAACCAATCGTTGTAGGTATTCGAGTTGTGCTGTGCCTTCTCAAACGGATCGCGACGGAGGTTAAACAACAACGGAACACGAAGTTCGGTGAAGGGTTCACGCCAAACTTCAAATGCAACACCTCGGTTTTCGAGGAAGACGGCTTTCCAATCTTCGTAGCGAATGGCAACGATTTGGCCGTCGTCATTGACGTACATGAACTCTTTGCGAGGCGATTCTTTGCTCTCGCCAGTCAGGTAGTCCAGCATGTTGTAACCATCGATGTGGTTCTTGTATGAGCGACCATTCAGCTCCACACCTTTCAACAATTTGTCCTTGATGTCTGTTCCACCTGCAGCGGCTGCGAAAGTGGGCAACCAATCTTCGTGAGCCACAATGCCGTTGCGAACCGTTCCGGCCGGAAACTTACCGGGCCAACGCACATAGCAAGGAACTCGATAAGCACCTTCCCAGTTGGAGTTCTTTTCGCTTCGAAAGGGAGTTGTTCCGGCGTCGGGCCAGGTGTTGTAGTGTGGACCGTTGTCAGTTGAATACTGAACGATCGTGTTGTCGGCGATTCCCAGTTCGTCCAACAGATCCAACAGTTCACCAACCTGCATGTCGTGCTCGATCATCCCGTCGGTGTACTCGTCGTTGCCTTTGTTACGATGTTCTTTCTTGACGTGTGTTCGAAAGTGCATTCGCGTCCCGTTCCACCAGCAAAAGAATGGCTTGCCCGCTTTGTGTTGACGCGTGATGAAGTCCTTGGCCGCAGCAATGGTTTCTTCATCAATCGTTTCCATTCGCTTTTTCGTGAGCGGGCCGGTGTCTTCGATCTTGCCGTCCGCAGTCGCCTTGATCACGCCGCGAGGCCCAAAGGCTTGGCGGAACGTTCGACCATCAGCCAAGACCATGTCGCCGGGATAGTCTTCGTTCTCAGGTTCCTCTTCCGCATTGAGGTGGTAGAGGTTGCCGAGGAATTCATCGAAACCATGTTGCGTTGGCAGATGTTCGTCACGGTCGCCTTGGTGATTCTTCCCGAATTGGCCGGTTGAGTATCCGAGGCTCTTCATAACCGTTGCCATGGTGACATCGGTTTTTTGCCAGCCTTCTTTCGCACCAGGCAAGCCAACCTTGGTCATCCCACTGCGGACCGGAACACTGCCACTGATGAAAGCGGCACGACCTGCGGTACAGGATTGTTGACCGTAGTAGTCGGTGAAGAAAATCCCTTCCTTCGCAACGCGGTCGATGTTCGGTGTCTGATAGCCCATCATCCCACGGTTGTAGTGGCTGATGTTTTCGGTGCCGATGTCGTCGCCCCAAATAACGAGGACATTCGGTTTGTCCTGAGCGTGAGCCGTGAGGCACATGCCCAAAGTAAGCACAAAGGCTTGGAACACAAGAGATCTACACTTCATCTGGATAGGTCCTAGTCAGAGGGAGCATTGTTGCGAGAGGCAATGGTGAAAAGCAGACCGGAGGACACGAATGATTTTCGTCATGTAGCAGCAGATCAGACGGGCACCTCAGCACCTCTAGCTTATCCACCTAGCTGGACAGCTTGTAGTCGTCAACGACATTGTCAGGCTTTGGTTTTTAGATATTTCCTAACCGAACGCCGCGAGTCGAATCGCAAAGGCTGACCTTCGATATCCAAAACGTTTATAGGTGAACGTTTCGCGAATATTGAGTGAACGAATTGATTGTTTTGACCATGGACCGCGAGGAACATTTCCTGGAATGTGTCGGCAGATCAATGGAGTAGGAGATCCAAGAATCGTCGTATGTTCTTGCACAATAGTGGCTGCAACTCGCAATCACGCTGAGCGGTTTGTCCGGCAGATACGTTCTTGATGGACGCGTGATTTGTTTCGATCTACGGGGAGCGATACGAATATTGCGCGAAGGCATAAAGCGTTGTGCGATTTCAACGCGTCAAGAAACAAGCGGCTCTCGAATCAGAGCGCCGACTTTTGAGATGCTGACGTGTCCGTCACCAAAAAGCGTCTCGACCAGACGACTGCGATCGAGCCAGCGAGCAAGGTGATCGAACACGCACCACAACCTTGGGCGTAGGCGGAACGTTTAGCCAGTTACAATTCAGAGCGAATCGATTGATAGACAGCAAGATCGACGGGCTCCTCGAGATCATTCAAGGTCGATTCAGCTTGAAACTAAATCGGCCAAGTCACTCGAGCCGTCTTGGAATAGGAGGTTGGCCCTGAGGGCAGAAGGGCAAACCAGAAAACTTTGTGTCGCATCGGACACGTTTCGTGGGCGAATGATCGCCGGCGACGGAGTCTAAGACTTTGAGTAGCCCAACTCACGCATCACGATCAGCATCTCGTCACAGGTGATGTACCGACGATGATGTTGCATTTTGTAGCGATCGATGGCGGCGGCCAATTCACAACCGTCTTCGGACAAGTCCGCGTGGGAACTTCCGAATTGCCGACGTTCGCGAGCGTAACCGCCGTTGGACGCGTCTCGATTGCGACGGCGGTCTTGTCGAAATTCTTGATCGGTTGAACGCGATTCCGAAGTTTCCGAACGCGATGCGGAAGCCTGCCGGTTCCGACGGGGCGGAATCACGGTCACGGGTGTCGTCTGGTTGGTTTGTGTTGGAGGTGGCAACGGCATAGATTTGGATCCTCACACGGGTAACGAGCGTGTCTTGCACACGTTTTCGAGAGACCTCTCACCACAACCCTAGGTCAAGAATCGAGGGAAGGGAGCGGAAAAGCACATTTGATCCCCATCTACGGGGGAGGTCTGTAGCGAAGGATCGTGTTGGCGAAACAAAAACGCGGGGAATCGTGTCTGGTTTCGCAAACACACGGAAATCGTTACCGTTTTACGAGCCACGTTTGCTTGCGAATCACACGTTTCAACGCGGCGATTCGCTTTCCTTTTTGCTTCCTCTGACCCGACCTGACGCCGAGATGCCCGACATTGCCCCATCGAGTCAACCGGAAGGCGATTTACGTTATCGCCGCGTGATTTTGAAACTCAGCGGCGAAAGCCTGGCTGAATCTGGCAAGCGAGGAATCAGCGACAACGAACTGCTGGCAATCGCGAAGCAGATCAAATCCGCCCACGAATCCGGCTGTCAAATTGCGATCGTCAACGGCGGTGGCAATATCCTGCGAGGCGCCTCGTTCTCGGGAGCCAACGCTTCGGTCCAAGAAGCCACCGCGCACTACATGGGCATGCTGGCGACGGTAATCAATTCGCTGGCTCTGCAAGACGCTCTCGATTCGATCGGGTTGCAGACACGAGTGATGAGTGCGTTGCCCGTCGACCGTGTTGCCGAACAATTCATCCGACGCCGCGCCATCCGTCATCTCGAAAAAGGCCGCGTGATCATCCTTTCCGGAGGAATCGGAAGTCCGTTTGTAACGACTGATACAGCCGCCGCTCAGCGAGCGCTCGAGATCGAAGCCGACGTGATCTTGAAGGCAACCCGCGTGGACGGTGTCTACAGCGACGATCCGGAAAAGAACCCTCACGCGGTTTTGTACGAACAACTCAGCTACAACGAAGTGATCCAAAAGAAGCTTCGCGTGATGGATGCCACCGCAATTGCGTTGTGCAACGAACACCGCAAGCCAATCTTGGTGTTTAATTTCAAGCAGGACGGCAACATTGTGCGTGCCGTCCGCGGCGAATCCGTGGGAACCTGGATCGGTGACCCACAAGACACGCAAACCAACCAACGTTGATTGCAAACAGCCTTTCCCCCTCCTCAATTCCAGGATGACACAATGACGAGCGACGAGATATTGATGGACGCCGAAGAGCGAATGGACAAAGCCGTTTCGGTGCTGCAAAACAATTTGTCGGGGATTCGCACCGGACGGGCCAACCCGGGTTTGGTCGATTCGATCAAAGTGGAGGTCTACGGTTCGCTGACGCCGCTGAAACAATTGGCCAGCATCGGTACGCCTGAGCCACAACAAATCTTGATTCGCCCGTACGACGCAACGACAATCAAAGATATCGAAAAAGCGATCGTCGCCGGCGACTTGGGATTGAATCCGCAAAACGATGGCCGCGTCATCCGTCTCAACGTTCCACCGTTGTCGGGCGAAGTCCGCAAAAAGATGGTTTCGCGAATCAAGGAACTGGCCGAAGAAGCCAAGGTTTCGATTCGTAATATCCGTCGCGATGCCAACAAAGCCGCCGAAACGGCTGAGAAGGACAAAGAGATGACGGAAGACGATCGCGACAAGACGAAAGATCAAGTGCAAGAACTGACCAAGAAGGCTGAAACAAACGTCAACGAATCCGCTAAAGCTCGCGAAGCGGAAGTGATGGAGGACTGATCCTGTATGACACAATCGGTGCAATGCCCGCGATGTTTCGCGGCCGTCGCTGTAAGCGACGATGCCGGCGGGACTCGCGTGATTTGCCCGAAGTGCCAGGATACGTTCTTGGTCCCGGGGGTTTCCGCCAGCACCACCAATGACGATGACGACTGGTTGGTGCTGAGCGATCCGCCGGAAAAGCCAGCGGTCAAGCCACAGCCAACCCAGGTGGCTCCCGCAAACATATCGCCCGCGGTCTCGCCCAAGCCGGCCGCCACCAGTGGCTCGGCCATCACTGACGCGGACGCATCCGCCGCGGGTTCATCCGAGTCCGACGGTGACATGTTCGACATGGATCTACCGCCGCTCGATTCAGAGACTTCGTCCGGTGACGACGATCCGTTCGGGTTCGACAACATCCAGGATCTATCAGGGGGAACAAGCGGCGGCGAGCCGGTGACCACCGCCGATGCGTTTGATGATCCCGACGATCCGTTTAACTTCGACGCGATGGAAGAATCAGCCAGCCCGGCCGAATCGGTTGCTCCCGCGGCAAAGGATTCGATGGTTGATCCATTGTTTTCCCAAGCTGCCGCGTTGGCTGCGTCGGCGAGCAAACCAAAGCCGCCAGCGTCCGATGAACCGGTCGCGCACAATGTCGAATACGAAGAGCAGTTTCGGGTGCGTTGCCCCGTTTGCGACACCATGATGAACGTGACATCGGCACAATCAGGCAAACAGATTCGATGCCACGATTGCCACAAGCCAATCAAGGTGCCACCGGCTCCTCGGAAGAAGAAGAAAGTCGTGATCGATATGGATCGCGCTCAGTCATTCCAATTCAATGAAACGTCAGTGACACAAAGCGATCGGCCTGCCGATCCTTTTCGCAAATCCGCACAGGAATTGCTAGCTCAAGCTGCCAAAGTTGAGAAGGAAGAACCCGCTCCTGATTTGGACGTGCCCAAGATCGCGGACTGGGCAAAGTCAACCTTCGGCATCTTTGGTCAATTCACCGTCGCGGTTCACTGGCTGATTCTTTCATCGATTGCTTCGGTCATCGCAGCCATTGCGATCGCGTCTGGATACGATGCCGCACTGAAATTTTTGTTTCCAGCTGGACTTGTCTACGGGGCATTGGTGCTGGCATGCGGTTTCACCATTCTGCAATCAGTCAGCAATGACGAAGAGACCGTCTCGGATTGGCCGTTGACGCTGGAACCATTTGAGTGGCTCGCCCCAACGGCATTCTGCTTTGCCGCCGTTGGATTGACGGGTGGACCGGGATGGATCATTGGCACATTGGCATTTGGTCAAAACCTAGCGACAGTGTGCTTAGTCATGCTATCGGTATTTTTGCTCTTTCCATTTGTTCTGCTGTCGATGTTGGACATGCAGAGCATGTTCGTCCCGTTTTCACCCGAAGTGGGTCGCAGCGTAACGCGATGCGAAGAAGCGTGGGGCGGTTTCTATCTGTCCGCAGCATTGATCTTCTTTGGAACGTTCCTGACATTTTTCATTGCCAGTTTGTTCGCTCCAGTAGCCGCGGCAGCGGTTTGCATTTTCATCGCGACGGCGGGAGCATTCATCTACTTTGCGATGCTAGGGCGATTGGCCAAAGCGATTGGTCAGTCCGTCAATGACGCTCCAAAACAGAACGACATTGACGAAGTTCGTGAAGCCGAACGGGCCCGCAAAGCCGGCGGCTGAAACGATACCAGCTGTTCTGCCAATGCGACGCTGATCCGACGGCAATTCGCGACACGGCGTACCATTCATTTCGTCCCATTGAAAATGGAAGAACGAATTGAATGAACAGTCGTCGAATCAGAATGGGCGCTCGTCGGGATCATCGCGAGGGTCACCGCACCAACGATTGAGCGCCTCCAGCACTTCATCACGTTCCGCTGAGCTGGTCCACACGGAGTCTTCGACGTCCAGACGGATCTCGTAATAGCCTTCGCGTTGACAATCTTCCTCGCCACAAAAGTGCGGCAGATCCGCAATCCAAACGACTCGATAAAGTGGCAAGTGTTTGTCATCAACTTTGACGATCGGAGAAACCATCGCGGTGTCCCTGTGCAAGATGTAAAAGAAGTAGTCGTTAATTGGGTGAATCAGACGATCAATTGTTTCGATCGTACCGCGTTTGGTGAGGCTTTGAATGACGTGGCAACCAAACCCGCGTCCGGCACTGTCCAGCAAACAACAGCCGGCATCGAAGTCGGCTTCAATTGGTCACGGCGATGGAGCCTCTAGGCGAGTTCACGGCTGCGATTCGCGGACGCTTGAACGGCCTGAATCATCGCCCCTCGAACGGCATTCTGTTCCAGGACACTCATCGCGGCAATGGTCGTTCCGCCGGGGCTGCAGACGTTGTCCTTCAAAAAGCCAGGATGCTCTCCCGTTTCGCGAACCATTTTTGCGGCTCCCAAAACAGTTTGTGTAGCCAATTGCAACGCGGTCGCACGAGGCAAACCCGCCGCGACGCCGCCATCGGCAAGAGCTTCGATGATGAGGAACACGTAGGCCGGCCCTGACCCACTGACTCCGGTGACCCCGTTCATTTGCGGCTCAGTGACTTGTGCGGCGATGCCAACACTATTGAGCATGGTTTCGATCAGCTGCACATCGTCATCACTGACGCCGCCGCTGACACAAAAACCGCTCGCTCCCTCGCCCACGAGACTAGGTGTGTTCGGCATCACGCGAACAACGCGGTCGTGACCGACTCCGTCGATGAGTTTGTCCAACCCGATTCCCGCGGCAATGGAGACGATCAATTTCCCCGACCAATCGGCCGATTTCCCGGCACTATTCTTGACCGCCAGGACTTCTGCGATGATGTGCGGCTTCACCGCTAGCATCACGACCTTGGCACCGGCGACCGCCTCGACCGTATCGGTTGTCGTGGTGCATTCGCTGTACTTCGACGACCACCACTCTCCAGTCGACTTGGTTTTGTGAACGATCGTCAGTTCACTTGCCTTGAGACACCCGCTTTCGAGCATTCCGCCAACGAGAGCGCGAGCCATTTGCCCGCCGCCAATGACCGTCAATCCGGTGAGTTGCATCTCGAGATTCAATCCATCTGTCGCGTGTTGGGAAGAAGACGTCCGAGCAGACGGCTCAGAACATTCCCGGGGTACGCTTTTCGACGTTTGCCAGCAACTGCATCAACGCAACTCGAAGTTGCTTGACTCGCAGCGGCAGAGGAAGCAGCACGCGATTGGGGCCGCGTTTGGCGCGGCTGATGATGTGTCCTTGGCGTTGATCGACCAGCAAGACCGCAGGAATTTCAGCTGTCTTTTCGTTGGTGACGAATTGGTTGTAGGCCTCCAAGGCGTCGTTGCCAAGTTCGGCTGCACCAAAGATCACACAATCCGCCGGATTCTCGATGTCGTCGTCGAATCGCGCAAGTGCACGTCGCGGATCGGCGATGATCAACACGCGGTAGCCCCGGGCTTTCAATCGTTCGCGAACCGCGTTTTGCAGGTTGGCTTTGGATTCCACCAGCATCACGACGTAGCCTTCGCCTTCGTTGGTGACGACGTGATCGTCACCGACATCGGCTGCGTTGACCGTTCCGCTGGTGTCGTGAACTTGGCGTTCGACGGGGCCTCGTTTCAACGTTTCCAATACACGCTCGACTTCGATTCGCAACGCCGACGCGGACTGGATGCGTTTCGTCGGGTCATACGCCAAAATCTTCATCAGCAATTGGCTGACGATCCCCGGGCAATCGGGAACGTGTTCGGTGATCGGTTTGATTTCTTGAAAACGAGAGACATTTAATCGAGCCAAACGGTCTCGCGTTTCTGACAATGCCGGCGTCCCCGCCAACATGTGATAGAGCATGTTTCCAGTGAAGAAAACGTCACTGCGAGGGTCATCCTTTCGGACGTTCGTGCCTCGTTCCAAAGCGGCGTAATCGATCGCGCGAGCGTTGGGACAATCAGCGACCTGTTCGGGGTTGTTGCGATCAGCCAACGCGGCCAAACCAAAGTCGACCAGCTTTGCGGTCCCTCCGGATGAAATCAACACGTTGGACAACTTCAAGTCACGGTGTGAAATCCCCAAGCTGGCAGCGTGCGCCAAACCGGCGGCGATTTCCATCGTCAACTTCAACGAAAGCTCAACGGGCAACTGCTTTCGGATGCGAACCAGTTCGCGAAGCGTTTGCCCCTCGACGAATTCCATCACCAAGAAAGGGTTTCGAACGTCGGGGACAACATCCAAAATGCGAACGATGTTGGGGTGTTTCAGCTTCAGCCCCATGCGGCCTTCGCGAAGGAACTGCTCCATTTCCTTCGGTTCATCACGGAAACGTTTGCGAAGCACTTTGACCGCGAAAACCTCGTCGCCTTTTTCAGCACGATACACGCGAGCAAACGTACCCGCACCGATCAGGTACTGAACTTTGTAGTCGCCGTAGAAGTAACCGCCTTTATCGCCACGACTCAGCTTCTCGCATTGCAGCGTCGTCAGAATGCCGTGTCGTTGCAGCAACTCAATGATGTCGTTGAGTTGCCGTTCTTCGGCACCCAGTTCCGACAGCGCGCGATCAACCTCTCGTCTTTCAGCGATTCCAACTGCGACCGCACGCTGGATGAATTCTTCGGGAGTCGGAGCACTCATGGATTCGATGATTCTCCGGACTTCTTTCGTTCGTACTCATGCAAACGCACACCAAGCTGTTTCAGTGCGGCGAGGTCGTCAGACCAATCCGCATGCTTCATTTGGGCGGGCGAGAGATAGACATTCAGATAAGGTGCAAAACGGCGATCGCCTTCCACATCGGCGCGACACATGTCGACGAGCGGTTTCAGATTCGCGAATGGGTTCCCCGGAGCGATCAGCATGTCCAGATCTTTGAGCGAGGTTAGCGGCGCCAGCGAAGTGATCTTGTTGTCGGAAATCTCCAACGTCGTTAGCCAACCGAGTTTTGCGACGGGATCGAGACTGGTCAATTCATTTCCGGCAGCATCGAGCGACCAAATTTTGGTCAGTCCCGCTAAGGGATCAAGGCTGGTGAGTTTGTTGTCAGCGACATACAGCGTTCGAAGATTGCTCATCTTCGCCAGCGGATCCAGGCTGGTCAGCTCGTTGCCAGAAACGTCCAACAACTGCATCGCAACCAATTCGGCGACGGGATCCAGGCTGGCGATTTTGTTGTTGGCCAGAGTGACTGATTGCAGACGTTTCAAATCCGCGATCGGGGATAGATCCTCAATCTTGTTGTCAGCCAGATCGATCAGCATCAACGACTTGCAGTGCTGAAGTCCCTCGAGCGATTGGATTCCTTTGCCGGTTCCGACAACGCGAGAGATCTTGGCGACGTCCTCGGCAGTGATCGGTTCGTCGTTGTGGCGTTTCGCGAAAACCTCGGCGCGGACGGCTGACTCGAGAGCCTTGTCCGGGAAGACCGATTTGACGACGGGTTTTTCCTCTGGCTTCTTATCTTCCTTCTTTTCTTCTTTCATCTCCGCCTTGTCGGCCTTTTTGTCAGCCTTCTTGGGCTCCGGCTTTTTGGCCTCAGGCTTCTTCTCTTCTTTCTTTGCTTCTGGCTTTTTGTCCTCGTCTTTCTGAGCCGGTTTCTCTGACTTTGCGGCCTCCTTCACCTCGGCCGCTTTCTCGGCTGGGGCAGATTCCTGCTTGTCGCCGGGCTTTTTCTCGTCATCCGCCGACGACGCGGGGGCGAAAGCCAGGCTGAGGCAGAAGAGCGACACGAACCAGAGGACGGACAGTTTTCGCGAGCTGTGCATGGTGAATGTGCTGAACCGTGGGGGAAGATGGAGGGCTACAAAGTCACCCATCATAGTCGCTGCCCCCCACAATCGTCATCTCCCGCTGTGGCTGGCGGGCCAGATCGACGGCGGATTTTCGTCAGGTAGCCGATGCAACCAGACTCTGAATCAGAATCGCGAGTGCGGCACTGGTCATCGGCACGCTCATGCTGGGTGCATCCGAATTTTCGCGAGCGACCTGGGATGGGGCCAGAGGCACGTGCACAAACAGGGACTGAGTCCGCATGCTAAATGCCGCCGAATAATGGTGACTCAGATACAACGCGGCGTTGCAAAGATAAGTACCCGCGTGATGCGACACCGCGGCGGGAATGCCGGCGTCGCGAATTTTTTGAGCGGAAATGGCCAGCGGCAATTTCGACCGGTAAGCGGCCGGGGCGTCCGGCAAAATCTCAGCCCCATCGGTCCGGAGGTTCAATCCCACGTTTTCCAGACGCATTTGCGTCGAACCAGGGGCCTGGCCGCAGTGGATCGCAAAATCGTAGCCCGCCTGTAAATCGGCTCGCAGCCGTTCGCTCATTTTCAGCAAGTTGACCGGGTATCGCCGAGTCACCAACTCCACCGGACCGTCATACCAATGGGTCAGTTCCATCAGACTCATCCAGCTCGAATTGTCCGGCCAGCGGTCGTAGGGCTCGAAAGCCGTCAAGAGAACCTTGGTCACGTGTTGGGTCGTCCGGCGGAAATGCGAGAGAAGCGGAGCAATATTTTGGACCTGAAATCCAGGCTCAAAATGCTGAAACAGGCCCCGCAAGTATAGTTCGCTGTTCACCGTGCCGAAGTCAGAAACGCGAAAACGCCCCCGAATCAAAGCGATTCGAGGGCGTTTGGCGGTTCAGATGGTTGCGTCTGCGTTCAACGTCCGATGACGCCGTCGACGATTACCAGTTGAAGTTTGCTCCGAGGTACGCTCCGTGAAGCAACAGGCTGCTGTCGGCGTGCAGTGCACTTGCCGAGGCGACCGAGCTGTAGTCACGTGAGTAGTTGTCGGCGATGGCCAACCCGGTTGCACCGAGGACTCGGTAACCACCGCGAACCGTCCAGCAATTGCTGACGCGGACGCCGAGGCCCAGATCAAACTCACCCAAAGTCGACAACACGGTGTCGCTCGTGTTGTAGTTGATCATTTCGTCAGGCATTGCACCGAGCGAAGCGGCGACGTCCTGGGTTCCCAAGCGATGACGGAACTCAGCTTGGTTTCCGTAGACACCGAACTTACCACCAACGTTCAAGTTGACGCGGCTTCCCAAGCAGTAGATCAGTTGGCTGCCGAACTGGTAGCCGAACAAATCGTTCTCGGTTGAGGTCGTGTCGTAGATGTCGTTCATCGTGTAACCAGCTCGTCCGTCAACGTCGTAAGCGTAATCGACGCTGTCTTTGAACTGGAACCAACGAAGACCGTGGCTGGTGACGACTTGGACTTTGCCGTTGCAAGGACGAACCAAAGGTCCGGCTGCTCCGCCGTATCCATAACGTGGTCCGCATGGAGCACACTGTTGAGGTGGGCATGCACCGGTGTTGCAGCTGCCATAGCCACCATAGCTGGCTCCGCCGTAGCCGCCGACTCCGCCATATCCGCCCATTCCCATGAAGCTCTTCAGCTTGTGGCCCATGCCCATGCCGGTTCCGCAAGAAGCAGCCGAGGCACGTTGAGCACCCATCAGTCCGAAGCTGAACAGGTTGACTTCCAAACCCTGGATATCGACGTCGCGACGAGCACGGAAGCGAACTGCTTCTGCGTGTGAGTCAGTACCAGCACCACCAGGAGCAGCGTTGGCATCACCACCATCCAAGGCAGCCTGACCGGCACGGCCGTCGATGATGTCGTAGACGGTTGCATAGTCACTACCGTCGTCGACGTATCCACCCGCACCATCGATGTCCAGGCCGTTGTATGCTCCACCACCGTTGTCATACAGGTAGTTCATGACAGCACCGTTGTACTGTGGCATGCCCGAAGCACGCAGAGCACCACCACCGCCGCCTGGCGTCGCGTTCTCAGGCGTGTAGATCGGCGAGTTGTACATCTCGGAATCTGGATCCCAATTGAAGTACGTCACGCCCAAACCATACTGACCGCAACCGAGGTAGCGACCGAAGCTGAGGCTGTATCCGAGCGAGCTGTCAGGCTCGATCGAACCGATGCCCATTAGTGGCAAATAGGGTCGGGTTGGGTCTGCGTTGTCATAACGCGAAACGATGTTCCGATCCTTTCCGTTTGTGTCCATGTTGAAGAACAACAGGTCAAACGAACCGAACCATGGGAACAAAGGTGCTCGCACGGGAGCGGCTGATGGCATGCCACAAGATTGGGCGGCATACGAAGCGCCTTCCCAAGGTTGCGAAGCGGCTTGCATGTACGGGCTGGGTTGTGCACATGTCTGGCAGTCGCCGGCGGGTGCACTGCTGTACTCAACGGGTGCCGAGTAGTGCTGAACAGGAGCTGCCGAATGCTGGTGCGTCGAGTGCTGATGCACGGTCGCAGGTGGCGCAGGAGCGGAGTAGGACGGTGCTGGCTGAGCCGGAGCAGCGTGCTGTTGAATCGGAGCCGACAACTGTTCGCTGTAGGACGGAGCCGGCGTTGGAATGGATTCCGGTGGCGGCAACTGGTTGTCGTATCCCGTCGAGGCGGGTTGGAACAATTGCGGGCCGTTGTTTTGGTTGCCGAAATTATTCCACTTCGCAGGAGCTTGATAGCCGCCTGCGTTGGGTTGTTGGTAGTTCCCACCACCAAACGTTTGAACCGCTTGGGTTTGAGGAACACCTAGCTGGCTGGTTGGACCAGCGTAGGGTTGTCCGCCGTATTGACCAGGTCCGTACTGTGCCGAGGCGATCGTGCATACACCCATGGACAGGGTGGCTGCGACAGCTCGCAAGACGTTGAATTTCATCGCTGACTCCTTCTGCGTGCGCTAATGTGCTTCATTGCAACTGCCCTAGCCGAAATCGGGTCTTCCACAGAGGCGACCGACCAAGATCGAAATGACAGTCAAGTTGGACCAGTAGTTGCCGGCCCAAACAGCTGGGAGGCACTCACGAGATGTCAGTTCGATCTCAATCAGTTGAGCAAATGGTTCTGCTCGACACCCCAGCCGAAGGTTCAATACGGTGGACCTGAATTGAGAGAAGTTGGTTGACCAGACCGATCGCTCGGTTTGATCTTCCTTCCGCAACTCGAATCGTCAGAGGTGGACTCCTTTCCACGTAGCAATCCCTCAATTGGTGGCTAAGTCGCGCCGGATTCAGCGAAGAATGCGATCGACTGCTAGGAGCGTTGCAACCGGAACGCTTTGCCATTCCGAACCAAATTGACTGAACGGGACGGTTCTCGGCAGACACATCCCCCAATCGACAAACTCACCCATTTTCGCTGATCCGCCCTGTTTTCCGGGGAATTGACTGAAAACACCATTTGGGGAACTCAAACGGCCTGATCAGCGTCCCTTGATGGAAACCGATCTGAGCGACACGATTGCGGTGGTACGCTACGCGATTTCTGTCTCACCAATGCCCGTATTCATCCTGACGGATTCATCTCATGCCCACGCCAAAACGCTCTAACGCGAAGAATGTTCTGGGATCCGATCTGGCGGTTTGCAGCATGGAGCCAATGACGGGCTTCTACCGCGACGGATGTTGCAACACCGGCGGGCAGGATGTCGGTTTGCACGTCGTGTGCGCCGAAATGACGGCCGACTTCCTGGAATTCAGCCGGGCACGCGGGAATGATCTCAGCACGCCCATGCCGATGTACGAATTTCCCGGTCTAAAACCTGGCGATCGTTGGTGCCTCTGTGCCGCTCGGTGGAAAGAGGCCTACGATGCCGGAATGGCGCCAAAGGTTCACCTCGAAGCAACCCATATCTCGGCACTCGAATTCGCGTCGCTGGAAGAACTACAAGAATTCGCGACCGAATCCAATTGAGGTCACCGTCGCGTTGCGACCGACAAGTTGCAGCCGACAATCGACTGAACAGAATTGGATCAGTTGAATTGGCTTTGATCGCCTTGGTCGCGATCGATGGTTTGGACTTTTTTCTGGCAGAATCAAGCTGATCCGTCCCGGCCGAGGAAAAACCAATCGGCGTCTGCAGGACGATTACTGCTTCAGCGGCAAACGAGAACTAAGTGTCGGACCGTTTGCCTTGCAGCGTCAAAACGAGATGTCTCGAGGAGGCTCGATCGCGATGCTCGCACAGATAAATCCCCTGCCAAGTTCCCACGTTCAAGCGTCCATCTCGCACTGGAACGCTGACGCTGCTGCCCATCATCGATGCTTTCACGTGAGCGGGCATGTCATCGGGACCTTCCAAAGTGTGAACATAGGGAAGCGATTCAGGCACCGCGTGATTCATCGCCGTTTCGAAATCAACTCGCACGTCCGGATCGGCGTTTTCGTTGATCGTCAGCGATGCACTGGTGTGCCGGATAAAAACGTGCAACAACCCAACCTCGATCTCAGCCAGTTCCGGAATGGCTTGCAGAATCGGCCGCGTGACCAGGTGAAATCCGCGACGAACGGCTGGAATTGTCAGTTCACGCTGCATCCAGTACGACATTTGGGAAGCTACCAAGAGGAAGAAGAGAAATATTCTGAAACTTTTTTGCGGCTCAATCGAGTGGTGACGTTTGTACCGTTACTGAGCCGAGAACCGTTGGAACGCTTCATTCTGACGACGGAACCGGTTTCATAACAACCCGTCCAAGTGCCTTCTTGAAACCTTCATGCAGTTGTTAGGTTGGGGATAACCCCCTTGAAACCTTCATAATTCGCGAATCAGAAAGTCGATGGATTCGCGACCGGCAAACCCAGCCTCTTCGTTAGGGTCATGGATGATCGTCGCGGGACACGCCGGAATGGCTGGGAAGAGCAAGCCCCCTCCAGAATTTTCTTGACCCACGCCGTTCCACACGAATAATCCCTTCGTGTGAAATGCTTTCAGCGAACGGACTTGGTTGAAGGCGAATGTTTGTACGCGGTGTCCAGGTCGCTTGGATGGCTCCTGACCCCCTGAAGAAAATCGGAATAGTATGACTCATTGCAAAAACGTATTCGAAGCAATCTTGCGTTACGGCCACGATGAAGATTTCGTGCCAAACGAAGATGAGATGTTCACTGCGACGGATGCACCTGCAGGCAGCCAAGAGAAAATTGAAGTGCTGCGTCGTCGTGTTGAATTGGGCCAGCCCCTTTGGCACACGACTGACCGCGTTGATTACAGCGGTTTGACGGGCGCGATTCGCCCTCGCGAATAAGTTCGACCGATCGAAAATGCCAGCCCGCCCGGATAGAGGCCAGGTGCTCGCAACCATCGACTCCCACAACGAACGACCCAGAAAGCCCCGGTCTCCCGCGACCGGGGCTTTTTCGTTATCCCCTCGCTTTTCCGCCGCGAACTCCCTCGCCGCCGCTTCGACGATCACTTCGTGGCCCGCTCTGCAGGTTGATTCTGCGTGAGCCACCCTCACGCGAAGTCTGAACGAGAACCCGTCTCTGGCCGCATCGTCCTACTCACGCCGGCAATCTGATCTCGGTCGGACACCAATCAGCACCAATTCTGGTCTGGTATTTCGGTGTGTTCGGTTACACTCTCACCCATGCTCGAATCCGCCTTGCCACCCACCGCTTCCGCCCCCGAATTGCTCGCCCCCGCCGGCAATTGGGACTGTGTTCACGCCGCGATCGAAAACGGTGCGGACGCCATTTACTTCGGGCTCGACCGAGGATTCAACGCTCGTCACCGCGCCGCCAACTTTGGCGTCAATGATTTGTCGTCTTTGATGGGCAAACTGCATCTTCGCGGTGTCCGCGGCTACGTGACGCTCAACACGCTGGTCTTTCCCGATGAACTGAACGATTTGGTCGAAGTGGTCGACGCGATCGCCAGCGCCGGCGTGGACGCGGTTTTGGTTCAAGACTTTGGTGTCGCTCGAATCGTCAAAGCGATCTGTCCCGAACTGGAGATCCACGCTTCGACTCAGATGAGTTTGACCAGCGCCGAAACAATCCAGGCGGCAGAATCGCTCGGGTTGTCACGGGTGGTCGTGGCTCGCGAATTGTCGATCGGCGAAATCAAACAGATTCGTTCCAAAACGGACATGCCCATCGAGGCCTTCATTCACGGAGCTCTTTGTGTCGCCTACAGCGGCCAATGTCTGACCAGCGAATCACTTGGCGGACGAAGCGCAAACCGTGGGCAGTGTGCGCAGGCTTGCCGGTTGCCTTACGACTTGGTGTGCGATGGAATCGATCAAGAACTCGGCAATGTTCGCTACCTGCTCAGTCCGCAAGATTTGGCGGGCTACGCAGCGATCCCGGACATGATCGAAGCGGGCGTCAACAGCCTGAAAATCGAAGGCCGTTTAAAAACGCCAGAGTACGTCGCCAACATCACCGGCCACTACCGCCGAGCGATCGATCAGGCCATCAAGGATGGCACCGTGAACCTCGGCGACGACGCTCGACACGAGATGGAACTGTCGTTCTCTCGTGGCTTCACACCAGGATGGCTCGAGGGCAATGACCACAAGCGATTGGTGCCCGGAGTTCGATCCGCCAAACAAGGCATCGTGCTGGGCGAGATCCGTGCCATCGGTCGCGATTCGATCTTGGTCGATGTTCAAGCCGCAGTCGCACTCGGCGATGGTTTGGCGATTGAGTCCGAGGTGGATCCCAACAGCACCCAAACCTTTGACAGTGGGTTCGCTGACAATCACCAGGGCGGTCGAATCTACTCGCTGCGAATCGACAGTGAATCCGCGGGAAGTCCGCGTCAAAAAAGCGAAGCAAAATTGCCCGAACAGTCTTCGCTGAGTCCCTGGGAATTGGCCCGCCAGCGACAACAGGCAGAAGGTCAAGCTTCGGGGGAAAAGCTCAAGAAAGTTGAAACGAATCAAACGGTTTGGATCGGATTCGGTCGAGACGAAATCGATTTTTCGCGAATCGAAATTGGTGCGACGGTTTTTAAGAACGATGATCCTCAACTGAACAAACGCCTGGCGGCTACCTTCGGCGGCAAGCCACGTCGTACGCGGCCCATCAATCTGCACGTTGTGGCTCATGTCGGAAGTCCCGTCGAAGTCCATGCGACGCTGGGCAACGGGGACCACGCGACAACCGAAAGCATCATCGGCGAAGATGACTTGGCCGTCGCCAACAAGCATGCCATCACCGATGAAGTCTTGGCAGACAAACTCGGACGACTCGGCGGGTCTCCGTTCCATCTCGGACGACTGACCAGCGACCTGAGTGGCGGCCCCATGGTTCCGCTCGGGGTTCTCAATCAGCTTCGACGCGAATTGGTGGAGAAACTCGAAGACCAATTGCATGCACCACCCCGGCGAACCGTTCGTCTATCAGCGGGCCGTGCATTGGTGACTCCAATTGCGAAAGAAACCGCGGCCTCCGATTTGCCATCGCCGCAGCTGTCAGTCCTGTGCCGGACGATCGATCAGGTACGCGGTGCGATCGCCGCGTCGGCGGAACGAATCTACGCCGATTTCCACGATCCACGCGATCACAAAGCCGCGATTGCTCTGGGCGCGGAGCACAACGCGAATGTCTGGATCGCGTCGCTACGAATTCAGAAGCCCGGCGAAATGGGATTGCTGAAACAGATTCTTAAACAAGGTCCGATGGGCTTGTTGGCTCGAAATTTAGCGGCGGTACGAATGGGCCTCGAAGCCGGCATTCCAACGATTGCCGACTTTTCGCTGAATGTCGCGAATCATCGTTCCGCGGAATGGTTGATCGACCAAGGCGTTCAGAGAGTCACCGCGTCATACGATTTGAATGCCGACCAATTGGATCAACTGGTCAGCTCGATGCCGGCCGAATGGTTGGAACTGGTTCTTCACCAACACATGCCAATGTTCCACATGGAGCACTGTGTGTTCTGCAGCGTGCTTTCACCGGGCACCAACAAAACCAATTGTGGTCGCCCATGCGATCGACATGTCGTGCAGCTACGAGACCGCGTGGGCAAGCTTCACGTGTTACAGGCCGACATCGCTTGCCGAAACACGTTGTTCAATGCGACACCTCAGAGCGGGGCGGAGATTGTTGGCAACATGGTGGCTCGCGGAGTCGGTTCGTTCCGAGTCGAACTGCTGAGCGAGAACGAGACGGAAGCGAAATCGATGCTGACTTTGTATCGTCGTCTCTTGTTGGGCGAGATCCCCGGCCAGGATGTTTGGCGATCGTTGTCCGCCGAAAACCGAGTTGGTGTCACTCGCGGCACTTTGGAAGCCAAACGCAACCCATTGGCAATCCTCTAGTCGCAGTGCATCGTCACGGTAACATCCGGTAGTGCTCCGCCGCGAAGTGCAGGTCATCCAAGAACGCTTGCCGCATCGTCTCGCGAGTCGCCTCGTTGGGCACTCTCAATATTGCCGATGGGTGATACGTCGCGATTGTCCATTTGGCATGATCCGACCGTTGCACCTGACCGCGTGACTTCAGCAATCGGAAGCCGGGACCGAGCAGAACTCCCGCCGCGGTCGCTCCAAGAGCCACGACCATCTTCGGCCGAATCACGTCCAGCTCAGCTTCCAACCAAGGCCGGCACGCCGCGACTTCTCTGGCGGCCGGTTTGACATGCAGCCGACGCTTGCCCGTCGGTTTGAACTTGAAATGTTTGACCGAATTGGTGATGTACAGCTCCGCCGGATCCAACCCAACGTCGTTCAATGTTTCTCGAAGCAACTGACCGGCCGGTCCGACAAAAGGTTCACCTGCCAAGTCTTCACGATCACCGGGTTGCTCGCCCACCAACACCAATTTCGCATTGGGATTGCCCACACCAAACACGGTCTGCGTGGCTGGTCCGTGCAAGTCGCATCCCTGGCACACCGCCGCCGCTTCACGCAAACGAGCGATGGATTGAGATGACTCGCCGGTCGAGACTTCGGGCAGGAACGGTCGAGCCGAGACACCGCCTTCCGCATGCCGGATCATCGTTTCGACGCGTGTCGGTGCGTTGCGAACCAAATCGTCGATCAACGCTGTTTCGGGCATTGTTGCCCAGTGTTTCTTGGGCATTTCCGCACGCATCGCATTCAGCTTGATGCGAGCCGGATTGAAGATGTTCGCGTAGTACGTCTTCCAAACCTCTTCTAATTCGTCCGCTTCGGGTGCGTCGCTGCGAGGAGCCCCATCGCCCATTGTCAGCTTCTTCCCATCCCAAATCGCGGACTCATCCGGCGTCAAGATTGCCCAACGCATCACGTCGAAACGACGTGCGAAGAAATCGGCAACCAATTCCAACGTGTAATGATCAGAACGGTGCCATGCGACAAAGCGTTTCCCTTCCGCGTCTTCAATCTCGCGAAAACGGACGAACGCCTTCATCTTGTGAGCGTCGCGACTGACGGATTTTTCCAATTTCGTCGCGGTGTGAACATCTCGATCTGCGGCGTTGGTCAGCAAGTGCTTTTCACCACCGGTAATCCGCCACAGCAACCGGTACAGCAATTCCCAGCGACCAGGCGAGCGATGACACGAAACATGGCGTGCCAGATTTAAAAACGCCTTGGGGACGCGAAACGGCGACGAAAAACCGGCCGCGTGTTGACCTTCAGCTTCGGCGGACGGTTCGCCGACGACTGGCTCGACGTCGGCCGAACCGAAAAGATCAGATTGCTTTCGCCCCGATTTCGACCGTCCATCAATCCAGTGAATTGTTTCCGGAGCGGCGCCGCTGATTAGCAACCGCCGCGACGTCACTCGCCAATCATCCCACCGCGTCGCCCGAACACTCAAACATTCTTCGGACGCGGTCATGGAATCTCGACGTTGGAATCAAGTGGTACGGGGAGTCTTCTTTTTCAAAGCGAATCCCAACGCCACCGCGATTGCATACGCCACCCAAATGAATGCGACGATGCGGAACGAAAGCGGATCGGGTGCCATGTATTTTTCGTAAAGGGCAACCCCAGCGGACGCGGTCGCACCAATGACAGCCAATCCCATGAACACGTTCCAGCCAAGACGATGGCCGCCTGTTGGACGATCATCGCCCAAGATTTCGCGGCTATTCATCATCAAAAAGAACGTGAAATATGCGATCGGCAACAACATGACAGCAAAGGTGCTGGCAAGGATCGCTAACCAGAACTTTTTGTCGGGATCCGTCCACAACTCGACCCAGCTCGCCCCGGAGGCACCAGCGATCAACACGCCGACAATGAAGATGGTCTGGCTGTTCGGACGCCCAAACATTTCGCGAATCGCGTAGCCGTTGATCAGCATGAGGATGATGATCGTCGAGAATCCCATCCCGAAGACTCCCAGCCCGAAGATCAGCTTGGCTCGTTCGGCACCCAACAAAGGAGCCAGCGTTTGCGAAAGTTCAAAAGCATTTCGTTTGACCAAAGCCGCCGCCAAGAGCTTTTCGTCTTTTGGGAGATCGGCCATCATCTGCAGCTTGGTCGCTTCATCGGTTGATTCAGCATCGGCACCCAGGGTCGAATCGACTCGTGCGGTCAGATCGCCTTTCACCTTTTCAAACAACGGCGACGTTTGCATCACAGCCACGTCTGACGATGCCAATTGATCGTCAATTTTATTGTGGAAAGACGACGCCGAGGCAATCACAACGCAGCTGGTCACCAGCACGAATGGAATCGCCATGCCGGTCGACAAGTCAAATCGAGCCAATCCGCGGAAGGTTTTGTCCCATCCGCGAGCAAGCATCGAATAGGGAAGCAAGAAGGTCATGTTGATGCCGACCGCTGTCGCGATCGCCGAAATCATGACGCTGCGTTGTGTTCCCATCAGCCGCCCAGTCCAGAACGAACTGGCTTCCGGAGACAAATTCGCAACCGATTCGCGAAGGTCGCCCGCGGGACGAACAAACTGAGTTAAGTCAGGAATCAATCCTGCGAAGATGCTGGCAAAATTGAGTTGGCCTTTCGCCAACAGAAGGATCGCGACGCCAAAGAAGCAAATCACGACCATCCCGATGAGCGTTTTCAGGAAGATGTCAAATACCTTCGCAGCGCGACCTTGTTTGGTGTTCAGCAACACAATGAACCCAGCGGCGAAGAACAACACCATCGTCACCGCCCAGCGGACGCCGCGGGAATCGCCCAGGCCTTCGCCACCGCCCAGAGACAATAAGTTTTTGTCCAGAGCGTCGTAGCACAGGCTGAACTGCGGCATGCAAAAAATCATGTTCGCGAGCACGGTCGCGATGATCCATCCCCAACCCAAAGCCGGGTTGATCTCGTTGTTGATCGCTTCGAATGGCCGGCGCCCGGTCGAAAGCGTCACGTAGCTGATCGCCGACAACATCACGACGCCGAGAACGATCGCGACCAGCTGCAACCACAGCATGCTGGTTCCGCCCATCACTCCCAAGAACAACGACCCAGCCAATGAGCCGCCACCCAGCGTGATCGCGGATTGCAACCATCCCGGACCGGAGAGTTTGATGTACGTGCCAAGCGTTTTGCCTTCGGCTTGTGCTTTTTGCAGCATCGCACGATCGGCGAGAACTTTGTCGCTGACAACGGCTTCACCACCAGTCAGTGGATTGGCTTCGACATTGGAAGATGGATTCGATTCAGACATGCGCGGTCACGAGGCGGGCGGGGAGGTAGGAAACTGGCAAGATAATACCAGCCTCGAAACGCACGTCGTTACCCCCTAGCGGCTCAGAATCAGTCATACTGGCAAAGAACCATAGAATCGAGCTTCGGATTCTGACGGTTGCCCTTCCAGATTCCCCCGCCTGATCCCTTGATCACGTCCCAGTTTGACAAACTGGCGGCACGCCGGCTTTCCCGGCCAACGATTCACACCTCCGTTTGATTCACCGCCTCGATTGACGCGGTCCTGCCTGACAATCCGCCTTCCCCGCTTCCCCACCGGTTTTTTTGTCATGAATCTGTTCGCGTCCCTGGAACGTCCCGTTTCAATGGCCACGGCGGCCTTTCTGAGCTTCGTCACGTTGGTGTTTGGCCTGAATACGACGCATGCGGTCGCACAAACGCCTCAATCCGAACTCGAATACACCGACGTCGGCTGGGAATCTCAGCAGATCACGGATCAGTTTTACGCCGAGGGTTCCGCGGTCGGCGACCTCAACGGTGATGGGATCAACGATCTGGTCTACGGTCCGGTCTGGTACGAAGGTCCTGACTACCAAACCCGACATGAATTGGCGGAAGCCAAAGTGGTTTCAGTGATGGCTTATAGCCAACACTTCTTTTCGCACGTATGCGACGTCAACGCTGACGGAAAGCTCGACGTGATCTCGGTCGGATTCCCTGGTCGACAAGCCACCCTGTACACCAATCCAGGCAAAACGAACGCGAGCCAGTCCGAGCAGTTTTGGCCGGCCCACACAATTGCACCTCGCGTATCGAACGAGTCACCTGCCTGGGTCGATTTGATTCCGGGCGGACTTCCGGAACTCGTTTGCGCCCGAGATCGAGCCTACGGGTACTACACCGCGGACTCATTGGACGATCCCACACAACCATGGCAATGGATTGCTGTCTCAGAACCGGGAACCGCGTTGGAACCCTTTGGTCATGGTTTGGGTGTTGGCGACATTGACGGCGATGGCAATCAAGACATCATCGATCGCCAGCATTGGTGGAGACAACCGGATTCCGCCCTCGTCGAGTCGACCGGCACAGCCGACTCAAAACCATTGTGGCAACGGCAATCCTGGATCGCTCAACCGTTTGGTGGCGGTGGTGCTCAGATGCACGTACACGATTTCGATGGTGACGGCGACTCCGATCTGGTTACCTCTGAAAATGCACACGGTTATGGCCTGGCCTGGTTCGAGCAAACTCGCCCCGGTCAGTTCGTCCAGCATCAAATCAGCGGCGAATCATCGATGCAAAACCCACATGGGTATGCAACATCGCAAATGCACGCGGTGGAAACGATCGATGTCGACGGAGATGGTCGACGTGACATCGTCACCGGCAAACGCTACTACGCCCACGGAGGAAAAGACGCTGGTGGATTGCAGGCTCCCCTGGTCGTCTGGTTCCGCAATGTGAAAAGCGACCAGCCTGGTGGACTCGAATTCGTTCCGCATGTCATCCATGAAACATCTGGAGTGGGAGTCGAAGTCGTCACATCGGACATCAACGGAGATGGCTTGGTCGATGTTCTGACGGGCAACAAACGAGGTTTGACGGTCCACATTCAAACCGACCTGAGTGATGTTCCGCTCGCGAAACGCCGGCACGTCGCGGAACGCTGGCGAACTTCCAAACGACCGCAAGACGAATACGCGATTGGATTGAGCCCATCCGAATCAGCCAAACACATGGATGTGCCGGATGGGTTCGAGGTCGATGTTGTCGCGAGCGAACCGGATTTAGTGCAACCCATCGCCATGTGCTTCGATGATCGCGGGCGGATTTGGATGATCGAAGGCAACACGTATCCGACCAAGGCTCCCGATGGTGAAGGAAAGGATCGAATCTTGATCCTGGAAGATTCCGACGGCGATGGTTCATTTGAGACGAAAAAGGTTTTTGCCGATGGCGTGAACCTAGCCAGTGGAATCGAAGTCGGATTTGGCGGCGTTTGGATTGGTGCCGCTCCAGAATTGTTTTTTTATCCCGATAACAATCGCGATGATGTGCCCGATGCGGAACCAACGGTGCTATTGGATGGCTGGGGGTACCAAGACACTCACGAAACCCTCAACAGTTTCACCTGGGGCATGGACGGATGGCTGTATGGTTGCCACGGCGTGTTCACCCATTCCAACGTTGGAAAACCAGGAACGCCCAAAAAGGACCGGACTCCGCTGAACGCCGGCGTGTGGCGGTACCATCCGGTGCGACATGAATTCGAAGTCTACGCTCACGGAACCAGCAACCCCTGGGGAGTCGACTTCAACGAGAACGGCGATTGGTTTGTCAGTGCTTGCGTCATTCCACACTTGTTTCATCTGTCGCAAGGTGGTCGTTACTTCCGACAAGCCGGCCAACATTTCAATCCACATACATACGACGACATCAAAACTATCGCCGATCACCTGCACTACGGTGATGGCACGTTTCAATCGGCGAACTCAGCGAACAGGGTCGACCGAGATTTGGTCCGGCGAACCGCGGCGACGACATCGATGGTCGGCGGAGGCCATGCTCACGCTGGTCTGACGATCTATCAAGCCGACGATTTCCCCGCACATTACCGCGGCGAGTTGTTCTTCCACAATTTGCACGGCCATCGAATCGTGCGTGAACATCTGGAAACGGAAGGTTCCGGTTTCTTGGGCCGGCACCGCCCGGACTTCATGATGTCCAACGATCATGAACAAATAGGGGTGGGAATCATGCAAGGTCCCGACGGTGCCCTCTACACATCGGACTGGCACGACGACCAAACCTGCCACCACCGCGACCACGAGATCTGGGACCGCACCAACGGCCGTCTGTTCCGGATCCGGTACGGCGATCTTCGACCTTATCGCTTCGATCTATCGAAGTTGTCCGACGACCAGCTCGTACAAAACCTCACCCACGCAAACGCGTACTTCGTCCGCCAGTCTCAGCGAATTTTGCAGGAGCGAACTGCTTCTGGGGAACTCAACCGGAACAAAGTCGCCGAAGCTCTGACTGCATTGATTCAGTCGGACGCACCGAGGCGTTCGCGGCTGCAAGCCGTCTGGACCGCATGGACATCGGGACTACTTCCAGTCGAAGGCGAGCAGCACGTCGCCCCCAATTTTGTCCAAACGGATCTCAGTTCACTGCTGGATGACAGCGATCCAATCATCCGTGGCTGGGCGATGCAGTTGATTGGAGAACATCGTCAATCATTGTCCTCCGGTTTGCTCGCGAAGCTGGAAGAGATGTCGGCCGGCGAGCCGTCGCCTGTCACACGTCGCTATCTCGCGTCGTTGTTGCAACGCATTCCCGAGAATCAACGACTCGGCATCGCTCGCGGATTGCTTCGACACACCGTCGACCAAAACGATCGCAATTTGCCTTGGTTGATCTGGTACGGAATCGAACCGGTGGTTGATACCGATGCCGAGGGAGTGATGAGTTTGGTTTCCAACAGCAACTGGAATCAACTGCAACGATTCGTGACTCGACGAACCGCTACTACACCCGAAGGAAGACAGGCGTTGGTGGGATCGATCGCAAAGCAAATCGAGAAGTTGCCAGAAGACTCTGCCATCAACAACCAGTTTGATTGGATGCTAGAAGAACTGTTGCAATCCGCTCGCAGTCGTGGCGGAGTTGCGATGCCCGCAGCATGGCCAAGGGTTTCGGGAATGCTTCGCAAGAAGGCATCCGCCCCCAGCACCAAAGATCTCGTTGGTGCTCTCGCTATCGAATTCGGCGATGCATCTGCTCTGCCCGAACTACGCACGATCCTCGCGAAAACGGATGAAGCGACCACCTCTCGATTGGACGCGTTGCGATTGCTCACCCAAGCCAAAGATCCCGAACTCGGTCAGTTGCTGCTCTCACTGATCGACGATCGTGACATCGGTGCTCATGCTGTTCGAGGGCTCGCACCATTCGACTCACCCGAGATCGCATCCACGCTGATCAAACGGTTCAACGATTGGTCACCACAAAAGCAATCCGATGCCCTGGCAACATTGACTTCGCGAACCGGATCGGCCATGGAACTGATCCGTGCGATGGAAGAAGGCGTCATCCCACCGACCATCGTCCCCGCCTACGCAATTCGCAACGTGCTGTCTTTGCCATTCGAGGACGACACCGCTCGCGAACGCCTGGAAGCCGCATGGGGACGGATTGGTTCGACGAGTGAGCAAGCCAAGCAATTGCATGCCAAATATTCCGCCTTGCTAACTCCCAAAACATTGGCATCCGCGAATCGGTCCGAAGGCAAAAAGCTGTACGAAGCAAATTGCGGTAAATGCCATCGGCTGTTTGGCGAAGGCGAACCGATCGGGCCCGATCTGACAGGTGCCAACCGCAGCGACGTCAACTATTGGCTGGAGAATATCCTCCAGCCCAACGCCGTCATTGGCAACGCCTATCAAATGACATCGTTCTTGATGGACGATGGCCGTGTGGTTTCCGGATTGATTCGCTCACGCAACGAAGACGCGGTCACCGTGCAGACGACTTCCGAAATCATCGTGCTATCACTTGATGAAGTCGAAGTTGAAAAGCTTTCTGAGACGTCGTTGATGCCGGAAGGACAACTGGAGCCAATGAAGCCAAATCAAATTCGCGATTTGTTTGGCTACCTCATGAGCCCCGGGCCATCCTTCGCTCGTGAATGGGCGGTAGAAGCGGAGAGTCTTCTCGAGACTGCGGTTGTTTCGGGCGGGAAAGTTCAAAACCAAAACATGAAACCGTTCCACGACCAATGGTCCGCGGACAATCAACTGTGGTGGACCGGCGGCAAAGTTGGTTCAACATTAACGTTGAATGTACCGCACAACATCAACGGTCCTGCCGAAGTTCAAATGCACTTCACCGGTGCGGTCGACTACGCACAGCTATCGCTGAAAATCAATGACGCGGATGAGCAACAGTTCGATGGTTATTCACCGGACGTACGAGTCTTGCCTGCTATCACGTGGGATCGAGTGGAACTGAAGACCGACGAACCTTTGACTATCGAAATCAAGATCACGGGCAAGCACGAGAAGGCGATCGCACGTTGGATGGCCGGAATCGACAGTGTTTCCATACGCCCCCTGCCGTGACCGTGGCCCCCGGGTCCCCAGGGTCCCCAAATCAGCCGCAGGCCGTTAGGCCCGGATCTCACCCCGACATCCCAACCGGCCTAACATTCCAATCAATTACGAACTCACGCCAACCGCGGCTAACGCCCAATGGCGTTTACTTTACAAATTCACCCTCCCCCTGGGAGGGTCGAGCGAAGCGAGGGGAGGGCTACACACCGGGTTCTAGGTTCGCCCTCCCCGGCCCGAAGCGGGCCGCCCCTCCCTGAGGGAGGGTGAAGTAAGTGCCATTCGGCTAACGCCGTGCGGCTCATACCAGCACCCACATCAGCCGCAGGCCGTTAGGCCCGGTTCCCACTCCGACGTCCCAACCGGCCCAACACTCCGACCAATCGCGAGCTCGCTTCCGACGCACCAACCGCGGCTAACGCCGTGCGGCTCATTACCAGCATCCACATCAGCCGATGGCCGTTAGGCCCGGTTCTCACACCGACATCCCAACCAGCCCAACACTCCGACCAAACACGAGCTCACTCCCGCCACACCAACCGCGGTTAACGCCGTGCGGCTCAATTGGCGGTGCCAATCGGTCTGCATCTCACTGGTCAAACTCGTTACCGGTCGACGAACAACGTTCAAACAGGCCAGACAGTTCGCTCGAACGATTCGTCGGCGGCGACGTCCGTTTCACCGAGGAACAGTTGTCCCGCGTTTGGACATTTGGATTGATCTTCAGCGCTGAAGTTTTCGATAGCGGTGGTGATCACCAACTTCAGTTTGCCTTCGTGAGGTACCAAGGCCGGACAAGTGTTCTGAGGTGACCCAGGAGTCTGCCAAATCGTTCGTAGTTCTCCGGTCGCCAAGTCATAAAGTCGTGTCTCGCCGTGTTCCGCCACACCGGGATGGAAGATCGCGACGATGATTCCTTTGCCATCAGGTGTCAAAATAGCTCCGTCAGGAACTCCGGGATCATCAGTCAAATCCAAGACCACGCGAGCCTCGCCAATGGTGCCCGCTTCGATGTCCAACGGATACTCGACGACTTTTCGAGTGGGTGAATCAATGTCCAACAAAAACAGTTTGCCGGAATCGTCCCTGCGGATCATCTTGCCGTTGCTGCAAATCTGATCGTCTCGAAGGCGAATCAGCTTTTTGTCGCTTCCCCGATACAAATACAACCCGGCCTTTTTCTCTGCGAATTCTAAATCCTTCGTTCCGAAGATCAGGTTGTCATCAATCGCCAATCCATCGTTGATGATCGTGTTGGTCACGTCGCTATCAACACCATCGAAGAATGGTGTCCACTCGCCCGAGTTGATGTCAAAAATACCGAGCGAACGCTCCACTCCAGCAACAAACTTGCCCGCTGTTCGACATTGAAACGCGAATCCGGGACGACCGGGCAAGTCATGCGACTGGTTGGTTTGCGTCGCCAAGTCCAACACATTGATACTGCCATGTAACACGTCGGCACCGTGTTGGATTCCCACCCATGACAGCTTTCCATCCGCAACCATCGCCATCGGTCCTTCGGGTAGGAAACGCAAGGCATCGTTGTCGGGAACGTTCAGTGGGCTGGCGATGCGGACTTCGGGTGCAGACGACATATCGATTCAGGCTTGCGAGAGAACAGGGATGAAAGCGACGGATTGTAGGACCGCACGGTGAGTTCAACCACCATCGGCAAAGCACTGCTACCGAGCATTTGGCTTACACACACCAGGCAATCTTCTGGGCTCTCAGATTCCCATTTGAGACAGCATGTCGGCGACGCGGCCAGCGTTTTCCGTCAGCACCGGATGCGACTCGCGAAAGTGTTCGACTTGTTTTTGCCATCGTTCGGCCAAGGTCGCTGAGTTGACGTCTTGCTCGTCCAAAGTCTCTCGAATCTCATCGAGTTCGGCTTTCAAACGAGCGATCTCGGCTGGGTCCAGGTCATCGATGTCAGCGAGTTGCTCATGAAGGCGAGCAATCGTGGCGTCCAATTCACTTCTCATGAGCGTGGGTCTCAGTCTAAAAAAGGGGGTGATCGAAAACGCCGCGTTGAGTTGCACGGTGATGCGCTGCGTAATCGCCACCGAACGAGATCGCTCGTACGAGGTGCGAAGCAGACTGCATACGAACTGGCGGACGCAGGGCCGACAGCATCAAAGTTCCCACACCAGTGAGAACAAACACGGTCTTCGATCGTTATTGTATCGTTCGCAACTCCACTTCGCGGAAGTGGACATCACGCGAACATCTGACGTCCGTTGGTACCCGGCTTTCAATTCCGAACCGTTCCCTCGTGACAACCCTCCACCGAATGGGCCCTATGTAACGGCCCACCAATTGGAAGTTGAATCGATTCACCGGAATGAACCGACCAATCCGAACATCCGACAGTGTTTTGGGAGCACAAACCGCCGCAGGGGTGGTGCGACGGGCGTCAGCGTGGATTATTCTGAGTCAAACCCACTCGACTTTTCTCTCCTCCCGTGGTTGTTCCGTCCATGATGCGTCTTGCTGAACCGTTGGCTTCTCGAACTTGGCTCTTCACGGTGGGGATTGTTCTCGCATCTTTGGTTTTTGCTGGGTCGTCTTTCTCGCCCACGTTTGCACAAGATGATGCGATGGCTGAGTTCGGCGACGATCCCGTCGACGAAGCTCCCGCCGAACCCGCTGGGGCAGGTGCTGCTGAGCAACCTGCCGGTGATGCGGCAGGCAACGGGAACGCCGGCAACTCGCAGCCACCCGCGACCGATCAATCCTTGTTGGAATGGGTCTTCGAATCACTCGGTGTCGCCTACCTGATCGTCTTCTTGGCCTTGTCCGTGACGCTGGTCTCGCTCTTCGTGATGAACATGTTGGCCGCTCGCCGCGACACGCTCTGCCCGACCGAGCTGGTGGAAGAGTTCAGTCAGCGACTCGCCGCGAATGACAATCAAGGTGCCTACGACCTGGCAAAAGCCGACGAATCAGTGCTTGGACAAGTCTTGGCGGCGGGTTTGGCAAAGGTCAGCAAGGGATACAACAAAGCTCTCGAAGCAATGCAGGAAGTCGGCGAAGAGGAAAGCATGAAGCTCGAACACCGACTGAGCTACATGGCTTTGATCGGTAACCTGTCGCCCATGATTGGATTGTTCGGAACGGTTCAAGGGATGATTTCATCTTTCCAAGTCATTGCTTTGGGTGGCTCCACTCCCAAACCATCTGATCTGGCGGCTGGTATCTCGACCGCTCTTTTCACCACGCTCGTCGGTCTCGCCGTCGCCATCCCCGCGATCGCGGCCTACAACATTCTTCGCAACCGCGTCGCTCGCCTGCTCCTTGAAGTGGGCGTGGAAAGCGAAAACCTGATGAGCAAATTTGAAGACATGTCGCCCAAGTCAGGAGCCCGTGGCTGATGCGAGTCAAACGCACCGAAGTCGACATGGCGGAAGGTGACATGACACCCATGATCGACATGACGTTTCAGTTGATCGCCTTTTTCATGGTGTTGATCAACTTCGCTCAAACCGAGGCCAACGACAACGTCGTGTTGCCAAACAGCCGTTTGGTGAAGCCACCTGAAGTCGCGCTCGAGTTTCCTATCATTCTGCACGTCGGAGCCGATGGCCGAGTTTTCCTGGGCGGTGATGATTACACCGCTGAAACATTACGAATTGGTCTGGACCGTGAACTGGCGGTCATTCGTGCCGAAGGCAAAGCGGTCAGCGACGCCAACGTGATCATCCGAGGACACAAGGACGTTGCGGCGGGCGAGGTTCAAGAGATCATCCGCGTTTGCCAAGATTCCAAGCTGGAAAACTTTGCTCTGCGCGTCAAAGAGGATCGCTCATGAAAATTCGCAACCGCGAAACCAGCCAGGGCACTGAGCTGAACATGACCAGCATGATTGACATTGTCTTTCTGCTGCTAATCTTCTTTGTGATGACGTTCAAAATTGTCGAGATGGAAGGCGACTTCAGCATCAAAATGCCGTTGGCAGGCGATGGCAGCGGTGCGTTGGATACGACGGAATTGCCTTTGAAGCTGCGTCTTCGCTCCGACGCGGCTGGGTCACTCGCTGGGATCGAGCTGAACGATATTCAAATGGGTAACGACGCGACCAGCTTCGACAAATTGCGAGCCAACGTGATTGGTTTGATCGGCACATCGACTCCCATGGAAGTGGAAGCGGGCGAGGGTCCCGAAATCGAAATCGACACCGACTACAACCTGCGGTACGAATATGTCATTCGTGCCATCACCGCGGTCAGTGGTTACAAAGACGGCGATCAGGTGGTCAAATTGATCGAGAAGATCAAATTTGCCAAACCGAGACGCTGATCCGTGGTTGGCGAAGGAAACGACGGGAAATTGTTGGCTGGCCGTACCGGCTGGTGCATCGCGCCGCTGCTGCGTGCGACCGGCACCTGACCACATTCCCAATCCTTGCTAATCAACCGATGAAGCCGTCCGGATTCCGACGTCGCTTTGATACTGTTACTCGTTGATACTGCTACTCGACAACTACGACTCCTTCGTTCACAACGTCGCGCGTTATCTCCGCGTCGCTGCTCGCCGGAACCGCGCAGGCAACAACTTGCCGATGGAAGACGAACCCGGCAAAGGGTTGCAAACGAAGGTCGTCCGCAGTGATTCGTTGTCGGTGGAACAGATCATTGAGATGAATCCAAGTGCGATCGTGATCTCACCCGGTCCCCATGGCCCCGAATCCGCAGGATGTTCGCTGGATGTGGTCCAACGGCTCGCGGGCAAAATTCCAATTCTAGGAATCTGCCTCGGACATCAAACCATCGCGGCCGCCTACGGTGCGAAAGTCGTCGTCGGTCCGCCGATGCACGGGATGGCCGTTCCAGTCAATCATCGCGGCGTGAGTGTGTTCGCTGGATTGCCTTCCACCATCGAAGTCGGACGATATCACTCGCTTCGAGTGGATGCTGCGACGCTGCCAAAGTCATTGCAGATCACCGCGTGGGCAGCGGACGATCCAACATTGATCATGGGACTAGCAGATCACCGACGCTGCGTTCATGGGGTCCAGTTCCATCCCGAGTCTTTGCTCACGCAAGGCGGACTGGCCATGTTTGAACACTTCATCGGAATGGCTCAAAGGCATCAACCCGAACACCAACCGTCGGTCCAAGGTTCACGCTTTCAACGCACGACCATTCCGCCGATCTCGATTTCGCAACCCGACGCCGGTGGGGGTGCGACGTCATGATCTTGGAATCATTGGTCACGACACTCGACGAACAGGGACGCATCAACCTGGCACCGCTGGGACCGATCGTGTTGCCACCGCAATCGCCTGGTGGCCTTCCGCAGTTCTTGCTTCGTCCCTACGAGGGATCGACCACTTGCGACAATTTGCTCGCAAGTGGAAACGCCGTCATTCATGTGATCGACGATGCTCTACTGATCGCGAAAACAGCGATTGGCAAAGTCGACGCGAGCGATTTGGTCGTCCCCATTCCTGGATTGGAAGACACCCATGTGCGATTGAAGCGATGTCATCGTTGGTTCGCCGTTCGAGTCACGCAGCGTGCCGGAACGCCACCACGACACGAGCTCACCGCGAGATGTCTGGCTTCGGGATTGGTCGACCCATTTTTTGGATTCAATCGTGCCAAGCATGCGGTGATCGAAGCCGCTGTTGCCGCCACGCGGTTGCATCTGCTGCCTCCCGAGGAAATCGAAGAAGAACTCGAGCGAGCTCGAATCGCGATCGAAAAAACCGGCGGTGAGCCTGAGCGAGAAGCGTTGCAATTGATTCGGCGACACGTGCGAGAGTCGTCGATCTCATGAGCGTCGAAGTTCGAACGGGAGCCCGTCTGCATTTTGGATTGTTGGATGTTGCGCCACCCTTTGGCGGATGCGGCGTCATGATCGACGGGCCGCTCACCTGTGTTCGCGTGAGTTCGTCGACGACGTTCGAATGTGACCAACGCCATCGCGATCGCATTCTCGGGATCGTCGATCGCTGGCAGCAAATGACCGGCCGAGCGACTCGGCCTGCCGTGACCATCGAAGTCGTGTCGGCGGCACCGTCGCATAACGGGCTGGGGAGTGGAACTCAACTCTCGCTCGCGATTTCGCTGGCATTGCTGAAGCAAACTTCCGCGGAACGGCCGACACGCGAATGTGTCTTGCGATTGGCCAACCGAGGTCGACGAAGCGCGGTCGGCTCACATGGATTTTTTGAACCCGGGTTGATCGTCGAAGGCCTGGACCGCGGTCAAGCCAGCGATCGCGAACGAGCCGACGGTTGCCAACTCAATCCAATCGACCGAAGGATCTCACTTCCGGATTCGTGGCGTGCTGGTGTTGTATTGATGGACGCCGCATTGCCAAGTGAAACGATCAGTGGTGATGAGGAACAACAACAGTTCGATGCGCTGCAACCAGCTAGCGACGAAGTGCGATCCAGACTGGTCGATATCCTCACCCGTGAACTCATTCCGTCGGTCGAACACTCTGACTTCGACTCGTTCGCCGATGCAATCACACGCTACAACCGTTCCAGTGGCGAACTGTTCTCATCTGTTCAAGGTGGTCCATACAACGGTGAAGCGACAACGCGTTTGATCGAGCAGTTGATTGCTTCCGGCCATAGCGGTGTCGGACAGAGCAGCTGGGGTCCCGGAGTATTCACGTGGTTCGAAAGTGAAGAAGCGGCGGCGTTGGCATCGCGGGACTGGGACAAACGATTTCCCGGAACAAAGTTGCTGGTGCAACGTCCTCTCCGCAACGCGAAACATCACTAAGCAGGCAACAGATCAATGGTCTGACGTTGATGTTCGTACAAGGCGATGCCTGCTGTGACACTCAAGTTCAGACTCCGGACTTGCTCTCGCATCGGCAACCGAAGCGATCTTGGGTCATCGGGCTTCAAGATCGATGCTGGCAAACCACTGGTTTCTCGACCGAAAACCAGCACGTCGCCCAAAGCGAATTCGGCTTCCCAAACCGTCCGTTTGGCGAACTTCGAAAAGAAGAAAAATCGCTCCGGGTTCAGTCGTTCGCAAAGAGCGTCCCAAGAGGGGACCGGTTCCCAGTCCAGGTACTGCCAATAATCCAGTCCGGCACGACGCAGTCTTTTTTCATCGAATTGAAACGAAGCGGGTTCAACGATCCAAAGTTTTGCCCCCACAGCGACACAGGTTCGGCCAATATTCCCCGTGTTCTGAGGAATCTCCGGCTGATAGAGGACGACGTGGGCGGGTGGCTGCACGGATAAGGGAAGACTGTCGGACATCAACGTCACATTTTTACGATTGGCGATGGGCCGCAACATCCGCGACCCCGAAACGATTATCCTACGAGGACTTCGGATATTGTCCCACCTCCATTGATAGGTCCTGTCTGAATCCCGCCTGAAATCCCACCCAACCGCGTCCGTTTGATGCGGCTCGACTGGCCCCGCCAACTCAGCCACATCTGATTTGCCTTGGTCGCCGCGTTTTATGTTTTCACCGATGATCGGTGAGAGCCAAACCAAACGGCCTCCGTCCCAACGAGCGATTTTCAACGCCCGCAGAAACAATCCGTTCCGTCGAGTGTCTCCGACACTGCGCGTGAACCAATGCCGAAACGTCACGCCGACACCGCGTGCGTTCGATCGATTCACTTCACTTTGGTTTCCACTTCAACGTTGCAACATGAACCTACACCTGAACCAACGCTTACCGCTTTGCGTGGCCTTGTGCCTCGCCGCCTTCACAACATCGCACGCGCAAGACGCCACCGACACTCAGTCCGGTTGGGCGACGCTTTTCAACGGCAAAGACCTGTCGGGATGGCACGGCCAACCACACTTCGACCCTTACAAACTTGCTGAGATGTCCGATGAAGAACGGGCGTCCAAAATCGAAGAGTGGACCGCAGACGCGAAATCACATTGGTCGGTTGAAAACGGGGAGTTGGTCAACGACGGCCACGGTGCATACTTAACAACGGACGAAGGCTATTCCGACTACGAATTGAAATTGGAATACCGAACCGTCGCCAAGGCGGACAGCGGCATCTACTTGAAAGGCACCCCTCAAGTCCAAATCTGGGACACCACCGACGAAGGCAAGTTCAACCTGGGAGCCAACCTGGGCAGCGGTGCTCTCTGGAACAACTCACCCGGTGCGGCAGGCAAAGATCCTTTGGTTTTGGCTGACAAACCCTTTGGTGAATGGAACACAGTTCACGTCATCCAAGTCGGTTCACGAACCTCCGTGTGGCTCAACGGCAAACAAACCGTCGATCACGCGATCATGGAAAACTATTGGCGTCGCGGAGAGCCATTGCCCGCTTCCGGTCCGATTCAATTGCAGACGCATGGCGGTGAAATCCGCTGGCGCAACATTCAAGTTCGGCAATTGGACACTGACGAGGCGAACGACATTCTCGCATCCAAACACAACGACAACTTCACTTCGGTGTTCGACGGAAAGACGTTGGAAGGTTGGATCGGAGCCGTCGCGGATTACGAAGTGACCGAAGACGGCTCGATTCAATGTCAAAAAGGCCGCGGTGGCAACTTGCTGACGGAAAAAGAATATGGCGACTTCTCCGTCCGCTTGCGATTCCGCTTGCCCGAACGCGGCAACAATGGTTTGGCAATTCGGGCTCCCAAAGAAGGAAACCCCGCCTACGCCGCGATGACTGAGTTGCAAGTGCTGGACAACGATCACCCCGCCTACGCAAAGCTCGATGAACGCCAATACCACGGGTCGGCATACGGAATGGCGGCAGCGAAACGTGGCTACCTACGTCCCGTCGGTGAATGGAACTTCCAACAAGTCACCGTTATCGGACCAACGATCCGAGTCGAACTGAATGGCAACGTGATCCTGGACACGGATGTATCGAAGATCGACGACTACATGGCTGGCAGTGCTCACCCGGGTAAAACCCGAACTTCAGGTCACTTTGGATTCGCCGGCCACAATGATCCGGTCGAGTTCAAGGACATCTCCATTCGTGAAGAAAACTGATCGCCTGATCTGTTGAATTGCCACGAGTACACAGCGACCCCGCGTGCAGAATTCCTGCACGCGGGGTTCATTTTTGGTTGCACGGTCGTTTCAGCGAATCACCGCCGGTCGCATTTTGCCAAGCGATCCGACGCTGACGCCTGATACCCGGCCATCTGAATTTCTAATAGAGTTTGTGGCGTTTCATCTATCGCACACTCGCATCAGACACTTCCCGATCGACATTTTATCTCCACCCTCAAACGAAACTCCGATCGAATCGGACGAGCCCAAACGCTGTCACGCCTGTTTTCGCCCACGATCGCTTTGCTTTTGCGAACTGATCCCAAAGGTCGCCAATCAAACCGACGTGTTGATCATGCAACATCGTCGCGAGCGGTCGCATCCGTTCAACACCGCTCGAATCGTTGGCCAATCGTTGCAGAAATGTCGGGTCATGGTTGCTTACAATCATGAATTGGCCGAGCGATTTGCGACGATGCCCCTCAGCGACGGCGTTGGACTGTTGTATCCCGGCGACAATGCCAAACTGCTCTCGGACTTGTCGCCGGAGGAGCGACCAAAGCAACTGGTCGTCATCGATGGCACTTGGCATCACGCCAAGACGCTCTTTCGCGACATTCCGCGTTTGCAGACGCTTCCTCGGTATCGACTCGCGCCATCTCAACCGGGCCGATACCGGATCCGTCGCGAACCAAATGAGCACGCTCTCTCAACGCTCGAAGCGACCGTCGCGGCCTTGTCGGCGATCGAACCCACCACACCCGGATTCGATCGTCTGTTAGACGTGTTCGATCGAATGATCGCGGATCAGATCGGGCATGCAAAATCCAATTGGCGACTCAACGAAACTCGACGCCGGGGATCCGCCAACGTGCCACGAGTGTTGACCGAAGATGTGAGCAAGATTGTGGTCGCCTATGGCGAACAGGAGCGAGGCAACACCGACAATGCAACTGCAACAGATTCTCACTCACCGGCACCACTGTTTTGGAACGCGGTTCGAATGGGAACGGGCGAATTCTTCCGCTGTGCGATCCAGTCCGAATCGCTGACTGACGAATCCTTCATGCGTCGCCTCCGTTTGACTACAGAGGAATTGGAACCGCTTGTCACAGTGGATGAGTTTCGCGAACGCTGGCGAACCTTTGTCCGCCCCGATGATCGCGTTGCTACCTTCCATCGCAGCACTTCCAAGTTGCTGGAAGACATCGGGGCAGATTTTTCCCCGAGCATCGTTCTGAAGTCAATCAATCTGAATCCACAAACCAAAGAAAGCGATCCGCGAACGCCCGCGATCCTATCCGACCAAACCAGCAACTCCCGTCCGCTACGACGATTGGCTTGGGCGGTTCGATTCGTCGAAGAATTGGTGCAGCACTCCGCAAACTGACGTCCTGCAAAAAAGTTCGACCGTCGCCCGATCGGGGTCATTTGCCTCGTCCGGCGCATTTTCATGGGGTCTCAATCGCGCGATCTGCTGCCTGCCAAATCAAGATAATTTGCTAAAGGGGAGACATCGATGGCACCCAATCCGCGATGCGGTTCGCCTCCATGTCCGGGAAGCAATGGCCAGCAGCAACATTGATCCGCTCGCAACACTTTCACTGGGGATGCTACCACCCCACGCCCCATCGCCTATACTCTTGACCACCACCCCAGATCACCCGGTCCCCTCAGTCCCCCAGTTCCATGAATCTTCGCAGTTGGATGAACCGTCTTCCACGGCGTCGCTCACCTAAGTTTACGTCGAAACGTTCGCAATCATCGACGGCGAATTGGTTGGTCGACGAACTGGAACCGCGGTTGTTGTTGGCGGGTGACGCAGGTCAGGAAATCAGCTTTGCGTGGGACGCATCTGGAATCGAGGTGCAGGCGATCGGGGACACTGGGCAAGAGATCCTGGAAGTGATCTACAACGAAGAAAGGATCTCGTACTTCCGCGTCAGCGACCAATGGGAGACCTATCAGATCAATGTGGACTACACCTCGATTGATCCGAGCCTGTTACGAATTCATTTTGTGAACGATTTCTATGACCCTGCACAGGGAATCGATCGGAATGTTCAACTTGGATCAGTGACGATTGGTGATCAGGTCCTCGACAGCAACGCGGCGGACGTCTTCTCAACGGGAACTTGGATCCCCGAGGACGGTGTAGTCTCCGGCCAAGGACGTGGCAGCGTGCTGAACACAAACGGTTACTTGCAATACGGCACGCCCACCGGATCAGAACTCGTCGTCTACGCTCGAGGTGACCAAGGCGGCGAGAAAATGAACGTTTTAGCGGGCTCGTTCCGTTCAGACTCAATCAGCCTGACCACCGAAATGACGGCCTACAAGTTCTATCTCAATACCGACTTGAAACCGAACTCGGTACGGGTGGAGTTCATCAACGACTTGTACCGACCTGATCCAGGCATTGATTACAACTTGGTCGTCGATCGGATCGAAATTGACGGGGTGGTTCATCAAACCGAGGATCCCTCCACGTTTGCACAAGGAGTCTATCGAAATGGATCGATCACATCCGGAAACTGGCAAACGGAGCGATTGGAAGGACGCGGACACTTTCAGTTCTCTGCAAATGAATACACGAGCGAACGCTACACGTTGGACGATTCGATCGCGAGTTCAGGTGTCTCAATCATCACCCCCGAGCGTCCATTTGAAGTCGAACATGCAATCACTTCCCAAGACGAATCCGCAGTCGGTTGGAACCAGTATTTCTGGGGTGAGTCGGGTGAATACCAAAAGATCATCCAAGTCCAACTGTTCGACGAAAATGGATCCGCTCTGAAATCGTTCAACAACGGCGAGCCTGTTGAACTGATCCAGGCCGCGAAGCAGTTCCTCAACAATGATTCGCTAAAATCCACGCAGTTTTCATTGCAGAACCTCGAGGTGGATTCGCAAGATCGTCTGCTGGCGCGTCTTCAGGTTTTCAACTATGACGGATACTTCCGCAGCTATTCCAATGTCCTGGTTCGCTTGACAGAAAACGGCCAGTTGGACGCCTCATTTGGTGATGGCGGTTTTGTTCAGGCTTCCCTCGGAGGCATCAGCTCGAGGGCATCCATGACAATGGATTCGCAGGATCGAATCCTGCTCGGCAACGACGTGTCAATTGCACGCTACAACGCGGACGGAACGGCAGACAACAGTTTCGGAATCAATGGTGCAACGAACATCCCGACGCCGCAGGAACCGAATTTCTATTCGGCGGAATCGCAGATTCTTACCCGTCCAGACAACTCCATCATTGTGCTGTGGGGGTTCCCCTCCAATGAGAGCACAAATGCGGGATGGTTGATCCAACTGAATGAAGATGGCAGCACAGGAACCTGGTTTGGCGACGAAGGCTTCGCGAACATTCCCCACCAACAGTTTTCTGAATACTCATCCTACGGCGAGCGGTTTGAACGCGTGGTGCTGGACGACGAAGGAAGGCTCACCGTCCTGGGAACCCAAGTCTCGCTTCGATTCACCATTGACGGCCAGATTGACTCCAGCTTCGGTGACGGAGGTCGCCTGATTTTGCCGAGTTCCATCGTGACCGACGGAGTATTATTGTTCGACAACACGGCGGGGGCCTTCGATATCGATAGCCAAGGCCGATACATCGTTTCCTACCTCAACGGTGTCGCTCGGATCACGCCGGACGGGCAACTGGATACGTCGTTCAGCACCGACGGGATATCTGGTCACAACCCTGACGAAATCGGAAACCTGCAGCCCTACTCACTGAAAGAGTGGGAATTCGATTCGAACGGCGATGTTCGAACCTTGGCACAAAACGATGACGGCTTCGGCATCGCCTACTGGCAACTCGTTTGAGTCCGGTCGATCACTTCTGCGGAATATTGTTTAGCGTGTAGAACGATTTCCGGTGCAGCAGCGGTTTCCCGTTTGCATCCAACACGCCATGTGCATCCAGTTCGTGCACAAACAGTTCCCGCAATCCGTCCACCTTCAACTCAACTCGCATTCGGTCTTCGGACACAATGGCTTTGCGAATGTTGAGATGTCGTTTCAAGACTTCGTCGCTGCCATAGCTGGACTGATACAAGTACGTGTGACTGGTCATTCCGTAGGACCGGACATCCGAGGCTGATTCGACGTCCACCGGGCGAGTGAATACCAGTTCAAAGCCATCAGGTTTCGCCCGCATCTCTTGGATTTCAAACGGCGTTTCGCCGGTCCAGGTCAAACGCTGCAAACCATACGGCGACGTACCCAGACTGCTCCAACCACGATTGGTCAGCCCGACATAGACGCTTCCATCTTCCGCTTGCGCCATCCGCAAAACCGCAGAAGCAAATCCGCGCCGGAATGGAAAGCATGCCCCTTGATATTCACCGTCGACTTTTTCGAGAAACACTCGGTTGATCGATGCCTGAGTGAACTCGCCAACGAACAATTGCCCGGCAAACGGACCGAAACCACCACCGCTGCTATCGAGAAGGATATCGGTCGCGGATTGACCGGCCTTCTTGTAGGGGAACCACACCGCGGGCGGTTGCATCTGCGGAAATCGTTTGAGGGCCTCGGGGTAAGCGATCCCGTTCGGCACTTTAGCCACGTCGTGAATCGTTGATCCCTCCAGCTCCATCGAAGCAAGCGATTCTGGATGATGGAAGAAAGCTCCTGGCCGCATATGATTCAGCGAGTTCGTCGCGACCCAGTTGCCTTGTTGGTCGGTATAAAACATGTCGCCATCCGCGTTGGCTCCTAACCCGGAAGGAGACCGCATGCCTGCGCACACTGGTTGCAAGGTTCCGCGAGGAGTCACTTTCATCGCCCAACCGCGCCACGCCGCCTGGCGATAGCCAAATGGTGCATCAGGAACGATTTGTTTCAGCTGTTCGCCTTTCAGCCCCATCCCGATGTTGAGCGTCATCCAAAGATTGCCGTCTGGATCCAACTTCGGACCGTAGGCGTACTCGTGGTAGTGCCCCGAAACGCCCCAACCTGACGCGATCGTTTCGTATTCATCCGCGACGTCATCGCCGGTAGTGTCTCGCAGACGGGTCATCTCCGTTCGTTGGACGGTGATCAATGAGTCATCGTGATGAAGCAAACCGAGTGGCTCATGCAACGCAGTGGCAAAACGGTGATAGGAAACACGCTCGGAATCGTCGTCGCCAGTGACCTCATCCACTCCATCCAACAACCAGACTTCGCCTTTGCGAATCGCAACTGCCAAACGAGACGGACTCAGCACCGCGATCCCACTTACCTCCAACGCGATCCCATCATCGGAAGGTTTCCAGTTTGGATCGCGAGATTCCGTTTGTGCTTCGGGAGCGGCGATCGAGACCATTCGGTAGTAGTCGTTCTCTTCATCCGCTCGGACCACGTCTCCAAACAGGACAGTCAAAAGCAGAGCAATCACCGGACACAACGTGCGAAGCATTTTGCAAATCACCATTGGTACACAACCTCCATCGTCTGGTTCTTGCTGAGTGAAACCCAGACGTCATCAGCGTTAGGATCTCGATCGACTCGATCTTCGACCGCTTCTCCATCCGAAAACGTCACGTTCAAACCCGACGCACTGGTGATTCGATTGGATCCGTCCAGTCCATTCGGGGATGCACCCGTCAATCGAAACTCCAACCGTCCGTCAATCGGTTCGTCATCCTTCGCGATGCGAATGGTTCGACGAAGTACGCGATCACGAGTTGCCTCGACGCGGTCCGTCACAATGGTGCCGCCAACGCGATAGCGAAACGTGGGAACGCGATTTGAATCGAGCTGGTAGCCGATGAAGGTTGGATAAGAAGGCTTCTGAGAATGATCGCTTGGTTGAAACCGAAACTCAGCCCCAGGCGAAACAACGACAGCGTCCATTCCGAGTGGATCGATCGGCGGTGTAAACCGCTCAAACCATGTGCTTCTGGCATCGACAAAATCTTCCTTCCATGCCAAAGCAAGCCGAGGCGTTTTCGCGTCGATTGCAAAGTGAACGCCTTCGGGGAATCCGACCGCAATCGCGTGATTCCCAACACCGTTCATGAATGTCCTCAAGATCAAAGGCTGATCTGCCGGTTTCAATTCATAGCTTGCCGCCAACGCCTCAGCAATCTTTGGAGGTGCTCCCAAGCGATCGGACTGTTTCAAGTAAGACCAAAGGGCAGCGACTTGCTGACCAGTATTGCCATCCAAAATATGAGGAGATTGGCTGACTCCATCCGGAAAAAACGAGGGCATCCGAGTCCCACGTTTCAACGCGCCAGGATCCAGAACGAATGTGCGAAACCAGTCTGGACGGATCCGATTCGGGACGCCGCCCAAATCAATCCCAACCACTCCGAGCAAAGCATTTCCATCAAAGGCGTGACACTGAATGCAGCCAATCTGAGTCAACTGCTTCCCGTCTTCTGCGAGCGCGTTGTGCTCACCAAAGATATCGGAGTCGGTTTGTTTTGAGGCGTCATCCGCCACTTCGAATGCCTGAGCCAATGGCTCAACCATCGACTTGGGAAAGGTTGGCATGCGGATGGTCATGTGAGGCCGCAACCGAGTCGCGGGGTGTCCCGCCAATACCTTTTGCAACCAATCCTTTGTGAGTTTCGCACCGACACCGCTGAGACCGGGAGGCAATCGGCCTTCATCACCGAGGTCCGCCAACGAATTGGCTTCAAAGTGCGGTTTTCGATATCGCCCGACTCCGCCAAGTTGTTCACGCTCGTGGCATGCGTAGCAGTTCAACGTCAGCAAACTCTGCTGAACCAACTCGCTTGCTTCACGGATCGAGGCCGCGCCTGTCAACACGCCACTTTGAATCGAATGGACGAGGGTTTCGGTTTGAAATTCATCCAGACGAAAGTCAACACTCCGATGGCTTTCGTCTCGCAAACACGAATCAGCTGAATCAATGTTGAGTTGTCCCCATTCGGTTGCAAACGATTGCTTGATCGATAGCCCTGTCTCATGGCAATTCGCACATCGCAATGAGCCGAACAGCTGCTTCCCCTGTTCGATCAATTGTTTGGACGATGCAAAATCGCTGGGGTTTTCGTCGCTGTTTGAAGTCGATGCTTCCTGTTGCTGCATCAAGTATTCCGCGATATCGGCGGCTTCGTTCGGCGTCAGCTTCAAGCTCGGCATCCGTCCGGCGGGACGAACGTGTTCAGGATCGTGAAGAAAGTGCGTCAGCGACTGCCGTGTGTATTTGGCAGGCAAATCCGCATGCGGAACCGAGTCCACTCTTCGTGCGGCACTCGCCAGCCCCATGTCTTCCAACTCTTCCGGATTCAGCTCGTCAAGAAGACGGTCAATCGCGGATGATTGCGAAGATTCAACCTCCACTTCCGCGCCAGGTTCATGACACGCGACGCAGCCAACCTGATGATAGAGATCTCCACCTCGATCGGGATCGCCTTTGTCCCAGAACTCGTCCTCCAAAGGATTGGCCCCACCCGCTTTCAGTTCTCGAAAAGGCTGCTGACGCGACGCCAGAAAGGCGACGATTGCTTCGATCGCCGCGGCCTTCTCGGACTCGTCGAGTTCATTGAGTACATCCGGCATCGTCGTACCGGATTTCGTCTCATGCGGGGAGTGCAAGAAATCTTTGATCCAACTCGCACGCAATCGAGTCCCGGCCGCCGTCAAGTCTGGTCCAAGTTTAGGCGTCAGATCACTACGTTGCGAGCGATGACACGCGACACAGTTCAGTTCTGTGACCAACAATCTCGCCGTCGCGGCTGAATCGATTTCGTCATGGCGACCAAACCGCTCCACAGCAGAGATGAACGGAGACCGCTCTGCAGCCACACGTTCCTTTGCCACGCTCGTTGAAGCTATCGCAAAGACCAGCCCCCAACCGGTGAGGCAACCGATCAGCATGCCATTCAGTATGCCGTTCAGCACTTTGCAACGACGATGGAAAGGCAATATGTACATAGAGCGGTCGTTGGCTTGAATCATTGGAACCGTCGAACCCGCGACCGAAACGCGTGAACTCATTCCACACCCAACTCGGTCGCCCACCACTGGAGATACTCACTATCGGAAACGGATGGTTCGAGGCCGCGCCGCTGCATTGTTCGTTCGTACCACTTGCGTTTTTCAGCCATCAACTCATCCATGTTGACCGTTTGACTTTCGTCAACGCCGCCTTGGTCACCGGTCTCGTTCATCCAATCGTCCATCGTCGTTCGGAGTTGCACCAGCGTCGACTGATAGGATCCTTCTTTCGCGAGGTTGTGCAATTCATGTGGATCGTTGGACAGATCGTAAAGCTCTTCCTCCGGACGATTCTCCGCCATGAATGGTGAATCCCACTGTCCCTCCTCGTGCAACACCTTCATCAACGTTTCCACTGGGTAAGAAAGCTTCTTGTAGCTGCTCAGCTGCAAGTAGGGCTTTTCAGGATGGAAATTGCGGATGTATTTGTACCGTTCGTTTCGCACGCTTCGAATGCGATCGGGAGCATCACCGCAGCGATCACGAGCGGCAAAGATGTATTCATGCCCGGCCCACTGATTCTTCAACAGCGATTTTCCGGGTAGTTCCGGCGGCTCAATTCCGGCGGCCTGCAATGTCGTGGGAACGAGGTCCAACAAGGTCGCCATACCGGATTCCTGGCTGGCCTCTGCAAGCTTCGCTGGCCAACGAACAATCAGTGGCGTGTGCAACCCGCCTTCGTACAACCACTGCTTGCCTCGGACATGTGGCCGGCCGTGATCACCAAAGAAGATCACCAAGGTGTTCTCGCTGATCCCTTCCGACTCCAAACGATCGAGCACCCCGCCGACCTTTTGATCCATCACTTCAATCGTCGCCAAATAGTTCGACCAATCGGCGCGGGTAATCGGATGCTCGGGGTAATATGGAGGAATCGGAGCCTCGGTGCGTTGACGATCGCTCTTCACAAATGGACGATGCGGTTCATGGATATGAACTTGTGCAAAAAACGGTTGCCCAGGATCGCGATCGGCCCAGTCATAAGCATCAAAATGCGTTCGCTTGTCGTACAGGTAATTCACGCCGTACTTGTTCGCCTGCTTATTGCCCACTTCGCCATTTCCATGCGAAATGAAATAGCCCGCCTCTCGCAACCAATCAATCGCCGTCCGAACCTGCAACTCCTTCTTGTCGCGAGTGAGATGGTGATAGCACCCGATCGAAGTCTGGTAGCGTCCCGTCTGGAATGCTGAACGCGACGACGAGCACACCGGTGATGTACTGAATGTATTGAGAAAAAGTCTCCCGCGTTCAGCTAAGCGATCAACGTTGGGAGTCGCCACATCTGGATAGCCATAGCACGCCAACTCAGGTCCGAGATCATCGGCAATGATCCAGACAATATTGGGCCGGCCATCGCTGACGCCATGAACGCTGGGATTTTCTTCCGCGGACGCTTGTCCGATCAAACAAACGAGTACGCAAAACGCTTTTAAAAACGAGACTGGTGGCTTTCGCATCGACAATCGCTGAGGTGGGAACTTGGGCGACTGACGTCGAGAGTGATACGCGTTGCCCGTGCCAAAGCTCGTGCAAGCGTTCCCGACGACATTAGGAGGAAGGGCTCCCAGTCTACCACAAGGACTGCTTCGCGTCGTCAGAAGTCGCCCTTGCCCAAGTGCTTCATTGCCAGATCAACCGCCCGCCAACACCGTGCACGTTGATGATGCGGTGGCGACCAATTTCCCGCGTTTGTCGGTGATTTGACATTCGACAAAACCGATCCGCAGGCCTCGCTGGATCACGACCGCCTTGGCCGACAATCGACCCTCGCGAATCGGACGAATGAAATTGACCTTCATTTCAATGGTCGAGAAATCTTCACTGGAAAGCAGCGTTCGCCCGAAGGCGATTCCCATCGCCGCATCCGCTAACGCCGAAACCAAACCACCGTGCACACGACCCATCGGATTGTGATGCTGAGGCCCACAATTGATGTTCACGATCGCCTGACCTGCGTCTGGCTCCCCATCTGCAATTTCGCTCGGTTGAACTTCAAACCCGACCAGTCGCGAAATGGGGGCTTCTGAAAAACGCTCGCTCATCGATCAATGACACCGGAAACACGATCAGTTGGAATGGAAAGACTCTGCATCGGACCAAGTGGGCCCTTCGGTAGTGGCCAAGTCATTGATACCACCAAGTCAACATTCCGATTGATACGACGCCCACAATGAGACTGAGCGGCAGTCCAAACTGAATGTAGTCTCGCAATCGATAACCACCGACGCCATAGACCATCGTGTTGGTTTGGTAACCAAACGGAGTGAGAAAACTCGCCGAGGCCGCAATCATCACCGCAATCACCATCGGCATCGGATCCGTCCCAACCTTCGTCGCGGCTGTCCAGGCGATCGGCAGCATTAACATCGCCGCGGCGTTGTTGGTGATCAACTCGGTGCAGATCACCGTTGCAATGTAAATTGCAACCAACGTCCCAAGTTCACTTCCTTGAGCGATGCTCAACAATCCGTTTGCGATCAGCGCGGCCGCTCCGCTTTGCTCCATCGCACGCCCGATTCCAATCGCAGATCCGATCACAATCAAAACCGACCAATCGATGCTACGGCGCGCCTCGGATGTTGTGCAGCAACGAGTCAGCACCATCGCAACCGCCGCCAACATGGCTGCACTTAAAATCGACAGCCAATTCAGCGCAGCCGCGATCACCATCACCAGCATGATCCCGAGTGCCAACGGAGCATGTTCGTGCCTTCGAATCTCGCCTCGATCGACACTGCTAATCAAGTAGAAATCGCTGCCGCCACGTTGTCGGTGCATGAATGATTTGGATGCTTCCAGCAACAACACGTCGCCGGGTTCGATACGAACATCCCCCAGTTTTCCCTCCAACCGCCGGCCACCGCGAGCGACCGCGACCACGGCTGCGTTGAAGTTAGATCGAAAGCGACCTTCTCGGATCGTTTTGCCGATCAAGCTGCAACGGGGACTGACGACGGCTTCCACCAGCGTTCGTCGCCAAGCCGGAATCTCCAACTTACGAGCCTGATCGCCCGGAGTGATGAGACCACGAATCTTGCGAAGGTCGACCACGCTGTCGACGTCACCGACAAGAATCAAAATGTCATCGCCGTAGAGCCTTTGATCGGGCTTGGCCGGTTCAATGCGTCCGTCCGCCCGCTGAATTTCAGCAACATACAAACCTGGTAGTGCTCGCAGCCCCGCTTCCTGCAAAGTCTTGCCCACCAGCGGCCCGGTCAATTCGACCTGCATCTCGACCGTGTATTTCTGCGGATCATCGCCGACGCTTACGGCTGGTTTGCGTTCGGGCAACAACCATTTGGACGCACCAATGATGTAGATCAATCCCAGAATGGTCGCCGGAATTCCGGCAATCGCGGGAGTGAAGAAACTCAGCTCGGCCATCTCGATTTCGGCACCGGCGGCTTTTGCATCGCTGATGTACTGAACGTATTCGTCACGCACCAAAAGGTTCGTGCTGGTTCCCATGAGCGTGCACATGCCGCCCAGGATCGCGGCGTAAGAAAGCGGCAGCAACAATCGACTCGGACTGATCGTCAAACGTTTGCCTAAATCCCCGACGACTGGCAACATCGCAGCGACAACGGGTGTGTTGTTCAGGAACCCGCTCAAGAACGCCACTGGCAACAGCATCCGAACCTGGGTGTCGCGAAGATTCTTCGCTTTGGAAAGCAACCAACCCGTGGCCAATTCCGTCCCGCCGGTCAGTTCCAACCCCGCAACAACCGCGAAGAGCAACGCGATCGTGATCAGACCTTTGTTGCCAAACCCCGCGACCGCTTGCGTCGGATTGGGCAGCAACGGAGTCCCAGTCAAATCTTGAACGACAACCAAAACCGTCAACGCGGTGAGCGCTAGCAGATCCGTCGCCGCGGCCCGCGTCGCCAATCCCAGCAACAAGGCGATGGTGACGCCTATGGTCAGCCAAATCGGCCAAATCAGCGGATTGAAGATGTCTAGCATGCGTCAGGAAACAATTCGATGGTGCCGACGTTGTATCGCATCGGCGGGAGAGGGGCGGACGTTCATCGGGACGATGCCGAACCGATCGCACTTACAGTAATTCAAACCATGGATATCGTCGCCCCCGCGATGCCATTAGACTACTGATCCGGCGAGGGTTTTGATGCCAAAGTGGACGGCTTGCGCGTTCGAAAGGTCATTTCGCATCAGAAACCGCCGTTCCCACCTTCCTTCCACGTCTCGCCCAGAACTCTCCATCATGCCCAACTCGACTGATTCGTCCGCTCCACCTGACCGGAAAGGTCTTTCAAGCGGAGCTCTGCTCATCGCCGGTTTGGTCATCGTGCTCTTGATCCTTCACCAAGACAATTGGTTGTGGCACAACGACACGTTGCTGTTCGGATTCATGCCCATCGGATTGGCGTGGCACGCTGGCATCTCGATTGCCGCGTCCTTCACCTGGTTTTTGGCGACCCGAGTCGCGTGGCCGCTCGATGAAGAGGAGCCGCAACGATGATGATTGCCGAAATGCAAAATGGAGTTCCTCAGTTCATCATTATCTTAGTGTACCTGAGTTTGTTGCTCGCCTTAGGACTGTTCAGCAGTCGTTTGTTCAAAGGAACGAAGGAAGACTATCAAGTCGCCAGCCATTCGATCGGTCCGTTCCTGCTGCTGATGAGCATGTTTGGAACGACGATGACCGCGTTTGCACTGGTCGGCAGTAGCGGCGAAGCTTTTCGAGAAGGCATCGGCGTTTACGGGATGTTGGCCAGCAGCAGCGGCATCATCCACTCGCTTTGCTTCTTCTTGATTGGTGTGAAGGTCTGGCGATTTGCTCGCGCACACAATTACACCACCCAAATCGAATTCTTCCGCGACCGCCTCAATAACAACTTGGTCGGCTGGCTGCTGTTTCCGATCCTCGTCGGCATGATCATCCCGTACCTGTTGGTGGGTGTGATTAGCGCCGGCGGCGTTGTCCAAGCCCTCACCGCGGGTCTGGCACCCGAGATGTTCCCCGTTCCACTAGAAGGTGGCCCGGGCGGAGTCGACCCAGCCGTTCACGGCGGCATTCCCGCCTGGCTGGGTTCGTTGACCATCTGCACGGTCGTTTTGGTCTATGTGTTCTTTGGCGGCATGCGAGGCACAACGTGGGCCAATACTTTTCAAACGTTGGTGTTCATGATTCTCGGAGTGGTGACCTTCTTTGTCATTGCGAACAAGCTCGGCAAACAGGACAGCTTCTTCGAAAACCTCCGAGTGCTCGGTGAGTCCATCCCGGAAGAAGGCAAAACTCGAGCGGAGATGAGCAAGACGAAGTTCTTCACCTACCTGATGATTCCGCTTTCGGTCGGCATGTTCCCGCACCTTTTCCAACACTGGATGACTGCAAAGAAGGCCAGCACGTTCAAATTGTCCGTGGTGTGTCACCCCTTGTTCATCATGATTGTTTGGGTGCCATGCGTGTTGGTCGGAGTCTGGGCAACCGGAGAACTGATGCCCGCGAAGCCACCACTTCCGCGTCTTCCCGGTGGCGACATTGTCGATGCAAACAAGGTTCTCCCGTTCCTGGTGAAAACTCAAACCGCTCCCATTCTTGGTGGATTCCTGGCCGCCGGAATTCTGGCCGCGATCATGTCCAGCTTGGACAGCCAATTTCTTTGCATCGGAACGATGTTTAACAACGATGTGGTCAACCACACGTTCGGCAAAGATCGGTTTTCCGACAAGCAACAAGTGCTATTCACACGATTGTTCATCGTCGCCATCGTGGCAATCACCTACCTGCTTAGTCTCGGGAACGTTCGCAGTGTGTTTGCACTGGGAGTCTGGTGCTTCAGCGGATTCAGTGCTTTGTTCCCGCTCGTCGTCGCCGCTTTGTACTGGAGAGGTTTGACCGCCATGGGAGCCATCGCTGGTATCCTCGCAGCAATTTCCAGTTGGTCCTACTTGTTCTATCAAGGCACCTTGGACCCACAGGGATTGAGCAAGTATGTCTTGCGTTTGTCGATTGGCGAGGAGAGCTACGAAGTGATGCCGGTAGTCGCAATGGTGTTCAGCACTCTGATTGCGATGGTCGTCGTTTCTCTCGTAACGCCCAAGCCGCCACAAGAAACTCTGGCGAAGTTCTTCCCAGACCAAGCTTGATCCTAGGCCTGCAGTTTGATTCGCGAGAAGGGAGCCCCAGAGGCTCCCTTCTTTTTTGCCGAACCATCGCGCTGCCCATCTCGCCTAACGAAATTCGGGCAGGTCAATCGACGCCGTTCTGGCGTGAGCGAGGGAGCGTTCAGGAACATGAGATTCACACCGTCACTGTCCAGAACCAAATGGCCCTCCCACTTCAAGTACCATAGGCGGCCCTGCCCCACTTTCCCACCATCTCCATTGGAATACCCCACATGTTCCGACCGTTTCCCTTCGTTTGCATATTCGCATTGATTTCGTTGATCGCTGGGTCGTTCTCCTACGCTGACTCACCAAAGAAGCCATCCGATGACGGTCCGAAACACGTTCGCATTTTGACGATTGGCAACAGCTTCACTCACAACGCGACTCGCTACCTGGACGAGATCGTCGAGGCCGCGGGTCACAAACTGACCCACAAAATGCTTTCGATCGGCGGTTCGCCATTGGAGTTGCATGCGAAGAAAGCGTTGGCATTCGAGAAAGATCCAATGGCTCCATTCGCCAAGTACGGAAACGGCGAAACCCTCCAAGAAGCACTGCAAAGCGAACCATGGGACTTCGTCACGATCCAACAAGTCAGCATCAAAAGCCACAACCTTGAGACCTACCATCCCTACGCCCAGCAATTGGCCCAAATCATTCGTCGCGATGCCCCGCAAGCCAGGTTGCTGGTGCATCAGACTTGGTCCTATCGAAGTGACGACCCACGTTTTCGTCGCGTGAAATTGATTGCGGGAGAACCAGCCACCCAGCGAGAAATGTACGAAGGACTCAGCGAAGCCTACCGAACGATCACGGCCGAACTATCCGCGAACCGTATCCCGGTTGGTGATGCGTTCTGGGCGGCGGACAACCACGCTCAATTCAGCTATCGCGAGGCGGCTGACTTTGATGCGGCGTCGGTTGAGTTCCCTGAGCTACCCGACCAAACTCACTCATTGCACGTGGGATACCGCTGGCGAGAAATCGATGGCAAACAACAATTGAAGATGGACGGCCATCACGCCAACGTTGCCGGCGAGTACTTGGGCGCATGCGTGTGGTTTGAATGTCTATATGGAGAAACCCCTATCGGCAATTCCTTCGTCCCCGACCAACTCGACGCCGAATACGCAGCGCACCTGCAAACGATTGCCCATCGTGCGGCCCAACAAGGCGGTGATGTCGTTTCGGGTCCTTTCGCATCACTGAACGCCGCCGCAAAGGATTGAAAGCATTCCGACGGATGCGTTGTCGCACGTAGGCCAGGTCCCACCTGGCACTGGTGCATTACCGGAATAACACAGCCCTCGCCATAAGAGATTATTTGGACGCCTCTCTCGGCAGCTGGATTCGCCAGAATTCAGAGGTGCGAGTTCATAAGCATTCGACCTCGTAGCGAATCCAGCGACGGTCTCACCAACGTACTAGATTCCGACAGACGCGTTGTCGCACGTAGGCCAGGTCCCACCTGGCGCTGGTTCATAGCCGGAACAACACAGCCCTCGCCACAAAGTTTTTTTTGAATGCCTCGCGTGGTAGCTGGATTCGCCAGAATTCAGAGATGCGAGTTCATAAGCGTTCGACCTCGTAGCGAATCCGCCGACAGTCTCGCCAACGTACTAGGTTCCGACGGACGCGTTGTCGCACGTAGGCCAGGTCCCACCTGGCGCTAGTTCATAGCCGGAACAACACAGCCCTCGCCATAAAGGATTGTCTGGACGCCTCGCTCGTTAGCTGGATTCGCCAGAATTCAGAGATGCGAGTTCACAAGCGTTCGACCTCGTAGCGAATCCAGCGACAGTCTCGCCAACGTACTAGGTTCCGACAGAAGCGTTGTCGCACGTAGGCCAGGTCCCACCTGGCGCTGGTTCATCGCCGGAACAACTCAGCCCTCGCCATAAAAGCTGTTTGGACGAATATAGAAAGAACACTCATTCCCGTCAGAGTCGTGGATCTCGGCCAAAAGTGGCCAACCGACAACCAAATCAACAAGTCGGATCGAAAGGACATCCCCGGCGGCGAAACGTCCAGCCCAAGAGTGAATTCTCCCTCCTGGCAGAAACATCGCCGTCACCCACTCCCCCTGCATCACGATCCACAACGAATCCTGCGGTCTGCCCCACGCGGTTCTTGACTCCACTTCACACAACTTTCCAGTCCGTCCGGCCAACCGGACAGGCACGCTACTGCCATGGCGGTGTGTCTGGCAATAAGTTTTGGCATGTTCTCCCCCAGCGGAATCGCAGAATTTGCTTGCATCGCCCCGGCGCACCCGGCAAACTGGAACCATCTCGGTGGGGGGCAACGAGAACAAACCCCCGTTTAAAGAACAAGTCACCGCGAAGTCAAAACTCGCGACTTGTTCTCACCGCCAAACCACCAAAAACAATCATCAAAACCTATTCTCAGTCGGTCCAACTGTTGAAACCCGCCGTTCTGTCTCAATGAACCAATGCAATATTTTGGAAGCAATACGACTGATTACGCATTCACTCCTTTACGTTTTGCTCCTGTGCATGCTTTGCGCTGTCGGTTGCCAATCCGAATCCGACGGGCCGATCGCAACAAACATAGTCGACGAACGTAACACTGCGCCGCCCCAAAGCCTGGATTTCGACGCTTTGCTTACCGCCGTGGACGACGCAATTGGCGATCGATTTCAGACGATGCAAATGGACGCAATGCAATCTGCGACTTATCAATACGGCGGCCCCATCAAGGCTGTCGTGGACATTGTCGACCCGATCGCAAAAGACTCTGGTTTCACGCTTTCCGATGACCAGCCGACTGCCGAAATGGGTGAGGCGGCGAAGAAAATGCAAGCGAAGATGGGTATCAACATGAGTTCCGTCGACCAGGTGATGTACACGCATCCAAGTGGCGACACTTTGATGATCGTCAGGATGGACATGTCCAATGACGACATAGACATGAAGATGCTGACGGTACAACTGATGAATCCGAAGAAGATGGCCGAGTTTGGTGCGAAGGCACAGAAGCTGTAACCCGCTGGCTTGTTTCAACGCCTGCAATTTTGGACAATGGAAAATTGATCTCCGCGACTCGGTTATCGCGATCGTTCCCCGACATAGAGTTGTCCGCCTGCCATGACCGCCTGGGCTGAGTTGTTGATCCGCCATCACGCTGCCGCACATGCCGACTCCGGGTATGAGCCGCTGTTCGGCGATGCAGCACCGCTCGAGCGTCTCGATGACCTCCCATTCAAAATCGGGCTTCCATTGCCACTCGAACTGAGGGATCTCTATCGGAGTGTTGATGGATACGGTCTGAAGATGGATGCCGACTCCATGCTATCGCCATGGCTCATCGTGCCGACCTCTGAATTGGCGGACTTCGTTTCTTCCTGCCGCAGCACGATCGCCGATACACACGAAAACTTATCCAGACGATTTCTCCCGTTTATCGATTGGGCAAACGGGGACTCGATGGGTTACATTTATGACCGGAACGGCAACCTGACCGATGGTCTTCACATGTTCATGCATGAATTGTTCCGCTACGACGCCGATCAGGATCCTGACGATTTTTTCCGCTCCTTCGACGGATCAATCGCTGACTTTCTTGAGTCGTGAAGCAGCGGGGAACAATCCAATGAACCCGAGCGGCGAAGTCGGGTGTTTTAAATGGACAATTTCTCGTCGCCGCCGGGGGATTGGTGACGTTCCCCGACTGAGAATGATCGCGCGAATCTCCCGACGCAATGATGCTATACATGGACGACGGATACGAACTCGACACTGACAAGATCGACGACACCGTTTTGGCGTTACTTGCGCTTACGATGTGCGGCGGTGACCGTGCGTGGAAGGGCCACGACTGGGATACACTTTCACGACTTCACGAGAAGGGCATGATTCACGACCCCGTAGGCAAAGCCAAATCCGTGGCATTAACCCCCGAGGGCATGGAACGCTGCCAGAAATTGTTCGACGCAATGTTCGTGCGGAAGACTGAAGCATGAATGTTTGCTCACTCACATCCGACATCGACCAACATCACCTATCATCAACGTCGGATCCAAGCCGAGCGGATAGCCATGGCGTGCACGCGGAGCGGCGTTTGCGGCCGGATTTGAAATAGACAACTTTACTATCCCCGCCCGGTGACGCCGGACGTTCGTTGACAAGGAGCTTGTCCTGAATTTCAAACGTGCTCTCGGTTCTGAATCGCCAAAGGCACAATGTGCTGCTGCACTGTTCCTTCGATCGGAAGGTCCTCGTGGTGCTATCCACCTGCGAGATTTACTTGATTGCTGCCAAAATGTTTCGATTGATGGTCAATCGTTGCCGCCCACCCAGGAACGACTCGTTGCCTACGGGGCACGCTCGCTTGGCACAATTGTCCATGCGATCGGTTTTGACAACGAAGACGACCTCCACAAACGCATTTCGGATTGGCTGATCCGCCTTACCAGCAATCGTCATTTGCAAATAGCCGGGTTTGCAATTCACGCCCTTGGTGACTTGGGCTTCCCACCACACGCGGTGCAACAGAGACTCGAGGAATTGATCGCCGGTCCCAAACGCATGGACGACCTGTCAACAATCACGTGTCGCGGAACTGCATTTCGCATTCTGGCGGCACTCGATCGTTCAATTGCCACACAGTACATTGATACGTTGGCGGCTCGCGAGTACCTTGCCGCACTTGACCATTGGCTTGCCGCTGGCTCCGACGATCCGAAGTTGCACGACGACCTCAGATGGCTTCGGGCAGAGTAGCGACGAACCATGAGTTGCAAAGAGGCCGCGAGCTGACGTTATTGAAGTGGAGGGTCGTACGTGCGCCCCCGCTGAACCCCGCCGTTCGCCGACTGAAAGGGAAAGTTGAAATTCCTTCGCTTCCGACTTCGATCACTTTTCATAGCCACAGCCGTCGCTGCTATCGGAATAGCTGCTTCCAGACCACTTAAGCCCGCAATCTCGATCGAATCACTCGCCGCCGTTCCGGCAACCGAACCGTTCACCGAGTTTCCCGGCAAATATCGGCAGTTCACGCTGACCGTGAAAAACGACGGCAGCCTCCCTCTTTGGCTCACACCAAACGAAAGTCCGATTCTCGACTTCCCTTGGTTGTCCTTTGCTAACCAAGGGCATCCAACATATGTCGAGCTTGAGATCGACGCGGACGACTGTGCCAAACTTTCGGCAGGCGAAACACGAGTTTACAACCTCGTTGTCCACGCTGAATTCAAGCAGTTCACGCTTGGAGTCCATGCACGTGATTGGCGTGGGCGTGAGGGCTATACACATTTAGGGTTCTTCGAAACGGCAAATGCCGTTAGCAGGGAAGAATCCGATGCACCCGAGTCCGCGAGTCAGGCTGTATTTACAATGGAAGATCAATCGCGCGGACCGGGTGATCGTTTGGCGTCACCCGAGATACTTCGTTGAAGGAAACCTCTGATCGACGATCAAATTGAACTCAAATCATACTCGCATAAACACTCAATAGAGGCTTGGCCGGGAGTGACTGACGTTTCTGCATCCACAGCGACTGATTCGCTCTCGCGTGAAGAGCCGAGCGAACGCGGCGACATCGCGGCCAGATACCTCGTCGCTTTCTTCTTCTCGACCAACGCTTGCTTTGCCGTTTACATGTTCACGCAGTATTTTGTCTGGAAGACGTACGGCAATGAGTTACACACGATTTACATGACGATCGTTTTCACGACGACCGTACTACTTGCCCTCTCAACTCGTCGTCTCTGGACCGAACGCGCCCGTGAAGGGACGTATCTTTTCTTCGTCGCTCTTGCAGTTTCATTAATCGGCAAAATTGCTTCAGAACTGCATGCCTAGCCAGGTGTGAATTCACCACGTCGGGTAGCCATCGCATGCGACGGAGAACGAGTGGTCCGTTTTCTCGCTTGCTTGCAAGTCTCAAGTCCGTGTCTGAACGATAACAAAACGACACCGCATTCTATTGACAACAGACGTCGCATCGATAGTCATCGCCGCACTTCCTTGGCATAGGTTCGGCTTTTGCGCGTTTGCTGTACCCGGCATCGACATGCTGGTTCCTCGATTATCCATCCTGAATAAAACCACAGTCCCTGGCGGTCGCCCACTAGACGGTGTGATGGAAACGCCGCTGCAAATCCTCGGCCGCATTGCGTTAATTGGCGACCTCGTGTTCTACAGCGGCGAAGGAGTCGTCCGTTCATGACATTTGTGAGCTGGCCACTTGCCGGTATACTTGTGGCTTGGGTAGCTGTCAGACCGGTGGTCATGCCAAGTTTTTAAAGGAATTTGCTTCGTCCTCCAATTCTCCAAAACTGCGGGCAACCCTCCCGTGCACCGGAGCCACACTTGCGTGGTTTCACAAATGGACATCAACTATCCCGGCCCGGTGACGCGTATCGTTGCCCTTAACGAATGACTGACGCAGAAAACATTTCGCAACTAAAGGCGATCCTCTACGGAACTGACGCTTTGGTCAACGCTGCGTTTCAAGTCTGGGCGTTTGACACTGCAGTTGCCGACGAACACGTCGAGCAAATGGCCGGATGGGCCGACCTCCAACAGCTAATGTTGTCCGGCACATTTGTAACCGATCGCTGTCTTACAGCGATCTCGACATTCCACCGTCTTGAATGCCTTGATATCGGTGGTACGGCAATCACCGCATCAGGAATCGCCTACGCGAACATCCCACATGCTGTCAAAGACTTTGGACTCTACGACATTGAACTTGATGACATCGCAGCTGACGCCATTGCTTCGCTGCCTAGCCTTCGCGCCCTGAACTGCAACGGCTGCGGCCTTTCGCACTACGCCTTGCTTCAATTCCTACGCATACCGTCACTCCAAGCGATCGAGGCGTTGGGGGCGGACATGCCAGATTCCCACGCACGAGAATTTACTCTTGAACGTCCGGATATCTTGTTGCGATTGGACTCCGGCGTTTGGAAGGGTGGCGATGTTCGCCGCCCACCCGACTATGAGGCATAACCAATAAGGATTTGACTTCGCGTGGATGCGGCGGTTGAGTCACTTTCTCTTTCAGTTTTCTTCGTTCGCCGCGGTTTAGAACGCGTCGCCTAGCCGAAGCTCAAGTCCTCTGTTCAAGATACCCGGGGGTGAATGGCGAGGCGTTGATGGAATCTCCCTTGGGAATTGCTTCCCGGGTTGCGTTCTCGGACACAGAGGCCGGTTGGTTTAGAGGCAGATTCATTGTTGGCCGGCCGTTTGCTATGGACGACTTGCGATGGCGACGAGTTGGATGGAAGCGGATTGAGGCTCATTGCCCGATGAGTTTTGAGCTTGAGATTGCCGTCGCGACATATCGCCCCCATTCGCCCTTCTGAAGACGTTCGAATTCGCTCGGTCGTTTCACTTCCTTGGTTCATGCGTTACCCACTGTCGTAGTAAGTCAGCCCATGCTCGGGGCGGATGCCCTGCGAAGACAACGAGGTGTAGCTGACCTCGATCACTCGCATGACACCGCCACACAGGCGACACTTCATCGGCACGGTCAACGGTTCCGCTTGCGGCGCGTAGCCGCTGCCCAGCCAGAACGTCCAGCCAAGCATTAGCCAGACCAACCACTTCACTTCATCGACCTTCACCTTGCTGTTCCCGCTCATCCATCCGTAATGACGGATCTTCATGAAGTTCGTCGGCAGCACGTGCTGCAAGAAGTTGCCCACGAAGTCTTCGCCGGCAACGGTCTTGCTCTGAAACACGTTCCCTTTGCGACGAATCCGGTAGGTCACCGTTTCCGGATTGACATCGAGGATGCGACTGTCGTTGATCGCGACTCGATGGACGTACGGTGCCAAGTATTTCAGCGTTGGGACGCCGTGCCCAACTGGCTGGATGTCAACGACGAAGTCTTTCGACCATGCCTCACGGCTGACCTGGTCATACAGCCCAGCGGCACGAAGCTCATCGGCCAGCTTCGCTTTGTAGACGCGGATCAACGTGCCGTGATGGAACAAGAAGTTCTTCGGTGTGCTCTGCCATGACAAGGCGTGGCCATGCTCATCCAGTTTCACTCCGCCGCCAGGAACGACATAGTGAACGTGCGGATGATAGACCGCCGGGTCACGCCCCCAAGTATGAAGCACGCCGAAGAATCCAAGCTGGCATCCTTTCAGACTCTTGGTTGCCGCGCCCACATCGCGAATGCTCTGGCTGCTGGCATCGAACAAGCATCGGTAGCCGTCACGTTGGTGAACGCGCAGCACCAAGCCAACCTCCCGGGGCACCGTGAAAGTGACCAAGAAGTGATGAACCGGCATCAGCTTGGCAGCCTGCGTTTCAATCCAAGCCTGCGTTCGCTGGTGACCGCAGTTCGGGCAGTGCCGATTGCCACACGAACGTCCGACCCAGTGATCGCTTCCGCAGCCGCCGCACTGGTAGTGAACACCACCCAGTGCCCCGGTGCGACAACGAGTGATCGCGCCAAGAACTTTGTCTTCGGCGACCGAGATCGAATCGGCGTGTTGCTGCAGGTATGCCGGTGCGAATTGGCGAAGAGCCTCCGCAACCGTGGGCATTTGCGAGAGCGGGTTTACTCGCCGCTGCCAGGTAGACTACCGAACAGCCTTTCGATTTCTTCGCGAGCGTTGGCTTCGGCCGTATCCGTCAGATGCAGATAGACCATCGTGGTCTGCAGCGAAGAATGCCCCAAGTACTTTTGAATCACCTTCAGTCCCACGCCCGCTTCGAGCAAGTGCGTCGCATAGGAATGACGTAGCGTATGAATGCTGACCTTCTTGCCAAAGCGGAGGTTTTTCGTGATCTGCTTCATTGCTCCTTGAACGGCCGTTTCGCTCATCGGGGTCGTCGCTTCGCTGACGCCGTCTTTGGCGAGGTCATGCTTTCGTCCATCTGCCGGAAACAGAAAGCTTGGATGTCGATGACTGGCCCAGTAGTTTCGCAGAAGTCGAACGGTCGTCGTCGGCAGTGGCACGTACCGGTCCTTGGCTCCCTTGCCACGATGGACATGAACCCAGCCTCGCTCGGCGTCGATGTCACTGACCTGCAGATGCAACGCTTCATTGAGTCGGAGTCCCAGCGAATAGACAGTCCAGAAATAGACGAACATTCGCTGCGTGGTCGCTGAGCCGATCAGTTCATGAACCTGCTCGATCGTCAGCACCTCTGGCAACGTGGTGATGTTTTGGAGCTTGAGCATCTTGATAATTTCCCAGTCACGCTTGCAGGTGTGCGTGAAGAAGAACTTGATGCCCGAGAAGGCCACTCGGAGTGATCCATAAGCAAAGTTGCGATCGTTTTTCAGGTGTAGGAAGAACTGTCGCACATGCTGCTCGTTCACCTGGTCGGGACTGCAACCGGCGAAATCAGAGAGCTGCCTGACCGCTCGGATGTAGCCATCGTGAGTTCGTTTGGCCTTGCCGGTCAGGTGCAAGTCTTCGGAGAGTCTCAGGCGAAGACTTTCAGGGAAGTGGGATCCAGGTGCATCTTGCGAACCGTTTGAGCTAAACTTGGACATGTTGTGTTCCTTTTCAGGAGGAGTTGTTGAGCTGTTCCCAGCGAACAGCTCCTCCTGAAAAGATGCTTCCAACAATCCGCAACGCGTCCGTTCCACCACCAAACCGAAACCGCCGCGAAAGCGGCTTACTTGAACGATCCAATGCACCCGAGCGGCGAAGTCGAGCGTGTTCAAATGGACATTTTCTCGTCGCCGCCGGGTGATTGGTGATGTTCCCCGACTGAATGAAACGCAACCGGTGACACCTCGGGGTATCGATGGCACTTTCCGTCTCGCTCTATCGTCATGACACCGAACGACTGGAATTCGTTTCCGTCCCCGATCTCGATAACCGGTGCGCAGCGGGTTTTGAATGCTATCGAACACGGCTGTGGGGATCTCGCTCGTTGACGGAACGTGGTGCTTTGTTCATGCCGACGCTTAGGGCTAGTGACCTGTACGTGACGCCCGACCAATTCGATGCGTTTCGCGATGAACTTGGCATGATCCATCGGAATGCTCGTGTGATTGCTAACGAAATCTGGCCGCATAAGCTAATTGATCGGTACTGCCCCGTGCAACGCTCACAACGCATTCGACGGCTTCGTGTACGAGGTGCGCGAGACGTTCGTACTTACGTAGACCGATTTCGTTCTGCTCTGGATGTTGGTGAACGCATGAATTTGGGTTTCAATATTGGTTGACGGTTCACTGTTTTCCTTGACTCAACAATGCGGATAACCATGCCTTCCTGAAAGAGTTTAGCGGGAATTGATTGTTTTGATCTTTTTTTGTTTGTTTGGTCGGGAGCGGTAGCTCTGCACTGCTCCGGTTCATCGTATGGTGACAACGTTTCTGTTCGGTTGACGTGTCGATCCGTGATGGGTGGATCTTTGGTTCGGGTTAGTTGCGGATCGTTCCTTCGCCCTGACCAAACCTGCTAATCTTCGGGCTAGTGCAAGTTAACTCACGCGAAACAGGTCGATTTGATGAGTTCTATTTCGGAGCTTCCGCGGGGACGCCAACGCAAGTGGCTGGGTTGTTTACAAAAAGCCGCGATCGGCTTTTTTGTCGTTGCCATCGCAATTGCAGTGTTGCTGTTGATCGTGGTCGCGATTCGGCAAGGCTTCGCGAAGACGCGAGTCGCGGATATGAAGCAAGAGATCCGCCGTGCCGGCTTGCCAATCGATCCCGTCTCGCTTGAGACCTATCGTGAACAACTGGCTGCCGCCGATAGGACTGAAGCTTGGGGCGATGTCATCAGTCAGTTTCGCACCGACTCGGGCTATTCCGATCAGGTTGCCGGTGTGCCTCGCGTCGATGCGAAGGCACGTTGTCAACCAATGTGGGCCGGTCAGCCATGGGGCGAACGCGAGAACGTGCAGCGATTCCTGCAGGAAACGGCCACGCTTCGTCGTGATCTGGCAGAAGTGCTGGATGCGGCTGGCCCCATCTATACGCCGATGACGTATGAAGGCATTGACACCATGCCGCCAGCGGCCGATGTGGCTCGCGAAATCGCTTCCATTTTGGCGTTGGAGAATCTGGCGGCGATCGATCGCGGCGACATCGACGCCAGCGAGCAATCTGTGAAACAACTGTTCGCCCTGGCACGAACGATGCAGAGCGAATTGATGGTGTTGCCCCAATTGATTCGACTGGGCGTGGTCAACATCGCGCTGGAGGAATTGCGTCGTGTGACGCAACTCGGCCAATGGCGGCCAGATCAGATCGATCAACTTTTGACCGACCTGGACCGCACGCTTGCTTGGGACCAAGCGTTTCGGCATGCGATGATTGGCGAACGGGTCGTGGCGGTATCAATCTATGATGACGGGACGCTGCCCAGTGGCACTGTTCGCACATTGCTGGGCCTTGCCGGGCCCCGAGATCAATTGGAAACGCTGTCGTGGTATGAACAATTCCTCGCCTTACCGACCAACGATCCAGTGACTTTCCTGCGTGCGGCGGCGGAAGCCAATGCTGACATGGAGTCCACGCTTGGCTCGGCAAACATTTGGAGACGAGTCGAAACGATGACGACCGGTGTGACGATGCCGGCTTTAAAAGCGATCGCAATGACCGTCATTCGCACGGAGGAGAATCTCCGCTTGGCTCGATTGGCGCTTGTTTGCCAACGATTCGAAATTGACGGTGGCCGTTGGCCAGCATCGCATGAGGAGGAATTTCAGTTCGCCCAAGAGGAATTGAGTTTGCCCCGCGAATCCATCGTCGGCATTGGACCGCAGCCCTTTGGCGTTGAGGCAGACGGGTCGAGATTGGTTCTTTGGGGACGACGTATCGAAGGTTACAATGTTGAGTTGCCGAAGCAACCACCAGAATCCTATTGGCCTGACACGTGGCGAGACCTGCCGCCACGACACCCCAGCGATTCCGCCGTCCATGACGCAGAGGCTGATGTCGCTGTGAATGAGTAGGACGAATCGACATTCGATCTCGAGATGAACAGGGTCGGTGACACCATGAGCATGTTCAGCGAGGATTATTCATTGACGGTACCTGACGAATTGCGTGATCCCAATGTGGATCCACTGGATCGGCACCTGCAATTGATCTTTCATCGCGATCAACCGTCGGAGAGCTACTACAAATGGGTGCTCCAGCCGTCGAAATGAGTTGGTGCCATCGGCACGTGTCCCGTGTTCGGGACGGTCAAAAGGCGAGAACAGGCAGAGTCCCAATTCGATTGTGCCACCCGCTCGCAACGGTCATCTTTGCACTGCGACCGGCGCAAAGCAGTTCGGCAGGAGTCTTTCAGCTGTTGTTTTTTGTGTAGCGTCGTTGATGCTACGTGCAACTGGGGCTAACGCCTAAACGGCTCACTTCGTTGCACCCGATCTTTCCTGCCGATCTGCTTGAGTGGACAACTGCATAATGTAGATCGACAAAACGGGTCTGCCGGAGCAGCGCCGAAGCGGCTTGATCCGGCCTACTTGGGAGGACTGAGCGAGGGGCAGTCAGTATGCATTCTCCTCCTGGGACGGCGGCGTCTACGGCGACGGACGACGCTCCCAAAATTTAGAACACGAGCGTGTCATCACGAGTCGCTTGAGGGCACGACATGGATCGTCCAGTACACCTCCTCCTCAAATGAGTCGCCATCCTGGCCGCGAATTTTCAGTTGCAACTGCAATTGATCCACTGGCGCGAGCGTTGGCAGAACCAATCGCAATCGCGACGAGCTTGGATCGTTAGGCACCGCGTCGACCTCCACCGATTCGGGCTTCAACGTTTCCGTCCCAACCTGTGGGGTCTCCGATTCAGCGGTGCCGGAGATGTATTGATCCGATCCATACGCCTTGCTCCACAAATAGTCCCACTGGACGATCGAGACAGCGTTTTCATCGAGAACCGATTCAGGGTCGATCGCAAAGTTAAGGTCGAGCTCCAAACCGCCCTTCACGACGCGTGCATCGGTGATCATCTTCGGTGGCGTGCCGGTGTAGCGAAGTCGCTGCATGCCGCCGTCGTCCAACCCAAATCGACCGCCACCGTTCCAACCCTGTAATCCGGTCGCGTAGACCTGACCATCGTGGGGATTGCCCCGACCACGCATGATTCCTGTCGAGAAATCAAAAGGCAGCTTCACGATCGCTGCTTGTGCGGTTTCGCCAACTTCTTGGATCATCATCATCGACATCCATCCTTTGCCGAAGCTAGTGTGAAGCAAATGCTTCGACAGTGGACCAAAGCGGTCATCGTCCACCCAAATCTGGCCACCGGAAGAATTGTCAAACGCTTGCGGCATCCAAACCAAGGGTTGTTCGAACGTATCCGGAGCAACCACCGTTTTGATATCGATTTTGCCGCCGTCAGGCTCCCACTTATTGGGAATGGAATAAGTCGGTACCCAACCATGAAAGCTGCCTGGTTTTGCAATCGAAACCTTCGACGCGGGAGTCCACTGGCCTTGGTTGTCACTGACAGTGATGCGTCCGCCCGGCAAAGTCCCGAGTCCATTCGGCGTTCGGAATCCTGTGCAAACCACCTCGCGTTCTTTGCCGTCTTTGGATACTCGCCAAACAGCTCCGGGCAAAGCAAAATCGGCACCATGACCGCTCTTGGCGTAGTAGAAGTTGCCTTCCGCGTCCGTCTGTAAATCGAAGTTGAACGCGTGAAAGTTTGTGGAGACGTCCGAGTCAGCGTTGAAGCTTTCGTAGAAGTCTGCTTCGCCATTCTTATCTCGATCGTGCAAACGGACCAAGCGGTCCTTGCAAGTCACAAACACATCGCCATCGACGACCTTCACCCCAAAGGGTTCGTAAAGTCCGGCGGCGTAACGCTTCCATCTCAATTCGGTGAGCGTCTCATCGATTCCTGCCACGATCCAAATGTCACCGCCGTGGGTCGCGATCGCCATTCGGCCATCATCAAAGAAATCGAGTGAGGTCGTGCGGAACCAAGTGTTCCACGGAGTGGATTCGGGCCGAGTCAATGTATCCAGAGCGTAGCCGTCCTGCTCCAAACCCAAAGTGCCAACCGTCGTGATCTCTCCCGCCCAACGCAGTTGCTGAGGTTCGGTTGCCGAAGCTTGTACGAGGGTCGCCAAATCGGCAACCGGTTTCTGCAATCCGATCGACGCGAGTGATTCAATTGTTTTGAGTTCGTCCGTTGAGTTCCCGACGCCCACGGTGATTCGAACTTTGCGAGCGACCTCATCACCGGGGATGGTCAGCTTGATTCGTTGCCCCGATGCCAATTCCCAACGCAAGCCGTGTCGGTCGCCTGACACGCTCGCGGCCGTGAACGCTTGATTCGATTGGTCAGAACTCTTCAAAACGACCGTATCGTTTGAATGATCGAATTCCAACTTGGTTGCCCCGACTGGGCCATTTCCAACGGACAACACGAGTGTTTCCCCCGGACCGATCCAGAGGTCTCTCGCCAATGTTCGGTCATCAATCGCCTCGGCACGTTCAAACAAATCACGACCGTCGATCTGATAGCTGAGAATGACATTGTTGCCGCGCAAGAAATAACCACGATAGTCCATCCATTTTTTTGGCAGTGGGCCTCGCGGCAGACAACCCTCTCGGGAATAGTCCAGTTCACCGTCGTGCCCCCACTGCCAGGATGCCAAACCCGGAATTGAAGTGCCGTCCGGATCCGCAGTTCCTTCCCCTCGAGGACGCTGGTGCTGCGTTTCGCTGAGGTCCAGGAATCCGCCCGTCCAAACATCCGCCAAATCCATCGCGTGCAAGTTGTAGGAAACAGTGAGGTCACCCAGGGGCAACGTCAGCACACTGGGGAAATCACGTCGCAATTGTGAGCCCAGAGCCAATCCAAAGTCACGCTGTTGGATCTCGAAACGCTTGCCATCCTCAGTGCCTGTTGGAAGCGAATTCAGGTAATCATCACGAAGGGGCTCATACCCCGGGTTCTGATCCTTCATCAGCATTTCGCGGATGTAGTGAACCACTTGGTATCGTTGGTGCGGAGTCAAATACGTCATCGGCCCCATCAGCCCATTGCCCTTGGTCAGGGTCATGAACATTTTGTAGGGATCCGCACCAAACTTCAGCTCCTGCGAACTGAATGCCCGAGCCGTGGGCAATGCGGGCTGCACGCCATCCGTTCCATGGCAATTCGCACAGTCGCCTCGAAACAGGCTTTCGCCTTCGACGATATCACGCGATCGCAACGATCGGATGATGCCCGCATGATCCAGGTTGACGGAGTCATCTTTAACGAGCAACTGCTCCAGCGATGGCCGTAACATTTCTTCGGCTTTCCTGCCGCCTCGAGCCACGCTCGTCACGTACTGCAATAGATCCAAGAATTCACGTTGTGACTTGATCGACCTCATCAAACCCGCGGGCATCATGGACTGCTCGTCCTTCTTCATCACCTCAATTGAGTCACGCGACAACGTGAAATCCTTCTCCGGCGACTGCCCAAGCCGCATCGTGATTTCAGCGTCATCCTGCTTCACTAGCATCCCTTTGAAGACTTCACCATCGACGGTCAAGACCGAGTAGGTTTCATATCCTTCACGAATATGCTTTGAAGGTCGCAACAACGCGTCGACGAGATATTCGTCCGTCAGTTCATTGCCAAGTTGAGCGATTGGCGGTCCGAGTGGCGTCGCGTCGGAATCACTCCCATGACAGCTGACACAATTCGCCGCTGATTTGTAGAAAACCAAGGCTCCGCGTCGAGCATCACCGCGCAGCCGTGATTGCTCGGCCAAGTAAAGCGGATCAGCCTGACGCAATTGCGTTTCCAGCGGAATGGCTTGTCGAAGCGTCGTCGTTGGCGGTGCGGCAGATAAACTAACACCACTGCACATGACAACAAAAAAGCCAACGCAAGCTTTCAAGCGAACGCGTTGGCGATCGGCGAACACAAAATGAACCATGACAAAATCCAACGGCGTTTCACCGCTTGAGCACGAGTGAATGCAAGTCGCCTCGCACGAGAACGACTGCACCGAAGGATAGTCGAAGACGAAATCAGTTCAGCAGTTTCTCAACGAGCGGAACAATGTCAGCTTCGTACGTGAAGCCCGCGGTTTCGCCGACATCCGAAAACAACTTGACCATTTTCCCTTTTTCGTCGAACACGATCACAGCGGGAATGGATCCAATTCCGATTGCCTCAAACACTTCATCGCTGGGTGTTTGCACGATGTAATTCGTGAAATCAGCTTCGACGCTGGAAAGAAACTGAGTGACCTTTGGTTCGTATGATTCCGGTGGGCGAGTCTTGCGACCATCAAAGTCAACGTTGGCTCCTATCGCGACAACCTTCTCTCCGAATCGATTCTGCATCGCGACCAGATTCGGAAACTCTTTCAAACAAGGCCCACAAGCCAACGACCAAACATCCAACACGGTCACCTTGCCCGTCTTCCCGGCTTTCTCACGAACCTTGTCCCACTTGGCGTATTCGATGGAAACGTCTTTTGCAGTGGCAACCAAAACCGTCGACGTATCTCGCTCCGTCACTTTGCCATCAGCAGCACCGAGATCCAAATCATCAGGCAAGCTCATACCGCCTTCGGCAGGGCTGGAACGCTTGACCGGTGCATCGGGCAGATCGCCTTCGGGCAAAGTGATTCCACCAGGCGTGTTTAAGTTGGGTTGCCGAGAATCAACCGCCGCCGGTTCCACCGCAGGCTCGGCCCCGTTGGATTCGGTCGAAGCCTCAGGTGTCTCCGTCGTCGGCGACGAAGAAGATCCGCACCCGCCCAATAACAAGACAAATGGCAACAAGGCGCAGCGGACAAAACTTAAATACGAGAATCGATCCATCGTTGAACTCGGCATGGGGAAACGAACGAACAACCAAACACTACGTTAACAAAATGTCTGAACTTTGGCACTCAGCGACGCTTCATTCCGTTGAAACTGGCCGCCGCCGACAAGGGGTCCTCTGGCCAATCATGTTTCGGGTACCGGCGTCTAAGTTCCTTGCGGATTTCGCCGTAAGTTGAGCCCCAAAAGCTAGCTAAGTCATTGGTAATTTGTTGCGGCCGACCATTCGGACCCAGCAAATGCAACTGCAACGGCTGTCGTCCTCGCAATATTCGCGGAGTTTCGGGCCAACCAAAACAAAGCTGAATTTTCACTTCGATCCAAGGTGGTTTGCCTTCGACGTAGTGCACCGCCACCTTTCGTCCCCCCGGCAACTGCACCTCTTCAGGAGCTTCCTCCTGCACAATCTGCCAAGCCGAATACCCGATCGTTCCTAGAACGTGATCCTTCCATGGGGCGGACCTCAACTCTTGAAGGCTTGAGCGGCCGACGCACATTTGCCGAAGCAATTCCAAATGCATCGCTTCGGTAACTGAGGGAACCTGGTCGTCGACTTCCCCAACCATTTCGATCCGATGCAATAGCTTCTGAAATTTGGCACCGCCGAGTGGAAGCTGCATCTTCGCGTTGTCGAACAAGATCGACGCGGTTTCCTCATCGCCGGGAACCTTGGCCGGCGTCTCACGAAGAATCAAGTCGCCGTAGGTCACTTGGCGTCGGCAACGAACCGCACCGCGTTCTGCGTCCCATGACTGTGTTTGCACGGTATGAACCATTTCACCGTCCAACCATTCCTCCTGGATTGGCACAGCCGCCCTCACTCGAGATTCCGTCCCACCGCCGTCCACGTCAAAGCAAAGCAACAACTCTTCGTTGACTCCTTCGCCCAGTGCTCGCGTCAGTCCCGATACACCGCGACCACCGACCATCCGGCCGCGATCGGGTGAATCCGCACGACGCAAGACGACTCGGTCGGGATAAGCGGACAGCAACGCTCGGGCAACCGCCACGTCACGATCCATCTTGGCGGCCTCACCTTGTCCCGGCTCTCCTTCGGGCAAAGAACGACGAATGGTTTCGGCCACCGATCGAAGCGACTTGATCGAAAATGCGGAAACAGATCGTGGCACTCGATTGTTTTCAATTGCATCGACTTTGTCCGCCAGCGTCATCGACGTCATGTCTTCCAGAGGATCTCGCTCACTCATCAATGCCGCCAGAATCGCGACCGAAGATCTCGGCAACGATCCGACTGCTTCCGTTGTCATCCTCGCGATTCGCGGATGCAATGGCATCTCTGCCATGACCTGACCAGCGCGGGTGATGCGACCACTTTCATCGATTGCTCCAAGCATTCGCAGCAAAGCCTGAGCTGTTTCAACAGAATGTTCAGGTGGCGCTGTCAACCATTGCATCGCGTGCAGATCTGTTTCGCCGTGGCTGGCCAGCATCAGCACCACTTCGCTTAAGTCCGATCGCAGTATTTCCGGAACGTCATATTCGTCGCGGGATCGCTGTGCCGCCTGGCTCCACAACCGATAAGCCTCTCCGGGCGCTGTCCGCCCCGCACGGCCAGATCGCTGGTCAGCGGATGCCAATGAAATCGACGTCGTCTCCAATTTGGTCAGCCCACGACGGGAATCAAATCGGGGGACTTTCGCCATCCCTGAATCAACGACCGCGGTCACTCCATTAACCGTCACCGATGTCTCGGCAATGTTGGTCGACAAAACCACTTTGCGATCAGCCGACGGTCGGATCGCTTCGTCCTGCTGTTTGGGAGAAAGCGAGCCGTGCAGCACCACAGTGCGGACATCATTGGGCAAGTCCACTCGCTCCAACTCCGATTGCACTCGGCGAATCTCCCCCACACCGGGCAGGAAAACCAGCACGTGTCCGCTGCTACTCTCCAAAGCATCGCGAATTGGTTTGACCATACGCCTTTCAATCCGCTCGCCCGGCTGATCTTCGCCATAGTGAACGCTGACCGGGAATGCACGTCCTTCGCACCGCAACGAAACCGCGTTTTGCGAGTGAACTTCATTCAGATATTCGACGATGGGTTCCGTTTCCATGGTCGCGGACATCACAACCAAACCCAAGTCGTCTCTCAATTCAGAACGCAAACGATGCGTCATCGCGAGGGCCAGATCCAGTTCCAGAGTGCGTTCGTGGAACTCATCCAAAATCACGCAGGCGACATTCTCGAGCAACGGATCCGACTGCATCCTTCGTAGAAACATGCCAGTCGTCATAAACAGCACGCGAGTCGACTTCGATTCGCGGCGATCCAATCGAACGTGGTACCCGATCGTTTCACCGATCGACTCGTTTCGCGAACGAGCGATCCAGTCCGCCACCGAACGCGCCGCCAATCGTCTGGGCTGAATCACCCAGATCTGACCCGCGACGTCGTTATCCAGCAGTGTTTGCAAAACGGCAGGCGGCACCCCGGTCGTTTTACCGGCACCCGGTGGAGCCTTCAGCACCACCGCATTCCCGCTATCGATTGCCGTTTGCAGCGGCGAGAGAACATCTTCGATTGGAAGTCGATTCATCGAGACTCGGTTTGCAGCGTCCGATCTGCTAGGTCCAAGTAGCACTCCCAATCGTAATCCGCGAGGTCGTGTTTGCCTTCGCGAAGGTGGTACTGCATCGGCCCCGCATTGATGACCGATTGCTCGTTCGGCATGGACGCTTCCTCAACAACTTTCACATCTTCCGAGGACATTCCCAGCAACTGATAAACAGGCGCCGCGGTTTGCCATGCCAAAAACTCGCCCTTCGGGTCCGCCCATTCATCTTGCGTTGCACTCCCAACCGCGATCGCTCGGGGAGCCGACAACGCGATCAATTGATGCTGGTCGATCGGAAGTGCAGATTCGTTCTCGTTGTATTGCAAATAGGCGTCATTGAACCAGTGCGGGAACGAAGTGTTGATGCGTGCCACGGTTTCGCCAATCGCACGCCGGCAAAGTGCCGCTCCGCCGCATCCCGAATCATTGCTGATCACCATCGCGAAACGAGGATCGGTCGCACCAGCCCACAAAGACGTCTTGCCCAATCGTGAATGGCCGAGCACGCCCACTCGCGTCGCATCCACGTTCAGTGCTTCGGTTTGCTCAATGGCATCCAATACACAAGACAATCCATACGCCCAACCGGCAATGCTTCCGGGACGATGGTTTTCAGGCAACGACGCGATGAACTCTCGCATCAACCCGTGGACCCCATTCTCGAAACCATCATCAAAATCGGGATCAATGTCGCCGTAATAAACCGTGAGCATCGCATAGCCCCGGTCAGTGATCATCTTCGAAGGCCAGCGAGTCGACGCGACACCGCGACCGGCTTCGATCGCCTTGCTTCCATCGGTCGTTCCATTCCGCCGATCGCGAACCCAACTGGTCGGAATTCGCGTCTTCGGGTCTTCATCGATGGTGTGGTTGCCTTGAAAGTTCAGCCCCAATATCGCCGGCACTGGATCATCTGACTGTGGCACGTCGGCCAAAACCTGCACTACTAGCGGCGAACGATCAGTGGACGAGTCCAAAGGCAAAATGGACACATCCAATTCGTGACGTGTTACGCCCGGTCGATAGTCTCGGTCGCTACGCACCACCTTCACCTTGATATTGCGTTGCCCAGGCATGATGCCGAACACATGCTCCTCAAACAGACGCAACGTTTCCGCACGTCGATCATTCCACTGTTCCGCGGTTTGAACCCGATCGCCGTTCTCTGTTTGCAGAGCGGCGGGCAAATCGTAGGGGGGAATCTTCGATTCGTCGTAGTTTGGCACAAACTTCTTTGTCGTTTGCGCCATCGTGGACGTCGTCATGGAAAGGAACGCCACGACGACGATCGCCCCGAGCATTTGATTGTTGTATTTATGAACTTGCATCTTTGATTCGTTGAAAAATGATTTGGAAAGTTGGGTGCGTACGACTCTCTCAGCGACGCTGGTGTGGCTCAATCCAACGAATAGATTTGCAAGTCATCCACCACGACATTTCGTTTGATTGCCAATCGCAACAAACGTTTGGTGGGATGAGCCATCCCTTCGGAAGAAAATGACGCGACCTCCTCACCGTCGATCGAAACCGTCATCGTGTCTCCCACCACTTCTGCGGCAACGTGATACCACTGTCCCGTTTCCAGTTTGTGCGGCACCCGCTTTGTCTTCGTTTTCAACTTTTCTTTCACTTCGTTGGAAACCGTCCCGGCTTTGCGGGCTTCACGCGTCTTCAGGTCCATCACGCCAGTTTTCAAATCCGCGATCTCAACCGCGTTCACACCCACGTTGACACGAAACAAATGCCCGGCCCAAACCTTCTTGTACTGTAGATCGGCGAAGTTGAGTCCCAACGAGTCCTTGGGATCTTCCAGCATGAACTTCAACTCAACGCGGCCATCGCGAAACTCCATCGGGTGAGTGACCGACACGCCATGATCCGCCGTTTCATGAATGAAGATGCGCATCGCACCGTCCTTCAAATCGACTTGTTTGTGGCCGTTCGCTCGAGACTTGCTGTTTGTGTTCCAGCCGTTACCGACTTCGTCCCGCTCTTCCTGTGACTCGTTGCGTTCAAAACGGTCTTCAAAGATCAATTTGCCAGTCTTGGATTCAACCGCCATTGCATGACCGGTGGTGAAAACGGCCGCGAGAGAAACCATGCCCAAGGTCTTCCATGAAAATTCACAAAAACGTTCGACTGACGGACACAAGCGGTTTGGTACAAAGCGTGGGGAAGAGAACATCGAATGCTCGTGGAATACGGGGTGGGGATGGAGGTGGGTATGCCTTCGCGAATCGACTCGGGTGCAACCTGTCAAACCGGTTCCCATCGCAATCAAGCTCGCGAAAGTGCATCGCCGGAGTATAGCTGAGCGATTCGGTTGCTGTGCAATCCGGTGCGAAGATGCAACCAAACGCTCCCGATCAAAACCGGTTATCTTTTTGGGTCCATCGGAGAGTCATCCCCTGCCACCCGCTGTCCTGTATCTGCCCCAAGCCCACCCTATGAAACTCGCTGCTACGCTACGACTGGCGTTCCTGGCTGCACTCGCAACCTGTTGGCTGAACCAAGCATCCGCCGACGATCGCCCCAATATCGTCTGGATCATTCCGGACGACATGTCCGCCAACTTCTCTTGCTACGGCGAAACCGCAATCGAGACACCCAACGTCGATGCGTTGGCCAAACAGGGCGTGCAGTTCAATCACGCTTATGTGACCGCGCCCGTCTGCTCCACATGTCGCTCCGCCTTCATCACCGGCATGTATCAAACGACCATCGGGGCACATCACCATCGCAGCGGAAGAGGCACCGAGAAAATCGATCTGCCCGCAGGCGTCACGATGGTTCCGAAATTGTTCCAGGACGCGGGATATCACACGTCGATCACCGGATGGCCCATCAAGGGAGGACTGGGCAAAACGGACTACAACTTCGAATGGGACAAGTCCATCTATGATTCGGCCGATTGGAGCGACCGAAAGCCCGGGCAGCCGTTCTTCGCACAAATTCAAACGCAGGGCGGCAAACTACGCGGCAAAGATGCGAAAGGTTGGGACAAAGTTGCCAATTCCGCACGATCGCGATTTGGACAATCGACGCCGATCGAATCGGTCGTTTTGCCACCGTACTATCCCGATCACGCCATCATCCTTCGCGATTGGGCCGCATACCTGGATTCTGTTCGTATGACTGATGCGATGGTCGGTGAAGTGGTCGCCAAACTGGAAGAACAAGGCGTCCGGGACAACACACTGATATTGTTCATGACCGACCATGGCATCAGTCATGGACGAGGGAAGCAGTTCTTGTACGACGAAGGCCTGCATGTACCGTTGGTTCTTAACGGCCCTGGCATCGAGCCCGGTACCGTCCGAGATGACCTTGTTGAACACATCGACATCGCTGCCCTGTCATTGGCCGCAGCAGGAATTGAGATTCCCGAATCGATGCAAGCCCGCGACATTCTCGCAGCCAATTACCAGACTCGAGACGCGGTGTTCGCCGCTCGCGATCGATGCGACGAAACCGTCGATCACATTCGGTCGGTTCGAACAGATCGGTTCAAGTACATTCGCAACTTCCTGTCCGATCGACCGTACTTGCAACCATGTGCGTACAAGGATGCGAAGGCAATCCTGATCGCTCTTCGCGAATGCCACGAGGCCGGCACGCTGGATGAAAACCAGTCGCTACTTTTTCGCAACGTTCGTCCAAAAGAAGAGCTGTACGACTTGGACAGCGACCCACACGAACTGCACAATTTGGCCACCGATCCGGAACACCAATCGACCTTGTTTGCATTGCGAGAAAAGCTGAATCAATGGATGACACAGACCAACGATCGCGGCCGAACGCCCGAGTCACCGGCACAGTACGAGAGCGACATGAAGGTCTACCTTGACACGCTGCGCATCCGATCGACACCCGAACATCTGCAAACAGTTGAGCAAAACATTCAGTGGATGAAAACCATGGTCGCCGACGGAAAATGAGTTCAACGTCATCACCGAATCAATGACATGAGTGAAGATTCAATCAATTTGGAAGTTGCGTCGCGAGCTGAATTGGTCCGTGTACTCAAGCAGTTCCCGCTCACCTACGAGCAGCACCAGGTTCTGAACAAACCGGGCATGAAACTTCTCGTTCAACAATTGCTGCGCAAACGAGTTCGCTTCACAATCGGGCTCGGTGTGCTCGCTGCAACTTGCTCGGCCTTTGCAATCCAAGGCATTGCTTCTTCAAGCATCTACCTCCCGTGGATCTTGGTCGCCGCATTGCTGGGACACTGGTCATATCGGCGAATCCGAAGATCTAACTCGCTACGAGAAACTTTCCATCGCTTCGAACAGAGCCGTTTGGGCCAAACCGATCAACAAATCTCACTTGGCGATGCACTGCGGCTGTCTTTTTCGCTCGACTACGATGAACATCAAGTGATCCATCAAGGAGATGATCAATTGGTCGCAGACCGGATGATCGATCGGCTCAACAAGAATTCAGCAACCTTGGCGTTGGGGGCAGCCGGGGTGGCGCTTTTGACTTGGAATCGGGCTGGTCTTCAATCGTGGCCGTTCATCATTGTTTTAGCGGCCGGCGTTGCCGCATACTCCTGTCAAAATTGGTTGCAGATTCGGCGGGTCAAAAGAATCGTTGGCGAACATGCCGAATCGACGATCGAATCCGGTGAGGATCCGCTTCATGTCCTGGCTGAAGCTTTCGGCGACGAAGAGCATGCCACCAGTTCAATGCCTTCGTGATCTTTCATGGCCTTACCAGTCTTTTCAGGACAAACGATGAAACGCTTCCTATTCCTAACGCTGTTGATTATGGGATGCACGGATCCAGCAACGCAGCTCCAAACGTCTGCAACCAACCAATCACCATCGCCAGTCGAACCGGAACCGACACCTGAACCTTGGGGTGGCCTCAAAGTTCAATTCGTCGGCCAGCCATTAGCGGACGCAAAACAGATCGTCGTGATGCTGCACGGATATGGAGCTTCGCAGGAAGACCTGATTCCACTTGGCGAATACATCGGCGTGGAACAACAATGCCAAGTCTATCCAGAAGCCCCCATCTCCGTGCCCGATGGCGGATTCGCATGGGCCACTGAAGACGCACACTGGGAAAGTTCCACCAAGCAAATCATCGCCCTGATCGAGGAACTGCATGACTCCAACCAAGACGCCAAGATTGCTGTGGGCGGATTCTCACAAGGAGCCACCTTGGCGAGCCTTCTCGCGAAAGATCCTGGGTTGCCGATCGACGATCTGTTCCTTTACTCACCCGCTTGGTTGGAATTCAAATCCGAACTGCCTGATAAAGTCAGACCGGACGTGCTGCTAGCCCATGGACGCTTTGATCAAGTCCTACCGTTTTTTGATGCAAAAGAAATGCTAGGCGCGCTGCTTCGTCACGATGCGAACGTGAATTGGATGCCGTTCAATGACGGCCACACGATCCCGAAGCAAGTGGTTGACGCGACGCGAGACAAACTGCTGCGTTGAGACGGTGTTGCGGCAAGCAAAACGCGATTGTGACGAGTCACACGACGTTGATAGCGAGGATTGAGTCACCACGCATTCGAATCTTCGATCCGTTTCGCCCCAGCCTGGTGTGTTATTCTGCGGGAAGTCACCTCGCCAGATCCTCTCCAAGTAGAGCCCGATGAGATCATTGTCACAGCGCGTATTGATGTCAGTTTTGTTCTGTCTCGTCAGCATGTCCGTCATCACGGTTCCAGCCTTCGCTCAGCGAACTCGCAAACCGATCACCTGGGTCAATTCGGACATTCCAAACTTCCCCGGTTTGGAACACAAGGTTCTCAAAAGCGAAACGCTGGGACATGAGGTGGGATATGTCGTTTGGACGCCGCCGGGATTTTCCGTTGATGCTGACACTCGTTATCCCGTCGTCTATTTCCTGCATGGTGCTGGCGGAAATGAACGATCAGACGCCGCTGGTTTCGCATCGCTGATTGCCAAAGGCATTCAAGACAAAACGATGCCGCCAGCGATTTGTGTTTGTCCCAACGGCGGAATGAGCGGCTACCGAGGTGAAGTGGAGTCGATGATCGTCGACGAGTTGATCCCATTGATCGACTCGACTTATCCCACCCGAGCTGACGCGCAATCGCGAGTCATCGCGGGTTTCTCAATGGGCGGAGCCGGTTCGGTTCGACTATCGCTGCTGCATCCCGACTTGTTTTGTGCCGCGGGCAGCTGGGGCGGAGCGTTGGCGTTCCGTGGCGAACCTGAAAAAAGCCCTCTGCTTCCAGCCGTGAAAGAGAACGCCGACACACTTCGTAAGAATGGTTACGCCGCGTTGCTGATCAACGGAGACAGCGACCGCCCCGACGCGTTTGCATTGCTTGCAGAAACGTTTCGATCACACGATATTTCGCACCAGGTCGTGATCGTCGAGAACACCAAACACAATCTCGGAGACTACCACAAGAAGACCGCGGATCAAATGATCTCCTTCCTTGGCAAACAGCTCCTACGAAACCGTTGACTCGCCCAGAGCAAAAATGTGCGATTCGTAGATGTCCATGAAACGGACTACCCGCACGGATCAAGTCCTCCTATCATCCGCCGACACGCTCGAGAGGCATGTCGCTCAGACTTTCATTCAGTGTGCCCACTGATTATGCCTAACGATGAGGCGCGAAAGCGATCGGCGACCAGATTGCTCAGACGATGGTGCCAGCTTCCATCGCCGAACAAGCTTTCCAAAAAAAGTTCTCCCAGTGCCCAAGGCTTTCCTGATCGGGAAAACCCTTGCAAAACACGCAAATAGTGCGCAAAACGGCGTTTCCTTCAAATTGCCTCTTGCGACAATTGCAATTCTTTTACGGGAATTCCCTTATTGGGGCATACACAAATGGAGCGAAACCGCTAACATGGGGGGACAAAGGAGACTCCAATGAACGAAACACTGAACACCTCCGCAAAGTTTGCGGCTCGCGACACCATTGACAGTCTGCCCGATGGCGCAAGCTGGGATGAGGTCCTCTACCGCTTGTACATTCGCCAAAAGATCGAATCCGGTCTGGCCACCGCAGAATCATCTCGGTTGGTCGGCACTGACACCGTACGCGAACAATGGAACCAGGCTCGCAATGCAAGTTAGTTGGACCGAATACGCCGTATCGGATCTGTTGGCGATTCGAGACTACATCGGACGAGACAGCGACAAGTTCGCGGATTTGATCTTCGAACGTATCGTTGAGCAAACCGAACGTCTTCTCGAATACCCTGACGCCGGCTCGATCGTTCCCGAGTTTGGCCGGGAAGATGTGTCCGAGATTCAGGTCAATTCATACCGTGTCGTTCATCAAATCTTTGATGACGAAGTGCGGGTGTTGACGGTCTCACATGCGACGGCCCCTTCCGCAGTCCTGGTCGGCGACGGTCCCTGAGTCCAGCGATCCCACGTCACGTGCAAGGCGGCTCTGATTGTTTCAATGCCGTCGATGGTGGTGCTATTCCATTCGGCGATAGCGTTTGGAGAACACCAGCATCGTGACCATCCACCAACCGCCCAGGAACAACGGCGCGGCGACCGGAATCGCAACCGAGGCGAATGCCATTCCGATAAAACCCATCCCGAGAAGCGCGCTGCCGCCCCACATGTGACCCGCGATCGCGATGAAGGCAAACCCGCTCATCACGCACGCCATCACCATCACTCCGGAATGATCGAGGTTGCCGCTGATCCAAAGCAGATTGATGCTGGACAAAGCGACCAAGTAACCGAGCCAAATGGACCAAACGGGACGCTCCGCTGAAATTCGCGGAAGCCACAATCCATCACGTGCTCTTCCGATCACCCAAGCGATTCCTGCCAACATCAACAGGCGTGGAACGAAGTAGCCCCAGAAAGCGGGCTGGCTCCATGCGGCCAGATCACTCGGCGTATCGACATATACCCATTGCATGATCACGAACATCGCGATGTGAGCGGCCAGAACCACATACCCGATTCCTCGCAGAGCACGTCCCCAGTTTTGAAACGCGTGCAAGTGTTGATCACGAGCCAACTCTCGCGACATCCGATGGACCAAACCATCCGGAGCAGCGAGCGGCGTTTCACCAACCAGGATTCGATCCAAGTCATCGGCCAGTTCGTCCGCGGATCGATATCGCTCCGTTGGTTCGCATGCCATCGCTCGCTGGATGACGTGATCCAAATCGGCCAATTCGGGCAGTCGCGGCATCCCACCGGGATACGCCAACCGAAGCGAAGGCGGTTCATCCGATAACACTCGCGAAAGCACTTCCGCGGTGGATTCACCACTATGGGGTGGCGATCCGGTCAACATGGAAAACAACATCCCGCCGAGCGCATACACGTCAACCGCATCCGTCAAATCGCCACAACCGCGAGCTTGCTCCGGGCTCATGTAATGAGGCGTGCCGAGGACCTGTCCGTTGCGAGTTAGCTCCGGCGCATCGCGGTGAAACTTTGCCAAACCGAAGTCCACAATCTTCGGGACGCCATCATCGATGAGAACATTTTCGGGTTTTAAATCCCGGTGAATGATGCCGCGAGAGTGTGCGTAGGCAACTCCGCGAGAAATGTCTCGCATGAATGCGACGGCTTTCATGACGCACTCTTTCACTTCCGCGGTGGCCATTGAACCATCGCGGCAACCCTCGCGCTGTTGATCGACCAACGACTGCAACGAATCCCCCGAGACCATCGGCATCACGAAGTAGTCGATCCCACGCCAGCATCCGATACTGTGAATCGGCAAGATGTTGGGATGCGACAACGAAGCCGCCGCCTCCGCTTCGACACGGAAACGCAACCGCACCTCGTCATTAGCGAGAACGCCGTCACCGATCAGCTTGATCGCAACAACACGCCGAAGCGAATCCTGCTGAGCTTCGTAGACGACACCCATGCCCCCGCGAGCGACTTCGCGAATGATTCGGAATTCGCCGATCGTCTGCCCGACCAATGTGGCGGGCTCCGCATCTTCGCTTCCGAGCCAACGGTGGTTGCGAAAGAAGTCCCTCAACTCTTCCGCGTGATCGGGGTGCTTTTCCAAGTACTCGTGCGGATCCGGCCGCTCACCATTCTCTTCACGCACCAGGATTTCCGCCAAAACGGAATCCAACGATGATGGCGAATCAGGGTCGTTCACTAGATCTCATCACATGAAAAATGGCTGGAAAACACAGAATGTTTTCCAGCCATTGTAGCTTGCATTGATCGCACTCGCCCGCCAAGAGACCAACGTCAACAAAGGCGTCGCGATACGGCGAACTGGATTGAACGGTCAGGCAATCAGTTCGGGAATCACTTCGCCACCGAATTGAGACAGCTGCTTGTAACGTCCGCCGTGGAAGTAGGTCAGCTTGTTGTCGTCCAAACCGAGCAAGTGAAGCATCGTCACGTGCACGTCGCGAATCGGGTGGACACACTCGACCGCTTTCGCACCGATCTCATCGGTCGCGCCGACGATTGAACCACGACGTGTTCCGCCACCAGCGAACCACATCGTCATCGCATCGATGTTGTGGTCACGTCCCAACGCGGTCACACCGCCGCGATAGTTGTTGTCAGGTGTTCGCCCAAATTCGCCGGTCCAAACAACCAACGTGTCATCGAGCATCCCGCGTTGCTTCAAATCTTTGATCAAAGCGGCAATCGGTTTGTCAACACTTTTGATTCGAGCTGCGTGACCGCGTTCCAGGTAGTCGTGGCTGTCCCATCCGCCCGAGAAGATCTGGACGAATCGCACACCCTCTTCGACCATGCGACGAGCCATCAAACATTGCTTGCCGAAAGCTGCCGTCTCAGGATCATCGACGCCGTATGAATCCAGAACGTGCTGTGGTTCGGTTTTCAAATCAATCAAATTGGGAACAGACGTTTGCATCCGGAAGGCAAGTTCATAGCTCTCCATCCGCGCGGCCAACTCACCCGCGTTGGGATGCTGTTCCAACGAACTGGCGTTCAAATGATCTTTGTTCAGCGCCGCCAACTCATCGAGCATCCGACGTTGATGTTGACGCGTTCGGTAATCACCTGGCTTCAAATCCAAAATCGGCGAACCTTGCGCACGAAGCGTTGTGCCTTGATAATAAGCCGGCAGAAATCCGTTGGACCAGTTCGCACTGCCGGCCTGTGGCATCGCGAGTTCTGTCATCACGACAAAGCCAGGTAGGTTTTGGTTTTCGCTGCCCAACCCATAAGTCGCCCAAGCACCAACGGCAGGGTCGCCACCCAAGCGGCTACCCGTGTTCATGTGCAACAAAGCTTCGGGGTGATTCAAAGATTCAGCCTGACAGCCACGATAGACGCACAACTCATCGGCAACTTCGGGCTGGGCCAAGTGAACAAATTGGTCACACATGTCCAATCCGGACTGGCCAACCTTTCGAGTTTTGAATGGGCTGCCGACATAGAAACGTTTGCCGGTGGCCAATCCCTCGGTGCGTTTCGATTCAGTCACATGCAATCGATCAAGTTCAGGCTTTGGATCAAATGTGTCCATCTGCCCGGGGCCGCCTTCCATGAAGAGCATGATGACCGCTTTGGCCTTCGGCGGAATCATCGGCTTCTTGGGTGCCAGCGGCGACGCAGCGGAATCAGATCCCTTTGCGTTGACACTGTCGGCGGCCAATTGCGACGTCAGCGCTAACGAACCGAGCGATGCACCAAGACCACAAAAGAAATTGCGACGTTGCAACGTTTGCCAAGATGACTGCATGAAACTCAACTCGAACGAGAAAGGTGGGAAGTTCTGCGGGACCCTCTATTCTAACCGTGCCCTCTGACTTTCGTCGAATCTATAGCGGTCGTTTCGGCGATTCCGCCTCAATTGAGCGACAACTTCTATAGATCAGGGTTTGGCTTCAAAGGAGTGATTGATCACTCGGTTCCCGTCTTGCTCGATCGCACGCAACCACATTCGGGTGCCGAGCAAATCTTTGCCGTTGGGCCAATCGATGTTCCGCGAAACAGTGTCTCGTGGTGGCAACACCAACACGCGACGTTCGTACTGGCGATCTCGCCCGGCGAACAACAAACAATCAAAGTTCGTCAATCGATTGGTGTGGTTGACCATCTCAATTTTCACTCGCAGACGACCGTCCTGCCCATCGTCGATCAGCCGCGTTGTGACGCGAATATCGAAACCTTCGGGCCCAATGCTGATCGTTCGGTGAACCCGAATGACCGTCGGCGGCATCGTTTCGAACGCGAAATCGAGCGGGAGTTGATACGCACCAATCGTCGCATTGTTCTCCAGCGTCACGCCAAAATCGACTTTCGTTGATTCCTTCGGCAGCAAATTCCATGGCTTCTTCGCCTCGTCCAAACGCCAAGAATCCGGCGGCACGATGGCCATTTCACCAGCCAAAGATTGGTTGATCGGATTGCGAAATTGAACGCCGAGCGGTTGTTGCAGCCCCAACAACGCATCGATTCGGGTGCGATCCAAGCGGACTGACATCCGAAAATCAGCGAGAGATTGGTCGATTCCGACCAAAAACTTTGGCACGCGTCCGACTGAGATTTGCTGGACGCGTCGACCTTCGTGTTCAACCAAATTCAGCGGGGTGCGACGTCCCCACACATCCACTTCGTAAACGTTCTCGCCCAAGTACATGTGCTCGATTGTGGGTGTGTTCGCCCAAACCATCAAAACAGATTCTTTGTCGCCTCGAAAAATGATGTTGTCGCTGCCGTTCTTCATTCGCAGCGAGCCGGCGTTGTTGCGGTGCCCCAGCAGCAGACTGGCGGTTCGGAATGGCAACAACAACTCGTCCGGCCGTCCGTCGCTGGTCAACACCGCCGCTTCTTCATTCATCGGATCGCTCAAGAATGCCGCCGCCACGTCATGACCTCGTGTCGCTGCCATGCGGAGGACCAAGTCCGTGATTCGCGAATTCAGATCATATTTCTTTCGCGATACGGGATTGATGGTCAGCCAAGTTTCCGGAGGTCTCGCCGATGCAACCAATCCAGCGACAACCGCTTTCTCACGTTCCTGAATTTCGCGGTCCAACATCGCGTCCATTTCCGCAGCGGTTAGCGGCGACTTGGAATAGCGATGCAATCCACGCCAGCTGTCACCCGCGGTTGCCGGCGGCGTATCAACCCAAGACCAAGCGATCATGGTTTGGATGGGTTGGCCGAAACCTTGCAGCCCCGTTGAGATGCCTTCCAACGTGGACTCGATGTTCGATTGGCCCATGAAACTGTGATCGTCGTCGGCACCCAATTGCCATAGCCGAATCCGCATCGTCATGCGGTTCATCAACGGTTCCAACTCCGGACGCCACGCCGACTGGTCACGAAGCAAACTTGCAACGCGCGTGTCGTTCTTGTCTCTCAGCTGGTAGGCGTGAAGTCGATCTTCCGGTGGTTGATCGAGCAAACCAATCGGTTGGATTCCGCGGTCGCGCAATCGGAATGCAAGCAGGGCCGCCGCATCGGCATGATCGGGTTGGTCCGGCCCAAACCAGACTGGCAACTTCGACCACCCGATTCCGATCAGCTGCATCCATCGGGCGAGCTCCCGTTCGGAAAGTTTGCCCGTTCGGTGCCGCTCCATCAGTGATTTTGGCAATGTCCACCCAAACGGGGTCGGGTCAATGACATCGGATTCCGACTGGAATGTGGCCAGTGATGGCAGACCAAGGATGGATTCCTTCGTTTCATTTGGATCACCAAATTCCGACGGGTCGTTGGTGATCCTCCCAAGAACGATGAACGACGTCTCGTTGGCGAGCGATGCTCCACGATCGTTCTCCATCGACGCGGCGACCCGATAGAAACCGGGACGCAAATCGTTGAGGTCCCATCGATAGTGCAGCGAACTTGAATCGTCCAAGCCAGCGATCTGCTGCTTCGGTACGACACCCTTCAGATTCAATCGTTTTGCTTCCTGGGCCGTCTCTTTCGGTTCACCGGCATCCTTTTCGGCTTTGGAATTGTCCTCTTCCGCCTGCAAACGTGCGGCTTCCTCGACTGGATCGATCGCCCGCGTGAATGTCCCCAGCGTTTTGTTGTGTTGGTCGTATAAACGCAAACGCAATCGAGTGTGCTCGTTGGACAGCCCTAACATTTCGCTTCTGACAACGACGGTTTCACTAGGCAGATAGACACCCAACGATTTGTCCGTCGCAACTTTGAGTTGTGGGTACTGACGAAACATCACGTTGTCAAAACCAACGTGCCCGGTGATGTCTTCCAGTCCATCCTCGCCACCAACAACCATCAGCCGCACATACATGCGATCGGCGCGACGCGGCGGTAGCAGATCGGTCAACGTCAACGTCGTCCAATCGGTGCTCTTCGTCACGTGCTCGGTTTCTCGGATGCCCAGCTCATTGCCGGATGCATCTTCAAACACGATTTGGGCGTAGACGTGATCGTGCACCAGACCTTGGGTGCGAACATCCACACTGAATTGATACTGGAACGTTGGATTGGCGGGCAGCGACGGTGACTCGACTCGAGCCAGTCCACCATCCAGATGAATGCTCAGACAACGATCGACCAAAATGTCCGCGAGCGACGGCGGCAAAGGTGACATGTTGGGATAAAGCTGACGCAGCCTCCGCCAAGGCTTCAATGCCGCGGTGTCCATCGGCAATACGACCTCCTCGAGCTTCGGGTCGCGGGCTTCGATGCGGATGCCGACGTAATTGGGGTACCCCGGACCGTCGTATCGCAACCAGTTGTCCGGCCATCCACCAAAATCCTTGTCCGATGCCCGGGAGAAATCCCAGCGAAACCGCCGCAGGCCCGCCGGCCCACGAGTTGATTCCACACTGCTGCGATCGATCAAAGATTCGCGAGGGATTCGCTCTCGTCGCAGTTTTTCATAACGTGTCGGTTCTTCAGCGATCGCGGACACAAATAAGCTGCCCAGTATCATCCAAAACGCGACGATGCAGCAACAAATCGCTCGCAAGACGAGGCTCAACCGGACTCCGACTGATTCGCTGCCGGTGGCGGAACCCGCGAAAGCGAGACCCTGCCGGGCGTGAAACACATTGCCCCCGCTCGATGTTCTCGACCGGAAGGCGTATCGTGAAGGGTCGAGTTGGATCAAGCGTCCCACCATGACCTGGCTGCCTGCATCGGAGAACGAACAGATTGGCTGAATTGAAACTTGCCGTCCGAATGGACGCCATCCCGGGGACCGGTGCCTCGGCCACCGCTCTACGTAAATCATTGACCATCGCAGCGTCGATGGGTGTTCGAAGTGTCGAATTATGTGGTCGAACCCACGTACCCGTATCTGAATTGTCGGACACTGGGGTTCGGACCTTGCGGAAAATCCTGGATGATTTGAATTTGCGGATTGCATCCATCCGGTTTCAAACCAGGTTTGGGTACGACGTGACGGACCATTTGGACGAGCGGGTCGATGCGACAAAGAACGCGATGAAGACGGCATACCGTCTCGGCGCCCCGCTGATCATCAATCAAATCGGAACGGTTCCTCCACGCCCGCAAAACATTGATCAAGCGGTCAAGAAAGCGGGCAGTTCGCTGTTGCTGGGTTCGTCCAGCGAGTCAGACGACGCGGATTGGAGCAATGACTTGCCAGCCGACCTGGCCGCTGAACTTGCCAATTCGATCGCATCCTCGCGTATCGGCAAAGCCATCGCGGGGCAGGGTGCCAAAGGCAGCGAGGCGTCTCGGTGGGAAACACTTCGAGAAGTGATGGATGACTTGGGCCGCTACGGCGCCAAAGTCGGCTGTTTCCTGGCGGCGGAAACGGGAACCGAATCAGGACAAGACTTGGCCGCGTTGCTGGATGCGATCCCGGACACCTTTGTTCCGGTCGCTCTCAACCCTGGGCAATTGATCATCAACCGCTTTCGAGTCGACGATGCGATCAACGCGCTCGCGTCGCGAATTTCGATCGTCCATGCGGTTGACGGTGTGCTGGATCTGGCCGCCGGTCGCGGTGTGTCTGTCCCGGTTGGCGAGGGCACCGCGGACTTCCCATCGATGTTGGGGCGTCTAGAAGACATCCCTTACCGTGGCCCCTTCGTCGTCGGTCGCCCCGAGATGCGTCCTGAAACCGCCATCATGGAATTGCAGCAGAGCCTGGAATACCTGCGCAACCTCTAACTCGGACGGTCCAACTAACGGAAGTCAAGCTAGTCGATCGCGACCTGCCGGCGCCGATAGAGTGAATTGCCTGCGTTTTGCTATTCAGGCAAATCACGGTTTGGTTGCGATCTGATTTCCCGTTGCTCTAAAGTGCGAGTTGATCCGACGTCTCGCGTTCGGACTCGGTCCGATCGTACATCGCTTGAATCAGATCCATGTCGCACTGGCGTTGTTCGACTTTTCGACGTGCAAACATCCGGGCTTGAGTGTTGATCATCACATCTGGTGGCAACAAAGAAGTCTGACCGAACAAGCGGGCGTAGTTGACATAGCTGGGCACGTTGCTGGTAACGAATCCATACAACATGCTGCAAACGCCGATCACTTTACCGGTGAAGATGCCCGTGTTGATGGCGGACTTGGAATAGTCGCCCATCACGCAGCCCAAAAACTGCATGCCGGTCGCCATCTTGCGATCGCCGTATTCGATATTGATCTTTCCGTACGTGTTCTTCAAGTCGCTGTTGCAGGTTCCCGCACCAAGGTTGATCCAGCTTCCCAAATAGCTGTGTCCCAAGAATCCGTGGTGCTGCTTGTTCGTGTATGCCTCAATCACCGACGCCTCGACTTCGCCACCGATCTTCACCGTGTGACCGAGTGACACGCCGTCTTTGATCGCCGAGTGCTCGATCACTCGCGTGCTGTGTCCCGCGTGCAGTGGACCTTCCAAGAAACAAAACGGGCCGACTCGAACGTCTTCTTCCAATACGATCGCACCACCCGAAGTGTGGATCGAACCATACTCACCAATCGACACTCCCGGTCGAACAAAGACACCGTCTTCTCGCTGCGTGTAATCACCGTGTTCGATGCGGTAGTTGACTGAATCGTTCATCGCGTCCATGTGCGACGACACAACTTCGTGCGGCCATTGAAACGCTTTCAGATTGAAACGCGGACTAATATTCTTTCGAGCCAATTCTTCCATTCGTGCCATCGGAGTCTGATCTGCATCGGACGCAGCAGAACCATTCAGTTTGGCGACGTCAGCCGCCGTGATGAACGCCGCCAACAACTCGGTGTCGACGCCGTTGTCTTTGCCGATCACCGAAGCGGTTTCGCCGGCCTTCAACAACTGTTTCAACGTCTCGTAGGTCTGCACCGAAGGCACCAATCTCGCGTTGACCAGCAACACGTCTTCATCGGACGGCATTTCCGTCGCTGGAGCCTGCAATCCGTGGTCGGCTTCTTGGATTGGCAGCAAATACTCGCGAATCAGTCCTTGAATCTGACACGCCTTCGTTCCCGTGCCGCATTCGCTCGCAAGTGTCTTCAACCAATCCAACAATCGAAAACTGGCGCAAGTGATCGCGTACGCGGGCCGCGCATGGACGATCGGACAGAGCTGTTCCACGCGAGAATCTTCGAAGCAGAGAATTTGCATGAGCGGGACCAGACGAGGGAGGGACAAAGACGCAGCCAAACGGCAGACCGGTTGCAACGGTTGGGCAGTTTACCGGGCATCGTGATCGAGGTCGCGGGGACAACTCGATGCAAAATCATTGGTCCGCGTTGATGGACGAAACTAGAGTTGAACTACACAACTTTGATGCTCGCCGGAATACTCGACGTCAGCATCCTTCGCTAGCTGAGTCAAACGTTTGCCTAGTTCGCCAAAGTTCGCTCGACGCCGCAAACTGCGACAACTGATTGCGGCATCGGCTTGCATGGCGTTCTCGACAACGGCCACCACCACTGTTGCAGAACAACCCAGCCCACCGTCAATCGACGCGAGTATTGACGAAGCCAGCTATTTCAAAACGGCTGCGTGTTTGCCCGAATCTGAACTGGCACGCATCGATCGCAACGTGTCACGACTGGAATCTGATTCCGCGGTGATTCGTCGGCTGACCGCCGATCGCTTGTATTCGAAAGCCTCCAACGGCGACGTTGCGACCTGTGATGCGATTCTCTGTCGCTTGCGAGGACTGCGGGTCTCGTTTTCGTTGGACACCCGCCAACTTGCGGATCAATTGATCGAACGAATTCGCTTGGCTTGCCATCAACGCTCCGTCGCAGCATTGACTCCTTCACCGTGGGGAGATTCCAGTGACGCTTTCAACCGTGAACTGGAACTTTGGTGGCAACAATTTTCACAGCGTGCTGGCGATGACAATGATGCGATTCGCCAATTTCAGTTGGTTGCTTTAACGGCGGGCCCCGATTGGCACTGGAACGCCGCTGCCTCATTAAGTGATGCAAAAGGCGGCGATAAAGACTGGTCATGCTTGCTAGGAATTCAGGTTCCCGACTGCGGAATTCGCTATGTTCCCGCGGCAAAACAGCTGCAAACCAAATTGATGGCGACGTGCACCAACTCGATCGACAATTGCACGGCATCGGAACGGGTTGTCGGACGCTTGATCGACTCGACCATTCGCCGCAATCCATACGGATGGTCACGCGAGACCTGCTTGGGCATCGCACTGACTCATCATCGATCCGAACTGGTCAACGAGCTGTGCGAAAACATTTGGAACACCCCCGGTGTTCGAGTGCGCGAGCTAGGACTTTCCCTGCTGGCCGCCGACCGCGTGAATCACGATGGGTTGACCGAACGACTGAATGAATGCTGTAACGATCAGCGTGTGATCACGGTACTGCCCGGCCAAGCTCACTTTGGTGTTGGTGAGGCCGACTGGCCTCATTCGATTGTCGTGCCGCGAGTCAGCGACGTTGCCCAATACTTGTTGTGGAAACGCGACGGCATCGACGCTCGGCAGCATGGAATGACTGCCATCCAAGCGGATCCGGTATGGGGCGTGCGATTGGAATCGATCGGACGCTGATTCGGCACTCATCGTCTCAAGAACGATCGGGAAAGACTTCTCTACCGACAAACGAAAACCGCGACCGATGTGGGATCGGCCGCGGTTGCGTTTTGCGTCAGAAGTCGAAACAGCTTCTCAGTAGCTGTTCGGTGAATCTTCGCGAAGCTTTTCAAGGCGTTGTTGCTGATGCCAAAGAATCGACTCTGGGACCACGTTGCCTTCTTCGTCGTAGTAGCCTCGTTGCTTGGCGCTTTCGGCGACCTTGTTCTCCAATCGTTCGACTTGCGTTTTCCATTGAGCGTACGCGTCGCGGTGATCGGGAACCTGTTTTGTTTGTTCAATCCAAATGCGACGTTGACGATCGCGGATGAATGCGGCGTCTTCCTGCATCGCTTCGGCCAAAAAGATTTCGTTTCGCTGTTTGCGAGCACGAAACTCTTTGTCGTTTTCAACGCCACGCGATGTCTTGGTGGCTTGGACCGGCTGCACCTTGGAAGCCGGAGCACTGACCATGTGCACGGTATTGCGAAGCAACACAATGCAACCAGCGATCGAACCGATCGACAGTGCGGTGAAGATCAGCAACCTGCCAATCCAATTGGGCTTGGCAGGTTTGCGAGACGCTTTCGGAACGAGACCTTCGGAAAGCAAACGATTATCAGGAGACGTAGATTTCATGTCTTACTCTAGGTCACACTTAGTGACCGTGACAATTTTTCGCGTTTGAAACGGACAACTGAGCAAGCTCAGTTGGTCAGGATCGTTGGCAGGTTGTTGGCAATTTCTTCGAACGCACTGACCAATTCATCACCCGAATCGGCATGGTAGTGCCGTCCCAATCCGGTCACGGCGACTTCCTGCATTGTTTCCTGATCAGCACCGCCGCCAAACGTGACGGTTTGGATGTTCAAGTTGGACGAGCTCATCAGTTGTTGAGCAACAGTGTTGGGCTGCGTTCCGTAGTTGTGATTTCCATCGGTCATCACAACCATCGTTTTCGAAGCGTATGGACGAGCGTTTTCATGCGTGAAAGCGGTTTTGCCCGAGTTCATTCCGTTACCAATACCGGTTGAACCATTGGGGGCCAACTGTGCAACGGCGGCACGAACCGAGTCGAAATCATCCAACAACCAACAATCCAATGTGCCGTGGCTGTTGTAGCTGGCGATGGAGACTTGCTCGTTCTGAGGCGTTTGATCGAGAACTCGAAGGAAGGCGTCAACCGCCAACACCAAGTCTTCCCAAGGTGTGTTTGGAGCGGGTCCAAGTCCGAAGACTTCTTCCCATGCGTGATCGTAGAGATCGTATTCATCGTAGCCGCGGTTGTAGGAAACTCGGCGAATGTACTGAGGCTGACCATTCCGATACTTCCATTCCAAATCAACAATGCCAGCGTCTTCTGCTGAGATCAAGCTGTCTTCGCCCCAAGGATCAGCGTCATCTGGCCAATCGTAGGTCTTCCAGTCCATCGAACCGCTGCGGTCGAGGACTAAGCTGATGTCACGGTCGACTTGCATCGCAGTTGCCGAAGCCACTGGGCTGAAGTCACCGATCGAGAATGTGTTTGGGAAGATGAATGGAACTGGCCCGAGCAACGAATCATCGGTTCGTTTGCCATTGATCCGAACAGAACTGACGGCCACCAAATTGGCGGCGACGTCTGATGTTGGCACTTTGGTGAAGTAGAACCGACCAGTGTTGCCATCGGTTTGAGCCGAGACACCGAATTCAAACTCATTGGCGGAGTCATCGGTGTTGAGTTGATAAGGTTCACCGGCCACCTCGTTCATGGCAGCCGTCAAACGAGCAGCCGCTTTCGCAGCTTCGACCGTTTGCTCTTCGCTGAACGCACGACCGCCAGCCCGAGCGGCTGCGTCGGTTGCGATTGCGAGCTCGGTTTTGACCAGCTGCATCTGAGCCAAGTTGATACAGAATGCGGCCAGCAACGCCAGCATTGGCAATACGAATGCCATCAGCACCGTGATACCACCACGACGAGATTCGTCGCGTTGGGTCAATGCAAATCGCACGGGAGCGGGGGAAACAAACATCGATGGAACTCCAAAACAAAACATTGGAAAGGAAAGCGAATGAGGTCCCCCCGGACCGAATTCATTTGGTGACTTGTGTTCAACCGCGCGAAACAACGAGCGGCAAGCAATTTTCTAAAAGGTGTCTTTGGTTCGTTGGAAGATGAAGTGTCAGCAATCTTTTGCGAGGCCCACGATGTGTATTCGCATGAAGGGCAGCTGCCACTCATGTCCGGCTCATGGATCAATCGGGGACTCGGAAGAAGCCGTTGTATCGTTCGGTTTGCATCGTGGCCGACGACGTCAATTCGAGGTTGCCCAAGAACATCGGTGCGAACAAAGCCACGTCGTCGAGGCTCAAGCTCACCGTGACGGTGACTTCCTCGGTGTCATCATTGATTGGTGTGCATTCGACGTCGTAACCACTGGCGAACAACGACTCCATGATGGTCTCGGCTTCCGCAATCGCTTCATCCGCAGTTGCACCGGGAACGATCGCGGTTCGTGCGGCGTAGTAGGCGGCGTCTTGTGCCAAGTTGCGTGCCATATTCATTCGAGCCAATTCCATGCACATGAAAATGGTCAGCAACAACACGTTGCAAACGATGGCGAATTCCACCAACGTCGCTCCATCACGTGTCGCAGCACGGCGTGCCGGAACTCGACATGGCCGTGATGGTGTGCGGCCGGCGGAGGCTTTGGTTGATCGGATCATTGGGGCGATGCCTACTCTTGATTCTTGAATTCTTTACGCATCGTGATTCGATGCGAAATCTGCAAATCGTTGTACAAACCCGCGGGAGCGTACAAATTGCCCGCGGCGGGCACGGTGACCACGATCGTGACGTGTTCCAACGTGTCCGCTGAGCTAAAGGTGCTGTTCTCAAACGACACCGAGTTGCCCTCGTACTGGATTCCTCGTTCATCCAAAATCTCTGCCACGCGAGCTCGCACGGCATCGTCGGTGCCGCCACGATTGATGCCGCGACGGGCACCTTCGTAGGCCGCGATGGCGACGGTTTCTTTCAAGAAAAAGATCGAGCAAAGATCGACCGTCGCAAATGTGAATGTCAGCAACACGGGCAGGCAAAACGCGATCTCCGCCGTCGCGGTTCCGCGACGAGGTTGATTCAGGCGACCTCCCGATCGCGCACTGCCAGCTTTGGTAAAGCCGGAACGTGTGCGTTTGGAGGTGTGGTTTACAGGATTCATGTTACGGAGACCAAAGGCGTTGACGGCCAGTGAAGTTTTGGCCCAGGAACGATCGGGCCATTGAAATGCGGGGGAATGGGTTCTCAAGGAGGACCTCTAACGGAAACCTAGCTTTGAAAATGGACGTGGGCGTGAAAAATCTTTGAAAACCTTCTAACCTCTGCGCAGGTCCACGTTTTGTGTGCTGCTTCCCACAACCGACGGCAAAGTCCGCATGATTGATTCGACCTTTCCCGCACCTGTCGTTGATTCGATGGCACCGCGACTGATTGCGTCGCAGCCCGATTTTCAGATTGCGCCAACGCATGGCTTGCTAGGAGAGATCACACCTGATTGGTTGGCGGGTGGAATGGCGGCCTGGTTGGCACTTTCGACCACCACGCAAACAATGGTCCTGGCATTGCTCGGAATCATCGGTGGGGCAATCGCCAATCACATCATTCCGACGTGGTGTTGGTACCCACGTCCAATTTCCCCCTGGGTCAATCGCGAACGCTGGCCGTTGCTGCCCAAGTTCCAAACGATCTCGGAAGGACTTCCCGCTCGAACCTGGATGGACCGCATCCCGGTGATTGGTTGGCTGCGTTTACGACGAGAGTCCGAAATGTTTGGTCGCTGGTTCTGGGTTCGGCCGATTCTGATCGAACTGTCACTAGCGGTGACGCTGCCGTTGATGCACCACGCGTATCTAGGCGGTCAGTTGTTACCCGCGGGAGTCTTGCCAGCCACGATTGCCGCGTGCACCGATTGGATGGCTTTGCTGTTCTTTCTGCACGCGGTGTTTTTAGTGTGGTTGGTCGCGGCCACCTTCATCGATTTCGATGAACGCACCATTCCTGACTCGCTGACCATTCCAGGAACGATCTTCGCCATCGTGGTTGGAACAATCACGCCGTTCGCTTTCTTACCCGGCACTGTGGTATCGAACTCCGTGGAAGGGATTGCACCTACCCTGGCCAATCATCCGTATGGTTTGTCTCCGTTTTGGAGCAGCCCCAACGGCCTGTTCACTGGGCTGCTGATCTGGGCGGTGTGGTGCTTTGCTCTGGCTGATCGACGTTTCTACCTCCGTCGCGGATGGTCAAAAGCCTGGGCGTACTTTTGGTTTGGTTTGAAACGTAATCCGGCATCTCGAATCTTGGTCGCGATATGGTTGGTCGGTTCCATCGCAATCGTATCCGTCTATCTGAGCAGCCCGATCGGCTGGATGGGCATGATGACCTCGCTGACGGGATTGGCTGTCGGCGGAGGAACAATCTGGATCGTGCGATTGGTCTGCGGATGGGCAGTCCAAATGGAAGCGATGGGATTTGGGGACGTCACGTTGATGGCCATGATCGGAGCAGTGATCGGCTGGCAAGGCAGCATCCTGACTTTCTTCCTCTCACCGATCGCTGGGTTGCTGATCGTGATGGTGGTCTTTGTCATCAACCGAGATCCACGAACGCCTTACGGTCCGTACTTGTGTGTCGGCACGTTGCTGGTCGTTTGGTTCTGGGACGACGTTTACAACGCTCGATTTCGTACAACGCTGTTGCTGATGGGCGACGTGTTGCTTTGGATGGCCATCGTCATGCCGCCGGTTCTGGCCGGAATGATGTGGATCACTCGAAAGATTCGATTGCGATTGCTTCCCGATCCGGAATGAGAGTGAACGAGGGCGTCCACGTCCGCCGTTTGCCAACCGGTATCTAAAACAGCATCAGCAAAAAACCACCGACGAAAACCGCCAACACCACCCAAACCGTCAAATGCCAAAGCGGTCGTCCACCTGCCCAATCCTTGCGATTGGTCGAATCCGGAAATTCGCGAGCCAAAAATTCGTCGTAGGAATCGTCGTCCCAGTCGACGGAGTACTCTTCCCCCTCGACCGCATCTTCGTCCAACTCGTCGTCGTAGCTCGACTGCCACGAATCGTCGTCCCAATCGTTGCTCATCGAAGGTTGTATCTCGCTGGTCGGATTCGCTCTGGCCTGATTCACGCGAATGAGTTCGGATGGAAACGCTCACCGCTTCGTTTTTCGTCCGCATCGCGTCATCGATCCGGGCCGGTTACCCTACCAACATGACCGATCCCATTGCATTGGTCGATCGCTTTGGTCGACGCCACGACAGCCTTCGCATCAGTATCACGGATCGTTGCAACATCCGTTGTTTTTACTGCATGCCTGAACACGATGCGGAATTTCTGCCTCGCAGTGGTGTGTTGACTTTCGAAGAAATCGAACGTTTGGCGGGTTTGCTGGTCAAGCGTTGCGGTGTTCGCGATATCCGAATCACTGGTGGAGAACCTTTGGTACGCCGCGACTGCGTCGACCTGATCCGGATGCTGGCCCGAATCGATGGGTTGGAAGACCTCTCGATGACCACCAACGGGATGCTGCTTCGCGACCACGCGGCTGATTTGCGATCGGCGGGTTTGAAACGGCTCAATGTTTCTCTCGACACGCTTGATGAAGCCACGTTTGTCAAAATTGCTCGCCGTCCCGGTGTCGACCGAGTCATCGACGGAATCGACGCGGCGATCGAGGCGGGTTTTGAATCGATCAAACTCAACGCATTGGCGATACGTGGGCTCAGCGAATCCGAACTGGTTGGCCTAGTCCGTTTCTCGATCGAAAAAAGCGTTACGCTTCGATTCATCGAATTCATGCCACTGGACAGCGACCGGGCTTGGAAGTCCAAAGATGTGCTTTCAGGCGACGCTTGCCTAAAACTGCTTTCCGAAGCGTTTGGAGACGTCACACCGACCGGTCGCGAAAATCCATCGGCTCCCGCGGAAACTTTTACGCTCCGTTGCGACGGTCGAGAAGGCACGATCGGAATCATTCGATCAGTTACCCGTCCATTTTGTGGCGATTGCAACCGTTTGAGATTGACCGCCGATGGTGGGCTGCGAAATTGTTTGTTCTCGCAATCCGAAACGCCGCTTCGCGATGCGATGCGAAGTGGGTGCGACGACGACAAACTGATTCAAAAGATCCAGCAGTGTGTGGGCGAGAAACACGCCGCTCACGGCATTGATTCGGATGATTTCCGCCCTCCCGAACGCGCGATGCATGCCATCGGTGGCTAGGACCTTGGCCACACCCCCGAACCGACTTCGTTCGCTATAATTGCTCGCATGAACATCGCCAAACTGCTCGACAAACGACGATCGAACTGGGGCGAATTGGAACGTCTTTGCGAGGCGATGGAAGTTCGCGGAAGAACGGACAAAGCGGGGCCACAGTACAAGGGTGCCGCCGGGATCGTTCGTTTTGCAACGCTGTATCGCGGAGCATGTGCGGACTTGGCATTGGCCGACGCGTACCAATTGCCTCCCGCCACGGTGACTTACCTGCACCGACTGGTCGCGCGTTCGCACAACCAGCTTTATCGTGCGGGCAAATTCGAGCCGACCGGTTGGTTCGACATGATCTTTCGTGTCGCCCCACGCGAAATCTACGGCGACAACTGCGTGCGAGTCGCCACGTTGGTGTTCTTTGGTCTGTTCGCTTTGTCGATGTACCTGGGTTACCAACAAACACTCTTTCCCAATTTCGCGAATGTCGTCGTCGGCGAAGCCGGATTGCAATCGATGGAAGAGATGTACGAGATGGAGCTGGACGGAAGTCTGGACCACTACATCACGATGTCCAGCTTCTACATCATGCACAACACCGGCATTGGGCTGAAGTGCTTCGCCTATGGAATCTTGATCGTTCCGTGTCTGTACATATTGTCCAGCAACGCCGTCACACTCGGCACGGTGTTTGGTTACATGGCCCGGGAAGATGTGTCCAGCCGCGACAATTTCTTTGAATTTGTGACCGCTCACGGTCCATTCGAATTGACCGCGATCGCATTGTCCGCCGCCGCCGGGTTGCGTTTAGGCATGGGACTCTTTGCAACCGGTGGACTCAGCCGCATCGACTCCGTCCGCCGATCCGCGGTCAGAGCAGTGCCGGTGATCTCGGCCGCGGCGACATTGTTTGTGCTCGCCGCCTTCACCGAAGGATTCATCTCCCCCAGTCCACTGGCGTATACATTCAAAGCCGCTTGGTCGGTGATGTCGTCCAGCATGATCAGTTTCTACTTCGTCGTTCTCGGCTTCCCGGGCAATCGCGAACATCGATCCGTGCGAAGGACACTCGAGACGATCCTGGATGATCTTGGTCCACCCGAGAATTCCGATCCCAACCTGCAAGCCGACCAGAATGGTGGCGGGAGCTCGAGCGTCCGTGCAGCTTGATCGCACTCACATCGCCATCCGAGTCCGCTCGCTCTCCGAAATCGGTGACCTCGCTTTGCTGATGATCCGCCGCTATCCGGTCGCGGTCAAACGGGCGTTTTTTGCCGGGGCATTGCCGTGGATCGTCATCAACGCTGCCCTGCTGTCATTCTTGCCCCTTCGAATCGCGGCGGATGAATTCTTCACCGATGACTCCGCGTCGGATTTGCTCCGCTACGTCAGCTGGATGATGGTTTTGGTCGTGTTGCAAACGCCCTTGGCCGGCGCGTTCTCGACATATTATTTGGGGCAAGCGGTTTTTGAACAAAAGCCAACCCTGCGGCACACATTCGCGGAAGTTTGGAAGCTTCGATGGCCGCTGCTGTGGGTGCTCGGCGTCAAACGCCTCGCAATCCCAACCACGCTGCTACTTGTTTTTCGAATCGGAACCGATGCGGATGTCTTCATCGATTTCATGTTGCCGTGGTTGATCGTGATTCTCGCAGCGGTCGTTCGCAGCAACCGCCCGTTTGTTCCTGAGATGATCGTGCTGGAACGTTGCCCACTCCGTTCAAAATCTCCGCATGTCATCACACTCTCTCGGCGATCAAAGGGATTGCATACTCCGATGGCCAGCGAGCTTGGCGGACGCTTCCTGACTGTCGCGGGAACTTCATTCGTTTTGGTGTGTTCGGTTTACTACTCTCTGATCTGGGTCCGCGGAATCGCCACCTCGAATTGGTCCACGGATTTGCTCGCAATGATGGTGTTCGTCCCGTTGGCGCTGTGGACGGTCGCGGCGTTCAGCGTGGTCGTTCGCTTGCTCGGGTACCTGGACGCTCGAATCCGTTTGGAAGGATGGGAAGTGGAACTGGCCATCCGCGCCGAAGCCATTCGCCAATTCGGTGAAGATGCCATGAACTCGCAGGCGGCGTCTTCGAGACGGGGTGCACTGAATCGACCATCAACACCCGACAAACCCGCGGCTTCACCAACTCCGCCCCCTACTACCGAAGAAGCCCTGTTGGTTTCCGACGACGAAACTGACGCGAACGAGACCGCGATCGAAGTCGAGGTTCGACCATGACCGATCTCCAGATCTTCTCGCAAAAGAGTTCTTTCCAAGACGCATCGCCCGCTTGGTGTTCACTCAGTCTCCGTTCGACGCCAGCACACACGAATTGGATGTGCATCGTCGCTTGCGTCTTGTTCAGCAGCATCTCACTGCAAGCAATGACCCGCCAAAGTTTCGCGGACCAGCCCGCGGAAGCCAAAACCGTCGCCTCGCCGGTGACAGGATCGATTTGGTTTGACGATGACGCGGGAGAACTCATTCCGGTCGAAGTCTCGGACCAACAGACCGACACCGACAATCGTGACAGTCGCTGGACGGGCGTCTCCCGCAACAAAGCCAAACCGGCACCCGCTGCTCCTGCCGCCGGTGCAAACGGCGGGTTTACAATCGCCCGATTGATTGGCTGGCTCATGCTTGCGGGTTTGCTGGTTGGGATTGTGTCGCTGCTGGCGTGGGTGTTTGCAAACAGCGGCTTTGATTTTACTCCCGGCAACGTCGAGCAATCATTGCTGACCGGCGAACAACTGGACCGCCAAACCCGCCAACGCATGGAACATTTGCCTGAGGCGTTGCGTGATACCAGCGTCAACCCACGTGCCCAGGCCGAACGGTTGATGGAGTCGGGCCAGTACAACGAAGCGGTGATCTACCTCTACGGCCATCAATTGCTGTTGCTCGACCGAGTCCACTGGTTGCGGTTGGCCCGTGGTAAGACGAACAGTCGCTATGTCCGAGAGACAAAGCGGTCTCAACCCGATGCGGGGAACCGATTGCAACAAACGGTGTCTGCTTTTGAACGAGCCTACTTTGGTCGGCACGAAATCTCGAAAGTCGAATTCCTACGCCTTTGGCAAACCAACGCGGTGCTGGAACAAGAGATCCAGGCCGCTGATTCCGTTCGCAAACCGGGGGCAGCATGAACACCGCCACCCGAAATGATTCCATCGTCGAGTCCCAATTTGCGTCGCCCGATGTCGCGTGCTGTTGTTCCGCTTCATCACCGCGAACCGGCGGGAAACGGACGCGTTGGTTGCTGCTGCTTTGCGTCCTGCTGACTTCTGGGTGCGGCGAGCTGTACACCACTTACGGCAAAACGGACGGCACGATCGGCAAAGAAAGTCTCAATGGATTCGGCGCTTTTCGCGAGACGCTCACCGAAGAGCTTGACGACGCGGAACGTGCCGAATTGGGCGAAGACTGGGAGGACGCCGAACTCCGCTCTCGAAACCTAACGCGGTTGTCTTCACGGGCCTATCAGCACGATGCCATCGTTTGGGTTCCAACCGTATGGCCCCCAATCAATCCGGGCGAAGTCTCAGATTGGATGACCAAGTGGCTGCGAAGTGGAAACCGCACCGTTGTCTTTGTCGTTCCCGATGAGGGCAGCACGGAAGCCTATTGGCGAGAAGCGTCGAACCTGGCACCTCCGGAGCAACGACTGGAGTATCGCCGCCGTCTGGCTCAACAGATCAACCATCGTTTGCTCGAAGACGTCCGACGCGACGACATCACAGTTGGCAAACTGTTCACCGCTCGAGGGTTGCCGGCACGCCAGAACATCGATGATCGTCGAGTTGTCTCTTACGACTTGCACGATTTCGATCCGAAACGCGATGTCGCCAGTAGTGTCGTGATCCCAGGTGGATTGGTTGCGCCGGCCGCCCAGTCCAACAACGCGACGATCGTCGAAAGCGACGAAACTGCAACGAAAGAAACTGTCGTCGACCAAGAAGACACCTCAGGAAAATCTGAACCTGACTCGCCGACGGATTCCTCCGAATCGACGGAGGATCCAAAGGAGGAAAAAGGCGATTCCAAACAGACCAATCGGCCATCGCAATTGTTCGAATCGTTGGATGAGAACGATGGGATCACCACCTACGCCCGAATCACACATCCGAAGTGGAAGAATTCTTGCGTGTTGGTGGTTGCCGGCGGCGGAATGCTGACCAACTTCGCGATGACGAACGAACCTGCGATCGAAATGGCAAAACAAATCCGTCATGAGATCCTGTCCAACGCGGAAGTGGGAAAAGACGAACGGGTGAGCCTTGGCTTCATGACCAGCGACCTCTCCTACGTGCCTATCTCCGACGCCGAACCGGGTGCCCCGGCACAAACCGGAATGGAGATGCTGACAACGTGGCCGATCAGTCTGGTCACGCTTCACGCTCTGTTCTTAGGTGTCGTGATGTGTTTGATGCTCCTGCCGACTTTTGGCCGAGCACGACAAGTCGTCTATCATCGGTCGACTCACTTTGGAAACCACCTCAGCGCGATGGCAATTTTGATGCGTCGCGCCGGCGGGATGGACTTTGCCAAAGAGAAAATCAACCACTACATGCGAATCGTTCGCGGCGAACCGGATCTGTTTGTCGTCCCGAAGAAACCGCCCGTTCCGCCAATGAACACTACCGCTCCTCCGACCGCGAAGTCGGACGGCGAATCCAGTTCGCCCGACACCTCCGATGTGCCTCCTTCAACTTCGGAGGCACCAGTTGCTACAACGTCACTTGACCCGCCAGTTCCTAACGAACCCGCTGAGAAGTCGCCTTGAACGATTCTTCCTTGCCACCGATTTTGCCCGAAGACAACTCCGGTCCCGGGAACCCTGGCACCGACAAAGCTGCAAGCAATGCGCCGGGTTCTCCGCCTGAGATGTCCGAGCCCGCGACCCCGGCCTCGCACATCACCGTTCCAGAAATCGAAGAACCGTCCACACCGCCGGTATCGCCAGAATTCGCAAAGATCAAACAGCTTTTCGAATTGATCCAAGCCGAAGTTGCCAAGCTGTACGTCGGACAAGACGAGCTTGTCCTGGGCACGTTGACCGCATTGTTCTCCGGTGGCCACGTCCTGATCGAATCGGTCCCGGGACTGGGCAAAACGCTTTTCGTTCGAACACTTGGGCGAATCCTGGGCTGCGAATTTGGACGCATCCAGTTCACCGCTGACTTGATGCCTTCGGACATCACCGGTGCCCCGGTGTTTGACATGCAGACCAGCGAATTTCGATTCCGCGCCGGTCCCGTGTTCACGCAGTTGTTGCTGGCCGATGAGATCAACCGGTCGCCGGCAAAAACGCACGCGGCATTACTCGAGATCATGCAGGAATATCGCGTCACGATCGATGGAACCAGCCACCCGGTTCCCAAACCGTTCTTGGTATTGGCAACGCAGAACCCGTTGGAAAGCGAAGGCACCTACAACTTGCCCGAGGCACAGCTGGACCGGTTCATGTTCAAGCTGATGGTCGACTATCCATCGGCCAACGAGGAAGCCGAGATCTTAAAAATGCATTCGATGCAGGTCGACTTTGGCCAGCGATTGGAAAACGAGATTCAGCCGATCACCAATCCGGAGATCGTTCAAAAGGTCATCTCGACGTGCAGCCAAGTTCGCGTCGAGGATCGCTTGGTCGAATACATCAATGCATTGATTCGATCCACCCGGACTTGGCCCGCCTTCCATATTGGTGCGTCGCCGCGAGCGGGGATTGCACTGATGCAATCCGCCCGCACGATTGCCGCGTTTTCCGGCCGCGATTTCGCGGTTCCCGACGACGTGATGGAAATTGTTTTGCCTGTTTTGCGGCACCGAGTCTCGTTGACGGCGGAGGCCGAAATTGAGGGTCGCAGCGTTGATGAGGAATTGCGGGCCATGATTCGCGGAATCGAGGTCCCAAGGAACTGAAAGTTGGTCATTCCCCCTTGCGAGAAACCAGACCAGCCGATATTTTCACGCCCTCGCGAGCGACGCGAAAGCGATTCGCCGCTGAACATTTGAAGAAGCACCCCTAGCTCAATTGGATAGAGCATCGGTCTACGAAACCGAAGGTTACTGGTTCGAATCCAGTGGGGTGTACTCGACTTACGTCAAACCGCCAAAGCGAATGTACCCAGCTACATTCGCTTTTTTTTTAGACCCAATGATTGCCTGAGGGGCTATCAAACCATACCACAGGATCTCCTCTAGCTAATCGCCTCGCGATTGGGCACCGAATAAGACTGACTCTCAATGCCAGCAGCTTCCAGCTGAACTAGAAGGGCCTCTTAATTCGGTCGTCGCCCACGTGCGATACATCACGTACTTATGGCAAACCTACAAACAGTTGTTTGCTGAATCAAGCAAACGCCGCAATTTGCTGCATGCGGAAGCTGGGGATTTTTTCCGTCTAGTCGACGACGTACTGCTGGACGCCATTTTGCTTGGAATGGCAAGATTACATGACGAGGCCCAGAAGGGAAAAAGCCGCAATCTATCCCTCCAGTACATTATTGAACTGATTCCAAACCCTGCTCATGCCCAGCTGATATCGTGGTTCATTCGCTCGCGCAACGGAGAAAGTACCGCACAAACTCATCGCAACTCGCCAACGGGTTCCAGTAGCTCGATTCTCGCGAAAATTCCCGAGGCTCAGAGAGCCGTTTGAAGGCCTGATTTTTGACGACCTACCATCGGCATAGGTCGGGGCGTGATCGGTCAATGTCGTAGATTCTCGTCGCCCTGACCGGCAACGCCATGGTAGCCGGCAGTGTCGTTTGCTCCATTTTTGTCGCGGCCCCCGATGCATGCATGCAAGACTCAGGCAAGTTGCTGGAATCAATCCACATGCAAGAAAGACTCTTGCACGGATTCGTAACGCATGCGAACAAAGGGGCATGAAGTATCTTTTCGTAAACACGAAAGGCGGAGTCGGCAAAAGCACCTTGGCAACGGCGTTCGCCGTCTACCTGCACGACGCCGGTCGTAGAGTTGCCGTCCTCGATGCCGACGAGCAGCTCCATTCGGCCAGAGCGATTGCAGAAGCGGAACCTGGAATCACAGTGGTCGCCGAATTCGAGCCAAACAAAATCCCCGACACAATCACGCGACTGGCCGACCAACACGACGATGTCGTTTGCGATGCCCCCGCGAGGCTTTCTGATGAAACAAGGGAAATGATGGTCATGGCCGACGTCGCGATCTTTCCGATGGAGCCAACCATCAAGTGCCTTCGCTCGACGAAGGAATCGATCGAGGTCTTGAACTACGCAAGAACCGTGACCGGTGGAAAACCAGAGCACGCCTGGCTCGTTCTGAACAAAGCCAAGAAACGTACCCGACTTTTTCGCGAGGTCGAAAAACTCGCTCCCAGCCTCGGCCTCATTGTGGCAACCGAACCAATCCGCGACCTTCAGGCCTTTCCCGAAGCTGACCAGCAGGGCACAGTCGTGCTTCGCGTCAAGTCAGACTCGCCATCGTTCGAGAAGGCCAAATCGGATTTGAAAGGATTGTTTGGACAGATAGCTGAGGTGTAAAAATCGGGAGTTGCCAATGGCTGAAAGAAGAGACGCGGCAGCAGCGTTGGAGATGACACCTGCGTTTGACAGTTTCATCCGCACGGGTGTTTCCAACGAGGAACCCGCCACGAACGACCAACCTGAGAAATTGCCGAAGCCAGGACAGACGATGTCGGAGAGAAAGACAGGGAAGCGAAAACCCAAAGTCGCGGGACAACGCAAGGAGCGGCGACCAACTGACTTCCAACAGGATTCTCCCGAGTTCGCCCGCACCCACGGCGATCGCATCAAATTTCGGAAGAAGTATTCGATTGCCGGTTGTCTTGGTGAAGACCTGTTGCGAAAGATTGCGTGAACTCGTTTGATTCATGCCCTGCTATGGAGACGGCAATGCTTTCGCAAATCGATGTGTTTCACGACTGCTTTGATCAGGTCGAAGACCCTCGCGTTCCCGGACGAACCACGCATCCGTTGAACTCCATTTTGTTCCTAGTGGTTGCTGCGACGATCGCCGATGCCGACGGTCCCGAAGAGATCGAGTGTTTTGGAAATGAACGACTCGATTGGCTCAGTCGCTTTGCAGATTTCCCTCACGGCATCCCCTCGCACGACACCATCGGTCGAGTCCTGTCACTGATCAAACCAGAGCAGTTTCAGCAAGCTTTGCTAGACTGGCACACACAACTTTGTCAGCAATATCGCGACGCCGAAGACAAGCTTGATCGTGATGAAGAGCAGTCTCTGCCCATTCATGTTGCGATTGATGGCAAGACCGCACGCGGCTCTTACACCAACGCTGAGAAATCAAACGCAATTCACTTTGTATCCGCTTGGGCTTCCAAACATGGAGTCACTCTTGGGCAAACCGAAGTGGATTCAAAAACCAACGAAATCACAGCAATTGATGAGCTTTTAGACTTCATTGATGTCCGTGGCACCATTATCACGCTCGATGCAATCGGAGCCCAGAAGTCGATTGCTGAGAAGATTCATCGTAATGGCGGCGACTACATTTTCGCGATCAAAGACAACCATCCCAAGTTGGCCAATGCCATCCGTGAACACTTCGAGTTGGTTCACGAAGAAGGGCTGAAAGCCAATGGAGTGAAGTCGAAGAAGACGGTGGGAAAAAAGAGTGGCCGACAGGAAGAACGATTCTACGCTGTTTGCCCGATACCACCTGAGATGAAAGCCATGACAGATCTCTGGGCAGGTGCGACGAGCATCGGCCAAGCCATCACGCAAACGGAGCGAAATGGAGAGTGCCATGTCGAGGTTCGTTATTTCCTGCTCAGTCGACCTGCCCGGGTAGGAGAGTTCGCAATCAGTGTCCGGAGTCACTGGAGCGTGGAGTCCATGCACTGGGTGTTGGATGTCGTGTTCCACGACGATGCCAGCCGCATTCGGACCAAGAACGCGACGGCGAATTTCACGTTCATCCGTCGTTATGTGACGACGCTTCTCAAGCAGGACACTACCAAGCGAAGTCTCAAGCAGAAGCGAAAAAAAGCGGGCTGGAATACCGACTTCCTCGAGAAACTCATGTTCTCAGCATGATTTTGATGCGATCGCCGTGCGCCCGCACCCTATCTCGTGCCCGCATCCAAAAGAGCATCCGCTTTCTACCGCAGCTAATCGCTCAATACGAAGAGCACGTCCGAAAAGAAGAATCCGCCGGTCGGAGGCCACCAACGCTCCAAGACACCATGAACGATGCTATGGGACTGTGGCTACGTAGGACTGAATAAGTCTCTGCTCAGCGTGGCCAACGCACGAAATGTATCTTCACTAAACCCCAGCGAACTTAACCGCTTATACAGACGCGAGATAGACCAAAGGCTTCGATACTGAAGTCAATGCTACCACCACGAGTTCTAGGACCACGAACAGCGAGAAGCGTATCTGACTCGAATGCACTGTCCTGCTTTACCGTTAAGGGAATTTGTTTCCCGCGAACGTGCTGCCAGCGTGCCAACGGCACCGCGCCGGCTTAGCCGAACGCGAAATCCCAAGACTCATTCCAGCACGCGAAAAATTCGCCGCGCGGGTCAAATTTTTATTCCGAGTGTGGCAGACGCCGTGAGAGCACGACATACTGCAGATGAGCAATCCCTCCAGCATCCCACACGAACTCTTAAGGTGACGGGCCCAAATGGCGATTCAGATAGTCTATCCGGAGTTGGCAGGTCATCGCGTTCTCGCCATTCAACGGAATGCCAAGGCGAAAGATGTGGTCGCACAGTATTGGGTTGCCAGCGGAGCACGCAATCTAAATTGGGGCATCATTTTGGATATCTTGATGCATCCCCTGCCTCAAGCGGATGAACAGGAATTCTCGCTAAAACTACAGGGCAGGCTTGCCAGTCGACATTTCCAAACCGTACGGTATATCAGCGATACGACTGAAAGACTTGGCATCAAATCCGAGGATTTCGAATCGAATTTGCCTTGTAACGAAGGGCGATATTGTGAAGGGTGAGTTTGACGTTTTCCTGTGCCACAACAGTGCAGATAAGCAAGAGGTGCGGAAAGTCGCCACAGAACTTGCCGCAAATGGCCTGACATATTGGCTCGATGAAGAGCAACTTCGTCCAGGGCTACCATGGCAACGCACACTCGAGCGTGCAATCGTAGACATTCGAGCGGCCGCAGTTTTCATTGGTGGATCAGGTCTTGGACCCTGGCAAGAAATGGAGCAGGAGGCGCTTCTACGTCGTTTGGTTAAAGACGATTGCCCAGTCATTCCGGTGATTCTGCCGTCGTGCCAATCAACGCCGGATCTTCCCGTGTTTCTGGAAGGTATGAACTGGGTTGATTTTCGTTCTACTACGGCTGATCCGTTGCGACGATTAATCTGGGGAATTACTGGACGCGCACCAGGTGAAACGCACTCGGATTTCCCCACTGGACCTCGAATTAAAGAACTACGACTGCGAGAAAAACTTACACAGGCGCAGCTTGCTGACCTTATAGCAGTTTCTCCTGCAACTGTAAGCAAATGGGAGACTGGTAAACAGATTGCTCCACAGTCTCAAGCAAGAAAAATTTGCGCTGTGCTTGAGAAAGAACAGGTACAAGAAACAGTCTGTGATGTCGTGGTCTTGTTGCATGGCATACGCGATCGTGGCGAATGGCAACAAATGATGCGACGGATTCTTGAAGAAAACACTGTGAATCTGAAGGTCTTCGGATGTAAGTATGGTTACTTTGATGTCTTTCGATTTCTCGCACCTTGGGATTGGGGGAAACGACCAAGGGAGCGTGCTGAAAGGCAGCTTAGACTCGTAAAGAAAGCGTTTCCAAATGCCAGAACCACGGTGATAGCTCATAGCTATGGAACATACCTTCTTACTCGAATCTTAACGGACAAGTCTGATATCGAGCTTTGGCGTGTAATTTTATGTGGTTCTGTAGTGGACGAGAATTTTCAGTGGGACAAAGTTAGTCATCTTGTCGGTGACAGGAATGATCCCGAAAAACGCAAATACATCATCAATGACTGTGGCAGTCGTGATATTTGGCCTGTCTTAGGGAAGTCGGCTGGATGGGGCTATGGCGCGGCTGGTGTCGACGGATTCGGCCAGATTTGTGTTCAAGACAGATTCCACCTGGGCGGACACTCTTTATTTTTTGATGAAGAATTTGTTTCGACCTGGTGGAAACCACTCGTTGAGGGTCGTTTACTTGCCAATCCTGACGGAAATACAAGCCAGCGAAAGGACATGCCAACGTGGCTTACATTCTTTGATTTTGTCCCTCTTCGCTGGCTGATTGTTCTTCTTGTTGTCTTCGCCTGCGTGGCTCTTGCATCCATTTGCTACAGGCTCATGCCAAACAGCTCGAGGCGATCGAATGTAGTTGGGTCTGCGTCTCTCGACGTTTCCGACCGTATGTTTACTGTCGTTGATGTCTTAACGGATGAAATCGTTGCACGCAAAGCGGTGTTGACCTACACATCGGACGAGATGCCTCTGAGCAACACCTCGATATCAGGACAGTTGGGGCAGATTAAAGACCCCGGTGACATCGGGAATATTGAGTCAGTGGAAATCAGCGGATTCAGGTATCGTGCAAGAACCCGTATGAAACTGATGGTGGAGAGAATCAATCCACTCTACGAGCAATCCATACGTCCCCTGGACGAGTACGACTTACCATCGCACGAAATTTATGATCTGGCCAAACAGACTGGGAGACCGGATGAATTTGCATTAACCGTCTACAATGAAACGAATTCTCACGTCGATCTTTTGTTTTTGCATTATGCACCAGTCAAATTCCAATCTCCCTTTGGAGATGCCTGGGAGTTGGTGATCCCTCCAATAGCGCCAGGGCCCAAAGGTATACGAACACTTAATGAATTCAACAAAGAAGTGGGCTTGTTTCTCGTGTTTGCATCTATGAACGGGATGCGTTCCGAGCATGTACTCACTCAGGATTTCTACTTACACGAAGCTCCGCTTCTTATTATTAAATTTGGCAGAAACGGTCTGTCGTCAGAGCTTCTATGGGGTGAAGATTCTAGGGCCTTCTTAGAGAAAAGGACACGAGATGAATAGAGTTATTTTGCAATCTTTCGGGCTCGCCATCGCCGCCATAATGTCGGGCATGTTCTCATGTCCTTGCAACGCCCAGAACCAGTTAAAAGTCGAAGGCAAGACATCCTACATTATCAGGCTAAGGCCAAGCACCAATAGACTTAGTGGCTGGCTCTCAAAAGCTATAAAAGGTGGTGAACCACCAGTCAACCTTGAACTGAAGCATTCAGGACCATATGACATGCACTTGCTATTCTTAAATGAGGACGGCGAGACAGTGAGCTCCTGGTCATCCAACGGCCCCGTTGACTTTGCGAATATTGATCTCAGTAAGAGCTTCGACCTTTCTATGCTGCAGATGATGTTTATGGTTACTGGATCATCAGGTCAGCCGGAACCATTCGCTGTGTCAGCATGGCATATGCGTAATGGAAATGTCCTGTTTCATTCACCGATTGGCTTGCTCATAAGAACTGGATTGGCATTTGAATTCGACAAAGAAGATCTTGACACCCACATTACAGTTAAGGGCGAAAACGACGCGATTGACCTGCACTTTTCAGGAACTCTGGATGCTCTGGAGATAAGCGTTAACGGTGCGCAGATGAAGGTTGACAATCTGTGGCTTGCGCATGACGACATCAGGAAGAATGACCTAGTGTGCTCTGGCACGTATCAGTTCAAAAACGAGTCTGGCGAGTTCCTGATTCACAGAAAGATCGGCTTTCCTGGCTGCAAGTTTTTTGTCAACTTCAAGGCGAAGAATGCTGAGTGGACATCACTTGTGTATTCGGCAAACTATGTTGCATCGGCGCCTGATACCAGCTTTGTGGCTGAGGAGCTTAGAGCAGCGGTTCAACGCTTGGAAACACTAATTGGTGTCGAGCAAAAAAGATTGGCGAAGCAATCAGACCTTATTGAATCGCAGGTTAAGCAACTCGGTTTTGCGCAATCAAGGATGGCCGACACGACTGATGAGCTATGGCTGAAGCTCAATAATCCAGAGGTGCATAGCGTGCTCACCAAGTGCATGAAATGCCATAGGGAAGGAAAACACGGGCCATCTTTTGCTGGTCATGAGGCATGGTTGCCAGCTATGGCTGAACCGACGATGAAAGAGATGTCCAACCTTGCAAAACTGACTGAGGAGCAAAGAGCCGCACTTGATCGTTTCATTCGCAACGTTGCAGCAGCTGAGTGATCTGCAAAGCCGATCGAGTGCGTAAGGCAGACTCGCATCAGTTTTGTATGCGTTAGTTAACGGTATTCGTCAATCAATGAGAAATAGGCCATGAGACTGCCTTTGATCGGGACGAGGAACCAGTACTTGTGCCGGTCAGGTGTGACGCCAGCTCCGGTGCTTAAGCAATCCGCTGAATCGTCTCAGCCTACGTTGGATGCTGGCGGTTGGACAAACCGTCGCGAGTTTGCTGGCCCTGGTTTGGGGGAGTATCGGTGCCAGTGCGGATGCAGAATTTGGGGTTGGAGCCACTCTTGGTCGATTGCAGAATTTCCATCAGTACGGAATTTGAAGTTCCGAAGTGGCACAGAAAGTGGCACAGAAACAGTTGACAGTGGGACAAAACCATTGAAAATATGGGAAGTGAGGCGACGCGGAAAGCGGCGTCATCATTCCCGCAAACCGTTGTCAAGTCAACACTTACATCCTTCGCAACGCATACCGCTTTCCCGTAATGGGTTGGCCTACGAAACCGAAGGTTACTGGTTCGAATCCAGTGGGGTGTACTACGCTAAATGCTGTTTAACAAACGTTTTAGCTTCGATAACTCCGCTGCTGATAGCTGCGGAGTTTTTTCGTGTCCCCCCATTATCGCATCCGTAGTTGCAGGTGTGGCGAGTTTCTGACGTACTTCGCTTGCGGCGGCCTGAGCTGATCGCGTTGCGCCGTAGTGCTTTTCTGTCGTCGCGAAATCAGCGTGACGCATGACGACCTTGAGCGTCTCCGCAGAGACGCCGGCATTGATAAGGCGTTGCGCACAGCCGCGCCTGATATCATGAACACTCGCAAACTTGGTTCTGGTGCCAGTTCGCTCATCCTCGTTCCGAACAACGATTCCGGCTTTTTTGCCAATCAATCCAATGATGCGGCCGACACGTTCTTTGGTTAAACGCTCCGAACGTGCCGAAGGCAAAGCCCACGTACGTCGGCAAGCTCGTGTCACCACGTGTGAAGGAGAAAAGTGACAAGGAACTGCTGGCTCTTGTGCTGCGATCGCAATTCGAGCGTGTCGCCAACAGGAAGGTCCGTGAGATTGCCCAGGCGTCAAAGGCGGAACTGGGTTTGACTGACATTGCCTATGAACGATTGATGGCTGGGATTGAGCTGGGAAAGCGTGTGGGCGAAGCGAAGACCAACTTCAACGAACGGCTGACCTCCACCCACAAAGCGGTCGCGTTCTGCAGGTCGCACTTCTCGCGACTAATCGCAGAGGGGCTTCAGGAAGAATTTCATATCGTGACGCTCGACACCAAGCACAGGATGATTGATTCACACAGAATCACCGTGGGAACACTCGATGCATCTCTGGTCCATCCTCGCGAAGTTTTCCGGCCAGCCATTAGGGACGCTTGCAGTTGCGTTCTGTTGGCCCACAACCATCCGTCTGGAGACCCGACTCCCAGCCGTGAAGATTTCAAAGTAACTCAGCAATTGACTGAGGTGGGCAAAGTCATTGGCATCACCGCGCTGGACCACATCGTTCTCGCAAGAGAAAACTGCTTGAGCTTGCGTGAACAGGAACCGTAGTCCAGATTGAAAACGTTCGAGCCCTGAAAACGCTTTCGGCCAATCCTAGTTCACCGGTCGCGTATTCTGGCGATCTCCTCGGCGCTAACGAGATCGCCGTCACCCCAGGTGCTTCGCCAGTAAGTACTCGAATTGTAGAAGTGTTTCATTTGGTCAGAGAGAACGACTTCGGTGATCTCATCGAACGTTGACAAGCCAAGTATCACGCCAACTGCACCGGGTTCTGCTGTACGCAACAGCTCGTCGAACAACGGGAGTTGGCGGCTACGTTTCCCATTTATCGATACAGTTGGTCCCCATCGGGCGTGTTGTTTTACTGCCGCAAGAAGAGCGATTGCATCTGCCTGAACCAGGTCGATGAGTCGAATCGCTGAGTTTGTCGCTCGCTCAGCCATAAGATGTCCGCTGTATCGAATCCAACCCGGATTCAACTTCTGATTAGCCATCACTTCTAGCGAGTCTGGAGGGTCGTGGAAAACACCAAAGTTCTCATGCCTTACGTCATCGCCTCCACGTCTCTCCGACACACTGTACCCGACCGTCAGGAGGTGATTGGCGATTTGGTATCGACGTCTTTTGATTGCGACAGCCAAAACATAGAGAAAGATTTCAAGAGCGAAAAATCGGTAGTTGTCGGTTGAAATCGGGAATCGCGGACCCTCCGTTTGTTCATCGAGGCGAGTCAGTTCAGCTATCTTTTCCAGGAATTCCACGAGAGCGCGGCTAAGCCATTCATCCTCGACACCAACAAATGCGCACTCCAGTACCTCGACAACTCTGTCTCGAATTGGCTTCATTTGCTCGATTGCGAGAAGCACTCTGTCTGGCCACTCTTCTTCGTTTCCTCGTTTGAATTCGAGCTGAAACTCCTCCAAATCTTCCAAGACAGCCTGCTTGAACTGGTCAAACGCGAGCGGTGGGTTCCCTTTTCCGGAAGTCAATACTTCACGAAACGTTCTTGCTGATCGCACACATTTCAAGGAAACGACAGTGTCGTCTGTGATGTAGGCGGGTGGTTTTCCGAGCGGCGGTTTGATTCTCTTTGGTTTGTCAAAAACAACTCTGGTCAATTCTTCAAGACGCGTCGCATAGGCATCAGGATTTGAAAAGTCGATGTAGATACGCCCACCCAGAAAAACTGGCAAGCAAGCGTTTCCTTGGTCGTCGCGTTCTTTCAGGATTGGAATAAAACGCGTCTCTTCAATATCTTTGTAGAGCTTCTGCGTGATGATTTGACTTTCTGTGCCGACGCCACCTTTTCGCCCGTCAGCCTTTGCCGCATAGTTCTCATCGCTGACAATCAATACGCGATCGATTGTCTTATCTGTGACAACTTTCTCCATGAACGTGTTGGCGTCCTGGCCTTCTTTCAGATCGTATTGGTCAACGACAACTTCGATGCCATTCGCTTGCAGATCCGCAACGAATGCCAGTATCCACTCGATGTGTGGTTCGGACGTGTGTGCGTACGAAACAAAAACTTTCCTTCGCACGCTCTTTGAATCTGATGGTGTTTCGCTCATTGTTGCCCCGCTGTTATGTCGTTGTGAACTAACTCATCCGCGATCATCTCGGCCTGTCTCAATACTGTTTCGGTCGCTAGTCGCTGCATGTCAGGCGGATAGGCGGCAGACAACTTACGCAGTCAACTGATTCCACCACGTGACGCTGCCGTCTCCAGTCGTGGAGACAATCGGATTGTCTCTTTTCAACCGCGGGCATGATCAACCGTCGAAACGTCTTCGTTGCGAAACGAATACTCCGACGCGCGTCGCATCAATTGATGGGTGAGTTCACTCCAAGGCCTGCCGCCACGCGTTGCAACATCTCTCGTTCTTCCTTTGCAACTCTGCCATCTGCCATGGCGATTTCCGACAAGAATTCCATGACCTTGGCCTTGCTTTCTTGATCCAAGACATCGCGGAGCATTCCGGCCAAGTCGTCGGCAGAAGGTAAATCTTTGCCATGCTGCAGAATCATGCGAAGACGAGCCTCGTCAAACCCTTCAAACACTTCATCACCGGATTTCTCAGCCGCCAACACCTCGGCTTCATCCACTTCACCGTCCGCCAGAATCATGGAAGCGGCCAATGCCACTCCCACCGCTTGAATGTCAATCAGATTGGGCGTGCCAGGCAACCCCAACTGAGTCAGTTTCTTTTCCACGGCCTTTGGGTTTGCACCGACAAAAACAGCACGAATCAGGTTGTAGAGAATCAGAAAAGGGTTGATGATCAAAGACTTTGGGCTGAACCATCCCAACAGCATCGACATACCCGCCTCACCAAAGATCTTCTGACGAACACATGGTACGCAGCCGATGAATGACTTCGAGCCAAACATCATGACGATCAGGAAACCGCGGACATAAGGAGCGGATGCGACCGCTTCCAGCGTTCGCTCCTGGCAATAGGGACATGGATACTGAGAAACGGCAGCGGAATTCTCGTTCGCAATCGTTGCGTCTAAACTCATTGGTTGGTCCCGGTCATCGAGGCTAATTTCTTAATGGCCTGTTGATTCAATCAGCCGAACCGCATTAGCGGCGATCAATCCTATGCCAACCGGGGCTATTGCCGATCGGCGGATTGTTGTCATTCGGTATACGACTGAATCAACAGGACGTTAAGCTTCGAACAGCACAGTTTGAGCATCATAGCGATGCCAATCAGCCACTGCAAATATTCTTCGGAAAGAGCCTTCGCATTTCCCACGGCGACGGCAAGTGCTCATGAGAAGCCGGAATCGTGTCGCGGAAACCATGCTGCAATCCCATTACTGTGTAAACACTTTCCGCGGCACATCCCATTGGTTCGATTGCACACAAATCAAACACAACCTTCACATCGCAAGCACATACAAACGGATGGATTGGCATGGTCCATCTGCCAACGCAGCCCGTGCCCGGTTGCACTCGAGAACTGTTGCCAACGCGACAGCTCATGGCATGCGAAAAGAACTGTGCTTGCCTAAGCAATTGAGACGGAACACGACGTGATTGCAGATTGCAATGAATCACATATCGGTGGATCTCTGCTATTGACTGCGTTCCAGCCAAAATCCAACTTGCCGCCATTCAATCGACCGAAAGATCCTTGAGGAAGCTACCAGGCGGTTAGTTGAGTCGCATACCGAGTCACAACAATCAGCCGATGGGCGTTCGCCGAATGGCACTTACTTTACAACTTCACCCTCGCCCCTGGGGAGGTCGTGCAGTTTGTCGAGGTCGCGTTTAAGCGGAGTTCTGTATGATGCACCTCTCCCGAAACGAAGTTTGGGGGGAGGTCGAGCGCACGGCGATCGCATCAAAATCATGCTGAGAACATGAGTTTCTCGAGGAAGTCGGTATTCCAGCCCGCTTTTTTTCGCTTCTGCTTGAGACTTCGCTTGGTAGTGTCCTGCTTGAGAAGCGTCGTCACATAACGACGGATGAACGTGAAATTCGCCGTCGCGTTCTTGGTCCGAATGCGGCTGGCATCGTCGTGGAACACGACATCCAACACCCAGTGCATGGACTCCACGCTCCAGTGACTCCGGACACTGATTGCGAACTCTCCTACCCGGGCAGGTCGACTGAGCAGGAAATAACGAACCTCGACATGGCACTCTCCATTTCGCTCCGTTTGCGTGATGGCTTGGCCGATGCTCGTCGCACCTGCCCAGAGATCTGTCATGGCTTTCATCTCAGGTGGTATCGGGCAAACAGCGTAGAATCGTTCTTCCTGTCGGCCACTCTTTTTTCCCACCGTCTTCTTCGACTTCACTCCATTGGCTTTCAGCCCTTCTTCGTGAACCAACTCGAAGTGTTCACGGATGGCATTGGCCAACTTGGGATGGTTGTCTTTGATCGCGAAAATGTAGTCGCCGCCATTACGATGAATCTTCTCAGCAATCGACTTCTGGGCTCCGATTGCATCGAGCGTGATAATGGTGCCACGGACATCAATGAAGTCTAAAAGCTCATCAATTGCTGTGATTTCGTTGGTTTTTGAATCCACTTCGGTTTGCCCAAGAGTGACTCCATGTTTGGAAGCCCAAGCGGATACAAAGTGAATTGCGTTTGATTTCTCAGCGTTGGTGTAAGAGCCGCGTGCGGTCTTGCCGTCAATCGCAACATGAATGGGCAGAGACTGCTCTTCATCACGATCAAGCTTGTCTTCGGCGTCGCGATATTGCTGACAAAGTTGTGTGTGCCAGTCTAGCAAAGCTTGCTGAAACTGCTCTGGCTTGATCAGTGACAGGACTCGACCGATGGTGTCGTGCGAGGGGATGCCGTGAGGGAAATCTGCAAAGCGACTGAGCCAATCGAGTCGTTCATTTCCAAAACACTCGATCTCTTCGGGACCGTCGGCATCGGCGATCGTCGCAGCAACCACTAGGAACAAAATGGAGTTCAACGGATGCGTGGTTCGTCCGGGAACGCGAGGGTCTTCGACCTGATCAAAGCAGTCGTGAAACACATCGATTTGCGAAAGCATTGCCGTCTCCATAGCAGGGCATGAATCAAACGAGTTCACGCAATCTTTCGCAACAGGTCTTCACCAAGACAACCGGCAATCGAATACTTCTTCCGAAATTTGATGCGATCGCCGTGAGGTCGAGCGACGCCGTTCAGGCGTACGCGAGGGAGGGGGCCGAGCATGGAAAACGGCGCAGATTGCCCTCCCCCGGAAATCTCGCTGAACGCTCGCTTTCCGACCCCTCCCGCTGCACGGGCGGGGTTCTCAAGGCGTTACTGGCGATGCACGTAAAAATTCACAACCTCCTTGAGGGGGTGTGAAGTAAGTGCCAATGGGCGTTAGCCACGGTGGGTGTCTGCTTAACCGCCGCCAACGCGGTACGGCTCATTAAATCAACAAGCAGCTACGCCTTGATCGCCTTGCGAACAAATGCCTTTTGTTCGTCTACCAAAGCGTCCAAGGATGCGAGATCGACTTGAGTGGATCGATCGATGATGGCAAGCAGGCTATCTGCTTCGTTTGCGTCGGGTTGGAAGAAGGTGGCACCGAAGAGTGATGCACCACGAATATCGCAGCCTCGCAGGTCAGCGCCGGACAAGTCCGCTCCTTCGAGATCGGCGCCGGTGAAGTCTGCCCCTTGCAGATTGGATCGTTGCAATTTGGAGTTGGATAGATTGGCGTCGCGAAAGTTTGCTTGTTGCAAATTGCAGGATTGAAAATCGGCGTCCCGAAGCAACGCGTCGGACGCTTGTAGATTCGCGAGGTCTCGATGCGCCGCATTGATTCCCCGCAAGTCCTGACCTCGAAAATCTCGCGATTCGATCACTCGCAAAGCGGCTTGCTTGGTCAACGTCGGTGCCATGTACCGTTCTTCACGCCACGGGTCCGCCCCGTTGTGGTACCCAGCCTCGGATTCCCAGTACCCCAGACGTTCTTCTTGCAAGAACTCAATCCGACGGATCCACTTCACGCTTTTGTAAAAGTACTTGCCTGGCACAACCATTCGCATCGGACCACCATTTTCAGTCGCCAACGGCTTGCCTTCTGCTTGCAAAGCGATGATCGGGTCGAGTTCCAACACTTCGCTGAGCGGTAACGAGGTCGAATGATTTCGCTCACTCCTCGCGACAAACGAAACAAAGTTCGCTTCATCGGTCCATCTCGGTGTCCCCGAGTCGTTCAGCAATTCGAGCAAGCGCACGCCAGCGAACGACATTGCCGGTTTCGACCAACGCGTCACGCAGTGAACATCGATTTGCCGCGTCACCTGCGGCATCGCTCGAATCTCGTCGAGCGAAAACGTGAACGGATTCGCAACGCAGCCATCAATCTCCAGCGACCAAGGCGAATCGATGTCGCCCGGGTGTCGTTCACCAACAATGGGCCAACGATCACCGCGAACAAGCTGTTGATTGGGAGGAAGAGTGCTGTCAGTCATGCGAGAATCGTACACGCACAAACGGTTTCGAGCGAGAACGATGAAATCACTTGATTAGATCAATCCCGGTACAAAACGTGATTTCTCATGATCCAAAGTAGGTCTCTTCCTCCATTGATCCGTTCGATGAGCTGTCCATCTGCTCCGTACAGCAGGACACCGCCATTTGAATCGAATCCATACCGAGAGAACATTTTGGCGTTGCCGTCATCGACCGCAATTGGGATTTGAAGCTCTCTCGCCCATACGTCTCTGTTTTCAGATCCTGAGATTTTGTTCCCGACGACACCAACGACTTGAACCCCTTGATCACCATAAAACTTGTGCACCAGATTCGCTTCTTGGAAACTGTGTTTCGATCGTCCGAACACAATTAGGCGAAAGTTCGCTTCTCCTGAAACAACATCGACCGGATCGCCGTTCAACCAATTCGTTGCCCTCAGTGGCTGGATCGTTCCCGGCGCCTGCTGATACCGGGCCAGTTCATTAAGTTCGGCTTCCAAGGCGGAATGGACTTTGAGTTCAACGTCTTCCCAGGGCGCCGCGGCAACGTCAAAGAATCGACTGGATTGCCGCAACCGTTCACCAAAGCTCGATCTGAATTTGCCATTTGCCTCGAGAGCATAATGGGCTCCTTCAATCAGTCCATCAAAATGGACGGCCCCCTCTTGGTCGGTTTGCTTGGTCCGTATGGTCGTCGACATGTTGCTCCCACCATTTGAGCGCGATGACACCTGAATTTTCAGCGAAGCCGGAACATCCACCAAAGCGTTGCCGTCCGAGTCGATGACAACGCCATTCAAACTTCCTTCGGGTGCCAGCACCATCTCGAGATGTTTCGCCTCGTTTGGCAAAATCGTCACACGAGACAGTTTTTTGGTCGGATGAATCGCATAGACCACCTGATTCCTTCGCGAACCACGAGCGACCGCAAATTTCCCGTCGGTATCAGTCAGGATGGGCTTTTGCCGAAAACCCTGAAGGACGATGGCATTCGCAACAGGCTTGCCTGACTCAAACAGCACTCGTCCCTGAATTGGAGCAGACTTGGTCGCGGTGAACGTTTTCATTTGAACGGTCTCGTTCGCCGCAACATGGATTTTCCGTCGATCGTCCTCTGTCGCTTTCCACTGTCCCTGATTGTCTTCGATCTGCACCGGGTACTCACCTTCCGCGACCTCACCTTCGTAGTAGCCTTCCGCATCGGTGCGTAGGAGGTGCCCCTGCCGATGATTGGCGCTGAAAGAGATGGACATTTGCCCAACTCCATCGCCCGTCTCTGCATCCACTACCCGGCCTCGGACCGTTCCCGTGCGATGAAGCGAGAACTCCATCGTGGGCTTGTCTTTTCGGTAAAAATGCCAGGACTGACTGACAAGCGTTGGGTGCTTGATCGAGATGTTCGAGTTGGCATCACGTAGTCGCGTCTCAACGATCCCGTCTTCGGGGACATCACAAACGACCATGAATACGCCACCGATCTCATTGACCACCACTTCGATCTTAGCCTGATCTATTTTGTCCGAGTCGGTGGGACTTTTGACGACAAACTTGACCGGATCTCCCTTCTCGATCACGGCGGTCAAAGGTGTTTCCGAAAGAGGAGTTTTCCAAATCGGCGTTTTGGCAAATTCGGGATGCACGAGCTGAACGTCATAAAAGCTGGCTTGCGAAATGGAAGGGATCTCCATACGGCCATTTTCGTCCGACGTTGGAACAGGCAAACCGAGTTGCTCCCAGACATCACGGTACAGATACAGACTGGTCAACGTTTCGCCTTTTGACTGCAATTGATTCAGGACAACCCCAGCCACGGGTTGCCCCTCTTCGTCGATCACATCGACAATTCCGACTGCCTCTGGCTGCAGTTCAAAATCCAGGTCGAGCAAATCAGCGTTCAACGGTGGCGAACCGGAATGTCGATGAACACGTCGCGATTGAATCGCATGGCCGCTCGCGTACGAATAAATGGCCAGTGATTTCAAATCTGGGTTGGTGAGTGGAATGTCAGTGAATTCGAAACGCCCCTCTGCATCCGACGTATCCGCCAAGCTCACCACTTCACGCTGCTCCTTCAGTTGGTAAAAGGCAACCACCTTTGCACTTTCAATGGGCTGGCCGAACTCATCTTTGACGAATCCCGAAAAGGCCGCATTTGGCAACAGCTCTTCGCTGTCATCGTTGGGCTGTGTGACGATCGGAGTCTTGGCCGGTGGTTCGCTGGAGCTCGTGATTTGAGGCTCAACCGCCTCGACCGGGATCGCCAATTGGCTACCCATCGCCAACACCAATAGAACTCCAAGCCCGATTAGCGAACGACCTCTCCAAGTCATTGCTGTTGCCCGATTTCGATTCGCGTTCAGCAGCGATTGGATTCGTTGTTCGAGCTTCCATCGCGAGGTGAACAAGCCGACCGCTCCGAACGGAACCATTGACGGACTTTGACGCTGGGTGATTTGCAATAGCGTCCGGCAATAGCTCGGCGCATCGCAATTTCCCAGCACATAGTTGTCGCAAATCTCTTCTCGGGCCTCCGCAAGACAACGATTCAGACGATGTACCAACGGGTTCCACCAATGAATCGCTGATATGAGGTGTTGTAGGATCAAAACCCATTGGTCTCGGCGTTTCACATGAGCCAGTTCATGGATCAGAACTTGACGCAAATCCGATGTCGAATCGTCCTGAACCATCTCACTAGGCAAAACGACGACCGACTGAATCAGTCGAGTGGCGATGGGAATCTCGACTTGGTCAGAAGTTGCCAAACGAACGGTCTCGGGTCGGATCCCAACGCGTCCGCAGGCTTCGGCGAAGCATTCACGCACGAGGGGGCTGGAGACGGGATTGGAGCTTCTCAGAATCTGGCGCAAACGCCCCAAGCCGAGCACCACTCGAATCAATCCAACGAGCGTGCCGAGCAGTGACACCACTACCAACGCAGGAAACACTAACCTCGCCGCTCTCATGAATTGAGCCCTGAGCGGCTTTGCCTGGATTGCTGATTCAGCAAACGCTCCGCTCGCCGTCGCGGGCTGGTACGCGTGGGATGTCATCACCACATCGCTTTGTGACAATGCTTCATCTTCTTCCCGCTTTACTTGGTCGATTGGTGTCGACTCAATGTGGCGTTCCATCAAGCTGGCCACTTCCGTTTCGGCCCGCAATTCTGCTGGCAACGGCGAAGGCATGTTGGAGTCATTGTCCATTGGCGTGTCGCGTTCGCTGGCCAACAGCCCCGGCAATGGGTTGCGAGAGGCGACCTCAGGCGTTCGTAGCAGAGCGATCCAGGCTGGGCAGACAAGGATCAACACCAAAGCGGAAAGAAGCATTCCGTGGCGTGCGGTCGCAAACCTTCGCAACATCCGATTGGCCGTCAAAGCCGCGAAAGAAATCAAGCTGGCGAACAGCACGCAACTGAGAACATAAGATGGAAGATTCATGCTCAGCGACCTCGCTTTCGAGTGGCTTTCGACTTGGTCTTCTTCGGAGAGGTCTCTTTCGCTTTTTCAGCAGCTTCATCAATCATCGCCGTGATCCGCGTGGCTTCTTCCTCCGTCAGCCCGCGGTATTCGATCAACGCCGTCACCATGTCCTCCGGTGAACCAGCGAAAAATCGATCCACCATTTGAGCAACCTTGACGCCCAGAGAACGCGTTTTGGGTTGAGCGGCGGAATAGACAAACGTCCTGCCGCATTCGCGATGCTTCGCCCAACCTTTGGCTTCCAAACGCACGATCGTCGTTTGGACCGTGTTGCGTGCAACGTGTCGTCCAAGACCGGCCAAATACTCTCGCACTTCACTGACGGTCGCTTCGCCGTGCTTCCAGAAGACTTCCATGACCTCCCTCTGGGATTCAGTCAGTGGCGGCGGTGTGGATTTCGTCATCCGTTTCTCCTGGACTGTGGTTCTTCAAGAACTTCCTATCGACGACAACCTGTAGGCATTGTGCTGACAACGCGTAGGCAGTGCAAGTGGTTTTTATCTAGAAGGTCTCGGCGTGTTATCTTATTGAGGTTTTTTTGCAGCACGGCGTTGTCGCTCAACGCTTCGACCCCACGGAGAATTTGGCAAGACGTCTTTGACATTCCCTGCAACGCGGTGGTCACTCGCAGAATTGCTGTTGCTCACACTGCTGAGCCTTTCATCTGTCCGAGCAGAGAAAAGCCCCGACGGTGAAAAATCTGAATTGAAGACATTCGAGCTAAGGATCGTTGATCCTGTAAGACCATCCCGAACCAAGATTCTCGGTGCCCCGAATAGGTCAGACGCATACAACCGATGCAGTTGACCTGGGGACAATCCAACTGGAAGGATCAAGAAATTCGCGATCGGAATCACGCTCGGTCCACATCGTTCACCAGCCAATCCAACGACGAACCCGCCGACATGAACCTATTCGAAAACGTGCCAACGCATTTACCATCGGAACTCATCGAAGTGTTGGCGGAAGGTGAATCGGTTCGCATCGAACGAATTGTCTCCACGGGCCACTCGACCGCTCCCGGCGACTGGTACGACCAAGAGCAAGACGAATGGGTGGTCGTCCTCAAAGGAGAAGCCCGCCTCCGCTTCAGCGACGCCAAAGTCATCAGCATGCAACCGGGCGATCACCTCCTCATCCCCGCCCACCAACGGCACCGAGTCGATTGGACCACGCCAAAAGAACCAACCATTTGGCTCGCCATCTTCTTCGAAAAGGTGTCAGGTACCTTTTTGGAAGAATAGGCAAATTGGCTGCAATTCAAACGGGGCGATGACCGTTGGTCATGTTCGCGCGCCCTGACTTCGCACCGCGATCGCGAAGGCAGCCTTCGACGTTGAATTTATTGCAACGAAGACCGAGCCGAGATCGCTCTACCGGTTCGAGTTGCGCTACCAGTCTCGAAAGGAAAACTACATAGGTTGCCAAAAAGGTACCTGACACCTTTTTCGGGTAGATTGGGCTTTTTGTGTGCGAGCAGCTTGGTGGGCAGGGGAAAAAATGCGGGAGAATCGAATGATGAAAGGTTGTGGGTTGGTTTGGCTGGCCGGGTTGGTGATGTTTTTTGGCACCGGAGTGCTGAGGGCCGCGGAGCCCGTGCAGGTTCGAGTGCTTTGCTACAACATCCATCACGGCGAAGGATTGGATAGGAAGCTGGACTTGGAACGAATTGCGAAAGTGATCCAGTCGGTCGAGCCAGACTTGGTGACGCTCCAGGAGGTTGACCAAAACGCTTCGCGAAGTGGCAGCGTCGATCAACCGGCCGAGTTGGCTCGGCTGACGGGAATGCTGGTTGCTTTCGGGCCAAACATACCGTTGCAAGGTGGTCATTACGGCAACGCGGTGCTCTCGAAGTATCCGATCGCCAACCATCGCAACGAGCTGCTGCCGAATTTCGACAATGGCGAACAACGTGGTGTGCTATCGGCGGAACTAACGATCTCGGGACGGAACCAACCTTTGTTGCTGCTGGCCACTCACCTGGACTCTCGACGCGATGACCGCGAACGACTTGCGTCGGCCAAGGCTATCAATCAAATCGTCAGCGAATCACCGCGGCGACCCGCGTTGCTGGCTGGGGATATGAACGACGTCCTGAACAGCCCAACGCTGGATGAGCTTGAGACCATGTGGACTCGAGTCAACGAGCAAGTCATGCCAACGACCCCCGTGGCGAATCCACGACGCCAGATTGATTTCATCCTGTTTCGACCGAGTAACAGTTGGAAACTGATCGAAGTCAAAGTACTGGACGAAGCGGTTGCGTCCGACCACCGACCAATCTTTGCCGTGTTGGAACTCGTGCAATAAAGCAGCTTCCATTTCGATCCCACTGAGAAGCGGACCGAGCCTTGATCGCGTCGTAGCAACAAAACAGCGAATGAACACGGAAGTCTATACACAATTGAGACTTACGGTTTTAAGGACTGGGACGCCCCCGTGGCCGAAATCGACTTGATGAGTCATATTGTTGGGCCCAAACAGATTCATCCCCTCTGCTTAAGAGCCTTCCCTTGCTAACGATTGAGAAATACTCCTTCGGCGTCGGTGACCGTTTCGCCCATCAAGCGGCCGCTCAACTGCGATCCTTCACTCGTTTGGCCGAAAAGGGCATCCACGTCGCTCCGGTTTGGAACAAATCCAATCGTGAGCACACCTTTGTCGGCTCGGAACCTCAGAGCGTGTATGACGCTGCCGCAGCGGCCGTCGAAAAGCTCGGCTTCGATCGACCTTGGCACGTCGATGCGGATCACATCGGTCTGAAGACCGTCGAACCGTTCCTGCCATGTTCCGACTTCTTCACGCTCGACGTCGCTGACTCGATCGGTAAACCAGCCGACCAAGCTGACATCGACGCTTTCGTTGCCAAGCACAGCGAACTGATCGGCACGTTGGAACTCGAAGGCCTTTCCGCTCCGCTGACCATCACCGAAGAAGACGTTCGCCGCGTTGCCGGGCAGTACATGTTGGCCACCAAAGAAGCCGGCGAGATCGACCGGCACATCGCGTCCGTCAAAGGCGAAGGCAACTACATCGCCGAAGTCTCCATGGACGAGACCGATGAACCGCAAACGCCGCCCGAGCTGCTGATTATCTTGGCGATGCTGGCCGACGAGAACATTCGAGTGCAAACGATTGCTCCTAAATTCACCGGCCGATTCAACAAGGGCGTCGACTACGTCGGAGACTTGGCTCAATTCGAACGCGAATTCAATGACGACGTCGCCGTGCTGGCTCATGCCGTTAAAGCGTACGGATTGCCTGAAGTGTTGAAGCTCAGCGTTCACAGCGGCAGCGACAAGTTCAGCTTGTACCCAATCATCCGCGATTGCTTGAAACGAACCGGCGCGGGCGTTCACCTGAAAACCGCCGGGACGACCTGGCTCGAAGAGATCATTGGATTGGCAGAAGCCGGTGGCGATGGATTGGCACTTGCCAAAGAAATCTATGTCTACGCCTTGGAACACGTTGACGAACTGTGCGCTCCCTACGCCAGCGTCATTGACATCGACCGCTCACAATTGCCTGATTCGGCCGCGGTTGAAAAGCTCGATGGTCCCGCGTTCGCGGAACTGATTCGCCACATCCCATCGAACCCAAACTTCAATGCCAACGTGCGTCAGTTGCTTCACGTGTCGTTCAAAGTCGCCGCGAAAGCGGGGGCTCGATACACAGATCTGCTGGAATCCAACGAAGAAATCGTCGGACAACAAGTCACCCAAAATATCTACGACCGACACCTGTTGGCATTGTTCATCGACGAAGATGGCAAAGCCATCGGAACGGGAGCCTGAACATGAAAGCGTTGCAACTGAGTGCTCCGAAACAGTGGGAGCAGATCGAAATCGACGAACCATCGCCGCCGGGTCCCGGTGAAGCGTTGGTGCGAATTCACCGCGTCGGTGTTTGCGGTACGGACTTGGGTGGTTACCTCGGTAAGTTCCCATTCTTTTCCTACCCCCGAATTCCCGGCCATGAATTGGGCGTGGAAGTCGTCGCGGTTGGCGAAGGTGTCGAGAACGTGAAGGTCGGCGATCGCTGCAGCGTCGAACCGTACATCAATTGCCAGAAGTGTTATTCCTGTGAACGTGGTCTGACGAACTGCTGCGAATCACACCAAACACTCGGCGTGATGTGCGACGGCGGACTGACTGAAAAGATGATCTTGCCCGCCCGCAAACTGCATCCCGCCAACAATCTTTCTTACGAGCAATCAGCGCTCGTTGAAACATTGGCAATTGGTTGCCACGCCATCGATCGCGCCCATGTGACCGAAAAGGACACCGTTTTGGTGATTGGTTCGGGCCCCATTGGGTTGTCGGCGATCGAGTTCGCTCGTGTCGCAGGAGCCAGGGTCATTGTCGCTGACCTCAGCCAAACGCGGTTGGACTTTGTGACCGAGAAGATGGGCATGACCGACACCATTCAGTTTGATGGATCCGAAGCGGACATTGAAAAACTGGAAGCGATGACCGATGGTCGTCGCGCGGACGTTGTGGTCGATGCGACGGGCAACCATCACTCCATGCGTCGTGCGATGGAGATGGCTGCGTTCGGCGGACGAGTCGTCTACGTCGGGATCACTCAGCAAGACCTGCAGTTCCCGCACGCACCGTTTTTGCATCGCCGTGAGTTGACGATTCTGGCCAGTCGCAATGCGTTGACTGGAGATTTTGCTCGCATCATTCAATTGATCGAGTCGGGCGTCATCGACACTGATCCATGGATCACACATCACGCGAAATTTGAGGAAGTCATCGAGTCCTTCCCGGCTTGGACGGATCCGGAATCTGGCGTCGTGAAAGCCGTGATCCACATTTCCTAAAATCCGGAAATGCGAGCCCACGACGGTCTACCAGACCGTCGGCAGAATGGCTCAGAACTAAACGACGGTCACCCAAGACCGTCGCGTAACTTCCCAACACACGTACGATGGTCTTCCAAGACCGTCGCGTAACTTCTCAACACGCGTACGATGGTCTTCCAAGACCGTCGAAGATTTCCTCCGAACGCGTACGACGGTCCGACAAGACCATCGAAAAAACTCTTCAAGCTCGCACGCGTCCCACCTAAGAACCTCGGGTAATTTACGACGGTCTTGGAAGACCATCGTACGATTGCTTGGTTTCGCTTGACGGCCCAGGAAGGCCATCGGCCGGCAAAAAGAGCGTTAACGCCTCGGAAAACGCGGGCAAATTCGTGTTCTCTGCCAATCACCAGCCGCTGCACCGGCGAGACCCCCAATCAACCTTGACCCATCTTGCCTGAACTGTATGATTTGCCGTAGTGGCAAGCCAGGGAAGTGCGGTCGCTTGTGACCCCTGCGAGTTCGGCGGATTTTAAGTGCGTTTGTGACTCTAGTGGGTTGAAGTGCTAGTGCATCATCCCCGCGGTTTTGCTAATTGGAGTGACGGAGTGAAGCTGGGTGCTTCGGTGAGAGTTTTCTCTGACCGCCCACCGGCTTCGCGCTTTCCTCATTTCGGTATTGGGCTACCCCACAGGGAGGACGGTTCCCGCCATGACCACAAAAACGGTATTCACGACTGGCGAAGCAGCCAAGATCTGCAAAGTCAGCCAACAGACGATCATCCGTTGTTTCGACAACGGTTCGCTGAAGGGTTTCCGTGTCCCAGGAAGCAAGTTCCGGCGGATCCCCCGCGAGCAGTTGTTCTTGTTCATGAAGGACAACGGGATCCCGACCGATGCTTTGGAAAGCGGTAAGAAAAAACTGCTGATCGTCGATGACGACCAAGACTTGGTCGACTTGATGCAGGACGGATTCCAGCGAGATGCTCGGTTCGACATCCGCACCGCCAACAACGGTTTCGATGCCGGGATGGGTGTGAAGGAATTTCGCCCTGACCTCGTGATCCTCGATGTCATGCTTCCCGATATCAACGGGAAAGAAGTTTGCCAACGAGTTCGCAGCGATCCATCGATGGACACAGTCAAAATTCTGTGCATTTCAGGGATGGTCGAGCACAGCAAGGTCGACGGTTTGAAAGCCGCCGGTGCCAACGACTTCATGCAGAAGCCGTTCTCGATTGACGACTTGGTCGGCCGCGCTTGCACTTTGCTCGAAATGGATCGCGGTGTCATCGGCTGATCTGTTTGCCGGTTGGCTGCCTCCCATCGTCATCCAGCGTGACGAAGGGACGGCGAATCCATCAAACGAAGAACGCATTTGGTTACCGATGCGTTCCAGTTCGTCGGCAACGTTGCTGCACGCGTTGGTATCTCGCGACACCAGCGTCACGTTTCGGCGTCAGCTGCGCAACACACTTCGGCACGATCCCGCTCTGTGTTTGTTCACCGCTGCAAAGGTGGTGCAAGAACACGAACGTGGTTGGCGACCGATCGCGGGACAATGGACCACCAAACAATTGGCGGATTGGTGGGTGCGCCATGGTGCAGAGATATGGGATGGCTCCGCTTTCCTCTCATGTCCTGACATCCAAACCGGCGAAAGCTTGCTTCAACGTTTCATGCGACTGGATCAACACTTCCAGACGCTGCCGTTCTCGCGTTGGTTGCTTGAATCCGACCTGTGGTGGAAAGCAGCGGGACTTTGTCGGCGATCGAGCATTTGCCAATCGCTGCATTCGATCCGCTTGATCGACTCGGACCAATCCAAGTCATCTTCGGAATCAATCAAACACGCTTCCAATCAAGACGCACACGTGGCGTTCGGCAAGGTGGCCGCCATGGTTGCGGAACGAGAAAGATTGCAGGGTGAATTTTCCGATTCGCTCGAATCTGTTCGTCGCGATTTGGCAAAACAACTTGCGTACGGATTGTCTCACGAGATCAACAATCCGCTGGCGAATATCGCCACACGGGCGCAGGGATTGATCGCTTCGGCATCCGGACCCCAGCAAGCGGACTCGTTGCAGCGAATCGTCGACCAGTCCTACCGGGCTCATGCGATGATCGCCGACCTGATGTTCTACGCCCATCCACCCGAACCGCAATTCATCTCTGGATTTGTGGCAAAGGATGTGGTTGAGGAAGTCATCTCTCCGATGCGACCGTCGCTGCAACGCGATGCGATTTGCGTCGATGTCGATGTGCAGTCCTCGCTGAAGTGCGATGGTGACCCGAACATGCTCGGTGAGGCCATTCGCGCTTTGGTGCTCAATGCGGTCGAATCGATCGGGGTCGAAGGGCAAATCGTCATCTCTTTCGAAGCCGACACCGACACGAATCGCTGCGTGCTTCGAATATCGGACAGCGGCCAGGGGCTGACTTCGGATGATGCTGCTCGCGCGTTTGATCCGTATTTCAGCGGACGGGAAGCCGGCCGCGGCCTCGGGTTATCGCTTTGTCGCGTCCACCGAATTGCGGAACTTCATGGCGGGTCAATTCAATTGCATCCGGCACTGATCGGTTGCGTCGCAGAGCTTTCTTGGCCGATGCACGCCTGACGAGCAGTTCGTGGAGCGTGAATCCAGCCGCATTCCAATCCGGCGGCGGATCGCCGATACTGCCGCCTCGCAAACCATTCACGCTCCTTTCCACGCGACCAAGACGGTTCGTTCATGTTGCATTCGGCCTCGGAAATTCTGAAACAGCTCGATTCCGGCGAAGTCACCGCAGTCGAAGTCATCGCACAATCTCTCGCAGCCATCCGAGCTTCTCAGCCGACAATCAATGCGTTCACGCACGTCGCGGAAGAGACCGCGATGCAAGCCGCGGAAGCCGTGGACGCCGATCGAAAAGCGGGAAAAACCCTGGGCCCTTTGGCAGGTCTGCCGGTGGCGATCAAGGACGTCCTCTGCACCTCGGACATGCCGACCACTTGCTCTTCGAAGATGCTGGAGGGTTTCGTCCCGCCATACGACGCGACCGTGGTCGCTCGTTTGAAAAGCGCAGGCGCGATCGTCGTTGGCAAAACCAACATGGACGAATTCGCGATGGGTGCCAGCACCGAAACCAGTGCGATGGGCGTGACCGGCAACCCCTGGGACACCACCAAAACGCCTGGCGGAAGTAGCGGTGGAGCTGCCGCGGCGGTTGCGGCCGGCGCCGTCCCACTCAGTTTGGGCACGGACACCGGTGGATCGATCCGGCAACCGGCAGCGTTTTGTGGCATCACCGGTTTGAAACCCACCTACGGTCGGGTCAGCCGGTATGGCTTGGTCGCCTTTGCCAGCAGCCTCGATCAAGCCGGCCCGATGGGTTGGTCAGTCGATGACGTCGCGATTGGGCTGCAAGCGATGGCGGGTTACGATCCGCGAGACAGCACGTCCGTGAACGCTGAAGTTCCCGATTTCACGCCAGCGATGGCGGCGGAAGACGTTCGCGGAATGCGAATCGGAGTCTTGCGAGAAGGTCTGGACCAGGACGGAATTTCGCCCGCCGTTCGCGATGCACTAGCAACCGCCGAATCGGTCTTTCGCGAACAAGGAGCCGAAATTGTCGAAGTCGAATTGCCGCACAGCAAGTACTGGGTCCCGACCTATTACGTCATCGCTCCTTGCGAGGCGAGCAGCAATTTGTCGCGATTCGATGGAGCCCATTACGGATATCGCGTCGCTGATGCCGAAATTGCCGCCGCCGACTCGGGGCCGCTCGAGGCCATGTATTCGCTCAGTCGCGCCGGCGGTTTTGGCAGCGAAGTCAAACGCCGCATCATGGTCGGCACCTACGCACTCAGCGAAGGCTACTACGACGCGTACTACAACCAAGCCCTCAAGGTTCGTCGTCTGATCCGAAACGACTACGACGCCGCGTTCCAACAAGTCGACTTGATGCTCGGCCCCGTAACGCCATCGCCCGCATTCGCCCTGAACGAGAAAACCGACGATCCGATCGCAATGTATTTGTGCGATTTGTTCACGGTCGGCGCCAACTTGGCGGGCGTGCCTGCGATATCGCTGCCAGGCGGCTTCGATGCGGTTGGATTGCCGGTGGGCGTGCAATTGCAGGCGCCGGTGATGGAAGAGACTCGGCTTTTGCGGGCCGGGAACGTGTTCCAAATGGCCAGCGATTTTCATACTCGCCGCCCGCCTACTTTTACTGCAAATCATTCGCAATAAGGTCTTGCCGCGACATTGCCGTCGACTTAGATTGGTCGCATGACTGATTCAAAACCTTCGTCGGCGACCGATCCTGCATGGGGAGAAATCCCAACTGGTTCGGTCGTGGAAGGTGTTCCGGCGGGCACGCCGGCGGTTGAATCCGTCCCCTCGGCGACAACGATGTCGACCGGTGGAATGCCAAAAATCATCCGATTCGAGGCCTTGGCACGTTGTGGTGGTGAAATCTGGATCGAGAACGAAGGCCAGATTTACCGGCTCCGCAAGACCCGCCAGGGCAAACTGATTCTGACGAAATGACCTTGGAATCCATCCGTGCATACCAGTGAAACGATTCTCGCAGTGATCCCCGGCGCGACCGAGCATGAGCGCATGGTGGTCGCGACGCGCTTCATCGAAATCGCCGAACGATTGAAATTGCATTCGGACGTTGTCGAAGCTGAGCCAGAACGAGCCGATGACAGTCGCCCGTTCTGCGAACAGCTGACCAGCGTGCAATCGCAACCGATCGTGCTACGTCAGGAAACATTCAGCGAAGCGGTCGGCTGGTTCACGCAGAGTTGTGTGGAAATGAGTCGCGAGCAATGGGACATGATGCGTCGCACCATGGTTCCGGAAACGATGCCGGCGATCCAGCGAAAACGCAGCGTCCGTCGACTGGGTGTGATGGATGCGGATGCACCTTCCGTGATCCCGTTCAAACCATCGCGAGCCGTTTCGGCTTAGCACGCTGCTTCAAGCTGAACTAAGGTCGTGCAGCTTGTCGGCAGATTTCAGCATGACTTACCTCTCCCGAAACAGAGTTTGGGGAGAGGTCGAGCGACGCCGTTCAGGCGTACGCGAGGGTGAGGGCCGGGCATGAGAAGTTGCGCCCGTCGCGATGAGGCTTGGCCGTTGAGGGCAGCACGACGGAACAGTTGAGGACAACTGTTCTACTCTCATGTTCAGGCAGAAGGATTCGTTGCCTCATCCACTACACGCCCACCTTCACTCGTCCAGCAACAACGCTTGCAACCGAGTCACCGCTTTTTGAAGTTGAGCCTTGGTTCGTAGCGGCGGGATTCGCTGGACAAACTTGGGGCTGACACCTTTGGATTGCAGAAACTGCTTCAAAAGTTTTGGATCGCCATCACGAAAAGCTTCGGCGGCGTGATGTACCCGTGGCCCATAAGTCGCATCCAACAACCGTTCGATGACCATCGACCAATAAGTCAGCCAATCGCTCTGCCGTTTTTCAACGGGATCGGGAACTGAATTGGCATCCTGGATCGAGTTCGCGTTGGCATCGCCGTCCGCGGAAGGCGATTGTTCATATTGGCGAATCTGCTGTTCGATTTCGCGTGGCCAACATGGATCCAACGTGGTCGCTTCGAAGTGCGTGGCTTCCAGGAAACTGTCGCGTGGACATCGTTGCACGTAAGCATCCAACAAGGACTGACGCCACGAACCGGGTTCGATCGGTCGGCCTTCGGTGATTTCTAAAGCGATCAGATTGCCCATTTCGACATAGACGGCTTCGACGGTGGCTTCGAACATTGCCGCCATCGCGGGAGCCGGCCGAGACGTCAACAACGACGTGGCGACTCGTTCGAGCAGCCAGATTTTCTGCTGCGGTTCCCACATATCGTACCAACGCGGCGGATCAAACCCGACCACGGGGCCCGACAACGTGAACATCGATTCGCTTTCGCCTTCGTGATCCACTTCCGCGGCTGGATACAACTCATCGACCAACTGATCCACCATCATCGCGACCGTGCCGCGAAACAATTCAGCTTCGGGACCGACGAGACATCGATTTCCGTTGGTCAGGGGCCACATAGAAAGCTACCAGTCGAAGGAAAAAGCTTCTGCAAACGGCCCATGTCGTTTTCGGACGCCAAAGCGGAACGTCGAACATCGTCAATTTCGATGCTGCGACACTCTGATCGGGAAAGGCCGTTTTGATGTATCAACAGGTTAATCTGTTCGGCGAGCGAGTGGCCAATTTGTCCCCAAGCTCGGAGACGCAAAATGGCCGAAACGGGATCACGAGCGTGAACGACCGCAAAAACACGCTGTCCCTGCAGCACCGAATGCAAACAAACTTCTGCGGATGTGGGACTGTTTAGGTCCGGAATGATGACCACCGAGGGGTCCGATTCCACCGATTCACGTTGCAACGGATTCCAACGACTGGCGGGACGGCCATGCGTTTGACTGGACCAAACGCCCCACAATCGAGCCAATGGACTTTTGTCCAAACCCTTTCGCCCGCAATAAATCGTCAATCCGCTGTCGGCCACCAACTGTTTCTGCCATGCCGATCGCTCGGCGGATCTCAGATCATAGGCGGTCAGGTTCATCGGCGATGCGACCACGGTCTTTTCCACGGGGGGAGGCTGCGGGATCGATTGACGTTTGACATTCTTCGTTTCAACGGTGGAAACTGCCGAGGCCGTCGCTGTTGCCTCAGCGTTTTTCGGTGTCGGTTTCAGATCGCCAAACAATTCATGGCAGGCTCGCCGCACGACGGTCGCTCGAGCAAACAGCGGTCGCATTTGCAGTCCGCTGAGTCGTCTGACTTCGTCGGCCAGTAGCAACGCAGACGGGGACGCGATCGCAACTTCCAGACTGTGATCCTGCACCGCCAACGGAACCACTTCGTGCTTTTCGCAAAAGTCCGCCGGCAGACATTGCTGGAGACGACGATCGACCGGTATCGCCAAACCGCTAGGTGGTTCAAACAAAGGCAACAAGTAATGCGAGGCGTAGACCGAGGCCAGCTTGGATTCGTCGGTCAAACCGCATTGGTCAGCCAACTGTTCCTCGAGTGGTTCTTCCTCGTGGCTGGTGTCCTCCAGTTGCCCCCACATTTCGTCCAACCAACCAACCGACGGTTGATTGAAATCGACTGAAGTTAGATTCATGGTGCCATTTCTTAGATGCTGAATAAGTGCCTTATCGAAACAGATAGGTCGATTCGCTCCAGCGGGCTTGACGAATCACGGGGTTCGCCAGAGAACCACGCGGTCAGGCTTCGCTGCTGAACGGATTGTTCGGATTCTGCGATCTATTCCGACACGCATTCGTCCCCGACTCGTCCTCGATTGACCCGCCCGACATGCTGACACCGATCGAATTGCCATCCGGTTTGGACTCAACCGAAATCCCGACCGAAATTCACGCGATGGTGCACGGCGTGAAGCAACGGATCGAAGCATTCCAAGACCGTTGGGACCGGCCACAGATCGAATTGTTCGTGGCGGCGGATTACTTGTACGTTTATCAGACAATGCGGTGGGTGGCCGAATCCCAAATGCTGAACAATTCGCGGTTTGTCGAATGGGGATGCGGTTTCGCGGCAATCACGTGGCTGGCCGCCGCGGTGGGATGGGATGCGATCGGCATTGAGTCCGAACCGGAATTGATCCGTCAGGGCGAGGCGACATTGAGCGACTGGCAAGAGACCCTCGCGGCCATCCCGAAGTCCGGACCCACCCCCGAGTTGGTGAGAGGCAACTTTCTGCCGGAAGGATCCGAAACTCTGGCGGAAGACCCAACGCTTCCCAGCCTGGGCCACTCCATCGAATCAGCTTACTCGTCCATCGGTTTGGACGTGGAGGACTTTGGGATCATCTACAGCTACCCTTGGCCAGGCGAAGACGATTTCCACGAGTACGTCTTCCATCGCAACGCGGCCTATGGTGCGGTCATGGTGCTTTTCAAAGGCCCCAATGAAATGCGAGTCTGGCGAAAAACCCGCGGCCGAAGCTGAACCGGGTTGTCGGGCTCCGTTCGTCGCGGTTATCAACACAAGACCAAGTCCTTCCAGCAAACGCCACCAGTCGTACGATGGTCTTCCAAGACCGTCGCAGTTCCCGCCAATGTGTACGATGGCCTTCCAAGGCCGTCGCCACTCGCGAGATTTGTACGATGGCCTCCCGAGGCCGTCGCCGATTGAATCGACGCCCTCCGAATACATCGAAGTTGAATCGACGGCCTTGGAAGGCCATCGTACGAACTCCTCCAACCCTGAAACGATCATGCTCCGCCTCGGTGCAGTTTCCTACCTGAACACGAAGCCGTTGATTGAAACGCTACCCAGGCGTTTGGGCCGATCGGGCGAGCTGCGTTTGGATCTGCCATCGCGTCTGGCTCGCGACTTGGCGGCTGGTGAATTGGACATCGCACTGATCCCCAGCGTCGAATATTTTCGCGGCGGCGACGAATATGAAATCATTTCTGACGCCGCAATCGCGTGTCGCGGACCGGTGTGGAGCGTGCGGGTTCTCAGCCGCGTTCCCATGAACGAAGTCCGCACTCTGGCTCTGGACGAGGGCAGCCGAACCAGTGCCGCGATGTCGCAAGTCTTGCTGGCGGAGATGCACGGGCTGCGTCCTAAAACGGTGCCCTTCCCGATTGGTTCCTCGCCGGACGAAATCGACGCCGACGCGTTGTTGATGATTGGTGATCGAGCCATGCATCCGGCTCCGGGCAAATACCAGGAAATCTGGGACCTCGGCGATCGATGGTGCCGGTGGACCGAATTGCCGTTCGTGTTTGCCATGTGGGTGGCGCGGCGATCCGCCGTCGCTGATCCGCAGATCCGCCAGCAAATCGAAGACGCATTGAATGTGTCTCGCGACGAAGGATTGCAGCAATTCGAGATGATCGCCAAGCGTGAAGCTGCCGGTCATGGGCTGACGATCGAAGACTTGCACCGCTACTTCGCAGAAAATCTTCACTTCCAACTCGGCAACGGCGAACGATCGGGGCTGGCAGCCTTTCGCGAAAAAGCCGAACATCTGGGGCTGGTCCCCGCTTCCCACTCACCTTTGCAAGATTGATGAACGCACTCGCCAACTCATCTGCCGTCCACGACATTCTCGCCAAAGCCGTTGCGGGAGATCGACTGACGTCCGCCGAAGGTCTGACGTTGCTGGAAAGCCACGACCTAGCAGCGATCGGTGCCGCAGCTGAAAAAGTCTCGCGGGCCAAGCACTCCGAGCCCTATCGAACATACAACATCGACCGGAACATCAACTACACCAACGTCTGCACCGCGGTGTGTGACTTCTGCGCCTTCTATCGCGGTCCCAAGAGCGAGGAAGGCTACGTGCTTCCCCGCGAAGTGCTGCTGCAAAAGATCCAAGAAACTGTCGACCTGGGCGGGAACCAAATCTTGCTGCAAGGTGGTCTGCATCCAAAGTACAAACTCGATTGGTACGAGGAGATGTTGCGTGACATCAAGTCTCGCTTTCCCGAGGTGAACGTTCACGGTTTTTCACCACCGGAACTGCATCACTTCACCAAGGTCAACAACCTTCCGCTTCGCGACGTTCTTTCGCGTTTGAAGGACGCCGGACTGGGGAGCGTCCCCGGCGGCGGTGCTGAGATCTTGACCGATCGCGTGCGAAACGAAATCACTCGCGGCAAAGTCATGACAGATGACTGGTTGAACGTCATGCGGGTCTGGCACGAGCTGGGTGGCATCAGTTCCAGCACGATGATGTTCGGCCATGTCGAAACGCTCGCCGAACGAATCGAGCACCTAGAACGCTTGCGAAGTTTGCAAGACGAAACGGGCGGCTTCACTGCTTTCATCTGTTGGACGTTCCAACCCGACAACACCGAGATGTCCGATGTGCGGCCGACCGGATCGTTTGAATACTTGAAAATGTTGGCCGTCTCACGATTGTTCTTGGACAACATTCCCAACCTTCAAAGTAGTTGGGTCACGCAAGGTTTGAAGATTGGGCAAATGGCGTTGATGTTTGGCGCGAACGACATGGGAAGTCTCATGATCGAAGAAAACGTCGTTGCCGAAGCCGGAACGGTGCACTATCTGTCACTACAGCAAATTCGGGAAGCGATCGAGGAACTTGGCTTCGTCCCCCGCCAGCGTGATGTGCACTACAACCTCGTGGACGAAAACTTGGAAGCAAAAGCCATTCAGGCAAATGGGGAACAATCGGCAAGAGAGTTGGTCCAATTGGCGGTTTGACCGAAGTCCGGTAGTCTTCTTAAAAGTGGTGCGGAAGTTGCCCTGTGTTCAACACGAGGCCAAAAACTTCCGATTCAACCGACCGACTATCGCCAACTAGATCTCACGCATGCGTTTCCCGCGATCCTCCGGCATTCTTTGTCACATCACCAGTTTGCCTTCGGAGTTGGGCATCGGTGATCTAGGTTCAGCGGCGTACGAGATGGTCGACTTCCTCCATGCGGCCGGCCAATCGATTTGGCAAATTCTACCGCTCAGTCCTCCCGCCTATGGCAACTCACCCTACAGCGCCTACTCGGCGTTTGGGGGCAACGCGTTGTTAATCAGCTTGGAGGCTCTTGTCGACGAAGGTTTGCTCGAAACATCCGACCTCGACGGATTCACGCAGACCGACCCGGCACGCGTTGACTTCGGTACGGTCAGCGAATTCAAACACGCCAGACTCAAACTCGCCTACGAACGTTACCTAACCAAGCCACCACGTGAACTGAAGATCGCCTTCGAGTTGTTCCTGGATGCGAACGATTGGTGGCTCGATGAGTTTTCCTTGTTTGAAGTTTTCTTGAACAAGTTCGAACAATCGAACTGGTCGAAGTGGCCCGATCCGATCCGTCGTCGCGAACCCGATGCACTTGGACAAGCTCGCCAAGAGATGTCACGCGAGATCGACTATTCTCGCTTCCAACAATTCTTGTTCGACCGCCAGTGGAATCGACTGAAGGCGTATGCCAATGAGCGGCAAGTCCAACTGTGTGGCGACATGCCGATCTTCGTCGCTTACGAAAGTGCAGATGTCTGGGGCAACCAAGACATGTTTGCATTGAATGACGATGGCACGCCCAAGTTGGTCGCCGGCGTGCCACCAGACTACTTCAGCGAAACCGGTCAACTTTGGGGCAACCCTCAATACGATTGGGATGCACTTGAGAAGGCTGACTACGCTTGGTGGACCGCGCGTTTCCGTCGTTCGTTGGAACAGTTTGATCTGCTGCGAGTTGATCACTTCCGCGGCTTCGAAGCTTATTGGGAAGTTCCCTACGGCGCCGAAACTGCGATCGGCGGTCAGTGGCGAACTGGTCCCGGCGCTAAACCGTTCCGTGCCGCCGAAAAAGAACTCGGCGAACTCCCTTTCATCGCCGAAGACCTAGGGATGATCACCGATGCGGTGCACGAACTGCGTGAAGAGCTCGGGTTCCCCGGGATGCGTGTACTCCAGTTCGGATTCGCGACGATGGAAGACGATTTCCATCGCCCGTCGACCTACCCCGAATCCTGTGTCGCCTACACAGGCACCCACGACAACGACACGGTGATGGGTTGGTACCATCTGCGAACGCCACCCGAGGAAGGCGACGATCCTCTCGATGAAGTCGTGACCAGCGAACATGAAGTGCATTGGCAATTGATCGATGCCGTCATGTCATCAGCCGCTGAAATCGCAATTGTCCCCATTCAAGATGTGCTGGGGCTGGGTAACGAGGCTCGAATGAATTTGCCTGGGATCGCCGACGGCAATTGGGCGTGGCGATTGTCACCTCAAGCGTTGACGCAAGAACACGCCGACCGTCTCGCGTTGTTGTGTCAACAACGAGGCCGTCTCACGCACGAAGTCCCCAGCGTCGGCTGAACTACACCGACTCCACAACCTGAATCACGGTGGTCCTCCACCGTGAACGCGTGAATCGAGTCGGAAGAATCGCCAACCAGCGTCTTATTTCCGCCCAAGTTTCCCACCATTCGCGTCAGGTTGCATGGCGACTCGGCCAAGGACGCGAACAGTTGAGAAAACGGGTCTTCTTGCGTGCCCGTCTCGGTGGAAGACCACCGATCGACAGGTTCTTGGACGCTCAAATCTTGTTTTCTGCGAATTTCTAATTTTTCGCGCGCCGTGTGGGCTTCTCGTCCCACTGTCTTTCTGAACAAGCGATGATCAGAAGTGGCGAATTTGCCTCCCGTGCGCCTTCGTCACATCGATTCGCATCGCCTCATGACGCTGCAGCCTCGATTTTCAGCCGGAAAGGAAAGGGACAATCATGCCCAGCGAAAATTTCACCATGGACGCGCCGGATTCGATTCCTCCACCAAACGAACAGAACGCGACCGAAGTTCAAACACTCGCTCAACCGGCCAATGCAACGATTGCGGACCGTTGGGATGAACTCAATTCCACCGACGCTGATCTGTTGGACGCTTGGGTCACGGACCACTGCATCGAAGCTCTCGACGCTTTGGTCCGACGTTATGCCCAAATGGTTCTCAGCGTTTGCATTCGGAGGTGCCACAATCGGTCGGACGCCGACGATGCCATGCAAACCACGTTTTTGTATCTCGCTGAATCAGCGAAGAAGATCCGAAGTCCCGAACGGTTGGCCGGATGGCTGCACCGTGTCGCCCAACGCGCCAGCATCGCGACCATGATGTCACCCGAACACTCCCATCAGGATCTATCAGATGTTCCTTCCGAACCTGTTGATCCTTTGGAACGACTGACACTTCGACATCAAGCCATCGTGCTCGACGAAGAGTTGTCGGAACTCCCCGAAAAATACCGATCGGCGATTGTGCTGCACCTTCAACAAGGTGTCACGGTCAACGAAACCGCGAAGCGGATGGGCACCACCGAAGGCACCGTGCGAGGCTGGCTGGCCCGCGGCAAACAACGGCTTTCTCGACAACTTCGACTTCGCGGGGTTGCACCGATGGCGGCCTGGGCCGCTGCCCACGCCTGGAGTGCGTCCGAAGCGATGGGCGCCGAGGCAGCGTTGAAGCTCACCTCTCCAGTGAATCCTGGAGAAGCGACCACCGATCCCAACTCATCCCCCGGCGCAGACTCTGGCAAATCCGATTGGACTTCCGCCGCGTCGCGTTCCAACTTCTCTTCTCTCGAATCTCATCTTTCACAAGGAATCGCCACCATGCCTGTCGTTACTATTCTCGGCTCCACCGCTGCGGTTGGATTCGCCTTGTTGGTTGCCTTTGCGGTCCCCGTGGGCGACGACGAAACCGGACGCACCGCCAGCGTCCTTTCGTTTGCCACGCCGGGTGAAGAAGATCGCTCGGTCCTCGCGCAAATCGAGCCAGCAGACGCGTCGCCCACGCCCTTTCCAACACTTCCACCTCAATCAGCATCACCAGGCGTTGCCATGCAGCCGCCTCGTGCGTTGCCAACACCTCCCACTCCGCCGGTTCCACCCGCACCGCCTTCGAGCGGAGTGTCGGACCAGGTCACGCGATCCCTTGATCAGCCAACGACACTGGCATTTGAATCCAATGTCCGCTCTCTTCCGGAAACACTGCAACAGGCCATTGGCATTCCGGTTCTGCTCGACGAGCAAGCCATGACTCTGGGACAGATCGATGTCGACAGTCTGCACGTGCAGTTCTCATCAAAGGGCGAACAACCTCTTCGCACGCTGTTGCGAAAAGCCCTCGAGCGTGAGGGTTTGAAAGCAACGGTCGATGATGACGGTCTCTTGATCACCGCTGACATGACTGTGTTGACTCGCAGAGGCATTTCGACGGACCGATGGTTGGACATAACGCCGGAAGAAGAGAAGAAGTACGATGAAATCATGGACAAAAAGGTTTCCTACACATTCGTGGAGACACCGCTCAACGATGCGGTTCGCGTGATGTCAGAGGATCTCAACTTTCCAATCTTGATTGACGTATTTTCTTTGGAAGGAGAAGGCCTTTCCTCAGATGTTCCTGTTGATCTGAGTATCAATTCCATTTCGTTCCGCTCCGCGTTACGACTGCTTCTTCGCGAGATGAATTTGACCTATCAGTTCAAGGAAGAAGTCCTTCAGATCACAACTCAAACTGCAGCTGAAGATAACCTTCGAAATCGCCTCTATTTCTTGGAAGGCACAGGATTGCCACGCGGAGGAAATCTCGGGACCATCGAGATGATCGTTGCAAGTATTCAACCAGAAATCTGGGAGCAACTGGGTGGCGTGTCGACAATCAGCTCTGTGAATCATTCTCACGAAGGTCGTCCGGCCTTGCTGGTCAGCACGACGGATGACGTTCACAAAGAGATCGAAGAGTTGATGCAAGCTCTTCGCGAAACTCACTCTGGTTCAGACCCTCGTCTCTCGGACGAAGAGATCCAACAACAGAAAAAAGCCCCCCCACCAGCCATCATGGGCGGAATGGGCGGTGGAGCAGGAGAGGGTGGTGGCGGCGGAATGTTCTGAGCAAGCCCAGCACGCGATCGGTTGAGACAACAGTTCTACTTTCGCGTGTCTCTCGTAGGCCGGACCGACCAACGGGAGTTCCGGCATCAACGCACAACCACTCGACGATTCAATTCGAAGCCGGCAATTCGCCGGCTTCGTTTGTTTGCATGAGAAACTCAAGCAAGTCGGCAACCTCTTGCGGCGTCATCGCTGACAGCAATCCCGCCGGCATCAGTGATTGCTCGTTTGACTTTTTGAGTTCAATATCTTCGGGACGGAGCGTCGTGTGGGTTCCGTCGGCTTGCTGAACGACCACGCCGTCATCGTCCTCTTGAAGAATGCGTCCGACGATCAACTCACCGTCCACAGTCAGAATCGTGTGGCTTCTCCATTCCGGTTCGATCTTTTCACTCGGTTCCACGATCCCTCGAAGCACTTCAAAACGCGTTCGTCGTTTGCTGATTCCCCCGAGCGACGGACCGACGTCCTTGCCCAAGCCTCCGATGCGATGGCATTGCCGACACTGGGACGCGGCCGATTCGTAGAACCATTGCAACCCTCGCTGCGCATCCCCTTTCAAAGCCAGCAACGCCTCCAAGTCTGGAGAATCACCCACCAAGAGTGTGCGTTCCGATGGATCGATCCAAGGTTGCAACAAACCAAGCACCACCGGCGAATGGGATACGCTTTCATCGTTCAGCATTTCAGAAACAATCTTCTTGGACCTCTCCGGTGGTGCCTCAACGAGCTCTCGCCACAGCAACATCGATTGCAACGTTTCGTTCGGCTTTTCGCTGGCCGACTCGGTTGCATCGGGAGCGACAGGCATCGACTTCACCCAGTCCCAAAGCATCTTGGCACCGGCCAGATCCACCGTGGAGCAACCGACGCGAGGCATTTTGCCCGGACCGCCGGTGGCAACTCGATAGATCAACGCGGAACGTTCGGGATGCCCAGGTTCAATGACCTGCGTGTTCGTTCCCAATCCGAAATCACCTTGGGCAGCGGGGACTCCAAGCAAAGCAGTTTGGTCCAATGGCCGGATGTGCCTCAGATCCATCTTCGATGTCGCACCACCGGCGGGCCGATGACAGTGCGCACAATTGGAATGCAGATACGATCGTGCCCGTTGTTCGAGAGGTTGATCCACGTCATAAGCGTTCACCATCTCGTGACCAGCTTTCACCTTTGCCGGCACCAAGAAACCTGCGCGAGCTAATTGCGACCACGATCCCGGACCGCTCTCGTCACGCAGATTCTCCGGCACCAACGACGCGGCACCGGGGTTGGCCACGTTATGACAAGTGACGCAAACATCGCGAGGATAGAAACGGTGTTCCCAATCACGCTTCCCCCAAATCGGATCGTCCACTCGGAAGGTTTGTGTGGCTCCCATCGCGGGTACCAGCGTGGCATCGGTTTGTTCTTCGTTCCACGCGAACGTGGTGGGATTCCAATTCAATCCGTCATAAGACAACACCTGCGTCTCCAAACGAATCTCTTTCGTATTGCCCGATGAATCCAATACGTCGCGGATCAACGTGTTCGCGAAAACGGTTCCAGGCACGTAGCGTTTCCGCATTGGGTTGATTGGTTCTTGGCCTGGTATGCCAACAAACCGGACGGTACGAATTCCATCGCGAAACATCGTGGCATCGGGACGGTATGCGACGACGCCGGGATTGGGAATTAAGCTCTTCGTATCTGAGAACAATCCCGTTTCGCTCAGTCGTTTTGGAAACGCTTCGTAGTCACCGACCGACTGATTGCTGCTCAACCGGTAAATCCCACCTGAATGGTCAACCAACAAAACCTCCGACGTTGTTTCATTTTGGCTGACGAAGAAATCTATGATCTTCAAACCGGTGCTGGCAATTTTTCGCGGCACCGGTGGTTTGCCCGTCGTCGCTTTGGATTGCGTGTTGATTGCCCAGACATTCCCGTTCATGAAGCATCCGCAGAGGTACGTGCCGGCGAGCGATCCATCGTCAGCCGCGAAAAGCAAATCCGCGGGAACAAAGACACCTCCGGTGATGGATTGCGATTCACTGCGAGGGAAAACAACCTCGGGCAAGATCACCTTTCCCGGTCCCGGAGTCTGCTCAAGATCCACCGGATGCGGCCCCTCATAGAGGCTCCATCCGTGATTCCCGCCGGGAACGATCCGGTGCACCATCTCGCAACGTTCCCAGCCGACGTCGGCCACCCAAAGATCATCGGTGGCGGGATCGAAAGCGGCGCGAAAACCATTGCGTAATCCAAACGCAAAGATTTCCCCGCGGGCTCCTTCCACATCGACAAATGGATTGTCGTCGGGGATGCGATAGGGCAGTGTCGTTCCATCCGCCAACTCACTGGTCTGATCCACATCAATTCGAAGCACACTGCCGCGAAGATCCCTGATGTCTTGTGCCGCTTTGTTGACGTCCGGCGGATACGGCAACGATCCATCTCCCGTCGTGATGTACAGCAACCCGTCCGGACCGAAGTTGAGCGACGCACCGATGTGATCGCCGGAAGGATACGAGAGCAAATCCAATCGCGACTTTGGATCAATCACTGGCACGTTGGGCGGCAAGTCAGCGTCGGGCTTGTCCGCCGTGGGAATCGTCATCCGAAATCGCGAAACGCGAGTGCCGCCTTCAACGTCATGCGGACGGATCGACCACACAACATAGAGATAGCCATTGGTTTCGAATTCTGGATGCAACGTTAAATCTCGAGCCGCTGCAAACAGTTCGTCGGTATGCGTTTGATTGGCTTTGTCGATATCGAGAGCCAAATCCATCTCCGCGACATCATCTCGCTTTTCGAAAGTATGCACTTGGCCATTTTGCAGCAGCACCAATCGACGGTTCGTGCCAGGCAAGTCCATCGCCGTGATCGGCGAACGTAGGACAAGGTTCGGATGAACCCGCTGAACCGTCAGTTGCAGCGGCGGCTCGGGTGTCCCCTGCAATCGAGAATCGTTCCATGCCGGACGTTCCGCTGCGGAATTGCCGCAACAAAACAACAGCGTCAAAAAGGCAACGGGAATGGTTCGAACGAGTGAGTTCGTCAGCAACATGGGGATGATAAGCCGGCCGTGGGGATGAGGAGGACGTGCCTATCTTAACCAATGCAATGCACAAACCATCACCTCTGTGGACTTCCCCGGGTGGTGGATTTCATCGCGTTGCGACACAATTTGTCTGGCTGCGGCGACGTCGCAGCCGGCCCCACCAGTTCTCAGACGCTCCATTCCCAAACGTGCATTGATAGATGGCTTTCTGGCGATCCAAAAAGAACGACTCGAGCGACGAATCGACCGCCCCCGAAACTTCGTCGGCTTCCTCCCCAGCGACCGGCGAAGAGGCCTCGGGCGGACTCTTCGGCAAAATGAAAACCGGCCTGCAGAAGACTCGCCGGGTTCTGGGAACCGACATCCGTGACTTGTTCAAAGCCGAAGGCCGATTGGTCGACGAAGATTTTCTGGGCGAACTGTACGCTCGACTGATCCGCACCGACATGGGCGCCGGCCCAGCCGGTCGAATTCGCGATCGCGTTGCCAAAGATTTTCGCGGCCGAGTCGTTCACTTGGAAGAAGTCGTCGAAACGATCACCCAAGACATTCGCGAACAACTGAAACAAGATCATGGTGACCTCGCGAAAGCGGACTCGCCACCGACGGTGATCTTGGTCGTCGGTGTCAACGGCAGTGGCAAGACGACTTCCATTGGCAAACTATCGCATCATCTCGTTTCCCAAGGGCACAAGATCGTCCTCGGTGCGGGTGACACGTTCCGCGCCGCCGCGGTCGAACAACTGACCATTTGGTCCGAACGAATCGGCTGCGAGATCGTGACCGGTCCCAGCGGAGTGGACCCGGCAAGTGTTGCCTATCAAACAACCGAAAAGGCGGTTGAGATTGGCGCGGACTACGCAATCATCGACACGGCCGGGCGTTTGCAAACTCAAGGCAAGTTGATGCAAGAACTGGAAAAGATCCGGCGAGTGATCGACAAAAAACTTCCGGGCGCACCACACGAAGTCCTATTGGTTCTCGATGCGACCGCGGGCCAAAACGCGATCAGTCAAGCGAAAGGCTTCAGCAATGCGGCCGGTTGCACTGGCATCATTCTTTCGAAGTTGGATGGATCAGCGAAGGGCGGCGTTGTCCTGCCGATTCGCGAACAGTTCGAACTGCCCGTCAAGTTCGTTGGCCTGGGCGAAGGCATCGAAGACATGACCAAGTTCGATCCTGATACGTTTGCCGCGGCGTTGTTGGAGGCCTGATCGAAATGCTTCACCTGCATTCCGAATCGACAAAACGTTGGCTGGTTCAAGTCGACAATCACTTGGATGAACTGTTGCTGGACCACGCTCATTGCGAACGCAAAGCCGCGTCGACCGCAATGAACTTGATGAACGCCTACACCGAGAACCTCGACATTTGTCGAGAGATGGCAACGATCGTGGAAGAGGAACTCGAGCACTTCTTCATGGTGATCGATATTTTGAAGAAGCGGGACATCCCATTTCGCCGGATCGCGCCGGGACCGTATGGCCGCAAACTGACCGCGCTGATTCGTCAGAACGATCCGAATCGAGCCGTCGATCGATTGCTGGTGGCCTCATTGATCGAAGCCCGCAGTTGCGAACGATTCCGCTTGCTTGCCGATCACGTGGCCGACCGCGAGCCCGAACTGTCCGCGTTTTACGCTGGTTTGTTCGAAAGTGAAGCTCGCCATCACACGACCTATGTGAAACTTGCTGAGCATTTTACCAGTCGCGAAATGGTTCGCGAACGTCTCACCGAACTGTCCAAGTTGGAAAGTGAGATCATCGCCGAAGGAAGCGAACTGCCGCGGATGCACTCCTAACACGATTGTTTCACGGGATAGTGTCTCCGCATTTGCCGTGAACAGATTCGCATCCGCAACGACGGCGATGTTTCACGCGAAGTGGCTCTTCGAGCGTGTCGATCGGGCCGTCTTTTGGCACCGAGTTTGCGATGCTTGCCCCTCGCGGACAAGACGAAATACTCTCGTCGCTGTCGAAAGTCAGCCCGCATCCATGAAGGAACGGAATCGAGTCGGATGACCCGGCCACCACCGTCAATCAATCGTCTGGTCGCGGAGACACACGGATGAAAACTTTTCAATCTCAAGTCAAATCTTACGTAGCAGCGTTCGCCTTGGTTGTTCTCGCCACCGACATCGCTGCCGAAGACAACGTTCAAGCATTGTCGTTCGATCTTCCTCCCACCGCAGTCGCTCGTCCGGTCGATCTTTCAGACCGTATGACTCCGACGTCACAGGCGGGTGAGTCCATGCAAGTCGAGTTGCGTTTGTCATCGATGGTGACGGGCAGCAAACTACCAACGATCGAACGTTGGATGGTTCAAGTCGTTCCTCGCGCTGCTTCATGGCGAGTCCTCGACTACTCGCCTCGCACCGAAACCGGATCAGACTACGCCACTCCCATCCAAGTCAAACGGTCCGACGAGTCGACTCGATCAATGGGCATTGCAGCTGACGGTGGCTATGGGCACTTGGCGTCGGCTCACTTGGGTGCGGACCATGGCGACAAACAATCCGAAGCGATCCAGTTCGACAAGCACGCTCCATTGCATGCTGTTTCGGCTGCGGGAACGATCGAACGTGGTCGCGGCGTTTACTACAAGCTGCGTTGGACTTCGCAACAAGTTTTGGAAGGCGAAAAGCTGTTCCAAGTCGCTTTCGACGTTCCTCCCGGCTTCCGAGCTGGAATGTTGGACGTTGTTGTGATGGCCTACGGTAAACCAGCCAAATCCAGCCCGATGAGCGGCGTCTGGGCTGACATGCCTTTGTTGGAAACCAGCTCGTCATCCGCAATGCTCGGCAAAGCCCACTTCACCGTCGCAGTTCACCGAGAGGGTGACGACGCGGCCTGGAGTTTGGCTCGTCAATTGGCGTCGGCTGAAGTTCGTCTTCGTCAGGCAGCAAGCGGTCACCGAGCCGACACGCCAATCCGATCACTACCAACGTTGATCCGACACGTCGCTGCAAAAATCGATGTGGACTCAGTCGACGTCCACGGTGATTGGGCAGAACGTTTGATCGCCGGACAAGCCGACCCCTACATCGATCCCGTGATCCGAAAACTGCCAACCGACCTACGAGTCGTCGCGTTGGACTACAACGACAGCCGTCGAGCATTGCTGGCTCTCGACGAACCTCGCTGATCGACAATTTGGACGATCGCGAGAGCAACGAAAGCTTTGCTTCGCGATTGGCAGCGGCAGCGATCGCAGCACAACTTCCGCAGAGAACATTGACGGGCGGATTAATTAGAGCCCGTCTTTCTCTGCCCTCTTCAGTTTTCGATCAAGCGTGCTGCGTTCGATCCCCAAGATCGTAGACGCGCGGCTCTTGTTCCCGCCGGTGGATTCCAACACGCGGCGGATATGCCGCATTTCTAATTCGGCCAATGAAAGCTCCAGCTCATCCGGCGAGCCACCTGATCGGCCTGCTTTGGCGACGTTTTCTTTCGAAGCATTTGAAACCGCGGTGATAATCAAATCGTTTGCGTCGAGTTCGGTCGCTTCCCCGTCACCCGCCGCATCCATTGGCGACATCACGACAGCCCGCTCGATCACGTTGCGAAGCTCTCGCACGTTACCTGGCCAACGATGTCGTTGTAATTTCTTCTCTGCTAGCGTTGAGAATTTCAAACGTCCACGAGCCATCGACTCGGCGAAGGACTGTAGAAAATGGTTGGCTAGCAAAATGACATCGCGGCCGCGTTCGCGAAGTGGCGGAACCAAAATTTCTACCACGTTCAGCCGGTAAAACAAATCTTCGCGAAACTTGTTCTGTTCCACCATCGCTCGCAAATCTCGATGCGTCGCGGCGACAACACGGACATCCGTTCGAATGGGCGACTGACCACCGACGCGTTCAAACGGGTGACCTTCCAGTACGCGGAGCAACTTGGCTTGCAGATCCAAACTCATCTCGCCGATCTCGTCCAGCATCAACGTGCCACCGGATGCGACCTCGAACTTCCCTCGCTTCTGTTGGGTCGCACCGGTGAAGGCGCCTTCCTCGTGACCGAACAGTTCCGATTCCAACAAATCCTTTGACAACGCCGCACAGTTCAAACACACCAACGGTCCATCTTTGCGAGGACTGGCGTGATGGATTGCTGACGCGACCAACTCCTTGCCCACACCCGACTCACCGCGAACCAAAACGACCGACGGCGTTGGGGCAACCTGCGCGATTTGTTGTTGGACCAAACGAATTGGTTCGCTGTTGCCGAGAATCTGAATTCGTCCGGCCAGTTGACGTCGCAAACGATTGATTACCGCTTCGGACTTCTTCAACGATCGAGTCAACGATGCCTCGCGATGAATCGACCGGATCGCCTGGCAAAAGATTTCTCCCGCCGCGACGACGTTCCTCAATTGGTTTGGTGTCAGCGCGGGACTTCCGGCGGGAGTGGTCACATGCACCAACCCAACCGGCAGATTGCTTTCGGTAATCGGCTGATGGTTTGCAGCTAGACTTTTTTCGCGATTTGATTCGCCACCGCTGCGATTCGCGGCGGACTCTCGAGCCACCGGCCGAAGCGGGGCCAAGATAATCGATTCCACATCGATCTCGCCTGCGGTGTTCTCAGTTGCCAAGCGTCGATCACCCAAAACGTTGCGGGCTAGGATCGCGGCCGAATTGGGTTGCAAAATCGGTTCGATCAACGGAGTCGGCGGACGACGGTACCGAGTCCCCTTGGGCTGACGAACCAATCGCGGCGGTGACAATCCACCACCCTGGACCAAGGCGGATCTTTGTTCCGCATCAAACAGGTACAACCCGATCGTGGCGCCCGGCAGCAATTCATCGAGCGTTTGCATCAGCGTCTCGCCACATTCTTCAATCGACTCCGCTCGGCCCAAAGCGAACGCCATCGCGAGCAGTGGATCAGCCGCGTCCATCGTGGCTGGATCGTTGTCGGAAACCGGATTGGTTTCGCGGTTGAGCCGACGGGCCAGTCCGCTGGTTGTGATTTGCGAAACGACATCGACTTCGCTTTCGCCGTTTTCACCGTCATAACCGGAATCACCGTTCCGCCAATCTTTCGCAAGATTGTCCTGGGTCGCACCATCGTCGGCTGATCCCGATCCGCCGGACGCCGGCCCGCCAATGTTTGGACTATTCCGAACGGGGGGACGAGCCAGGGTTGCAGGGTTCCGCGTGAATGTCAGCTCAAACCCAGCGATCTCGATTTGATCGGCCTCCGTGAGCACCGTCGGAGCTTGAATTCGCCTGGAATTGACGCTCACACCATTGCGAGACTTCAAATCAGCGATCGCCCAGACTGGTCCATCGGGAGTGATCGCGGGACGAATTTCCGCGTGGTGACGACTGGATTGAGCACTGCGGAGCACAATCGGGTTGGACGAAGAGCGACCGATCGTCCACCGGACATCGCCCGACAATCGAATGACATCCGTCCAGCGCGTACCGCGATGGACGACCAAATAGGCGTCCGGAGGCGAATTCGCTGGAGCAGCGGCGGCTTGAGTTGTGTTAGATTTGCTTGTCACTGGTAGAGCCTGCAATTATTCTAATCATAGACTGCGGGTTCCCCCCACCGCCGGTCGCCTTTCACCATCCCTTCTCTCCGCCAGCCGGATACACGTCTCGATGCGTTCTTCTCTTCTTGGTCGTCCTATCTCCGGTCGATCCATCCAATGCGGTTTCGGGTCTTGGGTTCGTACCATGCGTTTGCCAACTTTGATGGTCGCCGCCCTTTGTTTGGCGATGACAATGTCCTCCGCGTATGCGGGCATCGGACTTGGAACCCAACGTTCAGTTGGGGGTGTGATGATCGCTCCTGATGGGAGCGTTCGAGCGGCGACCGCGGAAGAACAAAAGGAAATGGCTCAGGTTGTTCGCAATGCCATGGAAGCCCCCACGGGTGAACTGGCTCAAGCGGCTGATCGCCGAGTGATCTCGCTGAACGGCTTGCAAGCCAAATTGAAGGAAGCTCACGAGTCGGGGCAACATCTCGACACCGAAACCATGTTCCTCGCCGGCATGCAGCGTATTGAATACGTAATCGTCGACCAAGAGAACAACGATATTCTGTTGGCTGGTCCCGCAGAACCTTGGATGGTTCGTCCCGATGGACATGTCGTCGGAACCGAGACCGGTGGATCGGTTCTTCGTCTGGATGACTTGGTCACCGCTTTCCGCAGTGTCGAAACAGCCCGCAACAATGGCGGCATCCTGTGCTCCATCGAACCGACCCCAGAAGGTCGCGTGCGTCTGCAGAACTTCTTGAAGAACGTCAAACTTCGCCCCGGTCAAAACCCCGCTTATCTCGAAGCCGGTATGCGACAAGCCTTTGGCCCGCAGCAAATTCTGCTGGGTGGAGTCGCGACCGACAGTCGCTTCGCTCGCACTTTGGTCGCTGCTGACTTCGAAATGAAACGTATCGCGATGGGACTGACTCAGTCGCCCGTCGCTGGTTTGCCTAGCTATCTGGAACTTGCCAAAAACCAAGTCCAATCCAGCGTCAGCACACCGCGATGGTGGATGGCATCCGACTACGAACCAGTCGCCCGTGACGAGGAAGGTCGCGTTTGGAAAATCAGTGGCCAAGGTGTCAAAACGCTGACCGAAGACGACACCTTCGACAAGCAAGGCAATGTTCGCGCAACCGGACGCAAGAATGCTCTGGCCTCCAAGTGGGCCGACATGATGACCGAACAATTCGAAGAACTCTCTCGCGAACGTCCCGTCTTCCGCGATCTTCGCAACGCGATGGATTTGGCGGTCATTGCAACGCTCATCACTCAGCAACAACTCGACCACAAATCGGGAATTGACCTCAGCGTTCTTCGTGGCAACGACTCGCACGTTGAATTGGCCAGCTATGAAATGCCCAAGACACTGGAACCACAGTGCAGCTTCGTCAAAGGCCGTGCTGGATGGACCGTGACCGCTTCGGGTGGCGTCAACGTCAACGCTTTCGCGGTTTCTGAAAACCCAGTCACCGACGAAACGCTCGGCAGCATCGCTGCGGCCAGCGACGCATCATCGCGTTGGTGGTGGGACGGCAAATAAGCTGTCCTCGTGAATCATCCGCTGAAACAAAGCGGATGAATTTCTCTCCGGCGGCCTTCACATGAACGCCGCCCGGGATGTTGCAAACATCTCATCTCTGCGATCGAAAGCACGCCACACCTCTTCTTCGCAAAGTGCTGGCGATATTCGTCCCCGGCAGCATTCATCGACAACGTCATCGCTCGGACACGTTGTTCTGCCGATCCGCAGCGTTCTTCGCCGGAACCGGCCGCACTCGATTTAGTAGCGGGCGTGCGTCAAATCGGCCCGTCGGATGCTGTCCAGAACCATCTGCCGTTTGTTTGCCGATCGTCGCTCAGCCTTCAGGTCGCTCCACGCCACGATAAAGTCTGGCGAAGCGTGAGGGTGCGACCACGCCTTCGTCTGCCAAATAAGCTTCCAAATCCGACGGTTGGCTGATGTCTTCCAGCCACTTCAATTCGTCGCTGGCGGCCAATACGAATGGCGTCAGACGTAGTTCCTCGGCCTTCGCGTGTGCGGCGACCAAACGTTCACGAGCGTGAACGTCCATGCCCGCAACGGGACTACGAGCCATCTGGATACCTTCGTAGAAGTCCGCCTTCATCTTCGCAAACTCGGACCGTTCGCGTCGCAGCTTCCGAAGGGAACGCTGCAACACGGTTTCGGCCGTCTTTGTTTTGCAACTCAGTGCCTGAAGAGCCAACAGACAAACGAATTCAAGGAAGTTGATTCGGATCATTTGCACCCGGTTCAAATCGGTGAGTTGCATCTGCCGAGGCAGCAGGTCCAACTTCGACGCTCCATTGGTAACGTCCGCCGCATACAGGTCATGCAGTACATCTTTGAATTGTTGGACAAACAAGAACGACGTTGCCCCGACCTGCTTCATGCATTCACGCACACGATCCGAAGCCAGATCCATCCGAGCCAAATCATTGTCGGAAAAGAATGCAACCGATGCGTATCCCAACGTGCCCATGATGGTCACAAATTGATCATTGGTCGTCCGACCTTCCGCCTGCATCTCAGCAACGCTCTTTCGAATCTCTGAGATCATTCCGCATTGAAAGAAAGACGCCAATTCGACGTAGGACGTGTGAGCGATTTCGAAGTTCTTGGCGTGCTCACTCAATGCATAGAACTTCTTTGACCTTGCACACGGAGCCAGCGCATCGGCGTAACGACCATCCATCGCCGCATGCCAAGCCAAACCGCTGTTGACGTCAGCGTGCCAGGACGGATCGTCTTCCGGCTTCAAAGCTCCCGACATCCGCTCCAATATCTGCCCGGCTCGTTGACGAGATTTTCCCGGGCTGTAGCAATTGAAGACGGCTTCGCCCACGCCCAACTGCAATCGTTCGCCGGCCGTCCCGAGCAAACGAACTTGCCGAGCGGCGAAGAGCGACCATTCCACCGCGATGTTGTTGTTGATGATGCTGAGCGGGCGTATCAATCGATTGCAGGCTTCGATTTGACTACCTTCTTGCCAAGTGCGGAGTGGCGATGGTTGGTCAAGCAAGCCCGTGAGATCACGCTGCATCGGCAGCAGTCGAATGATCCGCCATATCACCGACAATTTGAACGCCCATTTGGACTTCAACCGTGGCAACCCCAGTTGGTCGATCAATGGTTCCACCAATCGACTCGCATCGCTGAATTCGCCCGACCGGATCAAACACTCAACCCGGTGAAGTTCTTGCTCCACCGAAGCATGGCCGTCCAACAACTTCGCGAGCGCTTCGTGTGTCATCGCTGCGTTGCTGAGCAAACCACTGCGATGCCAAGCGAATGAAGCTTCTTTTAAATATGCGATCCGTTGTTCGCCGTCCGAATGATCCGCAGCGACCTGCAACCACGATGCGACTTCTCGGTGAGCGAACATTTGCTGGGCTTGCTCAGCCGCCAACTTGGCCCACTCCGCCAACGGTTCGTGAGCCTCAGCACGCTGATAGTGCGATGCAATCACGTTGGCAACATCCGGCCGAACGTGAGACAGTGTTTCTGCCCAGTCCAAGTGCAACTGGCGAATATCGGGTTCTGACATTTGGTCCAGAATCCGTTCGCCCAATCGCGAATGCCAGATCTGCACCGTCGGTCCAGACGATTCACCACGGACGATCAACCGACGCCGCTGCAACTCATCCAGGTGATCTTCCAACGAAGACGCATCTTCGTCCCAAACTCGAAGTTCTTCGACCGGCAACTGACGTCCCGCCGCCGCGATTCGTCGTAACAACTGCAACGCCCCCGGCGGCAATTGTTCACACCGACTTTGCCACAGCGTTTCCATCGACGGCACGGTCATGCTGTCGCTTTCTTCGCCGTTCTTTTGAATAGCGTCTGACAACCAACCACCTGGGCGAAGCTCTTCCAGACAGGCGTCGAGCCGATACGGCAACCCGTCAATCTGGCTCGCCAGATCCTTCAGGTGAGCCTCTGGAATTTCCAACTCGTACTTGGAGGCTTCCCGCATCAGCATTTCGATCGCGGTCTCATCGGGCAATGGCCCCAGATTGATCGTCTCATCGGGAAGTGTGATTTGTCGGTCGCCGTCGGTTCGCGATACCGTGATCAATCCCAGTCCCTGCAACTCGGGCGCTTTAGGCCGGTTCATGCTGCCGGATTGCAAATAATCCAACACCGAAATGGTGTCGCGGTCCGCCCACTGCACATCATCAATCACGAAGAACACCGGTCCGTATTCTCGCAAGCGTTCGCAAACCTTCAGTGCGGCTTCCAGACCACCGGGACGTGTTGGCGACGTCTGCAACAGAGGCTGCGATCGATCCACCTCCAACACTTCAGCCAATCCGGGCAGGATGCTGGTCAACACGCTGACGGTGACAGAATCCACTTGCAACGGCTCGCGATCCATCCCGCGAAAACGCATGGTGATTTCATCGGAGATCTGGCTAAAAGCTTGCAGCGGTTTTTGATCGCGTTGCTGACAACGTGCAACGAAGACCTGGGCCCAAGAAAGCGATCGCAATTGAGACAGTGCAACATCCAACAATGTTGACTTGCCAATCCCCGAATCGCCACTGAGGTGCAATCGTTGGACTTGTCCGCCCAAGACCAAGTGGCTCCACCGGTGAATTCGCGCCAGTTCATCATGGCGGATTTGCTGGGTCGCCTCGCGAACGCGGCTGCTGTCGACGTCGGTGATCCGAGTCATCTGCATCGTCTCGAGTGGACGTCCCAATCGCGACAACGTCATCGCCATCGGACGGTCCGCCTCATCGGGTGCCAACATTTCATCCAACGTTTCCAACAAGTCCGCCGGAATGCTCGGATGCAATCCGCGAACGGCGTTGGTGATCAACATCCGATCTTGTTTTTCGTTGGATTTGTCGCGACGAATGCCCAATGACTCATCGCTTCCATCGGTGGGTCGCGATTCAACCTTCAGCGATCCTTCGCGACGATATTGGGCGGCACTGAACACACGCAGCGCCTCCAGAACGACCATTCCCAAGCTGAACACGTCGCTTGATGGTGTGTGACGCTGGCGCACCAAGACCTCCGGTGCGACGTACATGGGCGTCCAAATCAGATACGCACGCATCGATTCCGCATCGTGTTCCTGAAACATCCCCGCGGAGTCGTAATCGATGACGACAAACCGTTTGTAGTCGTCCGTCACCATGATGTTGCTGGGTTTCAGATCGCGGTGCACCAACTCGCGAGCGTGCATCCATCCGATCGCTGATCCAATCTGGCGTACCATTTCGGTGATGTGTTCGCACGCCACATCCAATGGTTCGTTTCGCCAACGCCGGATAGCGGTGGTCAAGTTGACACCGTCGATCCGTTCCATGCTGAACGCGACCGTTTTGTCGTGCTCGTGGATCCCGTGCAAACGCATCAAGTTGCGATGGTTCAGCTTGGCCATCCGACGGAACCCCGTCTTGGCCAGCGTCGTGCCCGGGTCGTCTTCAACGGCCAAAATCTTCAACGCGACAGGCTTCTCAGTCGCATTCTCTCGAGCGGCAAATACCCATCCGTGTGTACCGGACCCCAGCCATTCATCGAGAGTGAATTCGCCCCATGTATCGCCGGCCTTGAACGGCGGCGCCTGCAGACGTGGGCGTGGTTTGATGCCTTGAGTCTCACGGTCAAGGATGTGCTTGGTCCGTGTGTCCTGGCTTGCCAGTGGACGCATCCACTCATCACCGGTGTAGTCTTCCCATTGCGACATTTCAAACGGGCCATCGTTCAGGGGGCATTGTCAGACCGTCCTCGTCATCATCGTAGCATTCCTGCGCCGGCGCTTCAAAAAGAAGCACGCATATCTGCGAAGTCGCCGAAAAGAATCGAGCCGCGTTGCAACGTCATTTGGGGGCAAGGCTCGGGTTCAGTCAGCGAACTTGCAAACGATTGTGAGCGAAACTGCATCCACCCACCTGCTTCGGGGGTATCCTGCCACGCTGGTGTATCCACGTCCAGTTTAAATGGACGTACGCGCCAGACGAAGCAGCAAATTGGTTGGACAGTTCCAATTTTGCGGACAAGCAGCGTAATTCTATGGCGGATTGGTCATTCCGGACGTTCCAACGGGATTGACCACGTCAGACCACGTCGATAAATTCGTCGCTCGCTCACGGTGGTTGTAGTTCAGTTGGTTAGAACGTCGGATTGTGATTCCGAAGGTCGGGGGTTCGAGTCCCCTCAGCCACCCTTTGATTTTTGTCGTAAATAGCAGGTCGAAACGCTCCTCGCGTTACCACCACGATGGTGTGCGGCCCCGTTTGAATTCGAGACCATAACTAAAAACCCCCTCGTTCGGGGTTCGGTTAAGGTCTCCCAACCGGGAGTTCTCACACATGGCACGCCCTAAGTCCAAGATGCCCGCACGACGATTCCACGTTAGTGGGCAATCAATCGTCACGTTCAACAGCCGAACGTACTATCTCGGGCCTCACGACAGCCCTGAATCGCTCGCTCGATATGCCGTGCTTCTGGCCAAGTATCAATCCGGTGGTTTGAAGATGCCCGAAGACTTTTCGGTGAGCGACATCGAGCCCCAAATCCAAGCCATGCTCGGGGACTCAGAAGCGGGACTGATCCAGGAGCAGCAAGAGAACGCGCCCGTCCTGGTCAGCCACGTAACCGCCCTCTACCGAGAGCACTTGAAGGCCAAGTACCCAAGCCACCGGGTAATGTTTGCCAATCCCGTGCGAACCTTGACCGCCAACTGCTGAGGTCTATGATGATTGTACGGGAAGCAGCTCTGGGGGCATTGGCGTTCTAAAACAAACGCCCTCAGAGCTGTGTCTTTTTTCTGTTGGCCATCGTCTTGGTGGCATCTTTGGTCGCGAATATCTTGTGCGACACCTTGAGTATTGGCAGACAACAAAAACGTGACAAGGTAAATGGCCTACTTTTTTGCCATTCGCTGGCGATCATTTTCGGGGATTTTGAAAAGCCTCAAGTTGAGGCTATTAAATCTAGCCCGCAAAACACGGTGTTTTTGAAAAGCCTCACGTTGAGATCGCGAAGTCAAATCTCTGTTGAATTGACCATTCGTTTAAGGTTGAGCGTCGGCATCGGAGTCGATGACACGTGGCTTGAACACGATTGCCAGATCATCACCCAGCTTTGGGGCGCAACGCATCCCTGGCTTCAGTAGAAATTTCGATTGTTCGGAATAGGATTCAGTCACGAGTCTGGTAACCGACTGCTTTGTGGACTCGTACTCAATCGACACCTGAATAGTATCGTCTAGTTTCGCAGTAGCCGTGATTGATAAGGACTGCCCGTCCTTGAGTTCAATAACCCTTGGCGACCCGGAAACGAATTCAATCTCACCAAGATTTTCAACTGGCATATCGGACGGGATCGAGGGGAACTGTTGGCGTATCCTCAACTCCTCCTCGCTTGCCTCAGAACAACCTGAAAGCAGTAGCGGCGCGAGGGCAAGCAGTTGCCCAAGCAGCAAGTAGCGTGTGGTTTGCATAGTATTCGAGAGCAGCCAAGGCGGAGTTGTTGACGGAAGCGTCGCTGTGAATGTGATTGTAGCTTCGTTCGCTCGCTCGCGGTTTCGAATCTGGAGCAACCTTCTCCACGGCGTCGTGGATCTCCATACGGGCTCCGGCGCGCTCGACCGTTGCGCGGCCAACACCTTCCTCCTTCGCGATGCGAGATGCAGCTGGCTCTGAATAAACCTCAGCTTGAGGTTTATTGCGTTTACCAGCTTTTAAGTGCTCGCCTTTCGGCTTTTTCTCAGCGTTCAGCCGACGCCCGATCCGCATCAATGCTTCTCGCTCGCACTTCTTGATCTCTTCGTCTGTCTTGGCTCTACGGGCTCTCGTCGCCAATGTATCCGAGCGAAGTATCGAAATCGATTTCCCATAGCGCGTTGATATACCGGGATGCGCCATCCAAATCAGGAAATAGAGTCATTCGGTTGATATTCATTTTATTGAGCATCTGAAGGCAGCCACTTCGATCATCGTTCTTTATGACCATCTTGATCAGAACGGCGCGTGCATGGAGATTTGTTTGCGACGATTCGTTCGAAAAATGCTTCTGGACGTAGCCTTCAAGGTCGGTTTGTTTCGGCATTTTGAGGAATAAGCCCGACTGAGCGACAAGCCGGCTACTGGTCTCGGTAGTTGGTGAAAAAAGTCGTGGTGAAGGGTCAGACTCGGTCGAGTGTTCGCCGATCACGCTTGTTGAAAGCGCAAATACAGCTCTGTTATCGGGTGGCGACATCTTACCTCCGGCATCAAGTACCAATTCATCCTCGAATGCGAAGAATAACGCGGCGAACGGCAGGAGTGTCCAATCGAGCATTGGCGTAGCCAAGCCGTGATGTTGTGCCAAAGCCCAGGATTCGTCGTCATCGAGTTGTGGTGGATTAGATCCTCTACGTCCGCGAATTGCTTGTCTGAATGCCGTGAGGTGTCTTTCTCGCGACACAGGCGGGCAGTTGAAACTTTGTGGAATGCTTCCGTACCGGTTGGGTTTTGTTGGAAATCGCTTTTCTAGGCGATCGAGACTGGAATCCACGAGCCAATCGGCATCCGCTTGACCACGGAAGATGTATGCGGGCTTGTTCGATAGATCGTCTGCGATCAACGCGTAGAAATCCTTCCACGAATCCAATGTGCGGGTTTGAACGCCCCGATCGACGTTTCGACTTTCATACATGAGGTCACGCGCCCCTGAGCTAGACAACGAATTGCGATCTATCCTACGGTCAGGCGCTAGAAAACTCAGCGGAACTGGTCGAGCTGAGCCACTAGCTGGCGGAAGATCTTGCGCTGAACTTTGTCGCCACACTTGGAAGAATGCGGTTGGTCATTACGATTGCACTGGACCCGCTGCCCAACGCCTGCGATCGAGTCTACCAGATACGAATAATGCCGGTTCCGCAGCGATGAAAATCCCGGTAGCGGAGCCTGGACTGGGCGGGATCGCATCACCGTGCGACTTTTCGATGAAGCCGGCAAAACGTCGAACGTGATCGCGTAGCTGCATTTCCTGAAGGGCTTCATTGCCTCAGCAACATCCTTGTCAGGCATGCTGGCGATCTTTTCTGCCGCCTTGGGATCAGCCTCCTGGACTGCGTCGTGAAGCTCCGCGCGAACTGCGTCACGACGAATCGTCTTCTCTCCGACGCCGTGCTTTTCTGCGAGTTCAGCGGACACCCGCTGGCCTGTTTCCTGCTTTGGGACATTTTGTCCCTTAGCAGAAACGGTTGGCCTCTCACCAGTTTTCGCCTTCGCTTTCCCGCCACTGGAAGCACGCTCCTTCTCCGATTTCTTCGCAGCGTTGTACTCCCGCCCTCGCAGGATTTTCGCCTCTTGCGGACTCACATTGCGGCGGTTGGCCTGGTGCTCCCTGATCCACTGGGCGGCTTCGGCACGACTGGTGAACCGTATCTTCTTGCACCGTAAAACAATACTAACTTTCGCAGCTGAAAAACCCGAATCGATCGCCCTAAGATGAATAAAAGGACGCCTTGTTTATTGGGGAGCGATCCCAAAAGCATTTCTCGAAAGCAAAGAAGGTGACAAACGATGACGACTCTACAGCAGAAGGACCTAGTGGATTTCAGCGGCGAACCGGTCTTTTACCAAAGTCCCTTGAACAAAAAGGTTCTCTATACGAAAGGCATTCGCCACGTAATTGACGCAGGAGAAGCCAACTGGCTAATCACTGACATCATCGCTTGGATGAAGTCCAAGAAATTTCAGAAGGCCGTCGAAGAAGACGAACGGCTTCAGTATGTGGTTAGCTGGAAACTCGAAGTCTTCGAGGATCGATCAGCCCGCCTCACCGCAAGAGCAGACCACGAAAGTGAGGCGTTCATTACGCAGGACTACAGGCAAACAAACTTTCCGCTTCAGGAGATTGAAATTTGGCAGTCGGCGAACGGTGAGCACGAAGTCCTTTATCTGCCGAGCGAGCGATAGCAAGGCTTCTGATTCGGTAAGAAAAAAGCCTCCGCCAGGCTGACTTGAGCTGGCGGAGGCCCCCGTTTCCGCGTCGGGTCATGTCCCCCGCCGCATTCGTAGGTTATGGCGATGCGGTGCCCGATTCAATCTCTTGGTTCGACGTTGGTTGTTCGGGGAAACTTTATTCCAGGAAAATCGAAAGTGAGCTTGGTTCGTTGAATCGCAAATTAGCAAGCAAATGGGCGAACTGCTTCAACTTCTCGTGTTCCGCTTTGGTAGCCAGCAATTTTCCGCAGCTATCGCAGACAAGGTTCGCAGATTCGAGCCGATTCAAGTCGGCAATGGGTATATGAATTTGATGGGGGCAGCGTCGGCAATCGAGGCGAATTCTGTTGGTATCGGAAACTTTCACTTCAGGCATGCTCGCTCCAGTGCTTCTGCTATGGCTCGCTCGCGGCGGTCGCTTCAGCTCGCCATCGTCAGATCAAGTGTGGCTAGGTAAATCCGCTCGCACAGCATTTTATGCGAGACACTGGAGCCAGTGTCGCGACTTGGCGATCAGATAGCCAGCGGTGATAATCACTCGCAAAGCAGGTTTAACCCGCCGACCATAGGACGCGTGACTTCCCGAGAATTACCATACCTTTTGCAACATCCGCTTGACGGGTCTTTCCGTTTTTGCCATGTTTATCGCACGACCGACACATAGCCGTCGCAACCGGCTGGTCGTACCGGGAACCGTTTTCACTATCGAAGTTCACCTTCTTACCGTTGCGAGTCCCAATATGTTCAGTCGTTTGCTTACGCTGGTTTCGTCTTCCTTCACTACTCGTGTTGATCGCGAGCACGCCGCCCTAAAGCGGATTCTGACTACCGCTGGCATGATCGAGTCATCTCGTCGCGGTTACTCCGCTGCCGATCTTGCCTCTTGCGTCGGCGAGTACATTGGGACGCCCGTTGGCATGGGCACCACTTGCGACGACCTCGACTTGCTTGAGACGGTCGGTGTCATTCGTGAGGACGATGGGGTTTGGACATGGGATTGCATCGGCGTCGATCGCAATCAGACCGTGGTTTCCCGCTTGTCGTCTCACTTGGTCGGCTGACTAGCCTGTTGAAATCCTGACCGTCGGTGGACAACGGGAGCCACATTTGACGGTCGGGCGTGGGTGTTCTTTCCCGCAACGCCTTGCACCATTGCCACAACGGACAGCGGCTTTCTGACCACTCCCAAGGACTTCAACTGGGAGATTGACGCTTCCAAGGACTTCATCGAAGATTCTGGCTCGGTCGATTGCATCCCAAGGGAGTAGATTAAGTGAAAATTGCCCAGAACTGGAAGCCATTTTTCCGCAGTCTCTATCAATGGATTACGGATGTTCAATGGACCGACCTACGGCGAATCGGGATGAGCAAAGCCTCGCGATGGTCGGCGATCTGGCTGGCTGCTATTCCAGCTGCTGCTCGTTTCACTTCCTCGTTGCCTCCAGAAATCGAACTTCCGATGAATGGAAGGTGGGTCACACTAAATATCGATCTCCCATTCAGCTGGATTTGTTTGTTTTTTGCCTCTTTAGCGTTCTCCGCTGGCAACCTTATCTTTTCATTCTGCTGCCCACCATTCATTAAGCTATACGGGGATTTTGAAGAATTCACCCGAAAGACCGGCGGCTCTGCTACTTCGTTGGGGCATTGGAACCAAAGGCAACTGGGAGAAATTCATCCACCCCACGGATATGCCAACGAAGATGAGCGGGGACAGGACATCTTTGCAAAAGCCCGGCGATTCGAAAAGGACTACGCACTTACTTATATCGAAACGTTTGGCCCTGGAGATCCGAATGGCGTTCGCGAACCGAATATCCCTGATGCTTTTGTAGAGATTGAATACGACGCGGAAACACTTCGCCCAAAATGGAAGATAGCTTGTGCCGTGGTCTATGTGCTTGGTTTTATTCTTCTGTCGTATACTGGCTTAACGGCTGTGAAATGGATGATCTGGGATTATCTGCTTGGCTGGTAGCCATCTTTCCACGCCAGTCGCAGCCTGTCATCGGCAAGGCACCTCGCTTGTTTGCCATCCTGACTTCATTGTTTCCCCCAGGCAGCTTGCTCGGCTTGCGAGCATCGCCTGAGCCGATGTCATGGAACGCAGCTACGACATCTAGCCCACGTTCCCGACAGTAGGCCAAGCAGTCCTCCAGTTGGTACGCCAAACTTCCGCCTGACTCCGCCTGCTTCATGGTGCTGACACGGCAGTAGATCACCGCTACTGTGATAGCCATCTCACTGAGTCCGCTTCAAGAACCGATGCACCGCTTGAACGGACGTTTGCCGCTTGCTGCCGTAGCGGATCGTTTCCAGCTTCACGCCTTTCACGCCACGGTCAGCCCAGCGATAAATGCTTGCCACACTCACTCCGCCGGGGAAAAGCTTCGCAGCCTTCGCCATGCCCACTACGTCCTCGGTCATTAGCGTCAGCGGATCGTCGGTCTTAGTTGCTTGTGTCGTCACCATTGCTCTCTTTCGTTCGCGTTCGCGTTCCGTTGTTGGCCATCGGTGGACTAGTCGATGTCCAATCCGATACGGGTCACGCTATCGAATCAAAAGTCAGAAACAAGAGAAGCGAGCGATGGCGAGAATCCACCGAAAACGCGATCACTAGAAATACACAAAAACCCCCGTCTGCGCTTAACGGGGAGAAGGTCGACAAACCTGAGAATTTCAGTTCTACTGGAAACCAACGAAAACGGGGTTTTTCATCGCAACTGAAAGCCTCAATTAACCCAATTGTGATTCCGAAGGTCGGGGGTTCGAGTCCCCTCAGCCACCCTCCGTGATGCACGTGAACGACAGGCAAAATTGCCTCTTGTCGGCTCCTGCCGCGTCGTTTTTTTGTCGTGCATCGACGATGGATTCTGCGGTTCGCCAGACGCGACGTGCGTCCTCGGCAGAGCCGCTTCTTTGACGCGTCACGAATTGGATGCTCTCGAGAATCGAAGGTGCGACTGGGTATCCATCCCAGTCAGCTGCACAGGCGGCCTTCACACATCTCGCCCCAGAACCTCACCAGAATGTCGCGGGCCAAATTTTCGCGTTCGATCACGGTGAGCTGCGAGTAGTTTTCCAATCGAAGCTTGTAACCATGAACCACCGGCAACAAATCCGCGGGCGTGTTCTCTGGCTGCAGCTTTTGAAACGCACGGTGGCACTGCCAAAGTCGATCCACCAAGGGGGCATCACTGCTGAGTGCACAACAGCACTCGTACGCGATCTGTCGTGGATGTCTCATCGGATCCCAATCTCCGCCTTCAACGGAAGAATCTGTTCGCTCGTTGATGCCCCACAACGACCATCGAACCGGTACTGAACGCTCGAAACGCCACAAAATAGGTGAACCCTTCGCGGTCGTTCAAGCGTGCTGCGTAAGCCCGTAGGCGGATTGGTCGGCGAATCTCAACTCAACCTTCGATAAGGGATTTCGAGCCAACGATCGCGATTTCGGTCCTTTCCGAAAGAGACCAAATGCTCCGCTAGCAGCCAGGTCGCGACGCTGATGGACAACGTCCCGAGCGATCGTTCTACTGCGATGGGTCGATGATCGCCGCGAAGGATCACCTTCGTTTCAGTCGCGTACGTGTTTTCAAAGTATCGGGGGGGGGAATGATGTGCAATCGATTCAACATCAAAACGGATCTCGCCCACCTGGCTCGATCGCTCGACGCCGCCCCGCCCCGGCAAATGGAATTTGAGGAAGACGTCTTCCCCGGCAAACCAGCACCGACGATTGCGGTCAATCGATCCGGGATGATTGAGATCCTTCCAATGGCGTTCGGATTGGTCCCCTTTGGCAAGACACCCGAATCACAGCGGAGGCCGCTGACCAACGCTCGCGTCGAAAACCTCGAAAAGTGGCCGTGGAAGTCCGCGATCAAGTCACATCGTTGCGTCGTGCCCATGACCGGTTTCCGCGAACCTTGTTACTGGGGTGAAACCGCGGGAACCGAAGTCGACTTTGCTGTGCCCATGGACTCGCCGTTGTTCGCCGCGGGCATCTTCACTTGGTACCGCGACGAACAACCGGATGATTCGCAGGAAGAAGCACCCGCGAATTTCACGATGTCTCTGATCATGCGTCCCGCATTGCCAACCGTCATGGAACATGGGCACCATCGATCTCCATTCTTCTTGTCACGCGGCGGCATCCAACATTGGATTGAACGAGATTCGCGACCGCTGCAAGACTCGCTGACCATTCTCAAGCAACACGCATTCGAACCGGAGCTCTCCGTCACGGTCGCTCGGCAGATGGCGCCGACTTGGACCAAGCGTCAATCGGGAAACATCGCCAAGAGAGATGAACAGCTCGCGGCGATCGAAGAAACCGGACCGCTTGGAATTCCCGAATCAGTTGACACGGAATCCACCAACGACAGCCAACAGGCATGATCCTGCACGTCGACATGGACGCCTTCTACGCGTCCGTTGAACAACGCGACCGACCAGAACTTCGTGGGCGTCCGGTCGTGGTCGGCGGCTCCGAAGGACGCGGCGTGGTGACGGCGGCATCCTACGAAGCTCGCGAGTATGGAATCCATTCCGCGATGCCGGGCAGTCGCGCGATCAAGCTCTGCCCGCATGCCGATTTCGTTCGTGGACGCTTGGACCACTACGCCTCGGTTGGCCGAGCAGTCCGGGAAATCTTTCATCGCTTCACTCCCGTCGTCCAGCCGCTTTCCTTGGACGAAGCCTTTCTCGATGTTTCCGGTACGATCCGGCTTCACGGTTCTCCGCGTGAGATCGGCATCAACATTCGAGAAACCATCCGGCGTGAACTGGATTTGCCTGCCAGCGTCGGAATCGCGCCGCTGAAATTTGTTGCCAAGATTGCCAGCGACATTGGCAAACCAAATGGCTTCGTCGAAGTCCCCGCCGATGGAGTTCGGGAATTTCTCGATCCGTTGCCAGTCTCGCGATTGTGGGGAGTCGGCAAAGTCGGACAAACCAAGTTGCAACGTCTGGGATACCGCACGATCGCGGACCTGCGTGTCAAAGACCTGGACGCACTGAAGTCTCAACTTGGTCGGTGGGGAGAACACCTTTGGAACCTCGCCAACGGCATTGACCGCCGGCAAGTCGTGGTCGATCACCTGGCGAAAGGCATCGGGCACGAACGCACATTCGCAGAAGACCTGTCTGATATCGAGTCTCTCAACGCGGTCGTCAGCTATCTATCCGAACAAACCGCACGTCGATTGCGCCGTGCCCGCCGTTTGGCATCGACCATCACACTCAAATATCGCCGCGAAGATTTTCAAACCTTCAGCCGCGCTCGCAAACTTTCCACCCCGACCGACAGCACCCTCGAAATTCTGCAGGTCGCCGAAGAGTTGTTGTTGGAAATGCGCTCGCGTGAGCCTCGCAGCGTTCGGTTGCTCGGCATCTCGTTGGGCGGTCTGACCGACGCCGACGCTCCCAAGCAACTCCATTTGTTTGGTGAAGAAACCGGAGAGAACGCATCATCGAAAGTCGACACGTTGAGCGACCAAATCGCAACCAAACTTGGCAAACACAGTCTCTATCGTGCGTCGAGTCATCAATGGGTCGACCGCAAGAACACCAAGCCGAAAAACTAGCCGCAACCTCCCGTACGATGGGCTTCCAAGCCGTCGACCTCCACCAAACAGAACCCGACGCGTCAGTTTTGAAGTTGCGTTCTTTCCTCGAATGGCCAACGGCCTCGTTCAACATGGCAGAGGCATCGCCCCTGGAGCAGACAAACACGGCCCCATTTTGGCCAACGGCCAAATTCAATTCAAAACATGTGGGTTGATGTTGGCCGTTGGCCAACTCATTTCCCTTCGTTCTCGATCCCTGGGGCGATGCCCCAGGCTACGATGACGATGGCCTTCGGCCAACAAATCCAAATGCAAAACCGCAACTTCAAAACGCGTCAGCGAGGTTTGAGTCACGTTACACGACGGCCCCATCCGGGGTGACCTTTCTTCTCCGTTATCCTTCTCGGGGCTCCCGCCGAATGGCACTTACTTCACTAATTCACCCTCCCCCTGGGAGGGTCGAGCGAAGCGAGGGGAGGGCCGAGCATTGGATCCAGCGCGTAACCCTCCCCGGCCCGAAGGCAGGGTGAAATAGGACTGCACAACCCGTGCGAAGTTAGGGAGCGTCGGAAGTCGAGCGTTCAGCGAGAATTCCGGGGAGCGACTTCAGCGTCGTGTCTTACGAACAGGACTACTCTCACGTGCGCGTCACGCGGCTAAAAGTCATCCACCCAACCACGCAAACATTTGGGGACAAATGTTCAACTCTGCCCCCATGATCATTCCAAATCCGTGGCCAAGCGAATGCCGCAGAATTGCCAACGCATGGAGGGTGGAAAAAAGTTTCGATAGGTCAGTCGTGCGTGACCTTCTGGTGTTGCAACGGAACTCCCGCGAAGCACCTTTTGTCCGCACATGAATTTCCCGTTGTATTCGCCGATCGCACCCTCAGGAGCCGCGTACTTGGGATACGGCGCGTAGTCCGATGCGGTCCATTGCCAACGAGTTCCAAACGCATCGATCATCGATTCACGCGAATCGCGAACAGCAATCTCCCATTCAAACTCCGTTGGCAACCGACACCCCGACCAACGTGCGAACGCGTCAGCTTCGAAATAGCTGACGTGGCAAACGGGTGCCTTCTCATCCACGGGCCTCAATCCCGCGAGGGTGAACTGGTGCCAACCCTCCTCACCAAGGTGCCAGTACATCGGTGCTCGCCAACCTTCCGATTGCACGGTCGCCCATCCCGCGGACAACCAGTACGAAGGGTCGTCGTAACCACCATCCTCAATGAACTCAAGGTACTCACCATTGGTGACCAACCGATTTGCAATCGCATGAGGCGACAACAACGCCCGATGTCGCGGCAGTTCATTGTCGAAACAAAACAGACCGTGCGACGACTCATCAAAACCAACCGGTTCGATACGCTCAACCGGAGACTCGATCCAGCGAACCTCTTCCACCGGATCACAATCCGTCACCGCGTCATCGCAGTAAACGGGGTGCAATGGATTGCAAGAAAACACGTGCAACAAATCCGTCAGCATCAATTCCTGGTGCTGTTGCTCGTGGTTCATTCCCGTTCGAAGCACCTCATCGGTCACGATCGAATCACGGTCCGAACGAGCAAGCAATTCAAACATTGCCTCGTCAACTTGGTCGCGATAACGCCACACTTCCGCCACGGTCGGACGCGAAAGCAAGCCGCGTCGATCACGAGGGAATTGCTCACCCACCGAGTTGTAATAAGAGTTGAACAGCACCTCGAATGCAGGTTGCTCCGGTTCATAGTCCGGCAGGTTCTTCAAGCAAAACGTTTCGAAAAACCAAGTTGTGTGAGCCAGATGCCAACGCGTCGGCGAGACATCCGGCATCGACTGAATGACGTAGTCTTCTGTTTCCAACGGGGCACAGATTTTCCGCGAGTGTTCACGCACTCGGCGGTAGGCATCGAGCATCGAGTCACTCACGAGCGAAACATTCCCACGGCGAAGTACTCGTTCGAATCCATCCAAATCTGCTCCCGTTTCCAACCGCTCGCGGCGGCCATCTGAGTGAAACCATCGACAGTGTATTTGTGGGAAAGCTCCGTCAAGATGCGTTGCGACTTTGCCAACGTCCGAGAACGTCCGGCCAAAGTCACCTGTTGGTCACGACAGCTTTCCAAGTGCATTTCGATCCGATGATCACGATCGTTGTAGAGAGCGACATGTCGGTAAGCGTTCAGATTAAAATTTCCACCGGCGACGCGATTCAGATGCCGCAACAAATTCAAATTGAACAACGCCGTGACACCACGCCGATCGTCGTAGGCGGCTTCCAACACGGCGGGATCCTTCTGCAGGTCGAACCCGATCAACAAACCACCGCCAGTCCCAACTTGGTTTCTCATTTGAGACAACAGCGTCGCCGCAAACGCCGGTCGGAAATTCCCAACCGTCGATCCGGGGAAGTACACCACGTCGCGAGACTTAGCCGCCTCGGAACTGGGCAAACGAAACGGACGGGTGAAATCGGCAGCGATCGGTGCGATGCGACGCTGAGGAAAATCACGTCGCAGATTATCCGCAACCTGCTCCAAGTAATCGCCGGAGATATCCACCGGAACGTAGGTCACATCGGGATGCATGTGTTCCAGCAACAAACGAGTCTTGAGACTGCTGCCACTTCCGTATTCGATCAATCGACCTGCCGAACCAATTGCGTCGACCATGTCGTCAACGCACTCTCGCATGATCGACGCTTCTGTCCGAGTCGGGTAGTACTCGTCCAACTCACAGATCTCATCGAACAGTTCCGAACCAGACTGGTCGTAGAAGTATTTCGACGGAAGCGAAGGTTGATCGCTGAAAAATCCACGCTGCAGTTCAATGACCGAATCTCGATCAATCAATCGACTGTCGTATGCGACCGCACACTCAGCTCTATCGGCAGCAGCCAATCCAGTGGAAGAAATCACCATGCATATCCATCAATGAGTGCCAGTTGGGAATGTCTAGCGGGCTGTTGAATGAATGAGCCGTGCCGCATTAGCGGTGGTTAGTCAGACGCCAACCGGGGCTAACGCCGAATGGCTCATTGTTGTCATTCGGGATACGACTCAATCAACAGGCTGCCAATTCAGATTACCAGCACGTCTAGTGCCAATGTCGTAGGAATTGCGCTTCGAGATTCACGTCCGACAATCCGTTGCAAAAACCAAACGAAAAAGCCCACTCAACTCCGTCTCCGGCGATGAGTGGGCTCGGGTTTGCTCGATTGAATTTCAGCGATCAGTCGAATTTCAGCGGTCAATCAATGAACACAAATTCGTTCGCGTTGAACAACACCAAGCACATGTCCGCGATCGCTCGCGTTTTCGCATCGACTTCCCAAGGCTTCAGATCGCTCTGGTAGTCCTCGAATGACGGCAACCACTCCGTGTACTCAAACGGACGCCCTGAGAACTCTTCCACCAAAGAGCGCGTGATCTCGGTGGGATAAGTTCGCGGCTTCGGTTTGATGTCAGAGTGATACTCGGTCATGTCCTTGATGTAGCGTTTCATTCGCTGCATCTGCGAATCAGTCGGCAAACGCCCCAGCGTCAACTCAAAAGCCCGATTGATTTGATCGGTCAACTGATCCGCTTCGCGTTGCAGACGTACCGACATCGCAGTCGAACGGTCGGTCATCACATCGCTATTGAGCAACGTGAACGCTTGCGGCGAAACCGAGGCAGCGTCGCGAAGGTCTGCGGAATCATTCGGGTTGGGTTTGTTCAACACTTCCAAAAATGGATCCGCTTGTCCACGAACGCGGTACGAGTAGATCGATCGACGATTTCGTTCTTCCGGCGTTCGCGATGGTTGGTATGCGGGCGCGATCGAGAATTGAATCATTCGCGGTTCCAACGCGACTTCCATGTTGATCTCGGGTCGTGATGGCAAACCACCGACGACAGGATTCAGCTCACCAGTCACCGCCAACAGGCTGTCACGAATTTCCTCGGCGGTCATTCGCCGTGGCGAGTAGCGAGCGAACCATGTGTTATCAGGATCTTTGTCCGCCGCCGAATGTTCGGTGCTGCGACGGTATGCATCCGACTGCAAAATCAGCCGATGCATTGACTTGATCGACCAACCGTTCTTCACGAACGTGTCCGCCATCCAATCGAGCAATTCAGGATGAGTAGGCGAAGCACCTTTCACGCCAAAGTTGTTTGGCGTCGCGACAATTCCACGACCGAAGTGATGCTGCCAAATTCGGTTGACGATCGACCGCGTGCTCATTGGGTTGTCAGGATGGGCAATCCACTTTGCCAATCCCAACCGGCGCCCGTTAAGCGTATCCGGTAAAGCGTAAGGATCATCGTCGGGAGCACCTTCGACGGGCAGATTGCAACCGCTCAGCACACCCGGTGTCACAGGGTCGCCAGGTGCGGCCAACGATCCACCATTGAAGATAAACGACTCTGGCCGCCAATCCTCTTTGATCTTTTCCGGTGCACGCAATTTGCGTGCGTTCATCCAGGTGTCTTGCGCGTTGACGACGGTTTGGACCATCGGCTGATATCGTTCCAGACGTCGATTCCAAATCCAAACGTCTTGCTCGCGAACTTTCAATCGTCCTTGTTCCATCTCGCTCAGCCCAACCGCACGCGGTGGCTTCTCCGCGTCTGGATCGTCCTTGCGAGCGTTCAACGATTTGTACTCTTTGCCATGTTCGGCGTACCACTCGCGAGCGGCCTCTTCACGCTGGCGAGTCAAACGATCCGCACGGGTTTTCGCGTAATCGTACAACGCTTGCGTTTGCTGCTTGCCCTCTTCAAATCCGGCCAAGTTCTCTTCGGCCAAGAAAGGTGCCTCCGCCTCAACGGGCTGGGCCGTCGATACGGCGGAGTACATGCGGTAGTAATCTTGAGTCGGCACAGGATCAAATTTGTGATCGTGGCACTTGCAACATCGCATCGGCATCGAAAGGAACGACTGGCCAATGCTGTGCACCATGTCGTCTCGCAAGATCTGACGGGCTTCTTCGAGAGGCACCATGGCGGTGTCCCAAGGTCCCATTCGCAGGAAACCAGTCGCGATCAAAGCCTCAACGCGATCCGGATCATCGACCGGTTTGTCGGCATGCAGCTCATCACCGGCAATTTGTTCAATGATGAATTCGTTGTACGGTTTGTCTTCGTTCAAACTGCGAATGACATAGTCGCGGTATCGCCAAGCGTTGGAGCGTTCGTAGTCGTTTGAAAAGCCGCCCGTGTCTGCGTATCGAACGACATCCAACCAGTGTTGGCCCCAACGTTCGCCATAGTGCGGACTGGCAAGCAATTCTTCGATCAAGTTGTTCCAGGCCGCTTCTGAATCCTTTTCCCAAGCCGACAGGAACTCTCGTTTCTGGGTGGGAGTCGGCGGCAAACCCAACATGTCAAAGTAAACACGACGAATCAGCGTGTTGGGATCAGCTTCAGGTGCCGGCTCCAAACCGTTCTCTTCCAATTTCGCGTCAACGAATGCATCAACGCTGTCGTGTTCGAATTCCGTTTGGCGAGGCAAAAACGCCCACACTTCGTCTTTGTTGTAACGACGATAGGTCCACTCATCGCCTTGACCGCCACTGGTCGCCATCAGCACGCCGTCTTCGTTCTCCGCGACCATCGACTCTTCGTCGCGAATTTCTTTTTGGCGTTCTTCGCTTGGCCATGGAGCCCCCGCGTCGATCCACATGCGAACAATTTCGATTTGCTTATCGTTCAGCCGGTCGTTTTCTTTGGGTGGCATTTCCAAGCCATCCCAGTTGACTGCCCAAAAGAACGGGCTGTCTTCGGCGTTGCCAGGAATGATGGCGGCTTCTTCCGATTCACCACCCTGCAACAACGCATCTCGAGTGCGAACGTCATAGTCGCCTTTGATGTCGTCCGCATCAGTGCCGTGACATCCCAAGCACTTTTCAGTAAGCAACGGCATGACCTTCAGCGTGAACAGACGCTCGATGTCTTCCGCGGAATGATTGGCATCGCCGGCGGCATGAATCGCTTCGTCGGCGTGTACATTCGCGCCGCCGTGCGACAGAATCAATCCGCCGCCGAACAGGAGTCCAGCAAATGATGCAGTGAGAACTTGCATCCATGAATCACGGTTTTCCATGTTCAACCATTTCCTTGATTTCTGTGGGGGAAAGAGCGGCGGCAAAAATTGCCAGCTCGTCCAAGCTGCCATTCAGGTTTCGAATGGCAAAATGTTCGTCGGGTTCCAAAGGCGTGGACCAATTCCCGATCGACGCCATTCCAATTCGAGTGGTTCGAACGAGTTGGTGATCAGGGATGTGGTCCACACTCAAGACATCCCCGTTCAAATAATGTGTGGTCGTTGCGTTCTCAACGTCGTAAACCACCGCCAAGTGCAGCCATTGACCGCTGAGCGACGGATTCCAAAAGGATGGCGACAAAGCAACGTAGTGCGGTGGACCAACACTGGGTTGGTCTCCATTGGCCTCGGTCGATGCTCGGACCGAAAAATGAATCTCACCGGTATCGAGTATCTGCCAGTGAGGCTCGCCGAGCTGATAACTGTCCGTCAAAAACAACGAGTTGTACCAACGGTCCAGACTGTCAATGCGAACCCAAGTCGCCATCGTGAGCGAACCAAATTCACCGGGAACGTTCACGCGAACCCGATCACCAGGGCGTTTGAATTGAAGCGCCGGCTTGGCATCCCAGCGGCCTCTCGTCACGGTGGCTCCAACAATCGCACCGTCCAAATCCGCGTTTCGTGGTACGGTGTCGTTCGTCAAAAAACGCTGGCCTTTCAAGGGCGAGTCCATCGCGAAATAGGCGATCAATCGCGAATCTTTGCGAAGCGTTTCGCTTGCCAGCCGCCATTGTTGGTAACGTTCGTTTTCCTGGGTTTCGGCGAGACGTTGCAATTCGGCCGCGTCGACAAATCGCTCGGGAGTCATGGGCGAATCGATCAATCCGATCCCAACGCCGCTTCGTCGTTGCAACGACTTTCCAGCGCCGACCAATTGAGGCTGATCTTCATCGACCTGCAATTCGACTTCGCCGTCGAAGACCTGGACGTTGGAACCTTCTTCGGAAACTTCCAAGCCGAATTCCGTACCAAGATCGACCACCTTCATGTCATTCGTTCGCACCACAAACCCGCGGGCTGCCGGCGGCACTTCCGCTCGGATGCGTCCGCGATGCATGATCGCTTCGGCGGCCGAGACCAATTCCATTTCGGCGGGTCCGTGCAGGACGACCGTCGCACCGTTCAAAAATTCAATCTGGGCCCAGCCGGATTCCAAACGAACCGAGCCTGGGTTGAGAGCCGCGTTGACGCTGAGCGATTGTGAAGTTGATCCGGACGCGTCACGGATGACCGCGTCTTTGGCATCGACCAACTGAGTGACGACTGCAACACCCGACGATGTCGGTTCGTCCGACAACGTTCGAACACTCGCGACCGCGGTCTCGGCGACTGGAGCGGAGGGACGTGTTTCGAGTTGCACCCAGCGGAACGTGACCGCAATCAACAACGCGGCGGCCGAGGCGATCACCCATCGATAGATTTGTCGCTCAGCCCAAACCTTTCGATCCGTTTCGGCAGGAACAACGCTAGCGTGAGCTCGATTCTTCGACGGTGCCGGTGTTGCGTCTTGCAAGGCGATTGTCATCATCTGCCAACGAGCGAACTTAACCCGCGACTCAGGGTCACTCCGCAGCAATTCGTTCAACTGCTGACGATCGGCGGGATCAAGTGTTCCCTCTTCGCTGGCCAGCAACAGTTCTTCGATGGTTTTGGATGAACTCAAGAGGCACCTCCGGTTGCCAAGCGACGTTCAATGCATTCAGCCAACTGCCGGCGGACTCGCATCAACGTCACGCGGACGTTCGAGCTTCCCTGACTCATGGCGTTGGCGATTTGATCGATGGTTTGTGATTCGAAGTAACGATCCTGGATCATTTGCCGACGCTTTTCCGGCAACGAATTCAAACATTCCGAAAGAGCGGACTGGATTTCGTGCAAACGTTCCGCCTCCGTCTCAACTTCCGTCGAAACCAATTCCGCAACGTCGGCGTCGAGCAGCGACGGGGCTCGGCGTTTGTCGCGCAGATTCGAAAGCACCTGCAACCGAGCGATTCCGAACGCCCAAGGCAAAAACGGCTTGCCGATTTGATAGTCCGCTTTGCGTCGCCAGAGCACCAAATTGGTTTCCTGCAACACGTCCGCGGCTCGGTTCGCGTCCCCCATCAACGATTGGATGTAGGCACCAATCCGAGGCTGATATTCCGTCACCAGTTGCACAAAGTGCTCCTCCGCTGATTCAGCGGTCGGGCGGTTTGCGGCAGGATGGGAACGATCGGTCATGAACAGATTTTAATGGCGGACATTTCGGTCTCACTAACAATTGCGGCGAGATTCCCATTCGTTACAGAAAACTCCGAGTTTTTAGACAGTTGTTCGCAAAATGGCGGATTTCGCGGTCAAAACCCCGAACATTGGTGGCAAACTAGCTCTCTGGTCTGATATTCCAATGCGGCGTGCCTCCGGTCAACAAAACCGTCCCGGCTGGTAAACTGCTCGAATGAGAAACACTGCCCCGCTCGTCTACCCATCCGCCGTCGATCGTTGGCTGCTCGTTCTGCTGCTCGCCCCGATCTTCATGGCCATCGCGTTTTCCGCGTATCTGTTGAACGAAGGCCGCGCCGATGAAGCTGGCACGATGATCCTGATGGCCGCTGCGATCGCCGCGGTGACCGGTGTATTCACGATTCCATGCCGCTACACCTTGTTGGACGATGCTCTCTCGATTCGCTGTGGACTGATCTGTTACCAAGTCGCCTACGCCGATATCACCGAAGCGATTCCCTCGTCGACTTGGATCAGCGGTCCGGCGATGTCACTGAAAAGGGTGATTGTTCGCACCGCCAAACGCGATCACATCCTTTCACCCGAAGAACGAGAACGCTTCATCGAGGAATTGATGGACCGAGTTGCCCGATCGATGGATCCACGTGAATCAGAAACCAAGTAGCCCGCTGAAACCGCACAGTCCCTCCCTGCCCAGCGACGCCGAACTTCCACCGGTCGATCTCGCATCAACGGATCCTGGACCGAGCGACGATGGAGTTGCTGGCACCAATCGCCCAGTCGGAGCAACCGGTCCGGCCGATCCGCCGATCAAAATCGAATACCCGAGCGATTTGCCGATCACGGCCCATCGCGACGCGATTGTGGATCTGCTCGCCGAAAACCAGGTCCTGGTCGTGTGCGGCGAAACGGGCAGCGGCAAAAGCACGCAGCTTCCCAAGATGCTGCTCGATGCCGGTTTGGGTGAGCACGGCATGATCGGTCACACCCAACCCCGACGTTTAGCCGCTCGCAGCATCGCGACTCGGTTGGCGGAGGAAACCGAAACCAAGCTCGGTGGAGCGATCGGTTATCAAGTTCGCTTTGGAGATCAAACCAGCGATCGCACCAAGATCAAATTGATGACCGACGGGATTCTGCTGGCGGAAACTCGAATAGATCGCGAGCTTCGCAACTACAGCGCGATCATCATCGACGAAGCCCACGAGCGTTCGCTCAACATTGATTTCTTGATGGGCTACCTTCGGCAACTGATCGACCGCCGACCTGAACTGAAAGTCATCATCACATCGGCGACGATCGACGCTGAACGTTTTGCCGAACACTTTGGCACCTATTCCGAAGAAGCCGCCAGCGATCCGGAAAACGAATCGAACGTCATTCCGGCTCCGATTCTGCAAGTCGAAGGCCGCGGTTACCCAGTCGAACTGCGTTACTTTCCCTGGGAAGACATCGCCGGCGAAGACGCTGAGATCGACGGTCGTCATTACGATCTTTCGCGACACGTGATCGGCGGTCTCGATTCGCTCTCGCGAGACGGCAGCGGCGACACGCTGGTGTTCCTGCCCACCGAACGCGACATTCGCGAAGTCAGCCACCACGTCGCGGGCCACTACAAACGGATGGGGCTGACCAACCGAGTCGAACTGTTGCCGCTGTATGCCCGGCTGCCTCAATCACAACAACAAGCGATCTTTCACCCCAGCGGCAACAAACGCCGGATCATTTTTGCAACCAACGTCGCGGAGTCATCGCTGACGGTTCCCGGGATCCGTTACGTGATCGATTCGGGAACGGCTCGTATCAGTCGCTACAGTGCGCGAACGAAGGTCCAGCGTTTACCTGTCGAAGCGATCAGCCGCGCCAGTGCCAACCAGCGTTCGGGCCGTTGCGGACGGGTCGGCCCCGGCATCTGCGTGCGACTCTACAGCGCCGAAGACTTTGAAACTCGCGACGCGTTCACGACTCCCGAGATCCGACGAACGAACCTCGCCAGCGTTGTGCTGCAGAGCAAAACGTTGCGTCTTGGTCGCCTGGAAGAGTTCCCGCTGATCGATCCACCCCGTGCCGAAGCCATCCGCGAAGGCATGCGAACGCTGCACGAACTGGGGGCCATCGACGAAGACAAAGAACTCACGGAGATCGGCTGGCAACTCGGTCGCCTGCCCGTTGACCCGCGAGTCGGCCGCATCCTGATCGCTGCGAAAGAAATGGGCGTGCTGCCGGAAGTCCTTCCGATCGCCGCCGCGATGGAAAATCCCGATCCGCGTGATCGTCCGCCTGAGAAGCGTGCCGCCGCTGACGAAGCTCATGCGGCGTTCAAAGATCCTGAAAGTGACTTCCTTTCGCTGCTACGACTTTGGCGTTTCTACGACACGATGCGTAGCGATCACAGCCGTGGAAAGCTCACGCGGATCCTTCGCAAGAACTTTTTGTCACCCACGCGAATGCGAGAGTGGTCGGACGTCTATCGACAACTCAAAGAGATGTCGGCATCGATCGGCGAAAACAAACGTCGATCCAAAAACAAATCGTTGACGTCCCGCGGATCCGTCGGAAAGATTCGCTACGCTGAGCTCGATCCAGCCAAAGCCGACCAAGAACAACCGGTCGTTGATTCGGACAAGTACGCTCTGATTCATCAGGCATTGATGACCGGCTTGCTGTCCGGGATCGCCATGGCCGGCGACAAGAACGAGTACACCGGTGCGGGCGGACTGAAGTTGTTCCTGTGGCCCGGCAGTGGCATCTTCGAAGCCAAACCCAAATGGATCGTCGCCGCGGAATTGGTCGAAACGGCCAAGCAATACGCTCGCACGTGTGCAAGGATCCAACCTGGATGGATCGAGGCGGTTGCGCCGCACTTGCTGAAGGCTTCCTACAGCGATCCACATTGGAGTCGCAAAAGTGGCGGTGCGTTCTGCTACCAGCGTCAATCGTTGTTCGGTTTGCCTGTCGTCGTCCGCCGGCGAGTCCCCCTGGCGCCCATCGATCCAGCAACCTCGCGGGATTTGTTGATTCGCCACGGATTGGTCGAAAACGAATTGCCGACGACGGCGAAGTTTGTACGGCACAACCGACGCTTGATCGAATCAATCGAAAAACTCGCCGCGAAAACCCGTCGACGCGACTTGGTGGTTGACGATTATTCCCTGTTGTCGTTTTACGCGTCGCGTTTGCCCGAGGACGTTTGCGATCGACCGAGGCTGGAAAAGTTTGACCGTCAAAACCCAGCACCAGCCTGGGCATCCAAGCTGAACGACGACGTCGCGCTGGCGGCCTGGTTGGCCGATCCTCCCGCCACGGATTCCGATGACGAGCATTCCGAAACGACGCCCTATCTGCGTCCACAAGACATCCTGTCCGTCGATTCCGTCGCGATCGCCGCTGACGCTTACCCCGATGAGTTCGCCGCCGGTTCGTCACGTTTGCCGCTTCAATATCACTTTCGTCCAGGAGCCGAGGACGACGGGGTTCACCTGACCATCCACGAAGCCGCGCTCCCGCAAGTCAGCGACGACGCGCTGGGATGGTTGGTTCCCGGACTGTTGGAACCCAAGGTCATCGCGATGATCAAATCGTTGCCCAAACGGTTGCGTCGCAACTTGGTTCCCGCCGCCGATGTCGCTGCCAGAGTGGTCGCCGAAATTTCTGACAAACGAGGGCAAGTCCCGTTCATGCCAACGCTATGCGAAGCGTTGACGCGTCACGCGGAAGTCCGAGTGGTTGAGTCCGATTTCCAAGACGAAAAACTTGAGCCTCATCTGCAGTTCCTCGTCAACGTCGTCGACGACACCGGCAACGTCATCGAGAAGACTCGTGGGGTCGACGCGGTCAAAGCCAAGCTTGGTTCACGAATCATCGACGACTCTGAAGTCGCCGCGGCGGCCAGCGGTCCGGAAGCGGATTGGTCACGCGAGAAGATGACATCGTTCGATCTGGACGTGCTGCCTCGCGAGGTCGTCCGCAAACGCGGCGGCGTGCAAGTCGCGCAGTACCCCGGACTGGTCGATCAAGGCGACTCGGTGTCCACCAAATTGTTCTCCGACGAAGCGACCGCCGAAAACGCCACGCGTCTGGGCATGATGCGACTCTTTGCAATCGCTTGCCGCAAAGACCTGCGAGCCCAGGTTCGCCACTTGCCCGCCCTCGCCGAAGCCAAAATCAAATTGGCACCGATTGTCTCCTCAGCCGTGATTGAAACGGCGCTCGCGGATCTGATCGCTCGCGTGGCTTTGGTCGAAAGTCAACCGGGGCGGAAGATGCCGGTGGTTCGAAAGCGAGCCGAGTTTGACGAACGCATCCAAATGGCACCCCAGCGAATCGGAGAAGCCACGCAAGACATCGCTGGATGGCTGGGCAAATTGACCGACGCGTACCACTCCATGCGTTGCCAATGGGAAGAATCCAGTTCCCCCAAAATGAACGACGTTCGAGCCGATGTCATGCAACAAATCGAATGGCTCGTCGCGGATCAATTCATTCAGTGGACACCATGGCAACACCTTCAGCATCTGCCCCGATACTTGAGTGCGATCGCCTACCGTTTGGACAAAGCGTCCAGCGCAGCATCACGAGATGCGGAGGGACGGCAGTTGATCGATCGGTTGTGGCAACGTTGGTTGAGTGGTTTGCCGGAAGACCGCCGGGACCCGAAATCACAATGCACCAGCGAATTTCGCTGGTTGATCGAGGAACTTCGAGTCAGCCAATTCGCTCAGCCACTCGGCACGGCGGTGAAAGTCTCCGAGAAACGCTGCGAAAAGCTGTTAAGCTGATCGAATGTCGCCCGCCGATCCCGCCGAAGACCAACCCACCGGCAAAAGCCAACCTCTCTGGAAACGCATTTTTCGCGTGGCGTTGCCCATCGTTTTGCTGGTCGGATGCTGGTTCGCGTTCCAAACCAGTGGCGAAGACCTGCGAGCAATGCACCAACGTCTGGGCTGGATCGCACCGGTCGTCACGGTGCCACTGCATGCCGTGATTGCTGCCGCCCCGGTTCCCTCCGACGTGATCGTGATTGCCAACGGAGGCCTGTACCCCTATCCATTCGCAGTTCTGCTTGGGTGGCTGGGCTGGTTTCTCGGCTCGACGCTGGAGTTCCTCACCATCCGTTTGCTCACAGGCGTCGAGTCCGCGGAAGATGCCCGCCGCAAAATGCCAACATGGTTATCCCGTTGGCCCGCCGGCAGCCCTTGGTTCTTGGTTCTCGGCCGGCAAATCCCAGGCGTGGGTGCTCACCTGACCGCCGGAGTCGCTGCGGCAGGCGGAGTCTCCCTGAAGCGATACTTGCTGTGGACCGCGGTCGCCATCGTCCCCGGCGCACTTCTGCTGTCCGCCATCGGTGCACACCTGCTCGGCAGCGTTTAGCCACGTGGCACGAGGGAAGCAGGTACGCGGGAATGACTGGATGGAATCCCGTGAGCCGTTTTGGCGCTCGCCTGGACGGCGGAATGTTTGGCTTTGTGCAGCGTATCGGTTCGCGCAAATTCCGTTGGTCGCCTTCTCCATTGCACGACTTCGCCCCAACGGGGCAGCCCTACAACAGCCCAGGGCAACGCCCTGTGTAGCGGCGAGACCAAGATTTCAAAGTCCCAATGGGGCGGTCCTAGCAGGCTGTTGATTCAGTCGCATACCGAATGGCAATCATTAGCCGTTGGACGTTCGCCCCGGTTGGCGTCTCATCAACCGCCGCTAACGCGGTGCGGCTCAATAAATTAACAGCCTGATAGCTTTCGCAGGCGAAAGTTCGCGCCGGTTCAATGCGGGAACCGTGGCTAATGCCAGGCGGCTCATAAACCCATTGTGACCTGCCTACCTGGGTAGCCGATCACCGCCACACCTGATCGACTTTCTACCATCAATGAAACGATTTCGAGCAGCGTCACGACGCCCCATCAGCGAATCGCTTCCGGCCGACACCGCATCGGTGCGTTGATCCACCCATCTTCAACGCCACACTCAATTTTGTTTTCAGTTTCGCAACTACGGAACACCGGTTGCAACCAACGTCTCCTCAACAAAGACGCTTTCGGGGCATCCCCCATTGGGCGACACAGAGACATCGAGCTTTGCTCTTTGAACGTCGTCGCCCGTGCCCCATCACCCCACAATAAAGGAAAACAACATGAGAAAATTCATCAACTCCGCCGCATTCTTGGGCTTCGTCGCAACAGGCACCATGGCGAGCGCACAAGGTGTCCTGAACAACGCAGCGAACCAAGTTGGCAATGCAGTCAGTCGAACGACCGGCCAAGCCCAAAACATGGCACGTGGAGCGGCGGATGGCTTTCGCAACCGAGTCGACGATGCGGCAGCAAATTCCTCTATTCAGTCCAACGGAATCGCCAACAGCCGAGCGAACCGAAACGGCAACGTTTACTCGGGACAAAACATTCGTGCCAATGTCGGTCAGAACGTCACCGTCAACGGCCAATCGTACAACCAAAATCTTGGCACCAACGCAGCAGCCGGATATCAGCACCACAACGGCTACACGAATCACGGCAACGTGCAATACGGACAGGGTCAAACCGCACATCACCTTGGTGGACACCACGTCGGCATGACTCATCATGCGGGTACCACCTACCACCATGGTTCGGTGAACCACCATGGTACAACCAGCCAAGGTGTTTACACGCTACGCCATGACGCCAGTGGCCGAGAATACATCTGTGTCTCCGGACAACGCGTCTACTTCGATGGCGGAATGAACGCTGATGCTACTGGCAGCCAGCAGCAATATCAGGCTGGTTACGGAAATGCTGACCAAGATTACGCCGCTCCATCACGCGATGGCCAATCGGACGAAAACGACTTCAACCAAAATCAGAATACGGAAGTCGATGGAGCGGTCCAAACGAACCAATCCACCGATGCGAACCGGAACAGCGATCTCGACGCGGACGTCAGCGGTAATGCAAATGCCCAAACAGATGCCTCTACCGAGTCGCGTGCCGCCGCCAATACAAACGGTGATGCAAATCTGGACGCCAACACCCAAGTTGACAATCAGACCGACGCAAACGTTGTTGGCGAAACGCGAGCGAATGCCGAATCGAACGTGGACGCTGGCTTCACCCCCGATGGAGATGCTGGTGCTAGCACCGAAGTCAATTCCGACTTGAATGGTGCAACTGGCAACACCGATGTGGATGCTGGTGTCGACGCCGCTGCTGATCTGGACAGCTCGATTAAATAGTTCCCACGGCACGACGGTGCCGAACAAATCGAATGATTTCCAGAACGTCCGGAAGCTCACGTGAGCACCGGACGTTTTTTCATGGAATTTTCCCAATTCGAACGGTCGCTACCGATATTCGTCCAGCCCCATCCGCTCGAGAAAACCCGGGTTTGAGACCGGATGGCCTTCACTTAGCGATCGATCGCGCGGCAATTGACAACCAACCTGATATCAAATCAATCAATTGGGTTATCATCTTCATCGTCGCGATACGATTCGCGGAGAAATTGGCTGTTCCGGATGCAAACGATCCGGGATCAAAACGATGGGAATGATGATCGATGAAATTGAAATGCCCGGGCTGTTCGAAGCTGCTCCAAGTTCCTGACACGGCGGCGGGTAAGACCGTGAAATGCCCCTGTGGAAAGCAACTCCGTGTGCCCGCCCCTAAAGGAGCGACTCCGGTTGCTGCCGCGACACGCACCGCCCCCGCATCGGCGAGGCCCGCAGCTCCAGCTCGCCGACCTCAACCGGTCGCCAGTCCCCTGGGTGCCGACGCGGGTCTGTTCGACGAACTCACCGAAACCGATTTGGCACCCGTCGCAGTCGCACCCAAACCAGGCATGATGCCAGCAGCAGCCACCGGTGGACACAATCCTTACGCGTCGTCCTTGAACGATGCCGCAGATTCATCGGAACTTGCCACTGGAGCCTTTGCGTCCCAGAACAAGCGGCTCGCAAACTACCTATTGGATTGGGTCTTCGTCCAAGTCTTCTCATTCGGCATCGGCATCGTCGTTGGGATCGTGTTTGTTGTCATGCACGGAGTCGACATGACTCCCGAACAAGAGGCAACGATGTCCCTCGTCTCGACATTCATGGGGCTTGGTTTCTTTGCCCTCTACTACATCCTGATGGAAGCAGTCTTTGGAGCGACACTTGCCAAATTCATTACCAAAACTCGCGTGCGATCGGCGGATGGAGGCAAAGCAGGCTTTGGGAAAATTCTTGGTCGTAGTTTGGCTCGCCTGATTCCCTTCGATCCACTTTCCTACCTTTTCGGAGACAAACGCGTCGGGTGGCACGACTCACTTTCCGGAACTCGCGTGATCGATATCAGCAAATCTTGAACGACCAGCGAGCAATCTGCACCTTCCGCGCCGCGTTACAAACTTGCCGAATCAAACATTGAGACGGCAAGCCTCATCTAACCGCGGAACATTGAGGAACACTGAATTCCGCTTATCAAATCCTCAGGTCGCCAGCTTTGGCAATCGCGGCAACTCGGCTGGCCGCAAGTTTCTGCGACGCCGCCCAGGACGAAGCTCGCGATGATTGAATCCTGAGAAACGGCACCCAGCCCAGCCCATGCGGCCAACCGACGAAGTTGTGAGAAAGCCCAAGCTTGGAAACCCTGTTAGGCGATCGGCGAGCTAAAACTTGCCGATGAAGTCGCGGCGAAGCAGGTTGGTCACGAAAATCTCATGTGCAATGTAGCATGTGAGTGCAGCGAGAATCCAAGCGAGAATTCGATGTCGCGGCTTGCGGAAGAACAACGCAACGATCACGAGTGAGATCAGAAACGGGACGAGATTGCCAAGTAGCCCGTAAGCCGACCAGCTAATCTCGGGAACAGAACGCCCGCCCCCAATCTCACGACGCGGTACAAGCGTGATGAAGCCAATCACCGATGCAACTGCCAGCCCTAAGGTGAGCATCGGGGCAAAAATGAGGACGCAAGCGACGGATTCCCGTTTGGCGTCGGCGTTCTCGCGTTCGGTCGGCGAAATTCTCACGATTGGTCCGACAACGGAAGGTTTTTACGAAACCTTTACTGGCGTTTCGTAAATGGTTGCGAAATGCCAGTTAATGGCGACAAACCGTTCTAGTGCAAGAATTTGCTGATATTCAGGTGCGTTCAGCTGTGGTCATGCTTCGTCGGCTGTTGTCACAGTTTATGTCAAAACAATACTCTCGATCGACGGTTCCAAGGACTTCACTGGAGATTCCGCGCTCCATCTTCACTGCGGTAGACGCTCATGTCCTTAGTTAGAAGGTGTAATTTAACACATCGAGAAATCTCGCGTGGTTTGGTGCCCCAAAGATAGCGTCTGAAGTCCGAGCGAGTGTTCAAATCATGAATCTACGAGAAGTTCGAGAGGACAAACCTTCGGTTAAGCGGCTGCGGAAGTCTGGCCGGCTCGGCGGCGAAACGGATCAGCTTATTAATCTCTTTGCTGGGGAGCTTCAACGGTTCTCTCAAAACGATCCAACTTACGATTTCGTCATACTCGGGCGTCGTGAGGGATCCCTCGTACCGGTAGAAGTGCTGGGTATTTGGTGGAAGCCATTCATGAGGATTTGTCTTGAAGTCCATGAATTTGCGGGCGTCGTCCTTCGCCATCGTTTCCATCAGTTCAATCAAACCCGGCACAGTCTTTGCCGAATTGTCAGCCTCGATCATGATTCCTAGGACCGCGAGCTTACCATCATCCGGATCGCAATTCTGATGAACGATGTGAAGTTCCATCTGGAACTGTTTGTCCTCGATCCAGTGCTCACTCTTGTGATGGAAGTGAAACTGCACAATGTGAAAGTCACGCCCATCAAACGAAATTCGCTCTTTCTTGTCACCGCTAAACACGACTTGCACCTTACCGTGATGCGGCTTGAGTGTTCCGTCGAGGTGCTTTGACCATCGAATCTTCAATGGCCTGGCGTACTTGGTAACGACTGGTGATTTGATGTGAATCGGCGATTGTTGTTGGTTGTTCATTTGTGCCTCGGATTTTGATCAGATTCAGGATGAAATTTCTTCAAGTGTGCTTTGACATGACGGCTAAACTGTGCGAAGAATCGAACCCGCCCATTCCAGCAATTCAACGACTTGGTCTCCGTAGTAAGTCGAGCCTTGAATGTCTCCTGCTTGGCCTGGGTAGGGACCAACCTGGTGACCTCTGGCTCGCCATGTTTCGCCCACGTGCAGCGCCCAAGGCCCGCCAATGGATCCACCGCGAAAATCAGAGCTCATTGCGATTCGGTCTTCCGGATCTGACAACTCCGTCACGAACTCACCATCGCATTGCCACATGTTTTGAAGGCTGTGATTGGAAGGATAGCCCAGCGCAAGCAGCCGATCTCCACCTACGACTTGGTGCGTCAATGGTTCGATGAAGCCTACATCAGCGTCAAAATCTCGATCCAAGATACAAATCGCGACGTCGTTGTTTGAACTTGGGATTTCCGGATAGGCGGAAGGAAACCTGTAGCTGACAACGGAATAGAGAGCGGTTGGTTGATCAGACCCAAATCCAGGGACAAAGACAATGTTGCTTGAGAACTGAGCGCAGTTCGTCTCGTACAAATTGTGTGCGACTGTCATAATGGTACGCGGACCAATTGCCCAAGCGGATCCATAGGCGTCTTCCATGACGTTACACTGACCTGCCCGTGCACTGCGAAAAAGTATTTTGCCAACAGCCGAGTAAGGCATCTCCTTGTATTGATCTTGCGGCACTTCGCTCGAAGTAAACGATGGTTGTTCGTCTAGAAATGACGCAGCCGCGCCGCGTTGAGGGAAGCGAACGCACCTATTGCACCGTTCGGGACAGGAGCCAAATCGCTGTTGATTCCAGTATTTGGAATTCAGCTTGTGCAGCGACTTTCGCTTTCTCGCATTTTTAGACATGCTTCAATCTCGTAAAAGCATCTGCAGACGATGAGTGTGAACCTCGCCCTACTGTGATTTGGCGATGCCTAGGTGAGGACAATCTCTTTGTATGAACGGAGCAGACGCGGCACCTGTGTGGCAGTCGACTCACCACCACCCCTGGCGTCGTTCAAGGGACCAAAATTCAGATGAGTCAGTTCTTCGATCTTGGTGACGGTAGTTTGAAACAAGTCTCGCTCGCGGAAGTCAAACGCTTCTTCGTCCATGCGCTCAATACGCGGGTCGTCATCGAGCATTCGTTTTTGGCTCAATAGGAACGCCGCAGCCTTCAGGTCATTACTCTCGTCCACCCATGCGATGACTTTCCAATACTGAGTCGGAATGCGAACTCCATTGTCTCGGAAGTCGGGATCGGAATCACGAAATACAGGCCCAGTAAAGACGCTGATCTTCACATCATGCTTCTCGGCATTGTCGAGAGCGAAGTTTTCCAGGCCTAACCACAATCCATTTGCGTCATCACCGCGATCATCGGATTGGTTGAACGTGTCGTATTGGGGAGCACAGTTCACATAGTGGTAAGTGTCAACGATACCCCGAGCCGAATCGCGTAGTTGCCCACCCCAACCCGGATCAAGCCGCCGGACCAAGTGCCCGCGATCCAGCTTGTTGTCGCGGCCACGGTAATGGTCATTGTTGGTCTGTTCGTGTGCACCAATGCGTCGATCTTCGCTCCAACTCGCACTGCCGCCATCGTCCCCGCTACGAATGCGAATCAGTTTTTCGCCGTCAATATTGACCGCTGTGAAGTACGCTAGGCGTCGCTCTCCGTTCATCACAACGCTGAAGTTGTGAAATCGTAACACGTATGGCAAGTCGCCATTGATCGGATCGCGATTGATCGCCGCCGCTGCAATCTGATCTTCGGTCAACGCCGGCAGGTTAAGCTTATGAGCAAGAAACTCCGCGTCGTAGCCGTTGCGATTGGAGTAATCGCGATCAATTCCAAATCGTTCGCGCAAACGTTCAACCGACACAACGTCGAAGTCATTGTTGACTAGAATGTGGTCGTCCGGCTCGCCAATTCTTACAGTGATCTCCACGGGAACCCTGACACGAACTGTGCCCCTGCCTTGGGCAACGCGAACAACTCCATCTGCAACGGGTCGCTGAGGCAGATTGCCGTCTTCACAGTGCGGCTCATTGTGGCAGTTGGGCGAACGAAACTGAACGATTGACTCTTCTGAATCCGATTCCTCTAGAACACCATCTACCAAACGTTGTTCCGATCCGCGAAACGTCGTATCTTTCAATAGTTCGACCAATGCGGAACTTTGGATTGCCTCGTTGGCAATCCAGGCGATGTGGTGATCCGGTGTTCTGTTCGTTGCCACGTTGCCGAAGATATCGAGCCAGTTCCCGTCATCGTCTTTGTCTGGCACACCAGAGTGATGAAGTCCGACCAATTGCCACTCATCGTTGAATACGGGCGAGCCACTGGATCCACGCTTTGTATCGGCGCGATAGTGCAAAAAGGTCTCGTCCGGAATCGCAATCACCGTGTTGTCGCGCAGCGCGACTTGTTTCGGCTCGCCTGCGGGATGCTGAACAATATTGAGTCGCTCTCCCATAATGACAGCATCCGAGTCTGGAAGTAGTCGCATGACAGGAAGTTTGTCTAGGTCAATACTTCCACTTGTGCGAGATCCGATGGCGACAATCGCAACATCGAGATCTCTGTCGGCAAAGAAAAGTTGACTTGCGTCGAATCTGAATTTTGTTGGCGTACTCAATCCTCCGTCACGATTGAGTTCGCGGAATCCGAACTCGACTTGCACTCCCCGAGTCTCGGCCGCACTCCCAAAAACATGATGATTGGTCATGATCACGCCGGGGCCGACCAAGAAGCCTGTCGCGAAACCACGGCCGCCAAAATTGATTCTTCCAACCGACGCGATTCGCGAAGCTCCATTGAGCAAGAATCGCACATCGACCAAATCGTTCCCGTTGAGAATCCTCTCCAACGCACTGGCTTCCGAGATCGTGGCCCGAGACATCGACGCACTGTCGAGCGAACGGTTTGCTGCACCAGCTCGTGACGCTTGCTTGGCGAGTTTGGGATCCACACCCGCTCGTTCGAGCCGATCTTGAATGGTTGAGAGTCCGTTCTGAGCAAGCAAATCACTACGTGACTTTTCCAGCGGGGAATCAAACTCTTGTTGGATGTTATGAAATCGCTTTTCGGTTGCCGCAATGACATCGTCTGGAATGACAGAATGTTCATAATTTTGAGTCACAACTGGCTCCATTGTATCGATTGCCTGTATCAAATTTTCGCCTATCATTAAACCTATAACCACACTGGATTGGTACGGAAGCCAGCAGGAATACAATGGGAATGAATATTGAATCGTCCCACGAGATTCCCATTCTGGTCGAGAATCATGTCGTACCTTGGCCCGTTGCCATTCCGAACTCACTGTTGAATCATCCCAACGATTCATCAACTGAAACTGGTCACGGTTACTGACCTGCGTTCGTGTTCGGCTTGTTGCGTACAACCCAGCGACAGCGTAAAAACCTGCGACGTTGCTCTTAGCCGGTTCTTCCCACTCAACTGTTACTTTGAAAGATTCAGCATTTCTCGGGGGGACAGGCTCTTGCTTTGCGGCAACGACTCGGTGATCCAAGGTGTTTCTTTGGATTCCGTATCTCTTCCAGACGAGGCTGTCGCGACGGTGTCGTTTCGGTGAAGTGCTTTCTCATGACGTTTCCACGCAACTTCGATTGCCGCCAAGTCGGTCTGTGAAAGTCGCCAGGACAAAGGTGGTGAATAACTGCTAGTCCCTTCGCTGTCCTCCGGTTTACTAGATCGAGTGTCAAATCGGAACAATGCAGTCAAGACTTCGATCGACGATCCTTGTTCTTCGGTCGATTGTTGTTGCCGCTCCAATATCTGGTCGATTGCTCTGGCGATCTCCTTGACGGCAGGTGCCTTCATCTTTTCGGGGTCACTTTGTCGAAGTCCCAATTGAAAAGCACGCATGTGCCGTTCAAGACTAACATCGATTTCGACACCATCCAGGCTTTTCTCGATAGAATCAGTCTGCAGATCCATGATCGCTTTATGCAGACGTTGATGCTTCTCCGGATCAACCTCTGCTTCGGCTCGCACGGAAGCCTCCTGGACTTGTTGCAATAGCTGATCAATATCGCGAGCCGTGGATTGCTGGTGCTCGATGAAATCCTCGCTACTTGTATTCATCAAAAGGCTTAGTTCCAGATTCGCACGCTCAGCTTGGGATGAAGTTCGGGTGGCCGCAAGTGCGGTGAGCGGCCCAAAAAATGCACTTTTGGTGCCTCGGTTGTCGTAAGTTGCTTGGGCAACGCTGGGTGGAAATGGCTCAATACGAACGAACAGTACGCGGTCGAACGGAGCGGTTTTTCTCCTCTTGTTCTTCATGTCCTCATCGTACCGAGTGATGAGATCCTGAAACATGCTGATTGCCGAAACAAGCCCTGTATTGTCTGCATATCCTCCATCACACAGATGAATATCGAGTCGCGAGCGTAGCTCCGGCGCTGCGATCTGACCGTCATCAACAGGCAGTGGCAATGCTGCTGGCGTCACATAGGCAAATGTCGCTGACAGTCGTACCGCAGTGGTCAATCGGGGATTGACGATCGTGGGTTCAGTGAAAATCGAGCCATAGAAATCGAGAAAGTCTATCGGCATGTTGACGCCATCGTACTGATTTGGCCGCGAATCTTCCGGCGGAACAGCCCTGCCTTTGACCTGAGAAATCAAAACGCGTTGCCCGGTCTCGACTGCTGTCGCATTGAACACCACCGGGGGAAATTTACCATCAATGGTTGGTTGAACGAGATCCCTTACTCGAACCTCGCTCATCCAACTGGCGTCTGCTTCGGTTCGTCCCAATCGATTCCACCACGATCCTTCCAACGCCCAACCACGATCAGCACGACCGTCAAGTTTGAATGGCAAAATCAGTCGTGAAAAATCGGGGAACGCCATGCCCCAGCCGATCGCTTCAAGCGAAGACGCATTGGATCGAGCGTTGAGAAGAAGCTGATTTGCTGAAGGACTCATGGGGGGATGGTTGATGTCATTGACACGAGGATACCGATTCGCCAAGTAGTGCATCGTACCGACACTGCCTCCTGAAACCGAACTTATCAGCCCAATCGATTCACCGAACGGTTCGATCTCCGCTTCGAGACTTGTAAGAACTTTCGACGTCCAAGCTGCGGCCTGAATTCCACCGCCGCTCGCTGATACAACGACACACGTTCGTTTGCCGTCACCCCATCGGGGAAAATGGTATTCGTCGTAAAGGTCATAAAGGTAAGGGGGATCGGGATAGTCGCTGCTTGACTCGGGGCGCTGCGCCAATGCGTCGATCAGATTATGCCCAGTATTTGATGGCGGACGATCGAGTTTTGTAAAATTAGCTTCTTGAACACTCAATAACTCGAAATAGCGCTGTTTGTCTGACACAACCAGCATCCATGCCAAGATTGCTAGGCCAACCGGGATTCGGTAGCGATCAAATAAAAATGCAATGAGTGAAACGAATCTTCCAGTCAAGAATATCAAGACAAGCAGATAGAATCCGACTGGCCATTTCGGGACATTCCACAAATCAGCATGGATAGATTGCCAGAGCCAGACAAAATAGACGGTCACAGAAAGCAATAATCCAATTAACAACTGCAAATGGCCCGGCAGCAACACTTTCGTTTGAGCATCGGTAACACCATGAATGTGGATTGGCAATTTGAGACGATGCAGTCGATGCTTAGACATTAATGTGGGAAGTATCCAGCTCGCGAAGTGCCTCGCCCACTCTTCACCGGGAAACATGCCACTACTACGGGAATCGGCACCGCCACACAACGCACGAATAAACGCTAGTAGCAAAAGGCTCGCCAATGCCGCAAACAGGCCGATCCCGATCCCAACAACAGCAGCACTCCATGAGGCACCGTTTGCGTTCGCCATTTGCAGCATTGCGTCTGCGCTAAGTTGATCAGCGATCGTTTCTCTTGAGGCTACGATTGGATAGATCAACGACATCGAGAACCACACAAACCATCCCAAAATCGGCCAGCCAGCAATGTGGAATTTTCCCGATTCGTTCAAAGTTTGCGTTTCGAATTGAGTTGGTAACTCATCGGACTGCGAAGCATGGCCTGCGAAGTAGTGACGACTTCGACTCTGCCAATGCAAACGGACGAGGCGATAGGTTGCGATTCCGAACGCGACATTCATCGCATTGAGCCAAGTAAGCCAACTCAGGTCAGTGCGAAAGAGAGAATCGGCGATCGTATGATCACCCAGTGTCAGCTCCGTACGAACCGTTCGTAACAGCACCAGTCCCCGCAGCATTCCAGGCAAGAACCAGACCGCTAGAACAATCAGCATCGGCGACAAGATGGTCGCGATTGCATAGCGTGACCACCACATTCGTCGAGCATGAAAAATGATCGATTTAGTTATTCTCATGAAACGGAACTGCCGTTGTGTGGGTTGTTGTAATCATGCGTCTCAACTGGGGATTGACTGGTGGCAGCGCGTCGCGTCTGACTTGGTTTCGGAAGAGCCGAGTTCTCATCGATGTCTGACTGCGCAATCTCGCGAGTGTATCAGTAGGAATGCTGCCAGGATTCGCTAGGATTCGTTCTCGTTCTGCTACGTAGTATTTGTTTGACGCTTGTCCGACTTGCGATAGAAAGGGTGACCAGTCTGTGAGTGAAACGTCACTGGCAACCTGGACCCACTGGTTCGAGAAGAAACCACCACGCTCATTGCTGTACCAAGCAAATTGCCCAAAATCGGCCGCAGACAAATCAATTTGTCCTCGATGTCCGAGCAACAGCCATTCCAGCCCCGTCGCGCCGACAATCTGCATTGTTCTTGCGCGCAGTTCCATGCGGTATTCAAACGGATCAGCCTCACCCTGAACATTGCAGGCATCGGTGACAACAGCCCGAAACTTGGCGGGGGCGGCGTTCAAGTATTTCCATACGGTTCGCCGTAGAAGATCCTTCCTCTTGAAATCCATAAAGTGACCTCGGGATGGATCGTTCTGCGATTGTAGAGGGTCGAACGCGCCGTGACCGAGGTAATACACGAAGACTGAATCGGCATCGGTGGAAGGAATCACGCCAAGCTCGCGAATGATCTTTTCTGGGTTGCAATCGTCTTCATCCAGGATCGTTAGTTCAAGTTGATCCTTACTGATAAGCTGTTTGAGCTGTTCGGAAATCTGGTCCAAGCTGACTTTCGCTCCATTTCCGATCGTTTCGTCTTGCGTATCGGCAATCAGAATGGCAAACAGAACTGGCTTGACACCGCTTGCCTGCGAAGTCGCCGCTGTTCGATTTGCCGTGAGCGTGATGACCACTGGGTCAACATCCCAGTCGCGTGTGCGCAGCGTATCGCTTTCCTTAATCGTCAATCGCACATTGCCATGACTAGCATCTGATGCGTCTCGCAGTCCTTGGCCGTTGCGAATGATTCTTCCGTTGAGATGAGTGATCTGATCGCCGGGACGCAATGCGCGAATGACAGGAGGATTGGCATTGGCGAGACGCAGTCTTTGCGTAGGACTATTGGGAAGCAACGAGCGAACGAAAACTCCTTCGATAGACTCGTCGATGTGGATGTCAAGTCGATACTCGTAACCGACGGTGGGCGGAGAAATCTCAAAGGGATCAGCGTTTTGTGCTTTACATACGATTGGCGTCAGCGCTGTTGCGGCAATCATGATCGCATGTACGTAGCCAAGTCTTATGATCAACGGCTTGTTCTTCATGTGATTACGCTGTGGCTAATTGGTTCAGTGAATTGATCGATGGGCAAAAGAAGTAGCCGCCGCCGGTTGGGACGACCCAGTCTTTTCGCGTGGAAACGGTTGCCTCGGAGCCAGATGCGTTTTTGAAAACGCAAAATCGCTCGCGGTCGGTTGCCGCCCCATTCTGACCGAGGATCATGTCATGACCTTCGTTGTTTCCTGGTTCTGGGTTCACCGTTGAATTGACCCAGCGGAACATTAACTGCTCAAATTGATCGCGAATGCTGGTTTGATAACACAGAAACAAAAGTCCTCGATTGTTTTCATTGGGAGCATCCTCGTACGCAGGGCCAAAGGGGATTCCGCGACGCAGGATTCGCATTTTCATCGTGTTTGTTTCTGCTCCAAGGTCCGTTGACCGGTCGCGAGGATTCACTTTACGGATGTGTGCGTGGAAAGGACAAACGATGCCATCGGCGTCTGCATCGGTCCCTTGAACGATTCGGCCATCGGCTAACTCAATCGGACATGTTTCGTCGCCGTAGCCGAAATAGTTGATTCGTTCTTCGGATGTCATTTGTGCGGGTGGCCCATCAGGAGACTGCTGCATGGGAGTTCCATCCGGCCATCGGCCAACGATACTCGCCCGCAGCAGTTCTGCGTCGATATGTGAGAACTCCGAATGCGCAGCTAGCTCCGACGCCATCTTGTCCGTCTCTTCGCGGAAGAGCCGAACGTCCTGCTTGAGTCTTCGGAAAACCAAAAATGAACCGTTCTTCAGAAAGTCATCGGTGTTGGCAATCGAGGACGGATCGCGAAAGTTGTTTGAATTCTGGCGCGGGTATCCGAACACGAATTCACCCGGCCAAACCAGAGGCGATCCCGGCGACGCCCATTCCGGCCCGGTTGGCAAATTGCGCACCCGACGTTTGGCTAGAAAGTCATGGGTGCCGGCCGACACTCGACCACGCATCGCCGGCTGGGAGACTCCATCACGAAACCCAAAATGCTCTTGATCGTTCTCCAGGCGATTGCCACGTTCATCGTAAATGACCGTATGCGTATTGCCTTCGATGGTGTCAATGAGTGACGCAACCCCTTCATCCAACGTGGCGTCATCGGACGACCCGATGATCAAGAACAGATCGGCCGCGTTGTCTGGACCGCCAACCAGCCAATTGTTCCTGTGTCCCTCACTTGCTGGATCGCGATGATCGCCGAGAGCAAAACTACGACTATGAAGCCCCAGACGAAACGAACGGTCCGCGTCGTTTACCGAGTCGCCAATTAGACTCATGAGTAGTTCGTTACCCAAAGCGACATTAACCCACAAAGGGTGTGATTCCAGGGCACGAAAGCTGGATATCCCAAAGTTGTAGCTTTGTCTCGCCCGTTCCAAACGACTCTCGTGAAACCGCAATGCCTGATCCATCGTGGTGACCTGAGGTAGCAATTCGCTAATCAATCGACGAATCTCATCGGCTCCCCCCGACTTGACCGCGATGAGATGCTGGAATGGGAAACGGAAACCCGGCGCGATGTTCGCTTGAATCTGGTCGGTCGAAAGTAGCGGTTCGATCATTCGGATTGCCTGTCGCAGAGGTGCCCCGGAATGCTACCGAGTGTAAGGATTCTTGATGCTCTTCAAGTTTGGCAGGGGATCTTGAGCAGCGTCCAGTTCGCGCGCTGCAGCAATACCTGCTGGGCCACCTGGCGGCGGGCACGGAACATCGATATCAGTAATTCTTTGCAAATCCGGAAGAGTTGGATGTGCGCAACAATGTGCGACACAGGACATCGCACTTGGAACAACACTCGCGTCAAAAGCTTTGCCAAAGATGACGATCGAGATAAACTCCGCGATTTGCGAACCAAAACGAAGCGGTTCGCCGCCAACGTTGACATTGCTCAGCGGGCCGCCATCGGGAAGTGAAAATTCTGCCCGCAGAATTTGCTTTTTGTCTTGATCTCCACGGATGACTTTCCAGCAGTCGTTGAACGTGACACCGGTTGGAAATTCGAACGGTGCTGGGTCAAGACTATGAATGTACAAGCCGACTGGATCGTCGATGGTGACAAATTGTTTCTGCCGTACCAGGCCGTTGATCGCGGATCCGATTGTTGGGTCGCTAGAGCGATCAGGACCACCATAGCCAGCACAACAAATTAGCGCGCCTGGCGCTGTAATCGGCCCAGTATCATTTTTCCGTAGGACAGTCGCATCGGCGGCTAGGAAGACCTCAGCGGAGAGTGAATTGGCTGGATGTGTCAGATGAATTGCACCGTCGGTCGTGTTCCATTTGTTGTAAGGATTGTATTTTCCGTTTTGATTGATCGCATTGCCATCCTGATCCGGGATGAAGATGTCCTCACCGAAAAAAAGATCCGCCATCGCGACGGACTGGCCCGTTAAGTCTTGATAGAGCGTCAATAGTAGATCGGGGTCATCGTCCGCGATGAACCGCCAATACTCTGGGTTCTCACAAGTAAAGACAACTTTTCTTAGATCGTTGCCCGTGTCGCGGAAAGAATGCCACTCGCAATACTCGTCTTGATCGCGAAAAACGATATCGTCCGCAGGCACAAATCCGCCCGGCACTTGTCGGTAATAGCTCGCTCGTCTACCGGTTAAGTCTGCACTGGCGGTTTCTTCCACGATTCGCCAACGCTGTTCGACATCCTGAACAACCTGAGAATATTTCCGAGGGAAACCGCTCCACGGAATTTCTGCCACACTTCCGCCACCGTGTTGCGGCGTGTCAACCAGATTGAAAAGCCGAACGTCAGCCATCGACACTCCGATGTCTTGTACCAGTCGCGTCTCTGCCGAGCGAAACCACCCGTGAACGACTTCGCTCCACTCTGCTTTCTGAGCTGGCGAAAGGTCTTCGACGTTTGCCGGTGGTGAGTACTGAAATGCTCCACTGGTGCTATCAAGTGAGTCAATCCAGTTTTCGATGTATTGAATATCGTCACTACTCAATGGCGGTTGGTTCAGCGGCATTTGCGGAATGCCAGAAAGCGTTCCCTTGAGAACTTTGACGAGAGCCGAGCGAGCCCCGCGATCCGGCCCAGGATCGGCAATCAACGCATGGCCATAGATCGGTGGCACCGCTAAAAATTCATCCTCGGGAAGTCGCCAAAATCTGGCCTGACCATCATGGTGCGGGAAGCTCATCCCAGAAGCCGATTCCAGAATTTGTTGAACACCCGCATAAGTCACGGGCGGTGCAGCACCGACACCTGCGAGTGCTGCGCGTTGCGATGGAGCGCAAATTGCATCGAAGGCCTCTGGTGCAGGTGCCCGAAAACGGTGCTTGGCAAACGCCCAATCAAGATGCTCAAACGTAAGTCCCATCCATCTGTCGCGCAACAAGTCCAATCGACTTGCGGGCAGCTCTGGATTGCTGGGACTGTCATTCACCGGAATCGCTTCCGTTTGAATCGCCCAAGAGAGTCCCATGCAACGATCGATGTGCAACCAACGATCCGCTGAATCGCCTAACAAACTTGCAGCACGGATAAATCCATGCCAGCGTTGCCAGCCAACCCAATTATCCGGAGTCCCATCCATCATGTGAACGCGTCTGCCTGGTGGTCGCGGCGGACGATCGTCAAACAAGACACCTTGCCCGAAGTCCTCAAACGCACTGCGAATCGCATCATCGTCTTTCAAGTGTCGATCAATGATTTGCAATTGGATTGCGGCGAGGTCTAGCAATCCGCGTTTACCAGATTCGACCGTCGTCACAAATGGTTCAGGATGACTCGGATTTGAAAACGAAGTCCGCAAAAACTCGGGAAGCGAGTCCAAGCCCCAACTCTGAGCAAAATACCCACGCTGAAACGCATCGGCGATCACCCGCGTCCGCTGCCACAGTGTTTGATTGTCAAAGTCAAACCAAAACTCCCGACCAAGTTCTCGCGTATACATCCCAACGTTCCCATCAAGTGTTCAGTGAATTCGATCTGACCTAGCTTAATGATTCGGACCGTTCGTGCTACGGACTCCCATGGGATCGAAATTACGAAGAAGTCATCAATCTATTCATGGAGAATTCTCGCTCATAGGTCTTGTTGCGTAGAAACTTCCTGATCGATCTCTACCGAAGTAACGCCTTCGACATTATTTAATTTTTCAATCTCGTCTCCAGCGGAGTCGATCAAGAGAATCCATAGTTGTCCGAAATTTGTTCGGATCGCATCAAAGTCGATGTCTGCGTCCAGCCTGTATCGATTGGTAATGGAAGTTTCAACAGACCCTGCCGTAAACTATTTCAGTTTCAACAGGGAACTTTCTGACTCTTCGCCACGTGTCAAACGAAGAATAAAATATCCAGGTTGCACCCGGTTGCCGGTACTGTTTTTCATATCCCACTCAACCCCATTTATATCACCAGAAATGTTCTCAATAACCGCTACCTCATCTCCAAAACGATCCCAAATGCGCAGCGTTGCCGTTTGCTGTGCATCGAAACCGACTGGAATGTGAACGGTCTCAGTTTGGCTGGAACGGGTTAGCAGCCGAGCGGGCATGATTTGACGAGTTGAGGCAATCGCCTGGACCGCGATAGCTCCACTGTCGATGGACTCATACTTGTATACCGTGACGCCCGACGAATAACCCACGGTGACGGGATTACCGAAGAAACGAAAGCGATTGATGGCTCGACCGATTTCGTTGGCGTCCCGCCAGGTGACACCGCCATCGTCGGTCGAGCTGCTGGACTGCCGTTCAAATTCCCGGTCTCCCCAGCCGCCGACCCAGCCAACGTGTTCGTCGATGAATCCAACACCCTCCAGGTTGGCATTCTGTTGCGGGTCATTAATTAGCAGCCGCACCCAATTTTCGCCACCATCGGTCGTTTTCAGAATGGCTCCTGTATCGAATGCCTCCAATGACACAAAACCGATTTGATCATTCAGGAACTGGATCTTCCAGCCCCATTCACCTTTGACCAAAACTCCCGAAATGGAATCGAGCTTGTTCTCCCATGTCTTTCCGCCGTCAGTTGTTTTCAGAACGACCGGGAATGAGTTGTCGCGAATTTGCGGTTCGCCAGGTTCGATTTTTCCACCAACCACCCAGCCCGTGTTTTCGTCCGTAAAAAAGCAGTCGATCAACATGTCTGACCACGGTTCCATGTCAATCGCTTCCCAGTTCGCGCCAGCATCGGTTGTCTTAAAGACGCCCGTTGGTCGATTCGGAAAGTTCGTTCCGGAGGCATAAATCACATCCTTGGAAACAACAGAAATCCCGCATATCGCCGAAGGTTGATTGCCTGGCAGGTTATCCACCGATTGCCAATTCTGCCCTCCATCAGTCGTATGAAAGAGTCGCTTGCCTGCTGTCAGGGTTCCCGCCCAACCCGTTTGTTCATCCGCAAAACCCAGGCAACGAAAATAAACCTCGGGGTCGCTTAACTGGTCTACCCATGAATCGCCACCATCTTCGGTAAAAATAATCTTCCCATTGCTGTTGGCAGCCCATCCTCGCTGCGGATCAATGAACCAGATATCGTCCGTGCGTGAACTGGCGTCCGGAGCATTGGTGCGCCGCCAGGCCATTTTTTCTTCAGGTTGTAGCGGGTCTTCCGGGCAACCATCATCAATCCATTGCTCAATAAATTGAATGTCTGAATTCGATACCGGATCAAAGCCTGCGGGCATGCGACTGAAACGAGCACCCGCAGGTGAATTTGGCAAATCGGCACCAAACGGCGCTTCACCCTTGAGGGCCTTTACCATGTTTGAGCCTGAACCATCGTTGACCACGATCAAATCCAATCCGGCGAATTGAAATGCAATAAACTCATTCCTTGTTTTGTTTCTCCAGAAAGCGCCGTGTACGCCGATTGTGACTGACGGTCCTCCGATGGATTCATCGAGAATCTCGATAACTCGATCAAACCGAGTCTTCGATGGCTCGTCTGCTCCGGCAACGTATTCAAAGCTTGGTGTCAAATGGTAGACGTCGTCGGCTCCGATCTGAATGGTCTTCAAAGAGTCCGGACTGATTCGTTTTGCGACCACATTTTCAGCATCCTGCTCCAGTTGTCTCATCGTTGCGACTGCAGTGAAAATCGCGGCTGGATTTCCATGAAACGCGGAATCGAGTTCCCGCAGCATGCGTGAATACGTCAAATTGAACGTTTGCAAAAGCTCGTGTTCTTCCGAATCTCCGCGGAGATCCTGAAGTTTGAGGTTTGCCAGGAGAGGGAAAACTTGCTCAGGGTCATAACCAATGCGTTGCCCCGAATAGGAGAACCCGCCGGTGCTAGTCCAATCCGGTTTCAGCCTTCTTCCATGAAAAATGGCAGCAAATTTATAGTAGTGCGCATAGTCATCGACGACGCCGGTGTTGGGATCGACAGGCGACTCATACGTCCCCTCGCCCTGTTCGACAATCACGTCGATTGCTCGCAGCGCGGACTCCAGCCTGGTGACGATGTCGGGAACCTGATTCGTATCAATGAACCTTCCAAACGCCTGATGAACAGAGACCTGGTTTGCGGGAGGGCCAGAGAATATTTCACTGCCAAAATGCATGAGCGCCTGTTTTATCGCTGCATAGAATTCACCAATTGTCGAGAAGGTAAACTGGGGTGCGACAAGAGCCGCAGACCTTTCGATGGTTGGAAATTCCCGTGGTCGCTCGGGCTCTTCGATTTCCATGAACACGTTCTTCAGGAGCTGTTTTGAGAATCGCTCGAGCGGAACAATCAGTTCATGGTCCGGGTCAGTCGATCCCACGCCGAGCGGAAGCTTCGACGGATAATCCGGGACGAACTCTGGAAAGTCGATCCTGGGTGTGCCACCAATCGCGTTCAGGATGTTGGCAGCAAGCGTCATGTGAAGCATTTCCTCAATCGCGACTTCTTTCAGACAGTCTCTGATTTCGGAATTGAGCGGGCCGTGAAGAGAATAGTGCGCCACGAGGTAGGGCGGGATCGTCGCGTGCTCAAGTTCAATTGCTTTTTGCAAGAACTCCCTCAGGTCGTCGACGCTCGTGATCGCCCCTGTTTCGAGATGCAACATTTAGTGTTCTCCATTCCTAAAAAGCTCAAACTGATGAAGTGTTGTCCAGCCTGGTCTCGACAAGACACACTCGGTACACATAACCGTCCGTCGTCACCCGCACAGGCAACAACATTGACCAAAAACTCGCGTTACTCGATCGCAGAACGAGTATCAAAAAATCTCGGCGTAACCAATTCCCCAGCCTCATGGTATGGTGCGAATAGTCGAATTGGGGTGCCGTTGACATTTGTTAGGACCCCCGACCAAACAGCCCTGTAAAGCTCCCGCAGATCACTACGATCATCTTCAGTAAGCTCACTTTGTTCGCCATAGTTCATAATCGAAAATGCGCGGTGTTTCCCAAAGATCACACTTGGCCATGCTTGCTCTCGAACTTGTGCAAAGAAATGCCGCAGGCCAAAAACGTGACCGAGTTCGTGAATAAATGTGTCCACCTGTTCTTTCCGCGATTGCTCGAACGCTTCAGGATAGACATGAAAGTTATGCCTGCCTGAGTCTGGAAAAAACGCGCTCGCGAGGGTACAGCCAAACGGAGTGCAGCGACTGTTGGCATTCACAACAACGCGGAAATCGTATGAGTCACGCTCTTCTTTCAATCTAATTGGTGCCGCGTCTCCCCAAGCCAACATTGCTTCCTGCATCAATTCACGCACCTTTCGCTTGACCCCGGATCGTTGTTCATGCGATGAAAGGGCAACTTCATCAAAACACCATCTCAAAGTCGTGCCGTAGCGCCACAACGGGATAAACCCTTCCGAGGCATCAAGTACGATGGAGTTTGGGTCAACGTCATCAGGTGTCGCGAACCCACGTTCGTCAGTAGTGCAAACCATTCGTTTGCTAGTTCGATGAATTTTTTTCTCTAGTTGCCGATCTGTGATTGGGGATTCGCTGCGTTCTTCTTCATCATTATCGACAGCCCCCAACGCCCCCGACTCTGCCAAAGCTTTAATCAGCCTCTGTACCAAATCTTCGTAATCAGCCTTTAACATTGATCGCGCCATGATAGTCTCACTTTCATTTAGTCAAACACGTAAGTATTCTGCTGCCAACGACTGGCAACGTTGATTGCTCATTCCAGCGGTGTCTCCAACTCCCTCCCAAAAAAGAACTCGGTGGCGGACTGTTGCGACACGACTGCTGGCCTAGCCAATGTGATTGCTGCTACGGGGTCTACCAGTGGAGGCGGGAACAGCAGGTGCACGACTTGTTTCATGGTGTCGACGTCGAAGCCTTGTTGCGGTTTCGCCCAAGGCTGATCGTGCTCGACCCAGTTCTTGCCATGGAACCACGGCAGGCCGCCGACATCTGTTCGTTGGACCTCACCGGGATGAGCCGCTTCGTGAGCAGCGAACCAGTCTTCGATGCGATCGTCGACCCAGCCGTGAAGACGCCAAAACACTGGATTGACGTGGGACGAATAGAAATCGCCCAAGTAGTCGTTGCTTGGATCCGCCCACTTCGAGTCGATGTCTCCAATGCCTCGCCCGGCAGGGACCTTGGTGCCTTCGGCTAACCTAGGAACCGATGCCCAACGCATGTGCATGTCGTTGTGGATGGAGAATTCAAGCAGTGCACCGAGTTGCCCGAGCGTAAGTCGCGACAGTCGCTCTGGGTTCTTAAACTCGCGATCCCACCAGCGCATTCTTGACCAGTAGTATTCGTCACTCTTAAGTGCGTGGATTCGACGCTCAAGGTTTAAGGAGGAAGGCCAATGCCAAGCCGGTGGCACGACAAAACCATCGGGGTTTCCAGGAACGGGAAGCTCCGGATGTGCTCGCGTGAAATCTGGCTCCGCTCTGACAGCACCAGGTTGAGGAGGCTCCGACCAATGTTGGATTGGGTCCAGACCAAGCCCATGCATCATGTGTGCAACGTGCGAGATCATCTCGCGATGCATGAACAAAAAGTCGATGCCGGATCCATTGTCCACCGCAGTCTTGCCGGACTCGGTCCCCAGTCGCGGAGGCTCCCAGCCGAGCTTGCGAATATGCTCCCGAGTTTCGTCTGACACATCGCGGGAGAGCCAGAACTGCCGCAGCGAATGCCAAAGCAAATGGTGTAACCGGTGTTTTTCGCCTGCCAGCATACGAATAACAGGTTCAGGCAGCGGGATCACGATTCGCGGCTCCGGAAATTCCTGGGCCACTGCAACGAACGACGCGACTACGCCCGCTGGTGCATTGCCGTGCGCAGCACTGCGAATCACCGTACCAACAATCGCAGGAACTTGGTCCTTTCCGTCAGCCCATTCGGGTGCGAGGTAGCCAACGTAGTCATAAACCCAGCCTTCTGCACTTGTTCCGGCGACACCTGTCCCGCGAAGACGAATTCGATGCGGCGTACCGTGTTCGATCCTGCCAACCATTTCTAACCGAGCGTCTTGTTGCGTTGGTGGATCGCTACGAAAAGACAGTTGACCACGGACGTCATCGTGGCCCACCACCGAGTCGAATACCAGTTCGCCCTGCCCGAAAAGCAATCGCTCGCCGAGCGGCTGCGTCGGATCAAGGTGATCCTGGACGTTAAGAAAGCTCCGGTAGACCCAAGCTCCAGCCAAAATATCGTTCATGATCTGGCACTACTCCCCAAGGACGCCCGCAGCGACTCGCCTGCATTGCCATTCAACGCAGGATTCCCTTCTGACTATTAAAATGCGTGAAGCGAAAGTAGCTACGGAAGTCGATGGGAACTCAATGAGAACGAAATCCGTTGTTCCCTTAGTAGCCCGCTCCGATATCTAGGTCCGATGGAAGCAGACGAAGGGTGCTGTAATTCTCGATTTCGTCGGAGGCGAATTCAGCTTGGAGCTTTTCGAGTTGCGTTTTCATTCTGTCGTGGGCTTTGCCGTACTTTTGACGGATTTCGTCGTCTTGGAGATCGTCGAAGACGTTTTTGAAGTCGGTCATGAGCTGGGTGTAACGCACTCGTGATGTAGCCATCGCAACGCAGGCGAGTGAACGCCATTCGTCGACACCGTAAGTTCCGCCGTCTTTGGGAACTTGCACTTTGTTGATGCGTGGGTCGAGTGCCAGACGGACGCCGGATGTTCCGTAGACTTCGTGACGGATAATCAGATGATGCATCATGTCGGCGATGAATCTTGCCAGCCCAGAGCGTGTTCTTAGTTCCTCGAACCGGTCTGGAAGCGGCTGAGAGTATGTGGCCGTGAGATTGGCGAATAAGACTTGAACACACTCGTCCGACGCGACATCAGCATCACTGGCGTAAACGGCTTCGACCAAGCTGGTTGCGTATTCCAACCAAATCCGGGCGTATCGCTTCTCCCAAATCAGGCTCGATCTCGGCAGGACGTCCTCCAAAGACTGCCCCTCACGGCCGGTCAGCAGGACTTGCTCGCGACCAACGAAGTCCTCGTCTTTCGCCAATTGGTACTCGCCGAACCGATCGTTCAAATGTCGCATCAGCGATGCGTTCGTAGTCGCGAATATCTGCGGAAAGACCGCTTTGTCTTCCAGCAGGTTTTGAGTCGTTAGTTCCTCGGCGAGTTCGTGAGCGAAGAGATGCGGGTACAGAGCCAGTCGCACCGGATGAAACCACTGCCCTTTCGCGTCGAACGAGTTGAACAGTGCGACTTCGATCAGGTTCAATCCCATGTGAATTTCGACAAGGTGCTTTCCACTGACGACGTAAAAGTAAACCGTGGCCAGAATCATATCCTCGGCATGACGGAACCTTGCATCGGCCGGATCAACCACAAGCTCAATCGTCGACTCCGGAGCGTGAACGTGAGTCAGCTTCAAGCAACGATTGTCATCGTCGATCTCGAAGTACGCCTTGCCACCGTAGGACTCATAGTCTGCTTTGGTTTCGTATTTCTCGAAGAATGAGAGATCCAACTCAAAAGCCTGTTTACCATCTCGAACGACCGGCTGGACGAAGGTGCCCGCAATGCCGTACTCGACCAGAAATGCCAATAGCTGGCCACGGTGATAAGCTTCGATCGCGGTCGGCGGCGTGGGTTGGAAACCTGGGCCTTGAACACCTGACTCGATCGAGAACCATCCAAGAGTTGGCAGATAGATGCGTTGAAGGAACTGTTTCGGCCAATAGTCACTGCCATCGCTCCAAGGCTCCATCCTAGGTTTTAGCCGAAGCGGAACGTCAACGTTGGCGATCGGGAAGATACGGTTGACGACGCTTGCGGCGCCGAAGGCGAATTTCACCAAGCGCGTGATCATCCCAAAAGCGTGCACCTTCAAGGTTAACGCTTTATCCAGACAGGGAACGCTGACCGGATGTGTCAAATTCCGCGGATGCGCGACGTAGTACGGCAAAATACCCAGCGGCCGAAGTTCCTTTTCACGCCCCGCGTAGAGTTCGCCTAACCGATCCGGTCTCGGGATTCGCACTCCACCGGCGATGAAAAGATAGAAATACGGCCAAGTCGCCCCGGACAGCATTGAACGGAACACGGCCCAAGTCTGAGGAAGCAAATAGAAAGCCAACGCCATCCCGACTGGGATCGAGACCAACAGCCGCAGGCCGATTCCCGAAACTCCCCTGTGTGCTGCAGCGGCTACATCAAACTCAGTCCTCAATCCGAAATACAGCAACCCAACCACCGCGGTTGCGACAAGATGAAAGATCGTGCTTCGACGCGGTGTTTGCGATCCGATGAAGGTGCTCGCGTAAAGTCCTATAGCGGCTATCGCCAGAGTAATCCTGATCCAAGCACCGGCCTTGATGCCGTCACATGTGAATACAAGAATCAACACCGCCAGCAAACCGACCGACAAGATTGCCGCGCCAATTTCTTGCGGACCGCGGAACAGGAACAGAATCAGCAGAAACCCCGTAACGACTCCCACGACTGTCGTCACCAGCCCCGAATAGCCAAACGCTCCGAGCGTCAACAATTCGTAGGTGAGATAAACCGATCCGAACACAAGTGCGATATTGCCCAGCCGAATGGTTTGAATGAATCGGCCCATGGCGGTTCCCAATAGCTGGTACGGTGCTTTTCGGATGAGCAACCAAGATTCGTAAAGAAAGCCAATCCCGCTCCCCAGTGCCGTGAACCAAAACGGAGCCACCGCCCACCCAGGAAGATCTGGCAAATAGACGATTGCCAACACCGAAGCGACTAAGAAAACCAGCAAGCTGCCCGCCGAAAGGTAGGAGTCTCCCACGCTGAAAGTCGTTGGAATTGGCGCTGTGAATCTTTCGATCCCAGGCGGCGTGATCTGAGTATTTGCTTGCACGGCTATGTCTCGGTCGAACATGAATTACAGGTGATCTGCAAAAAACTTGATTGTGTCATCAAGCGACTCTTTGCGAGCTGTCGCGCTATCTGCGTCTGTGCCTTGAAACCCGTGGCCGGCTCCGGAGTAGTACGTCGTCGTCACGGTGGCACCTTCGGCGATTAAGTCTGCCTTGATAGGTGAAGCATTTAGACTGATCGGCACCAAGGCATCCGCTTTTCCGTGATGAATGGCAGCCTTCAATGCTGGGTTCTTGTTGGGCCCAAGACCAATCAAAGGTGTCTCGGTTCCGAGATCAACATTCGGCGGAAACCGGTAAGGCGCATAGTGTTCGACCAATACGTTGACAGAATCGCGGATCTGCAGGGCGAGAAATCCCCCCAGAGATAACCCGACCAACCCGACTTTGGAGTCGTCCACCTTCGGCAAGGCTTTTGCGGCTTTGACCGCGTCCCGCAGAACCTGTGCCCACTGTTCATTCCTCGGCAAAATCGACGTGAACGCAGCTTCGCTACTTCCATGCGGAGTCGGCGGATCGACTTCAAAGTAGTCTGGCGTCAGGGCCAGAATCCCTGCCTCAGCTAACTTCTTCGCGAAGTTTTCGATCTCGGCTTTCCAAGGAGAAACAAGACCGTCGCTACCGTAGGCGATGACGACAGCGCGGTCGTACGCCGATGCCGGTTCGTCAAAGGTCCAGGGGATGTTCTCCCGAGATGAATCAGTGCCGGTCTGGAAGGTCGATGGGATCATAGCTATCGAGTGCCTTAAGATTGCGGATTCGGAATCACGGTGCCAACTGCTCGTTGCACAAGTGGGCTCTTGATTGACGGAAGAGTGCTGTGCCTCCGCTGCCAAAACGTCGTTGCCCAGCGTTTCTCTTGAGAGTAGGTAGCTCTCGCTTGAGCTTCGGATTCTTCCCTCATCGAAGCGAGGACTTCGTTGTATCTTTGGGATGCGTTCGTGTCGGTCGAAACGATGGCGTCGGCAGCCAGCAACCCTGTTTCCAAAGCACGAACGATTCCATTTCCGCTCAGTGGACTAGTGGCTATAGCGGCGTCTCCGACAGCAAACCAATGACTCGAACTAGGCCTAGAAAGACGACTAGTATTCGCACGAACCAACCGCGGCGAAAAGGCAGGACTTGACGGGGCAATTCCTCGATGAGCAAAGCGAGTCTGTTCAAGCAACTCAGTGAAGTAGGTGGTTCGTTCCTCTGGCCGCTTAGGAATGAGATCGACGTCGGTTAAAAACGCGGTCACCGAAACGTCGCCCGGCAGACCGGCTGAGTACCACCAACCGTCGGGCGTCGATTCAATTACAAGCCGCGGATCACAAGATTGCTCGTCGCGATAGCTGACGAGTGCAATGAGGTGGTCATCGTGTATTCGTTGAACACCGAATCGCGTCGCCATGGCTGATGCTCTGCCGGTCGCATCGACAATGACTGGCGATCTGTACGAGTCCCGGCCAACTTGCAACTCCCATCGGTCATGGCTGTAGACAAACTGTATCGACTGTCGCGAGAAGACCACTTTAACGCTACTTTGACGGCAGGCGTGGCTAAGCATTCGATCAAATCGAGCTCGATCGAGGTTCCAGCCTGAGCCAAAAGGACGTGTCAAGAAACTAGAGAAAGAAATGCCAACGCTTCCCCAGGAAACTAGCAACCCCGATGTCTGCTGAAAGGCTTCGGCGTCGAATCGATCGCGAACGCCAAGCTGATTGAGAAAGCCAATTGCCTCGGGTGCTAGCGATTCCCCCGGCCGCTGTTGCGAGTAGTCGCTTTTTTCAATCAGGGTGACGGTTGCTCCTTGCTGTCGCAGCCTTAGGGCAGTGGAACAGCCCGCCGGGCCACCTCCAATCACCATTACATCTGAATACTGGCTCATAATGACTAAGCCATGAACATTCCATCGGGATTTCGTTCCTGCTCGTGATACTCCTCTCCGACTTGAACAACGATGCCCAGCTCATGCCAACGCTGAACCATGTCCTTGTGGTTTGAAATCTTTCCTCGAGTCCAAGCGACTTGTGAGCTTCCCGAGTGCTCAAACACTTCGTCAGGTCGCTGTGCCGGCCACCATGACCCAGCGCACTTCAGAAAGTCAGCTTGCCAGGGAAGAGCATTGCCTTCGGTTAAGTAGCCCGGTGAGCGCAACTGGTCGATTGAAGCGGGTTTCAATCTAATTTCGTCAGCACGATCTGATGAATCGACGTCGTAGATGTTCAGCCGCAGTGCGACGATTCGGTTCACTTCGATACCTGGGAAAAACGCGCCACCAGCGCAAGATTCCAAAGCCGCGATGTCCAGTCCTCTTGCGGAGACTGTTGCTTCAGGCGTAAATGCACCGGCCCAGTCGTTGACAAATTTTCCGTCTTTCCATTGACGCATCAAATGAAACTGTGTTCTAGTGAACGTCAGTCCTTGGGTTGGGTAAACTGCACCATCAAGATCGCCCGTCAGGCGTGGCATGTTTCCACTGCTGCCTGGGTTGTCGGGGTCCCTGAGCTTACTAAAGATCGCGGTGCGAGCAGCTTGATGCGGATCGCCGTTCGCATCCGGTTCAAGACTTAGGTCGTCATGCCGGGACAAGTGAGCGCCGACATGCCCCAAGTTAGCAAGCTTGTTGACCCAGCCCTGTTGCGACGCACGATGCAGGATTGGATAAATTTCATTGGTGTAGGACGGTCGATAGTCGCTGCGAAATTTGCCGCCGTCAAAGAGGGATGTGTTGAGCGAAAAATTGCGAACGCAGACATCCAACATCAAGTCATAGAGTGTCACAACGTTGCCGACGCCTGGGGCAAAGTCGGCTGGCCCCACAATAATCCAAGCAGGTTTGACTGCTGTAGTGGTACCATCGGTGAACTCGATCGTTGCTTCGACGGGACCATCGGAGGTATCGTCATACCAAAACGGGTTGTTGTCAAAGCTGAGGCTGCCACCAGCAGAATACCCGCCATTTTCCCCAGGCTTCAGGACGAAATCGGATTTGCCAAGTCCACCGGCAACGACCAACGTCCCGGATGGTTCCACCGTCGCGTCTCCCAAGAAGACTGGGTCACCGCGGAATGCCCCGTCGTCAAATTTTTCTTGTTGTCCCGGGGTGTCGAGGGTCTTTCCCGATGGTGCAATCACGAGGTCTGCTTCGGCAATACCCGGATTTCTTTTACTAGGAGTAACGCGAAGAATATTGTCGCCGGCAGCTTTGCGGTTGGCGAGACTCACACGCCATTGGATCTTTGCGACGTCGCCACGTGACAAGTCGACTTCCACTGGCTCCGCGTCAGGATGATCCGAGTCGTACTCAAAGACTCGAAATCGCGTTGCTTGGCGTTTCAACCGCCCGTCTCGCTTGAACTGTCCGTCTGATGGGCTTGGACTGGTGCCCGGAATCTCCGGCCCAACGAACGTTTCCATGCTGCTACCTAATCGGGCAACCCCAATGGCTGGATGAACGCGGTAGCTCTTGGACATGTCTTCGATTCCTTATATGATTTGCCCGCGTCGGGCACCGGTTTCTGAACAGCGTCAAGTAGAGGAGATCCGAAAGATGTCACCAAGTATCGACACGATATAGATTTCGCCTTGGCTGTCTTGTCCAAACGAAACGATCGAGCTGATCGGACCACCAACGTTTATTTCGGCGGTTCTTTCCATATGATTGGAGATGCTGGTCCCGTCAAAACGGAACGACCAAATCCGGCTGGAAAGAAAATCAGCGTAGAAGTAAGTCCCTTGCAATCCGGCAAGGGCTTCTCCTCGGTAGACGTGCCCACCGATGATCGTCCCACCATCACTGCGGCCGTACTGAAAAATCGGATCGACAAGGTTTGGCTGGTCTGAATCGAGCCCTGTCAGTACTGTGCCTTCGCGAATACGCCAACCGTAGTTTTCGCCGCCACGACTGTTTGTGTTTTGAAAGTTGATTTCCTCAACCGCAAACTGCCCAACATCTGCGATCCAAAGGTCTCCCGTCATTTGATCAAAACTACATCGCCAAGGATTGCGCAATCCAGTCGCCCAAATCTCTCCTCGCGCTGCTGCACCTGACGCGAACGGGTTTGACGAGGGAATCCCGTAGTTCATGTCTGCGGCTGCAGGCAAATCATCCTTATCCACATCGACACGCAGCATCTTTCCCAGCAGAGAATTTTTGTTCTGAGCGTTGCCGATCGGCGGCGTTGGATCGTTGGCGGATCCTCCATCTCCTAACGCGATGTACAGGAAACCGTCATTAGGGCCAAAACCAATCCAGCCACCGTTGTGATTTGCAAAGGGCTGATCTACCACCATCACGTTATGTCTACTTGCCGGATCAACACCGTTTGCGGTTGCCGTGTACCGCCGTACCGTGGTCCGGCCGGCGTGATCCGTGCAGTTTACGTAGAAATGCCCGTTCTCTTGAAACTTCGGATGGAAGGCCAACCCCAGCAGTCCTCGCTCGCCGTCAACACTCAAGTCATCAACCTGAAACAAAGTATGAGTAACCATCCCATCGGAAGCGTTCAGTACCTTGATCGCCCCGGTTTTCTCAACCAAATAGACCGCATCCGGTTTCCCCGGCGCTGACGTCAGGAACAACGGTTGGTCAAGCCCCGATGCAAATCGTTTCGCAACGATGCTTCCCGCCGCCCCGCCCTGAGCTCCCGCTGCAGCACGCATACCCAACGCTACAGTTCGCCCTGATGCCGCTCCGCCAGAGTCCGTCGGCAAACTGCGTATCCAACGCTCGACAACTTTCGCCTCTTCATCCGTAAAGTTGGCGGCCATGATCCCATCCGTGATCTGTATGTAGAAACCACTTTGGCTGGGATTGCCTGGCACCACCAGCGGTTTGCCCGCCGCGGGCGGACGAGTCGCATTGGCTGTCGTCAGGAATTGTAAGATTCGTTCGTACGCCTCATCGGAAAACAGCCCGCTAAGATTGCCGCCATCATCGCCGACTTGCACGCCACTGTGCACGATCTGCGCCAGTGAGCATTTGGACTTTAGCAGTTCAACAAAGTCTGCCTTGGCCTTGGTCCCGTCACTTGGCGCGGGCGGCTGATCGGGCGGGTTGACTGGTGTATCCGTTGGCAAATTGTCGATAAAATCGTTTGCTGCGGAACGGATCAGATCGTTTGTACGCTCCAACGTGTTTCGCAGTGGTGCAGCAGTTGTTGTGTCTTTCAAAACGGAGTCGGTCGCGTCAACAATATCCAAGTACGTGCGCCATTGTGCCTCGATCGACTGCGGCAATGACAACGTATATGGCAACGCGAACGGTGGACCAGCTTTTTTCTCGCGTCCATCCGCATCTACTTGAGGCGGATCGTGCTGCGGACGCGATTGTAGATGCGAAATCACACCCATGAGGCCGGGTGTCTTCATCCCGAGGAAACACCAATTGATCACCGTGCCGCGTTGGGTCAATTGCGATGTGCGGTCCAATGTCACCGAGTGCGCGATCGCGTAGAGCAACAAACGATACTGTAGATCGGCGACGTGAGCCCAACGACGACTTTCTTGATCCGTTATCCGCCCATTCTCCATCTCTGCGTCGCTAAAGACCTCTTCCGATGTATTTGGATTGTTGGGCGTCGGATGGCTTGGATTCCAAGTTGTGGTGCTTGCAAACTCTTCGTAGATCGTCCTGAATTTTTGATAGTGTGATGTGACCGCCGCGTCGCCACCCTCACCTTGTTCGGCAATAGCATTTGCCAACTCCCTTGCTTCTTCCCGATTAGAAACCGTTTGTACGATGCGTCCGCCGAGTGCTCTCCATTCGCCAGCGATAGCTTGAACGGTGTCCGCCGAATCTGCGTAGAAATCACTGTCGCTTAATTCATCAAGTAACTCGTCGATTTTCTCGAACAACGCACCCACGCGATTCAGTGGCTCGCCTCCCTGCGCGCCCATCGCTTGGTCTATGATTGCCTGCAATTCTGCATCTGGCGCGATTTCAGGCATCTCGGTGACGACGTATTTCGCAAGTGAGTCGAGCGAAATTGGCTCCAGCTTGAAGTGAAACGGGTAGAACAAATCGCGAAAAGGGAAGTCTTCTCGATCAAGGTTGGTCGGACCACCGAGCGATATCAGCAAGTTTTGCATCGAGATCAGATGCGCCATTTCTTCGATCGCGATTTCAACGATCGCCGATTGCCATCCCCTGGCCTTCGTTCGTTCGGTTTCGTCAGGCGCGTTGCCGACGTCAATGGAATAAGCCGTGTACAAATATTGCACCAACAATGAGTGCTCGATCTCAGCAGCCGTTTGCAACAAGAAGATGGCCTCATCACGAGGCGTCATGACGCCCTCTACTACTAACTCTTCAGCGGTTGCAGCGAATGGCACTCTCTGTTCGGCAGCGGTGGCGGCGCGTGCCGAACGAGGGCGACTTCGGAAAAAAATTCTTGGCAATTTGGACATTGGGGCCTCAACGCAACAAGGTTTGGAACTCTTTAAGCACGGAATGCAACCAAATCAGCCATCGTGAAGCTACCGATGTTTCCAGCACGATCTGGCAATGTTGGAGTCCAATCCTGTGGATCATGTGGAGCAAGAATCTCTTCTCTGACAACATCGATCATCCCAACGATCGTTTCAGCTACGATTCGGCCTCCAACCGGTCCCAAATGTTCACCGCCTGGGTCCCCAGTCAATCCGGACTCCTTCAGAATGTAGAACCAGAGCGGAGCCTTGCCACCAAGCCCGTCGATTTCGTTGATGCCTAGAGTGGCGTTATCTAGTGGCGTGATCCCCATCGCATCAGCAACGTCTTGGCCAGCTGGCAGTTTCAACGTACGCGCTCGCCGCATGTTTCGTTCTGGTAACGACGCGGGCGGATCTTCACCACGATGAATGAATGGAAGATCGAACAGCGGCTTAGCAATCTTTGCGTCTACCCTGCGACAAAACTGCAGATTGTCATGGTTGCCGAAGTCGAAGAAGTAACTCCAATCCAAGTTGTAGTTTGTCGATGGGCCGCCGTCTTCACCGCAGTCGCCATTAGGGCAGGTCCCAAAAAATGGCAGCTTAAACAGCTCTATGCCCTGGGTCGCAGCATTTAGGTTGTAAGTCTCTCGAATCAGCGTGTGCCCAAATCGGTAAGCCGCACCACCGAATTCGACGGGAATGAATGGACGGTCTGAACGCTCCTCCCATTTGAAAAACTGACGGCCGTTCACTATTACGTCATTCGTTACACTCGTGCCAGCAATGTGGGGCAAGAACTCGTGCAAGACGATCCAGTGATAATGAAGCGTAACCAAGTTCCTCGCTTCCTCGAACAAATCTTTGTTGCCCGGTGGGTTGCCGTCGGCCTTGCTCAACAGGTACTTCACAACTTCATTGTGAAATCCAAGAAATGCTCGATGCACTTGCGATATGAGCAAGTTCTCATCGTTTCGAGGGTCGCCAATGATTGCGGTTCCTTGGCGATTGCGTGGCAGATCAAAGTCGTTTTTTGCGGTGTCCGTTAACAGACGAAACGGTAGGCGGTGCTCGCTCTTAGGATTTCCTCCAACAGTATCGTATAGATGGCGTGATGCATCTGGCCCATCACCAAAGACGCTGTCAAGATCCAGTGCTGGCGTCCGGAAATTGCGAATGGCGTCTGGATCCAGACGATCATCCAAGCGTGAAATTGGATCGAAAGTGACGTCATGATCTATAAACTGTCCTAAGAACGCGAAGCCAAGCGGAATCGTTGATTCGTTCGCGGCTGCGTCGTCCTCTCGCATGGTTTCCGCGACTTGACGAATCGCATTGTTGGTGGGTTCGTAGATTGGTAATCCTTCAAAAATACGTCCGAACTTTCCTGCCGGCACTTGCTCGGGCGATTGGGCATCCAGCCCCAGTGCATGAAACATCGACATTCGGCGACGATCTGATTTTGTAACCAACTCAATTCCGCGCTGACTCAATGCACCGTGGCTTGCCATACGAATATACTCCTGTTTGAGAATTTGAACCATCTATAGAAACGATGATTGCTTGCAACTGCTCGGGCGGCTACGGAAACGGATGGGAACGGCTATGGTATGAACACTCAGTTGACATCAGTGATGATGGATGGCCGAAACAACTCCGTCACATCCAGCCAATCTTCCGAGATTAGGCACCAATAATCGCGAGCGAGGTAGTTGCAAACGAAGCTGGCAGGAAGCCATCCATACCCATTGTCTCCCCATTGCTGTCCCCAGGAACTGCGAATCAAGATCGCGTCTTGATCCGCACCAACGCGATTCAATTGATATCCAACTGCGACAACAGATTGACCACCGCGCGGTGCGTCATGGGCTTTGCGAAAAAGAATCTCGGGACAATCAGCCAATGACGAAGGCACAGAGAACCCGAACAGTACTGGAAATCCGGCCGCGAGGAAGGATTTCAACGCACGCCATGTCTCTTGACCACTACATCCATCATCGACAATACGGAAATACCGAAGGGCCTTCGGGGCTGTTGCCAGCGAAAGCAGAAACGAGCTAGGTTCGGATCGAAAAGCCTCGATACTATATGGCCAGTATTCTTCCGGCGGGACGCCAACCTGAGCAAGTACTTTCAAGGTGGTCCTCAAATCCGCGCCTGAATCAGCAAGATCTCGTCCTGCTTTCGCGATCCGGTAGCGTGCAGCTTGATACAGAAACAGGCGTGAGCCATCGTAGGTCCGTCCGGCAACACGCCGCTCAAAATACTCGACCGCAGACAAGGCCGCGAACGCAGATGAAGCATTCAATGTTCGTTGGTCGTCTACTGCCGTGAAATACTCTGTGTCGCAATCGCAGCGTAGATCAACTAGGTCGGGTTGTTCGGAGTCCAGCATCTCCGGCAGGTCTAGAAGTAGACGCCGAACCTCAGGGTGCCGAAACGTGTAGTCGCGTCCATCGGGTAGGTCAGGTTGCCACCCCAATCCTCGCGGCACAAATTTAGCCATAGCGATCTCGTGATTGAACGAATAGCAAGGCAAAAACGCCTCTCTAAACGTCTATTCAATCGTTGCGATAGAAATCGGCTACGGAATAGAATGGGAACACTCCGAGAATAATGCGATTTTCAAATGAAGGACTCCACGCAACTGAGTCAGAACACTGCAACATTCAGTGAGCTTACTCGGGTAAGTCGACAATCTCCCAGATGACTCCTTCCCCGGTCCCGTCTCCCCGGAAATGAACAACCGCATAACACTGCTTCCGGTTTAGGCATTTTATCGTGTCGGCTAGTCGTCGCTTGGAGTCTTGCTCCGCGTTCGGTGGCAGTGGATCGTCGATTCGCGGTGGCCAACCGTCCTCTTCAAAAGCATTTAGAATCGCCTGCTGGTTGACGGCCACCCATTTGAAATGCTTCACGACTTCCCCATCGAATCGCAGTTCGCGACGTTCCGCCTCCCAAATAGGGACGGACGTTTTTGACACGCCTTGCTTATGTACAGTGCCATTTTGCGAGACTTGTTCGATTCCAAGCTTAGAATCAACTGGCAAAGAGACATTGGCTGCTTGGTGAAACTGCTGGGCTATTCGTATGCCGCAGTCGGTCAGGACAAAACACGATCGCTCGCAATAGGTCAAATCACCCGCAGCTTGAAAATGCCGACCATTCTCTCCCTCCAACGTCACTTCTCGTCGGTGCGTCACCAATCCGCTGCGTACCAGCCATCGAAAATCGTTAGGAGCCAGTCCCAAGGCTACAAGTTGCTCAATCTCAACGGCGAACTCCCAAGGCTCGCAAGCCACCTGCTTTGCATATTGAGATGCCAACAGCAACGGTGCCATCGCCTCAATTAGGTGGTCTCGAAAGTCTGTTTTGCTCCGAGTGACGCTTCTTCTTGTCATTTCAGTGCCCCTGAGATCGCATGTTTTCAGATGCTACTTCGTCAAGTCCCTGCCGCCTCTGGCGGGCCGGTGGCGCCCCCCCCGGCCTGTTGAATCATACGGGATCTCGAATCGTTATGCGACACTCTGTCTCACGTTTGCCAAGAATATAGAGCGATATAGCCCAAGAGCTGCATTCTTCGGTCTCGGGTGTTGAATCGCAGATTTAGAGTTCCCTAATCTTCGGTAAACGCCAAAAGCCTGCTATCTGTAGGCCGACGTCGCACGATGTGAGAACAAAGCTTTACGCCGTCCGTCAAACTGGGGCAAAGCTCTCCGGACCAGTGGCTGAGCGGGGTATGCTCCACAGCCTTCGGAGGACAAGCTGCTAAACCCCCCAATCCGCTTGCCAATGGTGCAAGATCTGCGTGATATTGGGAACAAACCAGGCTTTGTGCAGTGCAAAACCGCCCGCAACTTTGGGCGAGACAAGTCAGGGCAAGATAGTCGGCTTCCGATTGCTGTGTGCAAATCCACTGTGTCTTGTATGAAGTGGAATTGCCCACGGAAAGTTGACAGTGGGCCGGCGCACGTCAGACTTCTCTGACAGGAGAACCGATCCATGGACAAACGTCGAACATTTAGCCGCGAATACAAGCTGGCCGAAGTCAAGAAAGTCATCGAACAAGGCTTGTCGTACACCGCTGTCGCTAAAGACTTGGGGATCGGGGACAGCTTGATTCGCAAGTGGAAGAAGTCTTTTGACGAAGACGGAACATTCCAGGCCGAAGTAGTTGGTAGCCAATCCATTGAAGCCGAGCTGAGACGACTTCGCGAAGAGAATCGTCAACTCAAGATGGAACGCGACATTTTAAAAAAAGCGACGGCATTCTTCGCCAAAGAAAGTCACTGAGGTTGAAGTTCATTGGAGAGTGCCGCGATCGCTGGCCGATCGCAGTGCTCTGCCGAACCCTCGAAGTCACTCGCGCCGCTTATTACCGATTCGCCGGTCGCGGTCCCACAGCCACCGAGATCAAGCAAACCCAAATCATTCAAGCCGTCAAGGAAATCCGACTGGAAAAACATCACGATGCGTATGGAAGCCCGCGAATGCAACGAGCAATAGTCAAACGCGGTGTGGTGTGCTGCCGAAATACCGTCGCCAAATGCATGCGTCATGCGGGAATACAAGCCAATCGCCGCACCAAATTCAGAATATCGACCACTGACTCCAATCATGATCAGCCCATCGCCTCAAATTTGCTTGGCCAAAACTTCACGACCGAGGCAATCAATCGCGTCTGGCTAACGGACATCACCTACATCCCAACCCAAGAAGGCTCCACTTACCTCTGTGCATTCGTTGACCTGCATTCCCGCAAGATTGTCAGCTGGAAAACGAGCCGGAACATGGATTCGGAATTGGTGGTCGGGGCATTCGATCAAGCACTTACTTTTCGCAAGCCAAACGCGGGCCTGATCGTTCACAGCGATCGTGGCTCCCAATTCGCGAGCGATCATTTCCGCAGACGCCTGGCAGCCAGTGGGCTAGTTCAAAGCATGAGCCGTCGCGGGAACTGCTACGACAACGCACCGATGGAATCGTTCTTCAAGAGTTACAAAACCGAGGAAGCACAGCAGATTTACGACACGCACGAACACGCCACACGCGGCGTATCTGACTACATCGAACGATTTTACAACCCTCATCGCTTGCACTCGTCGCTGGGCTACCTCAGTCCAATCGATTTCGAGCAAGCGATCAAAGAACCGTCACTCGTAAGTGAGTCCTGACTCACAGGACTCACCGTTTACCTTTCCCTTAAGACCGGTCCACTGTCAACTTTTCGTGGGCAATTCCACACTCCCTTCACTTGGAACAAAACCATGACCGACATTACACCCACACCGGGGAAAATACTGCCGAACGATCGCCTCCCGAATGACTTGGTTGATGCGTTCAAACTTCGCCATCGACTCTTCTACACGCTTCCGGACAGCCTGCTTCTGGCAATCGACGACGCCCTCCCCGAAGCCATTACCGCCGAAGCCATCGAACTTGAGGCTCGACTTTCGCGAAGTTTGAGGACCGATGTCGCGGTTCGGAACGAGCAACCCGTGTCGTTCATCCGACTTGCCGCCTGCGTGACGCGAGTCGATCAAAACGTTTGTCACTTTTCTGCAAATCCGGATCTTATCGTTGCCGACCTAGCGGCGACACTTCAAGACGCACACGACTGGTCGCAGGGCTGGGGTTGTTGGTTCAATGCCCAGAGTTTCAATCCGACGTCCAGACGCTTCGGGAGTTAGGTTGCCAAGATTGCTCTCCGCTGGGGACGCCGCCGCCGTACCCAGGTGACACTGCAGGCCAGTTCAACATGCTTTTTCGGCCAGAACATCAACAAGCGGTTCGTGATGTCTGCAAGAGGTGGCGGCTTGATAGATTTGCCACTCTGGATCTACCTGTCCCGCTGGAGCCCCATTTTGTTGCCTGCAGTCCATACAACAAGAATGCCAGAGATGGTGGTGCAGCTCCGTTCACTCCCGATACTTACCCAGTGAAGGGCCGCGGGGCGGTGTTGGATCAAATTCGCGCGTACTTGTTTACCCAGCGAAAAACTGGTGTTGGTGAATTTGGCCTGAATCGACCACAATTCGCGGGTCATGGATGTGCCCAAGATCACCACCGATTGCCCGGATTGCAAGCCGCTGCTTGAGAAGCAGCAGGCGATCATCGACATGCTGGTCAAGCAAGTTGAGTTGCTCACGGCACGTCTTGAGAAAGTTGAACGCGAAGGTAAACGCCAAGCGGCTCCGTTTCGCAAGAAACGCAAAGCCGATCCGAAAAAGCCAGGGCGTAAAAGCGGTGAAGATCACGGCAAGCACCATCGCCGAGCCGTGCCCGAACAGATCGATGAAACGTACGACGTTCCCCTACCAGCGTGCTGTCCCGACTGCGGCCATGGCGAACTGACCAAGACCGAAACGCTCGTGCAGTTCCAAACCGATATCCCTCGCGTCGTCATCAACCGGCAATTCAACATCGACGCTGGAATTTGCTGTGGCTGTGGATCTCATGTCCAGGGTCGGCACAAACTGCAAACGTCCGACGCGGTCGGAGCCGCCGCGGCTCAACTCGGACCGAACGTTCACGCCGCGATGGCGCTTTTGAACAAAGAACTTGGGCTCAGTCACGGCAAGGTCAAGCGTCTGCTGGAAATGCTTTTTGAGATTCGGGTCAGTCGCAGCACCAGTTGCCGAAGCATGCTTCGCACCGCTGATCGACTAGAGGACGCCTACGCTCAGGTCCGAAGGGCCGTGCGTGGTTCGCCTCAGGTGGTCGGAGATGAAACGGGTTGGCGAGTCGATGGACGTGGGGCTTGGCTTCATGCGTTCGTCGGACTGACCGCGACGTGTTACGAAGTGGATGCGACGAGAAGCATCGGGCCGGCGGAAAGACTGCTGGGCATCGACTGGTCGGGAATCTTTGGACACGACGGCTGGGCGGTCTATGACAAGTTCACCGCAGCGACTCATCAACAATGCTTTGCGCACCTGCTTCGGCGATGTGAATCGTTAATCCAAAGCGGGACCAGTGGTGCGTTGGCGTTTCCGCGTGGAGTGAAAGACTTGCTGCTCGCAGGCTTCGAGTATCGCAACCGTTTTCGATCCGATGAGATGACGGCACATGGGATGAAGGTGATGGCGGGCCGATTGACGATGAAGATGTGGAAATTGGTTCGTCACCCAAAGAAGCATGCTGCCAATGAACGCTTCGCGAAGTTTTTGGAAAATCATCTTGATGATCTATTCACGTCCCTGCATCCTCCCGGTGCCGACGCAACGAACTGGCGAGGCGAGCAGGCGATCCGCCCAACGGTCGTGAATCGAAAAGTATGGGGCGGCAACCGCACCGAAGCCGGAGCGTTGACCCAGTCACGAATCATGAGCGTGATGCAAACGTGCAAGCAAAGACTGGCCGGTCCTTTCGACTTCATCCGCTGTCAATTGACCACGACGAGCCCGCTTGCCTTGCCTCTGCCCATCGCGGCACGGTAAACAAGTACAATTGTATTAATGCCAGCCCGCCTGACCAAACTCGGAAGGTGTGTCCGAATGGCCTCAGCGTAAAAACCATGTTGGTAGTCACCCAGCATAGCGTTCATTGGTTTGCGGATCATACAATGGGCACTTGAATTCGTTCGCAATGTCGATGAGGCGGTTAAGTATTTCGTTTGACGCGCCGTGTGATTCGATGCAGAGATATGTCGTGCACGGCAACGCGATGAAGCATCCGTCGGTTTCGTGCTCCCAAACGAGTTGGACCGAACATTCGTCAAGCCCGAGAGGATTTTCGGCAATCGTCGGGAACTCGGCCTTGAGGCGAGCGATCACAGCAGCAGTGTCCATCGGGACGATTCCATCGACGGACTGTGATTCTGAGAAACGCTGAATAACCACGTCCGGTGCGAGCGTGCAGTCGGATGTCTGTTTCCAGAAGTAAAGGTCGTAGCTCATGTAACTGTGACTGCCAACGGAAGTTTGGGCGACAGTGTGTCGTCCATGCTGCAAAAATGGGGGATTGAATTCCCCAATCATATCACTCAACAATTTCTCCATGGAATCGCGGCGGGAATAATCGCGTCTAGCGAGCCACGCTCGACTTAGCTGACCCGGTGTGATCTCACGCCTGACGCAGCGCGTCGACGATCGGGACGGTGGCGGCCTGAATTGCGGGTACTAATCCCGCGAGGACTCCGACCAAGACCGATACCACGGTTCCGGTGACCGCCAACCCCAGCGATGGACGAAACGCGATCGTGGCTCCCTCCGCACCGATCGCAAACCCTCCCAAACCGAGCGCCGTCAACGCGAGAACCGTTCCTACCAATCCGCCCACCAAACACAGAATGGTGCTTTCGGCCAAAACCAACCGCATCGCTCGCAACGGACGGACGCCAACCGTTTGCAGCACCGCGTATTCCTTGATTCGGTCCTGGACACTCATCACCGTGGTCGTCGCAACCAACGACAGCACCAGCGCGACACAGGCGTAACCAAGCCAATGTGCGAAACCAATCAGATCCACCAAATCCGACAAAGTGCTGGCCTGAAACGCCCCCTTTCGGCGTGTCTTGGTCGCGACCGCGCCTGCCCGAAGTTTCTGATCAATCGCTGCCGCCACACGATCCGGATCGGCCGTGTCTGTCAGCAAGACTTCGTGCTGCGTCACCAAACCGGCCGCATCCAACCCGCGACTGTACTGCAAGAATTGCAGGCTGGTGTAAATCAAGTTCTCTTCTGACGGAACGTTGGATTCGAAGATGCCAGCGACACGCACCGACAATTCTCCGATCGTGAATTGATCGCCCACTTTCAGCCCCCGACGTTGAGCCACATTGCGGCCGACGATGGCGGCATCGCGAGTTGACTCAAATTGTTGCCAATCTCCACTCGTCAACTTCAACGGACGTGTTTGCTGAATCTGTTTCGGGTCAGCACCATTGAACACCACGATGTCCAGACTAGCCCGGCAATTGTTCGTCCATACCTGAATGGGCATCACGTCCCGCACACCGGGGACCTCCGCGATCACACGTTCGTAGTCCTCCGGCAAACGGCTGCTGGTTGGGCAAAACCGATTCTCTTGAAAGACGATCAGATTGCGATCCGCGTCCGAACCCGTCGTCAGCCGATGCAGGCCTTCTTGGACCGAACCAACAAAGCAAAACACAAACATGGCAACAGCAGCCCCGGTGACGGTCAGCAGTGTCCGCGTGCGGTGTCGCCAAAGCGTTTTCAAAACATAACGAAACATAGTATTCATCCAAATTCGGTAGACCCCAATGTGGCATAGCAGCCTGTTGATTTAGTCGTATACCGAGTGACAACAATTAGCCGATGGGCGTTAGCCGAATGGCACTTACTTTAGATCCGAGTCTCTCATTTTAGACGGTGGTTTCGTGCGTTTTTCAAACTGCATGTTTTTGGGGCGTTTCCGGTAGGCCTCGCGGCGATAACTACGTTTGCTGCGAATCGGTAGCTTGTCCTTGCGGGCGATCGACAATGCTGTTTGGTAGGCCATTCTCCAACGCTCAGGCTCCGTGTGCATGTGCCGCAGGAGGAAGGTTTGAAACGTGGTCCACGTTCGTTTGAAGCTCATTCGACGCGGCGGAACTTTCTCGAAGGCCGCCGCTTCGATCCGAAGCTGGCTGGTCAGGTTGTAAGCCACCACCGACGTATAGAGTTCTTTCATGAATGTGTCGACGCTTTTGGCGCGAATGTTCTCGGCGTCCATGACCACCTTGAAGTTGCGAATGTCAATTTCTACGTCGTAGCGTCGCTCAAATAGCGAGGCAGACGCGAAAGCATCTTGCGCAAGCGTACTGACCAGATAAAGTGTCAGCGTGTCGGTCGCCTGGACTTCATGCAAATAGACATCCAACTGGCAGTCGGACGGGAGATCTGGCTGCGTCTGGCGATTCTTCTTCGTGGGTTTCCAGGTGTGCCGATAAGTTTTGTGGTGCTCGGATTGTTCGATCAATTCGGCATCCTTCTGCAGCGACTGAAAGTTCACCTTCTTCATTCGCAGCAGGATGTCGTGACCTGCGTCGATTGCCCCATGTGCGATTCCAAAGATCCCAAATCCTGCATCGGACATGATGATCGAATTCTCCGGAAGCTGCTCAAACCCCTGCCGAGCAAGTTGCGTTTCGGAGATCGCCTCAGGACCGTACATCGGTCCCACTTGTGGAAGCATCGCTGCACCGCTGGCGAGTTCGTGAAAGACCGTCAACAGCACACAAGGCCACACGCCTTCACCGAGCTGATTGCTTGCCGGTGGAAACGCTTGCTGGAGTTCTTTTTCCGGGGCCAGTGCCAACGTGGTTCCATCGATCAAGAACACGCGTTGTTCGTCCACCGCCGGCTCGGTGGCAGAAAGGATCCCCGAGCTCACTTCCTCGGCAAACCAACGAACGACTTCTAACGGTAAGCGAGATCTAGCACGACTGTAGCCACCCGTTGCGACCGAGAGCGTGTTGTCTTCCAGGCGTTTGTTTTCGGGAAGATAAGTCGGTCGCGTATCGAGTAAATGCTTGACTGCGTTTTCAAGCGAGGCATCCGGCTTGAGTCGCTGGTAAACGAGCATCCACAGGACAACACATGCCGTATAGACGGTATGAGCTTGTTGCTCGAAGAGCTTGTTGGCATCTTCAAAGTTGACTAGCTGCTGCAACAACTCAAAAGAGCGGTCGAACTGGAGGTCAGCTTCGTGATTTGGACCGGTATAGTTCATGCCAAAATGGCTCCTTATTGGGAAAAGAAGCCTCTATGCGCAAACCATGTGCCTAAAGTGCAGTTCGTCAAGAATTTAGCGCAAAGTAAGTGCCATTCGGCGTTAGCCCCGGTTGGCGTCTGACTAACCGCCGCTAACGCGGTGCGGCTCATTAAATCAACAGCCCGATAGGCTTCCAGCCTGTGATTCCCCACCCCAAACCGATGCCGCCTGAGTTCAACGAACGGCCGAAGAAGCATCCGGTTCAACCTCACGAAATTTGCCGCGATCCAACACCAACTGCCTCGATGCGATTCTCGCCGCGTCCGTGTCGTGGGTGACCATCAACAGCGTGATGTCGAGTTCTTTGTTCAATCGTTGCAGCAAGATCTGGACCTGTTCGCTCGTTTCCGTGTCCAAACTGCCGGTTGGCTCATCAGCCACGACGACTTTCGGGTGCGCGACGATCGCTCGAGCGATCCCAACGCGTTGTTCTTGCCCACCTGACAATTGCCGCGGGTAATGATCAGCTCGATCGCTCAGCCCCACCGCTTCGAGTGCCAACTCGACACGCTGTCGCCGTTGCGAACCAGTCATCTTCAGCAGCAAAGTTGGCAATTCAACGTTCTCATAAGCCGTCAGCACCGGAATCAAATTGTGGGTTTGAAAGATGTAACCCAAATTCGCGGCGCGCCAATCAGCCAATTTGCTGCGAGAGAGCTTCGTCACTTCGGTTCCGGCCACGTGGATCGTTCCCGAATCAGGACGATCGATCCCGCTGACCAGATTCAACAACGTGCTTTTCCCGGTGCCACTTGGCCCCATCAACGAGACGAAGTCGCCCGCCTCAATGTCGAGATCAATCTCGTCAAGGGGAGTGATCGTTTCATCGCCTTTGCGGAAACTTTTGCAAACGCCCCGTAGTTCGACCAATGCCATCAGTTCATCCCCATGGTTGTATCTTCGCTCACGACTGAAATGGGATCGCCAGATTCCAGATCCGACGGAACATTCGCAATCAATTTGTCAGTCACGTTCAATCCAGATTCGATTTCCACCAAGCCATCACCTCCTGCACCACCAACAACCACGGGAGTTTGCCTCGCCGTCTCATCCTCCGTGACACACCAAACAAATGATCCCGAATCGCCGGCCTGAACCAACGCCTCCGGCACGAACAACCGTTGCTTATCTTTTGCAGCGTCGACATCCGATTCAGTCGCGGGTGAGAGAAACGTAGCCGTGACCAACATCTCAGGACTGACCGTGGGAGGCGGGTCGATCAGTTCGACCTTCACTTCCAACGTGTTCTTTTGAACGTTCGCGGCACTGGTGGCTTGCAACACTCGTCCTTGAATGACCAATGAAGAAGACGCGGTTTCGATCTCCACGGGCTGGCCCTTCCGAATCATTGGAACATCCTCCAAGCGAACGTCGGCACGGACCTGTAAGCGATCCGGATCGTACATTTCGACCACCGTGCTGGCACTGTGTCCTGTCGAAGATGCCATTCCCGAAACTCGTGTTCCAGGTGAAGCGATCAAACGCAGGATTCGACCATCCATAGGAGCCTTGACGACATTCCGTTCCAGAGCCAATTCCGCTTGCCGCAGTTCAATCTTCGCTTCTTCCCAAAGGGCTTTCGATGACGCGACCTTGGCTTTGGCTTCTTCGACCTGACGCGTCTCTTCCACCAACAGATTCAACTGCTTCTCGAACGCACGAACCTTGGTCTTCAAAGCATCGACCTCGCGTTGCAAATTCGGTTGGCGACGTTGCAACTCTTGCAGTTTGGCGGACTCAGCCGCATGGTCGCTCTCCGCACGGGCCACAATCCGACCTGAAATCGCTCCCTCGGCGGATCGTTTGCCTTGCATGTTGTTTCGCGCGTACTCAACGTTTGCCTGGGCCGCTTCGATCATGAACGGAAGTTTCGCAAGCTCGGTTTCCGCTCGTGCCAACATGCTTTCGGCGTCGGCAAGCTGAACTTCCAAGTGCACTGGGTTCTTGAACCGAACCATCGCAGCGTTCCATTCCGCCTCCGCACGTTGCAACTCGCCCTGCCGGATTGCAACCGTGTTCTTGGCTTGCTGGACATTCAGTTCCGCGTCAATCGAGATCAACCGCGCAACAGGTTCGCCTCGCTTCACAGGTTGCCCTTCGACAACCAACAACGATTCAATCACCCCGGGGGCCAACGCCGCGACGCTGATCGCGGTCGGTCGCGGCTCGATCCACCCGGGCGATTGAAACAACGTTTGCCCCGCCTGAACGACCTCGGCACGTTTGGCAATCACCGGTATCACTGAGACGCTCTTGCGAGGCATCCAGTGCTGACCGGCGGCCACGGCTAGCAGCATCGCAAAACCGATTAGAATCCCAATCGGAAGCACGAAACGGCTGATCCAACGTCTCCGCCGAGGCGTCGACGAAGGATGGCTTGGCGATGGCGTGCGGTCGATGGCCAGTTGGCCCAGATCTAGCGGGGCTTCGGCCATGACTACTTGCTCGAACGAACGAAGACGTCGCTGGTTTCCACGGTCAAGTTGCCTTGGTCGTCGCGTTTAGCGACTCCGTGCACCACAACGGTGGCCAGCTCATTGACTCCCAGCAAATCGCGTGCGGTTTTCGACACGGGGGCTCCGGACTCATCAACCACCTTCACGGTCGCGATGTTGTCTTTGACCTGGTCTTGCGTGCAGCAGTAATCCCAAGGCGTAGGACAACCTTCATCGTCGGCACAGTACGGGATCTTGGGATCGACGATCGTGAACGCGGCCAGTCCATCGACGAATGGCTCACTGGAACCACCAATCAAACCGACCAATGTCAATTCTTCACCGTCGGCTGCCTTCTCACGGGCTTCGCCGACAGGCATCGCGTCAGCAGGTTCCGAACTGGCCAAGTAAGCCGTATCGCCGGATGTGGTCGTCGCAGCCAGCTCGGCGACTTCCGCACCGCCACAACCAGCGATCAAAGCAATGGCTCCAGCCAAAACATATTGTTGAAAACGTTTCATCGTACTTCTCTATCGAAAGGGGTAATGAATCAAACTGCCTTCAATCCCGTTGCGACTTCTTCTCGCAACGCTTTCAGTGCCGGTGGCAACGAACCAAGGACACCCAACAAAATTCCAACGCCGCAACCGATCAAGATTGCGACACTATCGATTCTCAATGTGAAAGCTCCCATCGTGAATCGAACCGCCATCCCGTTGAGCAGCAGCAACGCCACCACCCCGGACAACAACGATCCAGCGGCGGCCAACAAGACGCCCTCCTGGACCACACTCAGCAAGATCGCTCGCCTTCGATAACCGATGGCTTGCAATGTTGCGATTTCTCGTATCCGTCCAGCGACGGATCCATACATCATGTTCAAACCGGCAAACACGCCCGCACCGGACACCAGCACCACCACAAACCAAGCCAACACTCGGACAGGTTTGTAGTGCTGCTGCAGCGACGCGTAGTAATCCGTTTCGCGGATCGCTCTCAGCTCCAAATCCAATCGTTCCTTGCAAAACAATTGCACCTCAGCCGCCGATCGTCCGGGCTGCAATCGAATCGCGACCAAGCTCAAGTCCTGTCGTTTGGTTGCCGTTTGAAAGTCACCCAGCGAACACCAGATTTCGGATTCGTACGCCGAGCCACCGGCAGCGAACCGGCCGCTGATCGTCCACTTGCGCCCCTCAAACTCGAGCTTCTTGCCGATGGTCAACTCGTTCGTTTCACGGCCAAGCTTCGTCGCAACCAACCGGCCAACCATCACTTCACCGTCCTCTGGCCAGGTTCCTTCGATCAACTGAACCGATCGACGGACCAACGGTGCGGACGTAGTCACACCGCGAACCAACCCCAGTCCACCCGGACCGGATTCTGTCGCGACTCGAGTTCCCAAGTACAACTCCGGGGACACGTGACTGACGCCAAAACGTTTCATCGTGCCATCCAGGCTGGCGGCCAACAACGACGGAGTCCGCGCGGCGATCGATGAGTTCTCGATGTTCTCTTCCGAGTTCACCGAGTAAACCAACACCACGTCATCATCCCCGCTGATTGCGAGCGATCGTTCCAACCCACGAATGAATCCGACAACCACAAACACCAACATCACCACGGTCGCCAAAGCAACCAAAGTCAACGCGGTTCGCACCGGCCGGCGGGCCAGATTGCGAACGCCGTATTCCCATGGCAACAGCATCAACGATCGCCTCGGTGGGTTGGTTGGCAAGTGAAACGCAGGTTCGATTTCATGTTCAACGCTTGGGCTTCGAGGTGAACGTGCCATCGGGAGTGATCATCTTCTTTGGCGTTTTGCCAATGCTTTCCATGATTTCCCAGATTCCCTTGGGGCTCAACTTAACTCCTTCTTTGGCAACCAACGCGACGGACTTCTTTTCGATGCTGCAGACGACCTTTTCAACCGCGTCAACAGAATCAAACCGAGCGGTGATTCGTTTGACACAACCTCCGCACATCTCACCCACCGTCATCACCATTTGATGGGCGGGATCCTTCTTGTCCGTTATCGTGTCAGCCGACACAGGTGCGGGGCCAATCAAAGCGGACACGAGAAAAGCCAAACCGGCCAAACCCAATCCATTCCGTTTCGAACCGAACATCATCGTCAAATCTTTCACTTAAAAGGGGAAACAAACATTTGGCGCGCACAGTCATCCGGTCCGCCGTCGCGGACACACGAAATGCATGCACACCGATTCAAAATGGTTGGTCGAACGTGACGAATCCATCACGCCATGCGATCACGAACCAGTGATCCAATCAGGTAACAATCCATGAACGCGCAGCAACGCATCTATCGCGTTGAATCAAATCCAGAACGATCACTTGGATCAAATCAGCCAAGATTGGTGCGCAAGACGCACCTGACGGCCAGATCGACTCGCACAACTCGGCAAGTCACAATGCGAAGTCAAAGCCGCATCAGAGAAGGATGGCAACATCGATCGCGCATCGACCACATGGGCCCAAACAACGACCAAACTCGGATCTGGCAGATCCATGTCGCTTTCAAGAACCGCACCTTCGCAAATGCAGTTCTTACAATTGCAATCGCCTCCGCACGGGGAGGAGTCACCATGTTTCGAATCGAGATCCGACGTGGGCGCTGGCCCGGCTTGTGCATCGTGATGGCAGCAACTGCAAGATGCTGCAGCAACACTTTCATCGCAAGTCACTTCCGCTTGGCACGGAAAGCAACGCAAGGGGCACATCAACAAGTTGACGACCAACAGAGCGATGAAGAGCGGGGTTTTCATACCTCAAAGTCTACCAACGCTCAATTACCAGAGCAACCTGAATCTGGCAGAAGCCAAGCGTTTGACCGACTCGGAGAGCGTCGCTTGACTCGTCAACCACATGCCCACGCACTAGGACGAGCACTCTTGCCCGTCAGCCATTGAAGCGTTCACCCCAACTAAAGAGACATCAGGGGGTAACGCGGACATTGCGGCATTAAGTTTGTCTCTGCCTCACGCCCCAACGGGGCAACTCTTTCATAGCAGCCTGTTGATTTAGTCGTATACCGAGTAACAGCTATTAGCCGATGGGCGTTAGCCGAATGGCACTTACTTTGCGCTAAATTCTTGACGAACTGCACTTTAGGCACATGGTTTGCGCATAGAGGCTTCTTTTCCCAATAAGGAGCCATTTTGGCATGAACTATACCGGTCCAAATCACGAAGCTGACCTCCAGTTCGACCGCTCTTTTGAGTTGTTGCAGCAGCTAGTCAACTTTGAAGATGCCAACAAGCTCTTCGAGCAACAAGCTCATACCGTCTATACGGCATGTGTTGTCCTGTGGATGCTCGTTTACCAGCGACTCAAGCCGGATGCCTCGCTTGAAAACGCAGTCAAGCATTTACTCGATACGCGACCGACTTATCTTCCCGAAAACAAACGCCTGGAAGACAACACGCTCTCGGTCGCAACGGGTGGCTACAGTCGTGCTAGATCTCGCTTACCGTTAGAAGTCGTTCGTTGGTTTGCCGAGGAAGTGAGCTCGGGGATCCTTTCTGCCACCGAGCCGGCGGTGGACGAACAACGCGTGTTCTTGATCGATGGAACCACGTTGGCACTGGCCCCGGAAAAAGAACTCCAGCAAGCGTTTCCACCGGCAAGCAATCAGCTCGGTGAAGGCGTGTGGCCTTGTGTGCTGTTGACGGTCTTTCACGAACTCGCCAGCGGTGCAGCGATGCTTCCACAAGTGGGACCGATGTACGGTCCTGAGGCGATCTCCGAAACGCAACTTGCTCGGCAGGGGTTTGAGCAGCTTCCGGAGAATTCGATCATCATGTCCGATGCAGGATTTGGGATCTTTGGAATCGCACATGGGGCAATCGACGCAGGTCACGACATCCTGCTGCGAATGAAGAAGGTGAACTTTCAGTCGCTGCAGAAGGATGCCGAATTGATCGAACAATCCGAGCACCACAAAACTTATCGGCACACCTGGAAACCCACGAAGAAGAATCGCCAGACGCAGCCAGATCTCCCGTCCGACTGCCAGTTGGATGTCTATTTGCATGAAGTCCAGGCGACCGACACGCTGACACTTTATCTGGTCAGTACGCTTGCGCAAGATGCTTTCGCGTCTGCCTCGCTATTTGAGCGACGCTACGACGTAGAAATTGACATTCGCAACTTCAAGGTGGTCATGGACGCCGAGAACATTCGCGCCAAAAGCGTCGACACATTCATGAAAGAACTCTATACGTCGGTGGTGGCTTACAACCTGACCAGCCAGCTTCGGATCGAAGCGGCGGCCTTCGAGAAAGTTCCGCCGCGTCGAATGAGCTTCAAACGAACGTGGACCACGTTTCAAACCTTCCTCCTGCGGCACATGCACACGGAGCCTGAGCGTTGGAGAATGGCCTACCAAACAGCATTGTCGATCGCCCGCAAGGACAAGCTACCGATTCGCAGCAAACGTAGTTATCGCCGCGAGGCCTACCGGAAACGCCCCAAAAACATGCAGTTTGAAAAACGCACGAAACCACCGTCTAAAATGAGAGACTCGGATCTAAAGTAAGTGCCATTCGGCGTTAGCCCCGGTTGGCGTCTGACTAACCGCCGCTAACGCGGTACGGCTCATTAAATCAACAGCCCGATAGCCCCAGGCATCGCCTGGGGTTTCGTTCGGAAGGCTCCAACGCGAGCCCCAACGGGGCGGCCCTACGCTTTTGTCTCGAATGGCCAACGGCCTCGTTCAACATAGAGCAGAAAAACACCGCCCCATTTTGGCCAACGGCCAAACTCAATTCAGAACATGTGGGTTGATGTTGGCCGTAGGCCAACTCATTTCCCTTCGTTCTCGATCCCTGGAGCGATGCCCCAGGCTACGATGACGAAGGCCTTTGGCCAACAAAACCGAATGCAAAAAGCGCAACTTCAAAACTCACGCGTCGGGTTGTGATGGGGGTGCTTGGCCGACTCTGACGGGCAAGAGTGCATTTGTCGACCAGAACAGGCTGCCCGCCAGAACGAACGCTTGAGCAGTCGACCAAAGCACCAACGCGGACCACCAATGGATCACGATTTGATTCTCCCGGACCAGCGATCCAGCCCGAAGCCATCCATCCGGCGCGAGCAACCATCCACCAGCGACGACCAACACACCGGGTACCGCAGTTGCCACCAAAATCACAAAGGACTTGCCGATGCCTTTCGCAGACGCGGCCAGCAAGAGACTCGCGACGTCAACCAAAGCATAGATGGCCGCGAACCACATCAAGCGAATCGCCAGCGGTTGGATTTCGGCTCGCTCTTCGTCACTGATCCCACCCAACGGTATTTGCAACAGAGTTTCTGGGAACGCGGCGAGTGCGATCGCCAATGTCAGTGCCACCACGACCCCCAGCCCCATCCCTCGCCGGATCGTATCCGACGCCAAACCAATTCCTTTCGCTGCCAGTGCTTGCCCAGTCACAACCGTCACCGCGGTACCCAACCCAATCGCTGGGATCGATAACAACTGATACATGGTGAGCGCAGCGGAGGTCGCTGCCAGACCAGTGACGGATGCCGCACCAATCACCAGCAACACAAAACTGAACAATCCCGAACGAATCAATTGCTGCAATCCGATCGCGGATCCTGGAACGATGATCTCAGTCATGACATGACGACTCGGCCGCCAGGCCGCCCGAAAATGACGTCCAAATGAATTCAAACGCATCAACATCACTGCAAACACGGCCACTTTGAACCACATCGCGATGGTCGTTGCGAGAGCAGCACCGAAGACACCCATCGCGGGCAATCCCAACCCGCCAAAGATGAACCAATAGTCCAAACCGACATTCAAAACCGACGAGGCGATGTTGGTTTGCAAAATCGGTCGCGTCACCCTTCTTCCCACGAAGAACGCGGTCAGGCCGGCTTCTAACATCGACGCGGGAGCGACCAATAACAACGTTTGAAAATAGCGTGCCTCCTGCTTCGCAAGTTCGACGTCGTGCCCAAACGCTTCGAACAGATTCGGGCTCATCCAACCGATCAATGCGAAGGCGGGTACACAAGCCAACGTGAACCACAAGCATTGCCAGAGCAGAGACCAAACCCTCAGCGCGACCGCTCCCCGACCACGCTTCCTGCCCATCGCCATCGCAGCAAGTGGAGTGATGAAACCCATCGCGGTGACGGGAATACAAGCGATCGCCCAATACAAGTTGCCCGCTGCCATCGAAGCCGCTGACGACGTCGGCCCATACCACATCAACAGCGTGCGATCGGTGAAGAGCGTGATCGAGAAACAACCAACGGTGGCCGCCAGCGGAATCGCAACCGCCACCATCGCTCGATAGCCGTACGCGTCGCGCTCGATTCGACGGGGCGATTCAGTCATGGATTCCTGCGAGAGAGAGGACAGCGGCCAACCGCCAGGGCCAGCAAAATAAAAAAGATGGAAAGTGCGAGGATCACGACGCGACGTGGTTGATCGAAACGCGATCACCCTCTGGCTCAAAAAATGCAGTGCAAGCACGCAACCAATTCGCGACTTCGCAAGCGAAACACGTGCCACCGCTTCGCGTCTCCCAACGTGACAACGCAAACAGGAAAAAACAATGTCCTCGACCAGCTTTTCGCAACGAAAACTCCACGGCCATGGGCACGCTCCAGCCGCCCAATTTCGCACCCGCCCCGGCAGTGGACTACTGACGCGAACGTTAAGCGCGTTGGTTGCTTTGATCAACCAATCTGATCGAAAGCTGACCGACGCCGGAGTCATCAATCCGATTGCGGAACGCGTGTCTGTGGTCGCAACTCGACGACGCTGAGCTACTCCCCACGACCTTTGGCACGGTCGTTGCTTAAGCCGAAGCCGACGGAATCGCAAACAACATCACGGATGATCTGAGGATCAATCACCCGTTACCAACTCCATCGGCTGGGGAGCCATTCGCGATGAAAATCGGCATCATAGGTCATCTCAAATTTCCCATCGCGAAACCCTACGCAGGAGGTTTGGAAGCATTCACTCACGCGTACACAAACGCGTTGAAGAACCGAGGTCACGAAGTCACATTGTTTGCTTCGGGAGACTCGGATCCGCAGTTGCCTCTGCAAAGCATCATCCCAAACGCAACCATCCCTGAATCCCACGCACGCCTCGGACGGATGTGCCATGACTGGATCGAAAGCGTTGAAGACGAAGCCTATGCGGCATTGATGCTGCAACTCAGTACGAGCGACTTTGACGTGATTCACAATCACTCGCTCAGCCCCATTCCTTTGCAGTTCTCGCATTTGCTGCCAACGCGTTTGATGACCACGTTGCACGCTCCTGCCTTGCCCCGCATGGCAGCGGAACTGCGTCGCCGGGGCGGAGACGCTTGCGGACAGTTCATCAACATCTCCAATGCGAACGCGGATGCTTGGCGTTCGTTGTTGCCGGAACAAACGGTGATCCACAACGGAGTCGACACTTCGTTCTGGGTTCGTTGCAAAGAACAAAAACAACGGCGAGCCATTTGGTTTGGTCGTATCCTCCCTGACAAGGGAACTCACCTGGCTTTGCGTGCCGCCCATCGTGCTGGCATTCCGCTCGATGTTGTCGGCCCGATCTCCGATCAAAACTACTTTGATTCAGAAGTCTTGCCACTGCTTCGTCCAGACGACGCCTATCACGGGCACCGCACTCACGAAGAACTTTGCACGTTGATCAGTCGTTCCGCCGTGACCCTTGTCACACCCTGTTGGGATGAACCCTTCGGATTGGTCGTTGCAGAATCGCTGGCATGTGGGACACCCGTCGCGGCATTCAATCGCGGTGCATTGCCTGAATTGATCGGCAAATCCACCGGCCGATTGGCCAAACCGGGAAGTGTTCGTGAACTGGCTCAAGCGATTCTTGGTTGCATGAAGGTACCCGGCGAAATCTGCCGCCGGGTCGCACAGGAACACTACAGCTTCGATCGCATGGTGGAGCAATACGAGTCGCTTTACCAAAACCAATCCGACTGGAGCTTTCCAAACGAGGTCGCAGCGTGATCGATCAACAACCTCACGTGGGCTTTTACGTTCACTATCACGGAATGGGCCACAAGCATCGAACCGAGGCCATCCTTCGCCGGCTGCCGGTGCCCGCTTCGGTTGTTACCAGCCGAATTCATGACCTCGATTGGAGCGGACCGACGCTCGCAGACGTCATCGGCATCGATTGTGACAACGATCATGTTCCAGTACGTGGTATGCAGCACGCACAGGATGTTTCCGCGTTGCACTACGCACCCCTGTGGACCGATTCCATCACCAAACGAGTCGCCCAGTACACGCGTTGGCTGGATGAGACTCGACCGGATGTGATGGTGATCGATGTCTCCGCAGAAATATCGATGCTCACGCGTTTGGCGTCGATTCCGCAAATCGTGATGCGGCAACATGGGCGTCGCGACGACCCGGCTCATTTGGCAGCTTACGAAGCCGCACACTCACTGCTCGCACCATTTCCACAGTCGATGGAAGACGACATCACGCCCGATTTCGTACGAGAAAAAACGGTGTACCTGGACGGGTTTTGCCGTGAGCAAACGAATGAAACGTTGGACCCTACTCAAGAAACAATACAAATTCGCGAGCGGCCGATGATCGTGGTGATGTTTGGTCGAGGAGGAACGGGTGACGTTCACCAGCATTTGCGAGATGCGGCAACCATGGTTCCACACGCAGACTGGGTCGTTTTGGGAAAAGACGACGATTCGAACGCCGAACGAACACCGTCGAATTTGTTCTTCGCCGGTTGGCAAGACAATCCTGGCAAATGGATCGCCAATGCCAGCGTCGTCGTCACTTCAGCGGGTCACAACAGCGTGATGGAACTCGGGCACGCACGGTGCCGATTCATTGCGATTGTAGAAGACCGTCCCTTCGAAGAACAAATTCGAAAAGCCAAAATTCTCAGCCGCGAGCGGTTGGCGATCGGACTGACAGGTTGGCCTGCATCAACCCGGTGGCCGGCTCTGATTGAGGAAGCAATGTTGTTGGATCCATCGCCATGGCGAGATGTCTTTGAACACGATGGAGCCTCCCAGGCGGCAGAGCATATTGCTCAAGTCGCTCGCTGGTCGCACGAAGCCAGAATGTCAGGGGAGTTGGTGACGCTATGAGAATCAGTGTTCTCACCATCGTTCGCGGACGCCAAGCACATCTCGAAAACCAACTGAAGGGATTGCTGCAATCAACCGTCTTGCCACACGAATGGATCGTCGTCGGCATGAACCAGGAAGTCACACTGCCTGATTGCAAACGTTTTCCGATTCGTACATCTAGCGTTCATTATCTCACCGAGCCACTTCCCTTGGCACAAGCCCGCAACCACGCGGCATCGCTATGCACGACGGACGGGATGGTGTTCTTGGACGTCGATTGCATTCCATCGCCCGACCTGATCGGAAAGATGGTGAATGCCATTCAAGCAGAAGACCGCTTGTGGATGGGACGTCCCCGCTACCTCCCTGCGGGAGCCGCCGACGGCGACTGGCAAATGGATCAACTCCAACAGCAAGCTGTCGACCATCCTTTGCAACCACAACTCGGAGATCACGAACGACATAGCTCCGAACGATACGAAATGTTTTGGTCATTGTGCTTTGCAATCGGCCAGTCATCTTTCAAACGAATCGGAGGCTTTGATGACACGTTTGATGGCTACGGTGGCGAAGACACCGACTTCGCATTTTCTGCTAGGAATGCCGGTGTTCCATTTGGGTTCGTCAACGCAGTCGCCTATCACCAGCATCATTCGGTTTGCAAACCACCCCTGAACCATCTCAAGCCAATTGTCGAAAACGCTGAACGGTTTCGCCGCAAGTGGGGCGTATGGCCGATGGAATCCTGGCTCAACGCCTTTGCTGAACGAGAACTCATCGACTTCGACAAGGACGACGACTCAATCGCAATCCATCGCCTGCCGACTGAATCGGAAATTCAAAAAGCAACGTCACTGACACCGGCCGGTTTTTGATCAAGCACCCAAGATTGAACAAGCGGAACCAAGTGAACCGAGCGTTCCCTTGAATGGCTGAATGTCGGATGTGGTGGAGCCCATTCGTTTACACAATCTTCCCTGAGCTTTGTTCGCGCCCAAAGGTCGCGTTCCAAGATTCACCCTCCTGAACGCAAAGGTCATGCAGTTTCTAAGTGCTGTCCTGCCACGCGTTTGTCATCACCCTCCCTTGGGACGTTCGATTTACAACTTGCGTATTCAACTACTGTGGGTTGAACGTGTAGTTGTAGTCGGGGAGATCTTTGTCGTATTCCACGTTCGGTGGTTTCGGCACTCTTTTCCCGCTCTTGCGAACAGGCTGGAATTCGGGGAGTTCTGCTGTGGTGACGTTCAACCCGGTCTGGGTGGATGTTGATTCAGCAGCCTCTGCTACGTCCGAGGCTGTTGAAAAAATTCGGCCTGAAAACGCTCGTTCGACGTGGCTAAACTCTCGCCGTTCAATCGGATTGTATTTCGAGCAATGAACCGGATAGTGGGCCACCTGAATCGGCAACCCGAGTTCATTGGACAGTTCCTGAAGATGGTGCTTGAGCGTGTTTGAACGGTAGCTGTTGCTGCCACCACAATCACACAAGAGGAGAATTCGCTTGGCCGAGGCGTGCTGGACCGAACCAACTTCTTCCCAGTACCTTTGAAACGATGCCACCGCGAATTCACCGGTGTCGCTACCTGTGGTCACTGTCACGTGCCCCGTGTTTTCTTGCACGTCGTAGATCCCATGCGGTGTGACTTCGCCATCACTGTAAGCTGGTAGATCATGGTCGAGAACTTCCGCTGCCTGATTGGCAATCACGTCGCCGCTACGGTGGACTTCACCCAGCGATTCCTTTCGTTTGCTATCAATGCTAAACACAGGATCTCCCGTGTTTTTGTAGTCCTCGATGGACTTCTCGATCTTTTCAAACTGCTCGTCACGGTCGCGACTTGGCGCCTTGGTTTTTGATTTCACCTGCTGGCGAGTCTTGAACCCCATCTCGCCGAGCAAACGAGAAACCACTTCGTTTGCAACCTTGATTCCTCGCTGGAACAATTCTCTGACAATCTCAGCGACCGACAGATGCGTCCACTTCAAGCCAGGCACGGTGGGACTACCGGCAGTATTGTCTTGGATCACTGCCCGCAACTCATTCATGAGTGACGGACAGCTCAGTTCTTTTTTGGGCGGCCACCTCCTTCGACTCGCTGGCGTCCTTCCAGGGGATCACCATCAGCAAGGCTCTCCAGCTCTTTGATGCCACTTGCGATCGTGTTCTCACAGCAGCCAAGTACTTTGGCGATGTAGCGGATGCCTCCGAAAGGAAGCTTCCTGGCTTCGATCGCTGCGTAGCGTCGACGATCCTTCTCGCCGAGAGTCCGAAAAAAGTTTCGCATGTGGGATTCGACCGCTTGGTCGAAGTGGTGTTCCATTGCAAGTGTCATGACACACTCCTTCAAAGTCAAAGATCCTTTCAGTCCATTCGATAACCCCATTGTAACGAGCAGGCGATTTCAGCCGAATGCAATGCTAGCAAAGCGGTTCCGCAAGTTGTAAATCGAACGTCCCTTGGGAGGGTCGAGCGGAGCGAGGGGAGGGCCGAGCATTGGATCCAGCGCGTAACCCTCCCCGGCCCGAAGCGGGCCGACCCTCCCAAAAGGAGGGTGAAGCAAGACTGCACGACCTTCCTTCCGCGCGGGCGGTAGTTGCAAGATGTCACGAACACAGCACCTAAAAACTGCAAAACCTCAACGCAGTTGGTGAGGGTCGGAATCCAAGCGTTCAGCGAGGAAGCCGGGGAGGGCAGTACGCGCAACTCCCAACTCAAAGCGCTCCCGCGTTCATCGAGCCAGCTTCGCTCCACTCCCCGAAACTTCATTCGAGAACGCATTCGCTGCAGTAAGTACAACCAAATGCAGTATCAGACCACGACAACAGCTGGCTGGAAGAACGAAGTCCAGTTCTGGCACGGTAGTTGCGACTCATCAATCTCATCAAGCAACCGTTTGATGAAATTACCAACTACAGCAAACTGAAGGATCTCACATGTCTCTTGAAACCAAAATCGACTTGAACGAAACCACCATCGAAAAGCTTCAAAAGCTGATTCGGGCCAACATCGACTCGTACAACGGCTTTCACGAGTCCGCAGAAGAGCTGAAGGATGAGCGTTTGGCAACGTTGTTCCGCAGCATTGGCGACGAACGTTCGGCGATGGCCAGCGAACTGCAGCAGTACGTCGAATTCAACGGCAAAGAAGCCGAAGACGACGGCAGCGTTGCCGCCAAGACGCACCGCATTTGGATCAACATCCGAGGCAAACTCAACGGCGGCGATGCAACGGTCATCTTGATCGAAGCTGAGCGTGGTGAAGACCACATCAAGGAAGCCTACGAAGATGTCTTGAAGGACACCGCAGGCAGCGCCATGAACGATGTCTTGACCGCCCAATACGCCAAAGTCAAAGCCGGCCACGACAAAATCCGCGATCTCCGCGATGCCTACAAAGCCAGCTGATCTCGGCTGGTCAAATCATTTCGGTTTCCAAACCGAACAACGAAAGCCATGTCCCATGACATGGCTTTTTGTTTGCGCCAACGACATTCTGCTCGAGCTTTAGCCGGAGCCAAAAGTGGTATAGGCGTCCAGCCTGTAATTGCTTGTACCAAATCCTCAAAGCCCACACCACAACTCCGACTCCTATTCTTCTTCTTCGTTCACAACCAAGCCCAACTGGTCAAAGCAAACTCAACAGAGCTTTGAGCTATGCAAGCAACCGCCATCATTGACCAATGATGATCGCAAAGCAACCAAAAGCATAGCCGAATCGAACGACGTCCCGGTATCCCGAACAACGAAGGCGAAGAAGATGAGTGTGCGATTAGCGAAGATCAGTGTTCAGCAATTTCACATTTCAAGAACACTGACCAGCTGCCATCGCACACTACTGGCCCCTTCAAAGAGCGACACCCTAACACTGCTGAATTTCTTTCGACGGAATCTTCCCTGACATCGCCTTCAACCAACCGGACGATTCCTGAACTTCCAAAAACTGCGACATTACCAACGAGCTTTGCCAAACAACGTAGATCCCTCAAATCCATAGCAAAAACAACATGTTATGCGACCGCAACACTACGCAAAGGCATCCAACGTCTTGGCAGCCGCAAGTCCGATGTCTGACCAACGTGTATCGGCCCACAATCGGTCGAAGTTTGTAAGATCGCAATCGAAGCAATCGCAGAACGCGATGAATTCGGCGTCGAACGCAAACGCAGTGTCAAGCTCCACAGACGACAGCGAATCGCGAAACCAAAGTTGTTCCCGCATGAGGGAAGAGTGTTGATCCCATTGGCACGCGAGTTCGTTTGGCACGTGGACGTAGGGTACGGTCTCGGTGTATCTCCGCTGCCTGTCAACGCAAGATAGGTCAGCAAGCGTGTCAAGCATGTTCCGTCGAGAATTCGCAATGAGTTCTGCCCCAACCATTTGACGAGGCCACAAAGCGGAATTTACAACAACACGGCGCCGAACCAAACGAGCGATGTCTGAATTCCGCTCAATTATACCAATGCCATCCCACGCGACCAACCAAGGAAGGACTGCCGAAGGAACAAGCGTGATAACCGCGCTGATTGCAAGTTACGTGAAGGTCAATGTACGAACGATCGCCTCGAATGCAGATCGCCAGCGTCCAAACAAATCGGGGTGTGCTTTAAATTGAAATTGATAAGCAGAATCGCCGAAAACGATGAAATATGAAATCGCGGTAAGCGTGAATCCCCTTTGTGACGACGTAAATTCATGCCATGCAACGTCGTAGCCATCGCAGGAAAACGAGCCACTACCGTGCCCTACGTAGTCTGCGACACCGGTTTGCAGAAAAGCGACGTTGCCGATCATGTAGGATTCAGAGTTGGAAGCCGCGTTTGATTCACGCGTCACCAAGAGTTGTGGCTGAATCTCGTTTTCGTCTTCCTCCGGTGCGGCGGCAACGAAGATATCATCACCTCCACCATTCCAGATATCCCATTCGTCGGGGATGTTGAGGCGCACTGAGTTGTCAGATGTCGAGTGACGCATGACTTAAGCGCTCAACGGAAGGTTTTTGCCACACCGCCTCAAACGAAGCGAGCGATGCCTGAACTACGAGAAATTGTACCAAGGCCGGCCCGCGACGCCAAAGTGGCAAGGTGTGCCGCAGCCCAAGCGTAAACACCATGTTGTGCGACCGGCGCGTTACTGGAGCACCCAATCTGGGTCGACGTTAATGTCAGCAGGTGTGAAACGGAACCCCAACGCCGCCCAAGCCGCATACATTGCTGCATGAGCAATCGCGTCATGGGCGTCCCAGCCGAGATTGGAACCAGCGATTGAAAGGACGGCCACCGTGCGGTCACGATCTGCCAAGCGAGTTGCATATCGAATGCCAGAGCAAGCGGAGACACCGTAGCCACGGGTGAATGTTTCGGGCGCATTGAAGTTGGTCTTAACAACCGAGTCGCATTCAAGATCGAGCACAACAAATGAGTCACCATCGAATGGTCGAATCTCGACGACAACCGTTGCGGTTTCCTGAAGGCGTGCAACAGTGGCGGATGCTTGTATCACAAGTAATCTAGGTCACACAACGAGAAAGTTTTTACAACACCGCCCCAAATGAATGGAACGATGCCTAAACTACCGAAATTGTACCAACGCCAGCTCGCGTGACCAACCAAGGAAGCTGTGTCGAAGGCCTAACGCAGAAACCTTGTTGCAACACTCGGGGCACTACATTTGCGTCTGATTGCCAGAGAAAAGTGCCGCTGGTGCGGTCTTGCGAACCAACTTCAGGTAGTCCATTGAGCGCATCTCGGGGCATGCCATTACAGCATCGCAAAATTCAGGGGGCGGCGAGTATTCGTAGGCGTCGATATAGTGAAGAATCAAAGACGGCGCGACGAACAGTCGGTCACCGGACGGGACAAACAGATTGGAAACGCCGAGTTGGGCAGTGACGTTGTCAAGCGTGATCTGACATGGGCCATCGGTGAAGCGGTGGAAGTCACAAGCATGAGCGCCCATTGCCACACAGGGTTGCCATGGATTGACGAGCAACTGGTGCAGACGAGCGAATACCTCAGCGGAAATGTCGCCCTTCGAGTAGGCGTGACCGCGAGAAAGCCAACCGACAGCGATCAGCTTGCCCCCATGATCAGATGTGAAGTAGTCGCAGGGCGAGAGGTCAACGTAGTGTGCCATCTGTTAACGCAAGTGCCCTACAACGGAAGCTTCTTACAACACCGCCCTAAACAGAGCGAGCGATTCCTGAACTACAAGAGATTCTACCAAAGCCAGCCAGCGTTACCAACCAAGGAAGGTGTGCCGCAGGCCTCGCGGCAAACCCATGTTGTCGGTCGCTGAATCGCGTGTCAGGTCTCCATTTCAGTGGGCAAACTTGGGAGGATCCGTGCTGGCGGTCTCCGATGCCGTGAAACCTCGACAAACGTAAAGCCAATCATCGCACTCGGATATTTGGACGTGGGCACATGCGTGAACGTACCACTGATGACAGAGCGTCCGCCGTATGCAAAACCGGGACCGCCCCTCGGTTGCAAACCTGCGTGAAAGGCGAAGCGGGAGAAATCCGGGACAACAATGTCGATCATCAATGAAGGATCGAAGGAAGTGTTTTCAGAGTCGACAATGACGAAAACGCCATCGATTGTGCCACAAAGGTGTGCGTTGATGCGACAGGTCACGGATTCCATTTGACATACGCGAATCAGTTGTGCGACGTCCATGGGCAGCCTGCGACCGACAATGAAAGGTTTTTACGACACCGCCCTAAACGAAGCGAGCGATGTTTGAACTACGGTAGTTGTACCAAGGCCATGGCCCGTTGCCAAAGAAACGAGGTGTGCCCGCAGGGCCTCAGCGTAAAACCCAAGTTAGCGGCCACGGCAACTTGCGTTTTGGTTTGACCGTGCCATCAACTCCCAAGTCTTCGAGTGGAATATCGGGCCATTCCATAGGCAATGTCACCAATGGCAATTCGGCCGAAATTTCAAGTGGTCGCCGGGTGAAGAAGAACTGTTCGACCTGAGCAAAGTGTTTGCCATTGTGAAAACGGTACAGCACGGCGCGGAGTTGCAGATAGTAGATGCCGGGTTCGCGCACGATCGAAAACGGGATTAGGTCCGGAATTTCGATCGAGTCCGCATCAAGGTCGACCGACTCGTACACCGAGTAGCAATCCGTGACGGCATCTCCGGGCGGGTCGCCATTGAATGGTGGTGGCGTATCAGCAGTCGGGACGCGAAAAAATGCGACGCCCAGTGTGAGTCCGCGAGCGGTTGGCAAGTTCGAGTGCTTAATGGCTCCGTCAAAGATCAAATTTGCCATTTCGGTATTGGCCGCTAACGGAAGGTTGTCACGACACCATCCGAAACGAACAATGTCTGATTAACGAGTGATTGTAACAATGCCAGCCCACGTGACCAACCAAGAAGGGTGTGCCGCAGGCTACAGCGCAAACACCCCGTTAGGCGACCGGTCCATCGTCGTGCGACCAGAAGTCAGTGAATGCAGCCCGCTGCTCCGCGTCGTAGTCGGTGTCAACTCGCCCCGCGTGAAGAGGATTGCCATAACATCCGTCATTTGCATCTCGAAGGTAGAAGCCGTCATCAAGTACGACAATGGGAGACATTGAGTCATCGCAGAGGACAGAATTGATACGCCGTCCAATCATCGAACTGGCATCAATACCACTTGTTTCCCCGGGCATTGGAAAAGTGTCGATATCGGCGAGCGAGACGTCAGCGACGAACAGGTCGAGCACGAGACCAGAATCAAGTCGAAGGTAATGCGATCGAAATTGGGCGGGGCCGATACCGGCGTGAACGAACTCGGGTTCGGAATAAGTGGAATGCCCGATTTCGAGTAGACGCGAACCAATGATGCGATCAGGGGGAAGCTCGGGCATCGTGTGCGGTAGGTCCCGTAACGGAGGTTTCTGACGACACCACCCTGAACGAAGCGAGCAGTGCCTGAACCACGAGAGATTGTATCAATGCCAGCCCGCGTGACCAACCAAGGAAGGTGTGACGAAGACCTAGCGTAAAAACAATGTTGTGTGCCACTAGCGCCGAAATCGAACGATGCGAATGAGTCCGTCAAAGTCACATTTACCGAGTTCGTCTTGCATCATCGAGAGCACGTCATCAGCGGAACCGCCACCAGTACCTGCCCCAATCAGCGGAAATGCCATGGATTCAAAGTTGTGTTCAGTAGCAAGGGCGACGGCATTGCGTGTTGAATCACGTATCGACTGTTCCGAGGAACGCCACCACATGCTGATGCCAGCAACGTGGATGATGGATTTGAAGGGAAGCTTGCCAGCGCCAGTAATGACCGCGCCGCCGAGCGTGATGGGTCCGAGTTTGCCCAGCTCGCGGAACGGAACGCAACCGCCCCGTTTTTTGATGGCACCGGAGACACCCTGCGGCAGAAGCAGCCACCATGGAATGATGTTGCGGTTCCAAGCGTTCACGATGACGTCGACGTCTTGGTCGAGGAGATCCCCATCAACGGTTTGGAGTTGCATCAATCTGTGGCACACAACGGAAGTTTTCTACGACGCCACCCTAAACGAAGCGAACGACGTCTGAACTAAGGGTGATTCTAACAAAGCCAAGGCCCGCTACCAAAGAGACAAGGTGTGCCCGAAGGTCCTCAACGTAAACACAATGTTGGCCGACTCAGGTTCGTAGATACATGCCGGGCATCTTTTCGACGTTCTTGAACGCGAATTCCTGCCATTCGGCGAATGTGTCGAGTTTTTCGTTTGGGTTAAAGAACAACATCAAACTGCGTGACAGCACCCAAACACAGCCAACCTTGAAGCTGAGCATCCGGTCGCTAGATTCGGGATCATTTAACTGGTCGGAATCAGCCCCATCATTCCATTGGTGCAATGCGCGAAAGATGTCGTCCGTGTTGTTTGCAGGGAAGTCGGCAAGCGAATCGTAGAGGACGGTGAAGTCGGAGAGGTCATAGCGCTGCCCACCGGATTCGAGGACAGAACGCAAAAGTCGTGCGACGGATCCCGTCAGCCCAGCGGGCGAGTCGTAGCCCCACGAATAGATTTCGTCGTGGATGTATTGAAGCAACGTATGCACTAGAGTCGGCCAACGGAAGTTTTTTACGACACCGCCCTGAACAAAGCGCGGCCTGGATTGTGAAAGAACATACTACGGCTAAACGACGTGACCAACGGAGGAACGTGTGCCGAAGGCGTCACAAAAACATCTTAACCTCCGTCGCCGCGTGCCAAGCATAGTCGCCGCCAAACTTCACCTGACATTTCGTTCTGCAAACAATTTCTTAGCATCTTGGCAAAGCGTGCATCTTCCTCGGCCAATTGTTCAAACAAGGAAATGAACTCATCGCCATGTTCACCGAGCAAATGTTCCACCGGACCAGCAGCAAGATGCCGGTGGGTATCTTCGGTACCGGTCCGATAGGCCACAAGAATGAATTTCCACTGAGACGCTGCTGATGCAGTGAAGTTCATCGGCACGACGTACTCGCTAGCTGTGCTTGGTGCATCGTCTAGCAACCAAGGAAGCTTGGGAATCGACGACGAAGCGTCATCGCCACAGAGTTCGGAATTCCATGCGATAGCGAACGCATTCCAGTCCGACTCCGATAGATCATCCCAGCGTGAATCAATCAACAGAATGCAATCGAGTTTAGCGGATAATGCAAGCTTCTCGCGACACCGCCCGCAATGATGCGAAAGGTGCCTTAACCACGCACATTGTATCGGTGCCAAATCGGCAGAACAACCGAGAAAGGTTCCTCAAAGATCCAGCAATGGACACGCGCCGTCCGCTTGCCGCACTTCCAGAACTGCCGGTCGTCGCCATTTGAGAGACCATGCATCCGCGTCGTGCATTGTCGAACATCGGAGACCAACCCGATGCATGGCGAGCAACTCGACCTCAATCCAGTATTCGAGAGATAGCAAGGATCGAAGTGCGGTGAGCCAGACGTGGTCAACCAAGATCGGACGGATAGCAACTTCCATCGGCGATAACGTGATTGAAGTTTGCATCCACGCAATCATGGCAAGCACGACGTCGATCGCACCAACAACGATGCGATCGACGCTTAGACATTCGGCTTCCACCCGGGAATACTTCAGTGAGCGCCCCCGTGAGTCACGCCGGGCATGCTCGCATCACCACAGATCCGTTGGTTAGACAGCGTCCAACAACTCGATCTCAGTGGTCATTGATGACGAGTCTTCCTCGTCATTGAGTTCTGTCATTGCTTCGTCCACTCCGATCAGCGTGGCTGCAGCGGTTGACGCTGATCCGGCGAATGACGATGCGATCGTGCGTCCTGGTTCTTCAAAACCGATGACCTCGCCGCTGTCAAAGAACTCATCGACTTCATCGCTCAAAAGCTCATTGCGTTCAGAGTTCGCAAATGGCACTTGTGGTGCATTGAACTCACCCGACGCAGTGTTGGTCGACAGCTCCATTCGATTGAGGTGGTTGATCACAAGCAACGCATCCAGTGCCGTAACGCTCGCGTCGCGATTGACATCAACGAAGCTACCCAGCAAGGGTTCACCACCGGCATCGTTCAAACGGTTCAGCTCGTTGATCACCATCAACGCGTCCAAAGCGGTTGTTTCACCATCCGCCGATGTGTCCGTCGGCTGAAGAATGTTCGTCGCCGCCCGATTGGTCAACGTATCCGAACCAGCAGACGATCGAATCGAGAAAATACGATCGCTTGATAGCGGTTCAAAGATGACCGCGTACAGTTCGCCAGCTCGAAGATTTGCCGTCGCGACTCCGTTTTGGTAGGTGCTGACTGTCAACGTATCAGCGTCGACGATCCGCACCGTTTCGCTCAAGCTGGTCACACTAATCGGAGTGACCGTGACCGTTGTGTCCGTCAACGCTTGGAAGATGATTGCCGTTGGAATGCCATCACCTGGAATCAAATGCGGACGAGCCACAAAGGTCGGAACCAAAATTCGCGTCTCACGTTCGTTGATATCATCGTTGAGAATGACACCCTCCGCATCCGCTTGCGAAATCACCGTGTCATCGCTGGCGTTACTCAGCACGACAGCGAAGCTTTCGTTGGATTCGACTTGAGTATCACCTGATACGTTCACGGTGATCGTCGCCGTCGATTCACCATCGGCGAATGTCACTGTTCCGGTCGGCAACGTCCCACCAAAGTCACTCGAATCTGCTGGATTGTCTCCGCTCCCGACCACCGAATAGTCCACCGTGACGGTTCCAATCGTATTTTCTGCTCGAGTCACGGTGAACGTGAACGCGGTGGTTCCTGAGTCACCTTCAACGCGTTGAGCGTTGTCAGCAGCGATGCTCAACGAAGCCGCAACTGGTACCGCCAAATCTGATTCGAACGCACCGATGTCGACGCCTGGACCTTGCGGTCGCGAAACACCCCGTTGATCGGTTGTCACCCCGGCCAAACCTCCCGCATCCAAAGCCGCGCTTCCCGAGAGCAAAGGAATCGTTGGAGTTGGACCACCAAAGTCGCCCAGTGTTCCAAGACCTGCGTCGACATCGACAAGGTTGTTTCCGCTATCGGCAATTGCCCCCAATAGATTCGAATTGGTTGAGGCGTTGTTCCGCGAAACAATCGAATTGATTAACGATAACATGCCCGCCTCGACCGAAATGCCCCCACCCTGTGAAGCTGAATTGTCAGCGACTGTGACACTAGTCAACGAAACGGTTCCACCTTCGCTCAAAACACCGCCACCATCATTCGACGCCGAGTTTGCCGCGATGGTTGAATTAACAACGGTGACCACACCACCATCTCCGTCAGCAAAGATGCCGCCGCCGTCGATTGTGATGTTGTTGGAAATCGTCGAACGGGTGACGACCAGAGTTCCCGTCGAGCTGTTCCACAGACCACCGCCTTCACTGGCGGCCGTGTTCCCATTAACGACAACTTCCGTCAGCTCAACGGAACCATCGTTTGAAATGTGAACCGCGCCTCCGTTACCGGGTGCCGCGGAACCGCTTGGGCCAGCCACGTTGTCTATAAGCGATCCACCGGTGAACGAAGTGGTCGATCCGCCGATGGCTTCCAACCCACCGCCAGCACGATTGGCAGTGTTGTCTGAGATTGTTGTGTTGTCGATCGTTGCAGTTCCAGCATTGAAAATGCCGCCACCACTTCCAGACACACCATCGGCAACGTTGTTTCGAATGGTCGCGTCGCTGATCACCAGCGTTCCACCGACATTGAAAATGCCTCCCCCTCCATTATCCGCGTCATCACCCGACGCGACATTCCCGTCGATGACTGTCCCGTCGACTGTCATCGTTCCGGTCCCATTCCAAAGTCCGCCACCTTCGGAAGCAGCGACATTCCCGTTGACCGTTCCGCCAGTGATCTCCACCGAACCATTTCCGGTGACGTGAAAACCACCACCGTTTCCAGGTGCCGCCGTCGCCGGCGAAACACCGGCGTTGTTCAGATTTAGCGAAACGTTCAGCAAGGTTGTCGACGAATCCGCGGTCGACTCGATCCCTCCGCCAGCTCGGTTGGCGCGATTGCCGGTAATCGTTGTTCCGGTCATTTCCACCAAACCACCAAAATTCAACAGTCCGCCGCCGCTTCCCGCCGATCCACTGGCAACGTTATCACGAATCGATCCATTGGTGATTGCGATCGAGCCACCGTTGTTGAAGACGCCACCGCCACCATCGTCTGCTCCTTCACCCAACGCGGTGTTGCCTGAGATAGTGGTGCCATTGATCGTCATCAATCCGCTACCGTTCCAAAGTCCGCCACCTTCGAGAGCAGCGGAATTGTCGGTGACAGATCCACCACTGATCGTTAGCTGCCCATCACCACCGATATGAATACCGCCCCCATTTCCAGGTGAAGCGACAGCAGGAGAGACACCGGCGTTATTCGATGAGATCGTGGTTCCGCTGATCGTGTTCAGCGTGCCAGAGGTTGCTTCGATGCCGCCGCCAGCACGATTGGCGGTGTTGTTGGAAATGGTCGTGTTTCCACTCACCGTCAACGTTCCGCCATCATTCAAAATCCCACCGCCACTGCCGCTGGCACCGTCGGCGATGTTGAATCCGATGACCGCGTCGATCACGTTCAGCGTGCCGCCGTCGTTGAATAAACCGCCGCCACCGTTGCTGGCGTCATCGCCACTGGCGACGTTCGATGTGATCGCCCCGCCGTTGATCGTCATCGTTCCGGTCGATGAGTTCCATAATCCTCCGCCCTCGCTCGCCGCCGTGTTGCTACCGAAAATGGCCAAGTTCGATGTGACGTTGGCTGCTCCGGTCGAGTGCAATCCGCCACCGTTGATGCCGGCAAAGTTGTTCGAAACATCCGTTCCAAAGTTTAATGTCACCGTCCCATCGATCACTTCGATGCCACCTCCAGCTCGATTGGCCGTGTTGCCCTCGGATGGAATCGCCCCACCGATCTGGCTCAAGTTAATCGTCACCGCACCGTCAGCACTGAAGATACCGCCGCCACTTCCCAAAACACCGTCAGCCGCGTTGCCACTGATTGTCGCATTGCTGACCGTCAATGTTCCGCCGTTGTTGAAGATCGCTCCACCGCCGTCATCCGCCGCGTCACCCGAGGCCACGTTGCCGGTCAGAATCGTTCCGTCGACCGTCATCGTTCCGGTGTTGTTCCAAAGACCGCCGCCTTCACGGGCCGCCGTGTTATCGCGAATCGTTCCGCCCGAGATATCCGCGTTGCCATCACCCGAAATATGCAGTGCACCACCGTTACCCGGCGCGGCAGATCCATCAGGTCCGGCAACGTTGAGTTCCATCAACACATCCGTCAGCGTTGTGCTGCTACCCGCGGTAGCTTCGATCCCGCCACCCGCACGGTTTGCGGTGTTGTCGCTGATCTCGCCGCCCGAAACCGTCAGCATTCCCAGGTTCAGGATGCCACCGCCGCTGCCCGAAGCACCGTCGGCAAAGTTTCCTGTGACAGTTGCGTCAATGACACTCAACGTTCCACCGACATTGAACAGTCCGCCACCGCCGTTATCGGCATCATCACCGGAGGCCGTGTTGCCGCTGATCGTGATTCCAGTCACGGTCATCTCACCGGTACCGTTCCACAAACCACCACCTTCGGATGCCGCAACGTTGTTGTTCACCGTGCCGCCACTGATCGTCACCGTTCCGGAACCGGTGACGTGCAAACCACCTCCGTTGCCGGGCGCCGCCACCGCGGGACTGATACCGACGTTGTTTCCGTCCAGATTGACATCGGTCAACGAAGTGGAGGATGCATCGGTGGCTTCGATTCCACCACCGGCGCGGTTGGCCATGTTGCCGCTGATTGTTGAACCGGTGATTGTCATCGAACCGAGGTTCAGAATGCCGCCACCGCTTCCGGCAGTGCCGTCAGCCGTGTTGTTGTTCACAGTGGACGAATTGATTGATACGGTTCCGCCATCATTGAAGATACCGCCACCGCCCTGATCAGCATCGGCACCGCTAGCCAAGTTGCCTTCGACGTTGGTTCCGACCAAAGCGATCGTTCCCGACACACTATTCCAAACGCCTCCGCCTTCTGCACCGGCGGAGTTGCCGGTAATCGTGGCATCAATGAAATTGGCTGTCCACGGTCCGGAGGTGTGCAGTGCACCACCATTGATTCCGGTCACATTGCCGTCGAATTCAGTTTCAAAGAACGTTGCGTTGCCAGCGTTCTCGACACCACCACCGGCACGAGACGCGTCGTTGTTGGAAATGGTTCCACCACGAACCACCAACGTTCCGCCGTTCGCATTCAGGATCCCGCCTCCGTTCCCGAGTCCCGCCATGGCGGTGTTCTCAATCACATCGCTGTCGGTGATTGTGACGACACCTCCATCATTGAAGACACCTCCGCCACCTTCACCCGGTTCGTCGCCACCACTGACATTGCCAGAAATGCTTGAGTCCGTAATCGAAACATGTCCGCTTTCGTTGGCAATCCCGCCACCATCGCCTGATGCCACGTTGCCGGTGATCTGTGCATTCACGATGGACAGCGTTCCGCCAACGGCTTGCAACGTCCCCGACGCGGCGGGCCCGGTGACTCGATAACCATCGGGTGAACCGTCCCCGTCAACATCCACGTCTGTGTTCACTCCATGCAGCACAATCTCACGCAATGACATCGGCAACAAATTGTTGTACTGACGAGCTTGATCGACATCACTCAGGTCGAACGTGTAGGTCTCGCTGAAGTCGATTGTGCCATCATCAGCCGTGGGGAAGTCAGCCAAGTTGAAATCGGCCAACGGTGAATTCCCTTCCAAAGGAACCGGTGCACGCGGGCTGGACAAATTCAGCAGCACATTGCCGTAACCGGCAATCCCTTCGCCAACCGTGATGAAGCCATCCCCGTTCGCGTCATCGCCGGCGTCCGGCGTACGAGAATCGATCGCGACCCCGCCTTCACCCAAGAAAGGTCCCGGGATCGTTCCGGTTGTATCCAAGTCCGAAGCAAACCGCCCGTGGATGTGTTGAATGTGAGGTTGATTGGGAACCAAACCAGATGCATTGATGTTAACCGTGATCGACGGATTGTCGGGGTCGCTGGTATCCACAGTGACCGTCGCCGTTCCGCTCACGCCAGAATCATTCAGTGCACTCAGTGAAGTTTGGAACGTTTGCGATGTCACGTCGACACCGCTGTCATTGAAGATACCGCCCCCGATCGGTGCGGAGTTCTCGCTCACCAAAGTCCCGTCAACAGTCAAACTCCCGGACACGCTATTCCAAAGTCCACCGCCTTCACTAGCGGCGATGTTGTTCGAGACCGTCCCGCCGGTGATCGTCACGACACCACCACCGGAGACGTGCAACGCTCCACCATTACCCGGCGACGCCGAACCATCTGGCCCGGCGATATTTCGATCCATCGACACATCGGTCAACGTGGTCGAGGATCCAGCGGTCACTTCAATCGCTCCGCCAGCACGATTGGCAGTGTTTTCACTGATATCGCTGCCGGAAACGGTCAGCGTTCCTTGGTTCAGGATGCCGCCGCCGCTGCCCGATGCACCGTCGGCAACGTTGTTGATGACCGTGGAGTCCGTGACGATCAGATTGCCGCCAACATTGAACAAGCCACCTCCACCATTGTCCGCATCGTCACCCGATGCTGTGTTGCCGCTGATCGTGGTGTTAGTCACGGTCATCACACCGGTTCCATTCCACAAACCACCGCCTTCGGAAGCAGCAACGTTGTCGTTCACGGTGCCGCCACTGATCGTCACCGTTCCGGAACCAGTGACGTGCAAGCCACCTCCGTTGCCAGGTGATGCCACTGCGGGACTGACGCCAACGTTGTTTCCATCCAAGTTCACATCGGTCAGCGAAGTGGACGACGTTTCAGTTGCCTCGATACCACCACCGGCTCGATTGGCAGTGTTGCCTGAAATCTCACTGTCTTGAATCGATGCGATCCCCGCATTCCAAATCCCGCCGCCGCTGCCGGCAGCACCCGATGCTGTGTTTCCGTTGATCTCGCTGTCCGATACTGACAGTGACCCGCTGTTATGAATTCCGCCACCACCTTCGGTTGCATCGCCCCCGATCGCGGTGTTGTCCGTGATCGTTGCGTCGGTGATCGTCACGCTGCCACTGACCGGAGTGATCAACGCAACGGCAACGGGAGCCGTTACGCGAAACGATGTCCCATCGCCCAGATCCACGCCACCCGGAGCAGTCCCCATGGCCGCTGCATCAATTGCATCCGAGATCGCAGTGTCAACCGTCTGCCCATGCAGCACGACTTCGCGAAGACCAAGCGGTGCCAGATTGTTGAACTGGCGTTCTTCATCCGCGTTTGTCAAATCGAATGTGTAGGTCGTGTCGAGATTGAACTCGGTTCCATTGGGGAACAGAGCCGCCGCATCGATGTCACCAGCACCCGCCAAAGCGAGGAAGTGCGACAACGGAGGAACACCGTCGGGTGGATTCGAACCGTTTGGTCCTGCATCTCGCATCTGGGTCGATGTCAGATTCAAAACGACTGGCCCGTACTGCGGACGTCCTTCCAGGAAATCCAAGAAGCCGTCGGCGATCGTTCGTCCATCGTCATTGGCCAAAGATGGAGCCACCGAGTTGACCGGTGGAAAGCCATTGGCCGCTCCACCTGCACCGTCGAAGAACGGACCATCGCCCTGATTTAGAATCGGCAAGTTTGCATTGCCGGCGAATTGACCGTGAACGTGAGCGACATGTATTGCCCCGGGAATGCCGGACAAATCTTGCAGCCCCTCCGCATCGATCACGACACGAACGGTGCGAGTTGTTTCCGATGGCGATTGAACGATCACCATGCCGGTTCCCGAAACGCCGGAGCCATTAAGACTCTCAAAGGTCATCGAGAACATCTGATCCGACAAAGCTGCTGCCTCGTCGTTATAAACGCCGCCCCCTTCAACCGCCGTGTTTCCACTGATCGTGGTCCCATCGATCGTCAGCGAACCTGCAGCCGAATTCCAAAGTCCACCACCTTCGACCGCCTCGTTGTCTGTGACCGAACCACCGGTGATCGTAACGACACCGTCGTCACCAACATGCAGTCCGCCACCATTGCCGGGCGCCGCGACCGCGGGTGATACCCCCGCCAAGTTAGATGAGATCGATGCGTCGGCGATCGAAGTTGTGCTCCCGCCGGTCACCTCGATCCCGCCACCAGCCCGATTGGCTCGGTTGTTGGAAACGGATGTGTTGCCACTGATGGCGAGTGATCCTCCATCATTGAGAATCCCCCCGCCGCTCCCGCTAACACCGTCGGCGATGTTGAATCCGATGACCGCGTCGATCACGTTCAGCGTGCCGCCGTCGTTGAACAAACCGCCGCCGCCGTTGCTGGCGTCATCGCCACTGGCGACGTTCGATGTGATCGCCCCGCCGTTGACCGTCATCGTTCCGGTCGATGAGTTCCACAACCCTCCGCCTTCGCTCGCCGCCGTGTTGCTACCGAAAATGGCCAAGTTCGATGTGACATCGGCTGCTCCGGTCGAGTGCAATCCGCCACCGTTGATGCCAGCGAAGTTGTTCGAAACATCCGTTCCAAAGTTCAACGTCACCGTCCCATCGATCACTTCGATACCACCACCAGCACGATTAGCAGTGTTGCCCTCGGATGGAATCGCACCACCGATTTGGCTCAAGTTAATCGTCACCGCACCGTCAGTGCTGAAGATACCGCCGCCACTTCCCAAATCACCGTCAGCCGCGTTGCCACTGATCGTTGCATTGCTGACCGTCAGTGTTCCACCGTTATTGAAGATCGCTCCACCACCGTCGTCCGCCGCATCACCAGAGGCCACGTTGCCGGTCAGGATCGTTCCGTCGACAATCATCGTCCCGGTGTTGTTCCAAAGACCACCACCTTCGCGGGCCGCTGTGTTGTCGCGTATCGTTCCGCCCGAGATATCCGCGTTGCCATCACCAGAGATATGCAGTGCACCACCGTTGCCCGGCGCGGCTGATTCATCAGGTCCAGCAACGTTGAGTTCCATCAACACGTCCGTCAGCGTTGTGCTGCTACCTGCGGTGGCTTCGATCCCGCCACCCGCACGGTTTGCCGTGTTGTCGCTGATCTCGCCGCCGGAAACTGTCAATGTTCCTAGGTTCAGGATGCCACCACCGCTGCCCGAAGCACCGTTTGCGATGTTTCCTACGATCGTTGAATCATCGATCGTCACGTTTCCGCCATCATTGGCCAACGCACCGCCGCCCATGTCAGCGTCATCACCAGTCGCAATGTTCCCCGTCAAGGTGACGTTGGTGAGCGAGAGTGATTGCCCCGATCCGACGTAGATGGCACCGCCCGATTCCGCCACTCCATCTCGCAGCGTCACCCCGGAAAGGTCGACGCTCACCGCATCATCCCCTGACGCGTTGATCGCAAATATTCGCGATGCATTGTCGCCACTCACGATTTGGCTGGATGAATCACCCAAGGAGATCCGAAGCGATTCGGTGATCTCCAATTCGCTGCCCAAAAGAATCGAGCTCAAGCCATCGGCAAAGCTGATGCTGTCGATTTCGGTCGAGGTAGGACTACCGGCTTCGGTATCCGCATTGATCGCAATATTGCTGTTCGACGCCTGAATCGCCTCTCGTAGACTGACCATGCCATCTTCGGCGACGACGTCCAAAGCAGTGTCGACGACATAGGCCGCCAGAACACGACGCTCCTCGAGACGCTCGCCGATCAATCGATTCAGAGTTGCACGGCGTGTTTTCGTTCTGCGTCCTCTCAGTTTCCGAGATTTCCCAAGTTCTTTTTCGGAATGAGAAGTGTCGTGCTGATCAAGTGATTGATTATCGAGCAAGCGGGCAGAACGAAATCCGAACATACTGGTCTCCGGTGAGTCAAAGATGGGGGGAGGTGGGGCAATATCTGGTCACCCAGATCGCGCAATCCCCCGCGTTTGACCGAGTGAGACGCACAAAAAAAGCGACGGCCACCCGAGTTAGGGATGACCATCGCTGTACAAAGCAACAGATATGCCGATTATGCGATCGGGATCGGTTGTGACTTGGGAGCATCCAAGCGACTGCGCACACCCTCTTCAAAATCCGGATGCACTTTGCCGAACTGAGCCAACATCTTTTCGCGGATGTTCTCCGGGCTGTCGGCCATCGAATTGGAGATCGCCGTGCAAAGCCGTTCGCGAGCTCCTTCGTCCAGCACCTTGTTCCAGAACATCTGAGGCTGGCCGTAGTAGTCCTTGTCATCGCACGCGAACTCGTCGTAGCGATCGCCATCGCCGTGCACTGGCATGGGCGGCTCCATCGTTCGCCCGGTCTCCTTCGGACCGTTCATCTTGTTGGGTTCATAATCAACCGTCCCACCACCGTTTCCGTCCACTCGCATCGTCCCGTCACGGTGATAAGTCGCATACGGGCAACGCGGTTGATTGACAGGGATCTGGTGATAGTTCACACCCAACCGATACCGGTGTGCATCGGGATAAGACAGCACGCGATTCTGCAACATGCGATCGGGTGAGATCCCGATGCCCTCGACCAAGTTGCCAGGCTCAAAGGCGGCTTGCTCGACATCTTGGAAGTAGTTGGACGGATTGCGATTGAGTTCAAACACGCCGACTTCAATCAACGGATAGTCATCGTGCGGCCATACCTTGGTCAAATCGAATGGATGCCATTCGTAATCTGCGGCGTCAGACTCGGGCATGACCTGAATGTGCATTCGCCAACGAGGGAAGTCGCCCTTCTCAATCGCTTCAAACAAATCACGCGTCGAGTAATCTGGCGCTTCGCCCGCCATTTTGATCGCTTCGTCCGCACTGAAGTTCTCTGAACCTTGTTCGGTCTTCAGATGGAACTTCACCCAGTGCCGGACACCGTCTTTGTTGTACATGCTGAACGTGTGGCTGCCGTAGCCGTTCATGAAGCGTGCACTCTTTGGTGTTCCACGATCGCTGTAAAGGAACATCACCTGATGAAGAGCCTCGGGCACCTCGCCCCAAAAGTCCCAACGACGCCAATGAGGCTGCAAGTGATTCTGCGGCTCGCGTTTTTGAGTCCGAATGAAGTCGCTGAACTTCAACGGATCGCGAATGAAGAAGATCGGCGTGTTGTTGCCGACCAAATCCCAGACGCCTTGATCGGTGTAAAACTTCAGCGAAAACCCACGTGGGTCACGGGCCGTGTCAGCCGAACCGCTTTCGCCACCGACGGTCGAGAAACGGGCAAAGGTTTCCGTTTTCTTGCCAACTTCCGAGAACAAATCCGCCATGCAGTACTTGGTGATGTCGTTCGTGACCGTGAACGTGCCAAAGGCTCCAAAGCCCTTTGCGTGAACAACCCGTTCCGGAATCCGTTCCCGATTGAAGTGCGCCATCTTCTCGACCAGGTGAACGTCCTGCATCAAGACAGGTCCACGTGGTCCAGCGGTTTGCGAATGCTGATTGTCATCGACCGCCCGGCCGAATTGCTGAGTTTGAAACGGGCACTTGGATTCTTCGGACATAGAACTTCTTTGCTAGAAGAGGAATAGAAACGAGTTTGAATTGATACGATTGCAAAAAGGGAAGTCAGATCAGCGATGCGATAAGGTCACTCAGGATTTGCGGCCTTTCCAACGGCGCCGTTCAACATGGCATTCATCGAAGAAGTGGCTTCCAACTTCTCCATCACCATCACGACCGCAATCAAAATCGGGACGGCCAAGAACACACCCAGCATTCCCCACATCCATCCCCAAATCACGATTGAGATGAACACCAGCGCGGACGAAAGCTTCATCGATTTGCCCAACAGAGTCGGTGTGATGAACTGACCTTCCAATGCTGTCAGCGTCGCGTAAGTTCCCGCGACCACAAATGCGAACGATGCATGTTCAAAGCTGACCAGAGCGACGAAGAACACCATCGCGATTCCGACCATTGCGCCCACGATGGGAATGAAGTTCAAAAACATGGCCGCAACTCCCCACAACAACGGCGAGGGCATCCCCAGCAACCACATCGCAGTTCCGATACAAACACCCAAACAGGCGTTGATGCAGGTGACCCACGCCAGATAACTACTCAGAGCGTCTTGAACACCTTCCAAAACTTCAATGAACCGTCGCTTGGATGAAAAGGAAGGCAACGAGCTGACGACGGAGACGATCAACGAATCACCCGCCGCCATCAAGAAGAACAACAGCGCCGCGGCGATGGAGACAAACGAAACCGCGTTTCCCGTCCCGGCGATCAACGGTGACGTGGTTGTCCAAGCCGGCTGTTTGATTTCCACCGGAACCGGTTTCTCCTCGGACGTGATGTTTTCCTTGTCGGCTGTGTCCGAGATGTCTTCCGTGGCTTGGTTGACGGTTTCTAAATGGTCAAAGATGAATCCCAGCTTTTCTTTGACTTCGGGCATGGATCCCGGCACCTGCTGCAGCATGTCTTGCGCAGGACCAGACAACACATAGCCAATTGTTCCGAAGACAGTCGCAATCGCCAGCATGATCGCGGTCGCGGCAACACCGGATGGAATCCCGATTCGGCCCATCGCTCGAACCACTGGCCGGAGTGTCAGATAAGCGAACCCGGCAACCAGGATTGGCATGAAGAGGTTTCGACCGATGTACAACGCATACAAAGTCAGAAATCCGGCGCATAACCAAATGCCGAACGACGCCCAACGAACATTCTTCGACAACTGCTCGACCGCCACCAACTCATCCGACTTTTCGCGTCGTCGCTCCGGACGGGCTCCGGTCAGAATGGTATGGAATTGATGGATGTGCGACATCAACGGGCGTCCTGCGAAAGCGGACCACCGGTCTCAAACTTGAACCCCAATTGGATGAGCGACAACAACTGCATGGCAACATCCAAGTAGCAAGTAGGGAACACCGACGCGGGTTCGAGTTGCCCCACGACCAAAACAGCCAACAACCGCACACACCGGGAGCGTCATCGTCGCTATTTCACGTTTCCACGCTTTCGCAAACCACGTGCCGATCCATCACACGAAAACTTCGCACGTCCTTGTGGTTTCCCGACGCCTAACGTCGCACCACGGAAAATTGAGCAAACTCGAACTCGGCGGTTAAGTGGCATAGGCTTCCAGCCTTTTTGTACCCCACATCTTTTGTGAGCCGCTTGCGTTGGGAATTCAGGCGTTTTGAAGCCAAACATCCCCTGTCCAAAAACTATTAGTGTTCGATCAGCGGAGATTAGTGTTCCCATACGCGCTCTGGCGGAACACTAATCCACTCTGATCGGACACTAATCTTTGGTGTTTCGAGACGTGGGGTATAAAAAGGCTGGAAGCCTATGCCGCGCTTGAGTTCCGCAAGCCGAGCATCGCGAAAAACCGTGCGAACCAACGATCGATACTCGACCAGCCTGCTCATTCATCGATCAAATCAAGACGAACCGACGGCACGGGATGCGAGTCGACAATCAGATTCTTCGCCAAAGGGAATTGGTGCGAACGGCTTTCGAGAAAGTGCATGAAGTAGCCGGCGGTATTCGGGAACGCGATCAAATCGCCACGCTGAACGCCGCTTGGGAACTGCATCTTCCGAAGCGAAATCAATTCCGATTCCGTGCAATAGGCACCGACTAGGTAACCCAACATCGGCTTCGTCTCAGTGGCACGACCAAAGGAGCTTTGTTTCGGAACCAAGATCGGATCCACCAAGAAGTCATCGCTCGAAGTCCGGCACTGCGTCCGGTTCATCGACAATCCGATCAACCAATCGCCTTCCGCGTTCTGTTTTCGAAACTCAACCCGAGCGACGGTCAGTCCGCATCCGTCCAAGATGCTTCGTCCCGGCTCACAACGCAACTGAACATTGAGCTCCACCAATCGATCCGCGATTGTCTTTCCTTCGATCCGTGAGTCCAAAACACCGGCAAGCCAATGGCCTCGAACAGGACGCTGGAAGAAGGGATACATTTTTGGCTGCCCGACGACGCGTCCTCCCTCAATCGCCAGCCCCAACCCGTGCCCGCGATAAGTCAGTGTGTCACGTTCGCCCAACAACGCCCGACGATGTTCCTTCCAGAACGTCGCCCATTGGCGATGCTCTTCCAGATAGCTCATTGGGAAACCACCGCCCATGTCAATGAACTCGACCGGCTGTCCAACTGCTCTCAATCGTTCGACCCATTCCATGGCCACCGAAAGAGCCGACACCCGCTGCCCAGCGTCATAGCCATCGAGATGAAAATGGATTCCTTGAACCATCACGGGCAATGAAGTCAAACGCTGAGGAAGATCACAGTCGCGATCCACATCGAAACCGAAACGGGTCGGAAGCTTGTTTCCCTCGTGCTGGAACCCGCCTAAACGCAATGCAATTCGAGCTTGCCGACCAAGCTCATTTGCTCGGTCAACAACGACCTGCAACTCATCATCGTTGTCCACGGCGATGCAGACCTGTTGTTGCAAACACAGATCGATCAGCGAGTCGCTCTTGATCGCCGCGGTGCAAATCAGATCTTTCGCGGGAACGCACTGTTGCAAACACTGACGCAGCTCGTTCTCGCTGGCGGTGTCGACTCCAAAATTTGACTCAATCGCCTCGTCGACAAAGCCCAAACACTTGTTGGCTTTCCGAGCGAAGAACACCCGGAAATCAAGACCGCGCTCACGAGCGACCGCGTTCAGTTCTTCCACGTTGCGACGCATTGTTCGAGGTCGCACCAAATTCAGTGGCGAACCATAGGTCTCAACCAAATCGAACAAGTTTTCTGAACGCAAACAACGCTTCATCCACGGTTCGAGCCGAGCATCCAGGGGCAAAACACCCCTGCAACCCTTCCGCAGCGAACTAGTCTGCAATACCTGATCTTCGGCGGGTAGACCTTCCAACATTTGACCAGCCAAAGAGCGTTCAAAAATGACGTCGAGTACCTTATCCATGCATATCCACCGCAATCGTGCCGGCCCAGTTCTGAATCTGCGAATGCAACGTTCGAGAAAGGGTATCGTTGCCGACAACCCAACCCTCCGTCGCACGCCCAAACACGGCAAGTCCTTTGCGACCTCCCAGCACGTTTCCTGAATCACTCACGCGAATGGCTTCAGTCAGCGGATCCACCTCGACATCACCTCGCAAAATCAATTGCGAAAGCGGCCCGGATTCATCCGCCTGACTTGGTGAAGCAATCACAGCGTTAACGATCACAGCCCCTTCTGGTGCAACGGTTTGATCACACAGTTGTACCAAACCATCTCGCATCACCCGCAACAGTTTTGCAACGCTCTCTGCCGGCGGCCCGAACGCGATGCGTTCCATTTCCATCGCCACCTGTTGAAACGCCTTGTACTGACCAGCGGCCAACCCACCGAAGCTGACCAATTCAACGATCTGTGGGTACAAACGACGCCACGCATCCCCGAGTGCAAATGGGATATCAATCGGTCGTGCACCGGTCGCAACGCCGTAGGACTGCAACATCGCACGACGTGCGGCCGCCTCGTCCATCTTGTATCGCGACCACCCACGATACCATTCGTCGATTTCCCGCGGAGTCACCACCGTGCCCGATTGCGACAACGATTCCGCAGCCGCCTCACAAATCACGCACCAAATGTCTTTGTGAAACTTCAGCTTGCCATGATTCGATTCACACGCACGCAGTGCCTCTCGATAAGGTTCCCAAAACACATCCGTGATGGGTTCCACTTTCGCGGTGGGCTTCGCCAACATCGGCCGACCTGAACGACAATGAACCGTGATCTGCTTCGGCTCATTTCCACTGCGGATATAATCTGGCAGTGCATCACCGTTTTCGAACCGACCATCACGACCTTCCGTCAGCATCATGATGGCGTCAATGGCGGTCAAGCCAAACCCTCGAATCCAAACGTCACTTCCGGCCGGAATCCGTTCGGATGAAAGGCTGGTTTCCACCGGAAAAACAAACGCTTCGTCGTCCGACGTAGTCACCCTGTCCGACCCGCGCAATCCTTCGTGACCAGTCGTCAAGACAACCCGATCGAACGCGACTTCGTCTTTGCCATCCCACAACAACCAACCGCCGCTAGACGCCTGGCTCGCGGCACATCGGATCGATTCCACTCGACTGCGAACGACCTTCAACTTCGTCCAACGACGCAGACGTTTGCAGACCGATTCAAAACATTCGTGCAAGTATTCACCGACGACGGCGCGAGGCACAAACTGATCCGACGCGGCATACTCCGGATAGTTTCGATCCAACCATCCGATCAATGAACCGGATCGTGGAGTGGGTTGATTGGAATCAACCTTCCAAAAATCAATGTGCTGAGTCGCAAAATTCATTCGAAGCATCCGAGGTTGCTTCGGATCGTAAATGCATCCCGCGCCGGGAAACGGCGAAGGTTCAAAAACAGTGATCTCCATTCGCGACAATTCGTCTGTCGACAACTGTTGCGAAAGAGCGTCGAGGCATTGCAAACCGCGAGGCCCGCAACCGACGATTGCTAAACGCAACGGCGCTTTGGATGGATTGTCATTGGTCACCGGAAAATCGGCGACACTACCGCCTGAAATCGCAACGCTCATGCGCTCACTCCTTCAAAAAACTCAAACGAGGAAGAACCGACCAGATAGTTGAGTTCCTCGCTGGTACAACCCAGCGACTCCGAAACCCATTCATCGCTAAAGACTGTTTCGAGATATCGCGTGCCGGAATCATGGAGCACCGCGACGCAACGCTTGCCAGCGAATTGTTCTTGCATTCGTCCGACGCTCATCAGAACGCCACCGGCCGAACCACCAATCAACATCGCCTCTCGCTGCGCCGCCCTGCGACATCCAACGACACATTCCAAATCCGAGACGCGAACGAGATGATCGAATGATTGGCCCGCCGCCAATCGAGGTTCCTTCCCCGCACCCAAACCAGGGATCTTGCGAGGACCAGACGACCCGCCGAACAAAACACTGCCCACTGAATCGACCGCGACGACCTGAACGTCGCGTCCTCGCGACTTCAAAAAATCACGACAACCTTGAGCGGTCCCCGTGCTGCTCGTCGCCACGAACAAGACATCGAATTCACCATTGAGCGTCTCATCGATTTCGCGGATGGTTCCTTTAAAGTGTGATCGAGGGTTGTCGGTGTTGGCGTACTGATTGGGCCAATAACTGTTCGGTGTTGTCTCGATCAGCTCGCAAACTTTCGCGATGCGTGCAGCCAGGAAATCACCTTTCAGCGGCTGGGTGACTAGCTCAATCGTGCCACCGAGTGCTTCGATGATCGAGAGGTTTTGCTTCTGTGCTCGAGGATCGACGACGCAGATGAATTTCAATCCGTGGTACCGGCACACTTGAGCCAGACCGATGCCCATGTTCCCAGACGTCGATTCGACGATCGTGGTTTCGGGGCCGATCTCACCGCGTTTGAGTGCCTCGGACAGCATCTTCGCGGCTGGACGATCCTTGGCACTTCCGCCCGGATTCGCCGCCTCCCATTTCACAATCAACTCAATATCAGGTCGGTCCAAAAATCGGTTGAGTCGAACCAATGGTGTGCCGCCGATTGCATCGAGGACGCCATTGCAAACTCGCGAGGAAAGTTGGTTCATGGATGGTTGGCTCAGGAGCAAAAATTTGAATTGCTCCTGCTAACGCAATCACTGTGCCAATGACCTCCCACCGATCGATTGAACTCGCGATCAACCTTCAAGCTGGTCATCTCCACCGCTTCATCGATTGCGACGCGACGAAGCTCAATCAACTCAAATTCTCGAAGTTCGTGTCGTTTGAATGGGCCTCTCGCATTCTCAAACTCAATCATTCCAAGCGAATGCCGTTACCGTGCCACAGAACTCGCAGGTCATCTTTCGACCACTGTTCCAGCCCAACTGATGGATCTCCCACAAGCATGCGTTGCCCATCGCTCGTCAGCCCCAACGCGACCACACTGTGCCCCATCCCTGGAATCCATCCCCATTGATCAACGTAACGTCGGTCGTCCACTCCATACGGAAGCTCCACCGCCATCAACACTGGCCAGTCATCACGATTCCACATCTCGTCCAGTGTTTCGTCCAGCACATTGACCGATCGGTTTTGTCCATCAGCGACCAGTTTGATGCCGCGATACAAACCGAGTGTTGGCGTGCCGCTCGAGTCCGTTAAACACAGAGGAATCATTTCAGACTCAGATTTATTGATGCCCTCTGCACGCAACAACGTCGCCGCCGCAGCGGGACTGCATGTCGCCCAAGATGTTTGCATCGCGACACCATTGTTCCACTCGTCACCGCCCGCGGGCGCCGGACGAATCGCGATGGATAGCAATGGCCAAAAATTCGCGGCAGCGGACCCCATCGCTAACAAAACGCACAAAACCCCACGGCGCCACGCGGGTGTTTTCGGAAGACGCAAGGCCCAACCAGCCGCCAGTGCCGCAAAGACCGATGCAAAGTTGGTGTAGACGATCGCTGCTGAATTGGAGACGTATCTGGCCCAAAAAAGCTGACCCGATGCATAGAACAGAAAGTAGATCATCGCCAAAACCGCGAGCGATAAACACAACATCACACGTTGGCCTTTGTCCGAATACGCGATCGCGTACGCGAACCATCCCGACGCAATCGACGCCCCGGCCATCACCAACATCGCGATCAACAAATCACTCGCTATCAACTGTTCGTCCTTCTACAGAAGTACATCAAAATGGCGATCCGCCGCTTGCGAAACCAATCGCGCCGGCAACCAACACCGGTCATCATTGCGGCATCAACGCAATTCCCAGGCCGTAATGAGCAGAATCAATCATTGAGCAAATTGCGATCGACCGCAAACCGGTCACTCCGCGCGGGAATCGTCCCATTGAACAACGAGCGTTCAAAAACTGTCAGACAAAGAGAGTGTCTTCGCAGGCTGTTGATTTAGTCGCATACCGAATGACAATCATTAGCCGTTGGGCGTTAGCCCCGGTTGGCGTCTAATCAACCGCCGCTAAAGCGGTGCGGCTCAATAAATCAACAGCCCGTTAGGCGTCCAGACTGTGTTCTGCGCAATCACAGGCTGGAAGCCTTTGCCACTTTTTACCGATCAGTCCTTCTCGTGTTCTGTACAAGGCATTATCGCGGCACGCTATCTGCGTTCACTCTCCTCCGCAGTTCAAAACCGAATTCAAAAATGAGGACAACAATATGAGTGACCAAACACTGAACAAAAAGCGGATCGCCTTTCTCGCAACCGACGGGTTCGAACAGGTCGAGTTGACCAAGCCATGGGAAGCAATCCAAGCCGCCGGCGCAGAAGTCGTTCTGATCTCGCCAAAGGATGGAAAGATCCAAGGCATGAACCACGATGAAAAAGCGGACCAGTTCACGGTCGATCAAAACGTCGCCAATGTATCGGCCGAAGATTTCGATGGATTGGTATTGCCCGGCGGCGTGGCCAACCCAGACACACTCCGAACCTGCGAAACTTCGGTCAGCTTCATTCGCGACTTCTTCAAGCAACACAAGCCTGTCGCCGCGATCTGCCACGGACCATGGACGTTGATCGAAGCGGACGTCGTTCGTGGCCGCCGAGTCACTTCTTGGCCAAGTCTAAAAACCGACTTGAAGAATGCCGGTGCTGAATGGGTCGACGAAGAATGCGTGTGCGACGAAGGATTGGTGACAAGTCGCAACCCCGACGACTTGCCAGCGTTCTGTGACAAAGCGATTGAAGAATTCGCTGAAGGCAAGCACGCTGCGCAAACGGTCTGATCCGTGCGTCGATCAACAGGCCAGTTCGTTTGAGCTGGCCTGCCTCTTTTCCAGATCCGCCCCCACAAAATTCGGAAACCAATCATGGCCTACGCACAGCCGCTCTCGATCAATGAAGCTCCTGACGAAGCCAAACCAATTCTCGAAGCGATCGAAGAGAAGTTCGGTCAATCGATGAACATCTTCAGCACGCTGGCACATCAACCCGATGTGTTGGGCGGGATGACTCAGATCAACGATGGCCTGCAAAACGATCTGCCGGCAAAGTATCGCGAACTCGCCTACTACAAAGCGTCCCAGTTGAACTCGTGCGACTACTGCTCGCACTACCACCGCCAGGCTGCAAAGAAGGCGGGGTTGTCCGACCAGCAACTGGACTCGATGAATGTGAGTTCAGGCGACTTGTTCGATGAAAAAGAACAAGCAGTGCTGAAGTACGCCGAGCAACTGACGACCAAGGCCAATGTCGACGCATCGGTCGTGAAGGAACTGAAGTTGTTCCTCAATGAAAAGCAGCTTGTTACACTCGCCGCCGCGGTCGCACTCGCAAACTTCACCAACCGTATCAATCACGGATTGGACATCGAACTGCCATGAGCAGCGAACACTTTGACTTGGTGGTCCTGGGAACGGGACCTTCCGGCGGCACGGTCGCCACGAAGATTGCCAAAGCAGGCAAACGGGTCGCACTGGTCGACTCGCGAACCTTTGGAGGAGTCTGCGCACTGCGTGGATGCAATCCCAAAAAGGTTTACGTCAACGCCGGTCAATTGGTCGATCAAATCCACCGTGGCGATGGGAAGCTGATTTCGGACGCGTCGGTGAAGATTGACTGGAAACAACTTCACGCGTTCAAGATGGAGTTCACTCAACCCGTCGCGGAAAAGAAGGAGCAGTCGTTCCAAGAGGATGGCATTGAAACCTTTCACGGTGTCGCTCGATTCGTCTCTCCCGATACGATCGATGTTGTGGGAACGAAGCTGACCGCGGATCGTTTCTTGATCGGCACCGGCGGGCGACCTCGAGAACTCTCGTTCGACGGTGCGGAACATGTCACACGCAGCGACGAATTCCTTGAATTGGAATCCATGCCAGAACACGTCGTGTTCATTGGCGGTGGATACATCTCCATGGAGTTTGCCGGAGTCGTTGCCCGTGCAGGTAGCCGAGTGACCGTGATCGAAATGAACAATCAAATTCTGTCAGGGTTTGACCCGGATCTCGTCAATCAACTGACCGATTCGCTTCGTGAGCATGGAATTCGCTTTCAGATGAATGCCGAAATCATCGGCATCGATAAATCCGCCGACGGTCACCTGCAGGTTCATCTCGCCAACGAGCAGTCGCCGATTGTGTGTGGCTTGGTCGTTCACGGTGCGGGACGAGTTCCGAACATCGACGAACTCTGCCTTTCCCAAGGAGAGATCGAGCACGGTGAGAAGGGCATCGCAGTCAACCAATTCATGCAGAACCCGACCAATCCGAGAGTCTTCGCGACCGGTGACTGCGCCGACAACGGGATGCCTCGGCTAACTCCCGTGGCAAACGAGGACGCACGCATCGCTGCGAAAAATTTGTTCTCCGAAACATTGGAACGAACGCCGGACTACGGACAAGTCCCCAAAGTCGCGTTCACGATTCCAAGCATCGCATCGGTTGGATTATCGGAAGAAGCCGCTCGCGACAGCAACGATAACCTGACGGTTCTCAGCGACGACATCTCTTCATGGGGAAGCGTTCGCAAGACGGGACCAACCGTCGCTGGATACAAGATTCTCATCGACTCCAAAACCGATGCCATCTTGGGAGCTCATTTGCTCGGCCCGTCCGCGGAGGAGACCATCAGCTTGTTCGCTCTTGCGATGAAGTTCAATCTGACCGCGACCGACATGAAGTCCACGCTCTTCGCCTTCCCAACCTTCGCATCCGACGTCCGGTCAATGCTTTGAATCTCACGCCCCAAGGGGTTGCCGGAGACGAGCCGGACGATATCGCGTTCCGGCTGATTAAACTACCCCGCTGGCAGGCTGACGGCCTGTGTTCTGTGCAAGCAAAGGCTGGAAGCCTTTTTGCACCCCACATCTTTTGAAAGCCGCTTGCGTAGGGAACACAGGCGTTTTGAAGCCAAACATCCTTTGTCCAAGAACCATTAGTGTTCGATCAGCGAAGATTAGTGTTCCCTTGGCCGCTCTGGCAGAACACTAATCCACTCAAATCAGACACTAATCTTTGGTGTTTCGTGATGTAGAGTGTAAAAAGACTGGAAGACTATGCCACTTTGATAGCTCCTACCTGCTTGGAGTGACCCAAGATTACAGCCCACTGCCGTCAGCGGTCAGAACAACCTTGCCTCGCTCCACGCCGTTTTCGACATGCTGGTGGGCTTGGCTCAACTGAGAGAATGGATAGATCGCATCGATCGTGATCTGCAACTGCCCCTTCTCTCTCATCTCGATCAACGTCCGCAAATCGTCGGCGTTGGGTTTCGCCAGCATCACGGTTCCCGATTTCGACATCGGCCAAGTCACCAAGGTCATCAACATGCCTTTCGCGTCGGGCTCCGTCGATACATATCGACCGCCATCGTTGAGAACCTTTTTGACGTCCCAATAGCCAGACTTCCCGGCGGCATCGAAGATCAAGTCCCAACGTTCATCTGATTCGGTGAAGTCGGTCGTTTCGTAGTTGTAAAAGTGGTCCGCACCGAGCGATCGACAAAATTTCTCGTTGTCGCCGCTGGCAACTGCATCGACGTGGCAGTGGAATGCTTTGGCAATTTGTACCGCGAACATTCCGACGCCACCGCTTGCGCCATTGATCAACAAGCGTTTTCCTTCCGCGATGTTTCCATGATCGCGAAGTGATTGCAGGGCGGTCGTTCCGGCCAACGGAACGGCCGCGGCCTCGTTGAAACTCATCGAATCAGGAATCGCAGCGGTCACATCCACGGCGGCCACCGCGAAATCGGCACTCGCACCGCCTCGCATGGTGTCGAGAAACGCCATCACCCGATCGCCCACTTCAAACGGACCATCGGGCTCGCAATCCGCGATCACTCCCGCGACGTCGTATCCGGGCACGCGAGGAAACCCGCCCGGCAGCAAACCCTTCACCTCACCACGCCGAATCCGGTAGTCGATCGGATTGACACTCGATGCTCGAACATCGATCAACACCTGGCCCGGCAATCGGTCGGGCAACGGAACGACACCCGAATGCAACACATTCGCATCGCCGTAGTCGTCATAGACCACCGCGTTCATCGTTTCACACTTCTTTTCTGTCGCTGACGCACTCATGGCTGCCTCTTTCTACGGTGTTTTGTTCGGATCTGAACTCTCGCATTTCGCGAGTCTTCAAATTGTTCAACGCCAATCGTATGCAACTCGTGTTCCGGACCGGTGAACATCGACCGCAATCATCGCTCGGGCATGGACTCAGCACCTCGCATTCTTTTGACGGTCGCTACAAACATTCTTTCCTCCACTCAATCGGAACATTGTTTGCATCGGAACACAACTCGAATCAAGCAACCATTGCATCACCCAATCGATGCTCTGTGAAATCTAAACGCCAACCAATTCCAGTCATCAACGGAGATTGAAAATGTCCACCGCTACCGAAGAACGCATTCAATTGGTCGATCCAAGACAAGCGTATGCGAGACCGCCTTTCAAAGATCAAGAAGCGATGAAGATGCCGGGCAGCACCGAGAAAATGAAACCGCGACCTGATCACGGCGAAGAGAGCTATGAGGGCTCCGGCAAACTGAAAGGCCTGACCGCATTGATCACCGGTGCAGACAGTGGCATCGGTCGCGCCATTGCCATTTGCTACGCCCGAGAAGGTGCAAACATCGCGATCAACTACCTTTCCGAAGACACGGACGCGAAACAGACCGCTGAAGTGGCCAAGCAAGCGGGCGTGGACGTGTCCGTGATACGCGGCGACCTTCGCGAAGAATCGTTCTGCAACGAATTGGTGGAGCAGACTCGCCAGGAACACGGTGCGATTGACATTCTCGTGAACAACGCGGCTTACCAGGAAACGGGCAACGATGTCGATGAGTTTTCAACAGAATTGTTCGATCGAATTTTCAAAACGAACGTCTACGCGCCTTTCTGGCTCTCCCGTGCCGTGATGAAACACTTGCCACCGGGCGGGAGCATCATCAACACGGTTTCGATCCAGGGTTACGATCCGTCGCCGTATCTTCTGCCCTACGCGTCGACCAAGTCGGCCATGTTGGGAATGACCAAGGGTCTGGCAAAACTGGCGATGGACCATGGCGTGCGAGTCAACGCGGTCGCACCTGGCCCGGTTTGGACGCCACTGATTCCAGGATCGATGCCCAAAGAGAAGTTCGAGGAATTCGGTGCAGACAACCTGTTCGGTCGTCCTGCACAACCGATCGAGCTTGCACCGTTGTACGTTTGGTTGGCCAGCCCCGATGCCAGCTACGTGACCGGTGAAGTCTTCGGGTGCACCGGCGGTCGAACCCCCGTCTGATTCGGCCGATCCATCGAAACTCAACCGCAGAGTTCAACCTCCAAACCGCAAGGCAGGCTCACCCGTCCGGTGAGCCTGCCGTTCTTTTTACTTCGACGGATCGTGGCCCCAATTCTTCAGGCTGTAGCACCAATCAGTCTCTGAAACATCGCCATCGGGTTCTTGCGCAACATGCCGTTTGATGTATCCGCACACCTTCTGCATGTGATCCACTTGTTCGTCTGAAAGATCCGACTTGTTCGTGCGTTTGATCTCAATGATCTTGCGAGCCGATTGGCGACCAACGGACTCGTCATCGCCATCCTTGGTTTGCCCGACGGATTTGGACTCTTCGGTCTCCAACCAATCCTCAATCTCTTTGGGCTGCATGTTCACGAGGTCGTAAAACTCGTCATAAATCTCTTCTTGCTTTTCAGATAGGCTGGTAGCCATGGTCAAACCTTCCATTGATAGATGTATGTGGGGAACGCAAATCACGCCTTCCTCGCCTCAGCCGATTGAATCCGAAACTCAGCAGCCTGTTGATTTCCTCAGTCGGAACGCGAACGATTCTTCACTAGAAATCGTGGGCAGACGCCCATCGGCTGATCGCTCAATCTATGAAACTTGTTCAATCAACAGCCCGTCGTCGATTCAGTGCTCTGAAGGTTGGTTGGGTGTTTGCAAGGAAGCGTAGAAAGCTGCCAAATCGGAACGATCCCGCTTGGACAACTTGTCTGCGATAGGATGCATCAAGCGTGCCGTTCTTGCCCCACCGCGAGACCGCTTCTCAAAAAGTTCCAATTGTTGCTGCAGATACCACTTCGACTGCCCCGCCAAGTTGGGATAGTCATCACGACGGTTCTCCGCTTGCGGTCCGTGGCACTTTTGACAGGACGGGATCTTTCGACCGCGATCACCAACCGTCGCGAGTTCACGCCCTCGTTCAATGGCCGCTTGATCCGCCACATCGTCGTCAACTCGGGTTCGCACATCGTTCCAGGTCGCTTCGTGATAGTGTTTGGAAAGAGTATCAATCTCCTGATTCGTCAGATCGTGAGACACCGGCATCATCGCACCGCTGAATCGTTCGGATGAGCGGAATGCGAGCAATGATTGTCGAAGGTAGCCTTCCGCTTGCCCCGTCAATTGTGGCACCTGCTTGCCCGCTCGGCTGGCTCCATCCACACCATGGCAATCAATACAAGCTTGAAGGACAGGCAGTTTTGCAATCGCCGCCAAGTCGTCTTCTGTTCGTTCGGCGCGGAAGGTCTCACGATCCTCTTCCAAAGACTTCCGCAGATAAGCAACCACCGGCCAGACCTCGTCGCCTCGCGCCGGCACGGGCCACGCGGGCATGCCAGCGAACTTGATCCCGTGCTGAATGATGTAGTGCAATTCCCTCGGTTCTTTTTCCAACAGTGATCGATCCAACCGCGGCGGTGTCGGCGTCATTCCCCTGGCAACGGGAGGCTGTTCCTTCCCCGGCAAACCGTGACAGAAACGACAATTGGTTTGAAAAATTTCTTCCCCCAATCGCACATCCCTCAGTTCGCCGTCTTCGGGTGGCTGAGTCCCTCGAGAGTGAAAACTCACCGATCGGTCGCTCGCGAAATCCAGGAACCAACGCGTGATTTGCCAGTGACCGCTGCTGGCCTTCACCGGAACCACGCCGCTTATCAATACGACGGTGCCCAGGATGCCCAGAACGATACCTGCGAGCAATGCTCGCTTCCAAGTCAACAGCATGAGCCCGCACCATCGCCGTGCGTCGAAGGACGAAACCTAGAATCAATCATAAGGTGCACACCGATAGTGGTTTTGAAGCGCCGCGACCGAAAATCGCGACGAACGATTCTCGCCATCGCCCACCAGATCCTTGGTGAGCCACAGTCCACCTGCCAAGAAGGCGATCCCTCCAACCACCAGCATCACCGCCCCACCAAGATGTTGGTCCGTGATGGGATCCAGCCAAACGGAATGATGATGCGAATAGAGCAGCCTTGGCGAAAGTGTTAGCAACGCACCAAGCAAGGTCATGTGCATGGAAGTCAGCAACAAACCGATCACCCCCGCCCCGCTGCGAGATGGTGAACGTGGCGACGAACCTCCGAAGGCCGAGATCCAAACCCACACTCCCGCCGCCAAAAACATGGATTGCTCGATCACGAATCCCAACAATGAGTGGCGAGCGAAATGATGCAGCCCCGGTGCGTGCCACGCCCAAACGATCAACAGTTCACCCACCGAAGCTGGAATTGGCGAAAACAAACTCGGGACCTTTCCAACCGGGTCCAACCGTGTGCCGGATGCGGCGATCGCCAGCAACGGAGACGCAACCGCAACCACCGCCATATGCAAAGTCATGTGCGCCGCGAAAGAAACTTGCGCGAGTTCAGGCAACGGCCCCAACCATGCCAGTCCGAGCACAACCCAGCCGAGATTCCACATCCAAAGTTTCATCAGTCACAACTCCCCACCAAGAGGAAAACCAAGACGGTGAAGCAAGTCGCAACAAAGCTCAGCGATGACAACAAGAACGCGGTGAAGCCCAGGAAGTGTGTTCGGTCCGTGGGATCGTCAAAGTCATACGGTATCGGCGGATCGGCACGTCGAAAATTTCGATAGCTCAACCATCCCACCCAAACGATCGCGAAAATTGCAATTGCCGTAAAAATCCCGACGGCTACCTGCAACGGCACCAGGTCTCCGTCGCCGCCTTTCTCGCACCAAATCGCGACGGTGATGTAGCACGCCAAAAAATGAACGGCCCAAACCAATGGAGAAATCGCGATCCACCACAATCGTTTCTTCATCGGGCGTGGTCGCCCATCATCATGCAGGGGTACCGGTTGCTGGTTTGTGCTCTCATCCATCAGGCCACCCACGGAAAAAGTGCCAGCACCGATCCGGTGATCACGACGGTCAGCAGGAGGAAATGCCAAGCCAAGGTGACGTTGACGATATCCGCGTCGTGCTTGGCATCCATCTTTCCAAACAGGCGCCGCGCGATGCAGTAAACCAACATCGTGCCGCCAAGCACCAAATGCACCACCGTCCACAACACCAACACGCCGGTTGTTGAACTGTAGACGTGCACGGTCGGATCCATGCCATTGGAATACGGCCCCCAAACAAGTGCCGCACCGGACGCCATTGCTATCGCGACGGCCAACAGACTCGATGCATAAAACCCGATTGGTTGATCGCGGCGATTCAGACGACGAGCCATCACGACCAAGCACCATGCGACGACTGCCAGGCCGACGGACACCAACGGCCAGAATGTTCCGGCACCGACAACCGGCTCGCCATTCCACTGCGTCGGCGGGAAGTCTTCGTGAACGGTCCAGTAAAAGAAGTATCCAAAGACCAGCGAAATAAATGCGGTCATGTCGCCCAGCATCGTAATAAACATCGCCCACCAACCCACCGCCGCAGGCCCCGATACATACAGCGGCAACGATTGGCCCAAGCCAACTGGTTTGGTTTCCTTTTCAGGGATCTCAGCAGTTCCGGTCCACAACCAAGTCACAATGGTCCCGAACGAAAGCACACTGCAACAACCGGCCGGGATCCACCAGTGATAGGTCGAGAAGATGAACACTCCACCGGTGAACACCGCTGCCCAAAAAGGCAAGAACGATGGCCCGGGAACACGCAAACAATGCATCAATTCCGCATCGACCGCACTGGTCACCAACGTTTCCCGCCGTCCTTCCTCCGCATCGGCCAGATAGAACTTGCCGGCATCAATATCGGCCAACAAATTCTCCTGCTCCCACAACGGGTACCGCGACTCGATGATTGGAATCGAGCGAATTCCCCAGGGCAGATCCGGGACTTCACCGCTCCACTCCAGCGTCCCTGCGTTCCAGATGTTTCGAGGTACGAAAGGTTGTTTCCCCTTGGGACGAAACACATCCCAAAGCAAAACCAGGAATCCGGCTCCCAAACCAAACGCGCCGATCGATGAAATCAGATTGGGCAGCTCGAATCCCATTCCGCCGGGGAAGGTGTAGACGCGGCGAGGCATCCCCATCAAACCCGCGATGTGCATCGGAAAGAACGCAACGTTGAAACCGATCAACATCAACCAAAACGTGATGTTGCCCAACCGTTCGGAAAGTCGTTTCCCGGTTACAAACGGGTAGTAGTAATAGAATCCGGCGACAATCGGAAAGATCGTTCCGCCGATCAACACGTAGTGCAAGTGGCCGACGATGAAGTACGTGTCATGGGCTTGATAGTCAAACGGAGCGATCGCGACCATCACGCCGGTCAGCCCACCAATGATGAACGTCGCCAACCCGGCCAGCACGAACTTGAGACAAGCATTGCGTTGAACACGCCCAACCAACAGCGTTGCAATGAAGCAAAAGATCTGCACACCGGTGGGGATCGCCACGGCTTCGGACGCAGCGGAAAAGATCCCGATCGAAATCCCCGGCAAACCGGTCGTGAACATGTGGTGCACCCACAATCCAAAACTGAGGAACCCCGTCCCCACGGCCGCCAAAATGATCCAACCGTATCCAGCCATCGGTGTGCGAGCGAACGTCGGAACCATCATCGCAATCAATGCGATGGAAGGCAGAAAAACGATGTAGACCTCGGGGTGCCCGAAGATCCAAAACAAGTGCTGCCACAACATCGGATCCCCGCCCCGCTCGACATCAAAGAACGGCCAATCCATCGCCCGCTCCAGTTCCATCAGCAAATCGCCAGCGATCAATGGCGGAAAGGCGAACAGAATCATCACCGCCACCACCAGGATGTACCAAGCGTAGAGCGGAATCAGATTCAATCGCATGCCTGGTGGTCGGCACTTCAAGACGCCGACAATCAACTCCACCGCCGCCGCGATGGACGCGATTTCAATGAACGACAATCCCAACAACCAAATGTCGGGCCCAATGCCGTCTTGGTACTCCGTTGTCATCGGTGGATACATGAACCAGCCGCCGCGAGGTCCAACGCCAAAGAACAAAGAACCGCAAACGAAGACGCCGCCAATCAGAAAGCACCAATACCCGTACGCAGACAACCTCGGAAATGGAAGATCACGTGCTCCCAACATCTGGGGAAGCAACATGATCGAGATTGCTTCTAAGATTGGCACCGCAAACAAAAACATCATCACGCTGCCGTGCATGGTGAAGATCTGGTTGTACTGGTCCGGCGTCAGCCAATCGTTGTCCGGCAACGCTAACTGAACACGCATGATCAGCGCCAACACGCCACCAAACAAAAAGAACCCAAACGCGGTGAGCGTGTACCACAGCCCAACTTCGCTGTTGTTGACCGCCGACCAATAACGCCAACCTTTGGGTGTCTCCCATGCTTTCAACAATCGATCCGCTCTCGGGTCGTTCACTTCAATTCCCCCAAGTACCGAACCAAAGATCGCAGTTCGTCATCGGCAAACGCTTCGAACGCAGGCATCTCCACGCCAGGTTTGACGCGATGGGTTTCCTTGATCCACCGAGTCAAATTGTCCGCGTTGTTTGGCAGCACCGACGCACCAATGCTCCGGCGACTTCCAAAGTGCGTCAGGTCAGGTCCGACAACCCCATCTGCGGATGTCCCACGAATCGCATGACAGGCACCACAACCGGCGGCTTCGAAGACTTCCCGTCCGGCCTCTGCTACATCAGACCCCGACACCGCGGGCAATGCCTGTTGGTGTAGCCATGCGTCGAATTCCTCACGCGACTGAACGATCACATCAAACGCCATCTGAGTATGGGCTTCACCACAATATTCAGCGCATACACCGCGAAAAACGCCGACTCGTGTTGGATGCAACTTCAACCGATTTTCGCGACCTGGCATCATGTCGACCTTGCCTCCGAGCGAAGGAATCCAAAACGCATGGATCACGTCTTCGCTTTTGAGTTTGAATTCAACCGGTTCGTTCACCGGCAAGTGAATTTCGTTGGCCGTTTCAATTTTTTTCCCGTCGGGCATCCGGTAGTTGACTCGCCACCACCATCGAACCCCTGAAACCTCGACTACTTGGCTGCCTTCGGGTGCCGGACGTTGAAGTTCAGGCAACATCGCCAATCCATACGTCAACAACGCCGTCAGAACGATGGTTGGGAAAACCGCTCCGCCGCCGATCACCAGCATTCTTGTTTTTTTCTGGTCGTGTTCGCCGGGAACCACCATCGCGTAGACCGCCAAACCAACCACGATCAGCCAGATCAAAGTTCCGCCGATCAACATCACCCAAAACAACTCCGCAATTGATTCGGCGCCGACACCGGCGTGATCGAGAGCGGACTGAGATTGAGCGAAGGTCATAGACTTGGTCGGTTTAGGCTCAGTTGGATTGCAATTCGTCCGTTCACGAGCATCCGTTTGGCAGAACGGATGCCTTACCGGACTGCGGCATTCCGCAGCAATCTGCATGCCAGCAGGCAAACTCCAAGACCGTTCGGCTTGCCGATCCGACGGGTGCAAGCTGGCATCGGGCACACGTTTTGCTCGACCATCGCCGCATGTTAGACAGCCTCGACATCACACAACTGCAGACGATTGCCACCGCTGGTGGCTTGGGTGCGCTGCTTGGAATTGAACGCGAGTTCGCTCGCAAACCCGCTGGTATCCGAACGCACATTTTTGTGTGTGCCGGAGCATCCATGATGATGCTTCTGGCTCAGGAAGCGGTGAACCATTTCCAAGAATTGGAGCCCGATTCGATGCTCAGCGCCGACCCAATTCGCGTGCTTCAAGCGATCGTGGTGGGCATCAGCTTCTTAGGTGCCGGCACGATCGTGCACCAGAAAGGAGAACAGGTGGAAGGACTGACAACCGCTGCGAGCATCTTCTTGACCGCAGGCATTGGCGTTGCCACCGCAGTCGAGCGAGTGGCACTCGCTACCAGCGTTGCGGTGGCAGCCGTCTTCGTGCTGTTGGTCGTAGGATACGTGGAGAGTCGCATTGCACGCTGGGTGCATCGCAAGTGTGAATCAAACTTAAAGAACGATCAAAACGACGCTTCCTCGAATCGTTGTTAGTTCGCGAGCTCTTTCGTCACCATGTCATCCAACCGATGTGGAACCACGTCGCCCACGATGTTGCTGGATCAAACGGTAAATCCAAATTGCCAACATCACTGCGATGACTCCTGAACTCACCCAACTGAGCGGACCAGCCAGATCGCCGTAGTTCTTCCCCAGCCACAAACCAATCACCGCCAAAAGCGTCGTCCAAGCGACCGTTCCAACAGCCGTGTAAGCAGAAAACTTCATTGGCGGCATCTCCGCGAAACCTGCTGGAACACTGATGAGCGTTCGAAGCCCAGGTATCAGCCGGCACAAAAGAACCGCTGCGGCTCCCCACTGCTCGAACCAGCGATCGACTTGATCGATATCCTTGCGCGTGATGGTCAACCAGGCTCCGTGTTTGTCCAACCACGTTGCCAGTCGTTCCTTCCCGATTCGCCGAGCAACCCAGTACCACGCCCAGGCTCCAGCAAACGATCCAATGCTCCCCGAGACAACAACCGCGACGAAAGAAGATTGCCCCTGGCTGACTGAGTAGCCAGCCCATGGCATCACCAATTCGGACGGAATTGGCGGGAACACGTTTTCCAACAGCATCAGCATTCCTACGCCGAATGCATCAAACTGCTCCAAAATCGTCTCGATCCACTGATCCATAACTGATCAAAAGCTAACAAGTTTGGTCGGTTCAAAAACAGATTCGTCGACCATCCGAGAATCGTTCATGCAACCAACGACTGGTCGCAATCATCTTCAGAGTGACACTCAAACGAGTGACAGAGATCGGCTTCGGCAGAAAGTACACACCGACATACCGCCGAGCTTTGCGAGCGATCGCTTTGCTTCCCAGTGTGCTCGTCACAATCACGGGCATCGTCGCAACTCGTTGGTCTTTCGATCGCCGCATGGCGTCGACCAAATCAAAGCCGCTCCAATTTGGCATCTCAATATCGGTGATCACTGCGTCAATGGTTTGTTTGGATAGTAGCCTAAAAGCCTCGCGACCATCCGCCGCCTGAACACTTTCCACTTGAAGGTTACGCAGAACCCGAGAAATGATCGTTCGCATCACCGCCACGTCATCGACGACGAGGACATTTCTCATACCGATTGCCGGCAACGGCAATTCGTGGGCGACCTGCACATTCAATTCAACCATCGTCAGAGTCCTTTTTTCGATGATTGATCAATAGAGCCGAGCAGTCGTACTCTAGAATGCCGCCGGTCAATTGGATTGGCGGTGACAACTGCTCAGCAAGTTCGCTGGCCGTTAAACCCAACGTGCCAAAGTTGGCCGTTTCAATCGTGGATGCGGATGCGCCATAAGCAACGTGTTCAATACCAGCCAATCCGATTGCGGCCAGGCACATCGGACACGGTTCACCAGTCGAGACGAGCCACAATCCTGATAGATCCGGGTCACCCAGCTTTTTGGCCGCCTTGCCGATGGCCATCACCTCCGCGTGCGCGGTCGGATCACAACGTGAGACCACTTGGTTGTGAGCCACTGCGATCTGCTTCCCGCTGTCGGTGAAGACCCCCGCGCCAAAAGGATGCTCCCCCATCGCCACACCTTCAATCGTCATCGTCACAACGGACTTCATCCACTGGCGAAGCATTTCGCTACTGACTGCCGAGGATGAAGACATAGATCTGGACCGGTGTGGGGATTGAAAGACGATTTAGATACATCGCAAGTAGCGTGCCGCAACCGATGCGAAGATCCGAAGCAAAAGCCATTCACGCATATTCAGAGCAACACCAAACCGGCAATGACGGCCAACCACATTTTTTGGCCGGTCACTCACATTGGCACGCCAAACCTTGCCGTTCCGGATGCTGTTGCGTGGCTCTGAGGCGAACCCACGGCCTGATGGCGAACGTGATCTGGTCCGCAATCAACCGCATCGGAACAAATCAACTCAAAGCCATCGGAGCAGTGCGACAACCAAGTTCGCACTCCCCAACGGGGCAGCCCTATGACAGCCAGGGGCAACACCCTGGGTTTCGGCTTGAACGCCGAAACGATTGCCTAACAGGCTGTTGATTTATTGAGCCGCACCGCGTTAGCGGCGGTTGATCAGACGCCAACCGGGGCTAACGCCCAACGGCTAATGATTGTCATTCGGTATGCGACTAAATCAACAGCCTGCTAATCGCCAAGCCATTACTTCGTGGGATCATTCGCGGGCAATGGTTCGTGCTTGGTCGGTGTGATTCCGCCTGGATGCTCGACGTAAATCTTCTCACCGCAATTGGGACACGCGGGAACACGGTCGTCCACCTGCTTCCCGCACTTGGGACACGGGGTGTGGTTCAAAGGAGCGGTGTCTTGCTTGGGCTCGTTCATCGTGATGATCCGTTTGAAGTTCGATCGAATTTGAAGGGCAACATTCCAAATGACATCGGAACCTTGCTGGTTGGTGAGTCACGGAAGAATGCATCGGATAGAGAGCTCTTCCGTTGAGGGATGACCCGCAATCGGCGAGCCAATCTTAACGATCAGGGTTTTGGCCCGGCGTTTGCTTCCACATTTATCACGACGCAGCAACGCGTTCATTGACGCTCCTATTCATTCAAAGAACTTCGCACGAACCAGCAGGACTTCCCGTGAGCCAAAAATTTCAAGTCAACCAGTATGTCGAGTGGAACTATGGCGGTGGAACGGCCAAGGGGCAAATCAAAGAGTCCTACAAAGAGAAAGTTACCAAGACCATCAAAGGCAACGACGTGACGCGGAACGCCAGTGATGACGAGCCCGCCTATTACATCGAGCAAGAAGACGGTGACCACGTGCTGAAGAGTGAAAGCGAACTGAAGGACGCATAGTGGCATCGGCTTCCAACCTGTGTTCCACGCAGTCGTAACTATCCAAGAGTCTTAACAACGCAATCCCATGAACCGCAAAGCAATCATTACCGGCGGAAGCACTGGCATCGGTCGCGCGACCGCGGTAGCCCTCGCTCGATCAGGGCACGATGTCGCGATCACTTACGCACACGGTGAGGACGACGCCAAACGCACATCTGAAATGGTGCAGGCCGAGGGACGTGCATGTGTGATCAAACACCTGGACTTGTCCAACCCTGAAACCGCGAATCCGGTCGTCGACGAAATGGTTGACGAACTGGGCGGACTCGATGTGTTTGTCAACAACGCCGGGATGATGGTCAATCAAACAATGCCCAACCTGGACGTTGAAACCGCTCAGCGCATTTTCAACGTCAACACCATCGGTGCGACGTTGGCAATTCAACGGGCGGTTCATCACATGCTTCCCGGCGGTTTGGATGGCGAGCCGAAATCCACTCCCGGACGAATCATCGTCGTAACGAGTGCTCATGAAGCAATCGCTAGCCCCGTCGACACGCTTTACACGATGACCAAACACGCACTGGGCGGGTTGGTGAAGTGTTTGGCATTGGATCTGACGCCGCTCAACATCACCGTCAATTCCGTCGCACCCGGCGAAATTGCCACTCCGATGAACGACATGGATCCCGATGACGCCAAAAGCTCTCCGCGAGAGGCCATCCCGGTTCGCCGGGTCGGTCATCCCGATGAAGTCGCCGCCGTCATCAACTTCCTTGCCGGTGAGCAAGCGGGATTTGTCACTGGGGCACGATGGCCGATTGACGGTGGCTTTGAAGCCGCCACGCCTCTCGCAGCCAGTGCATTCCGAGAGGACTACTTGGCTCAGTAGCCCACCACCCGAGCCTTTTCACTATCCACGGCAGTCACTGCCATCACGAAAACCAACGAGTTTAAACAATGTCCACTACAACCAAGACCCAATTCAAGCGTGACATCCTTCAAGACGAGACCAACGCGGAAGTCACCGCATTGTTGCAAGACAATCTGACCAACCTGATCGATCTGGCATTGCTGATGAAGCAAGCCCACTGGAACGTGGTCGGGCCGAACTTCCGCAGCATTCACCTGCAACTTGACGAGATCATCGAAACCGTTCGAGCGGGCAGTGATGAAGTCGCGGAACGGATTGTCACGCTGGGAATCCCAGCCGATGGTCGCGTCTCCACGGTCGCCGCAGAAAGCAGCGTCGATGCTTACCCCGCGGGATTTGTGAAGGTTTCCGAAACCATTTCGCGGGTCGCGGACGCATTGAAACAAGTCATTGATTCACTCCGTTCGGCGATCGAGAAACTCGGCGATCTCGACGCAATCAGCGAAGACATGCTGATCGCACTCTCGGGCGAACTCGAGAAGCATCTGTGGATGTTGCAGGCTCAAGAAGTCTGATCGCAAAAACAGACACCATCGCCGGGCTTCCCCGGCCGTCCGGTCCGTGTGCAAAGACCTTGTCAATTGAACACGGCATAAGCACGCAGGACATTTCCCTACACTCACTCAAAGAGCTTACACATGTTGATTCCTATCATTGGCTGGATCATTTTCGGTTTGATCGTCGGTGCCCTTGCACGACTGATCTATCCCGGACGACAGAACCTTGGCATCGTCAAAACAATTTTGCTGGGCGTTGTCGGTTCATTCGTCGGCGGTTTTCTCGCGTTCCTGTTGTTTGGCGGATCGGCGATGCAAGCCTCCGGATGGATCGGTTCGATCATCGGCGCCGTCGCGGTGCTCGCGATCGCGACACGTTGGAACCGCAGCCCTCAACAAACCATGACTCACTGATCGACCGTCACCGGCTGGTTCACGATCGTCATCACCAATCGGCGAGAGGTCTTCCCTCTCGCCTTTTTTCGTATCGACGGATTTTCGTTCGCGTTGGCCTCTGATTTGCGACCTTTGCGTATCGTTTCCGAATACTCTCAACGAAAGAAGGACGATGAATACTCACGAAAAGCTAATCGAACTTGTCCAAGATTTTGACACCGCGATGCTCATCACAAAAACAGATGACGGCGGTCTGGACGCTCGCCCCATGGCAATCGCGGAAGCAACGGACGACGGCCAATTGTGGTTCGTCACCAATCGAAACTCTGGCAAAATTGCGGAGCTGATGCTGGACCGCGATGTGGCGGTGACGATGCAAGGGTCCAACAAGTTCGTCACGCTGTCCGGTCAGTGCCGTGTCACCGATGACCGAGCCAAGCTGGAACAGCTCTGGAAAGAAGCGTGGAAGGTTTGGTTCCCGGAAGGCAAGAACGATCCGAACATCACTTTGCTTCGCGTTGAGCCCGAACGCGGTGAGTACTGGGACAACAGCGGATTCACCGGCATCAACTATCTGCTGCGTGCGGGCAAAGCTTATGTCCAAGGCGAACGGGCCGAGACCGACGAAAACATCAATGCAAGCGTTTCGCTCTGAGGCTAGCGTCAACGAGCCAAACCGAGAGTTCATTCCAAAGAGCACGATGATTATTCATTGTGCTCTTTTTGTATGATACATCCCTTCGAAGACAAACGACGCTGAGACTACCACTCCCCGACCACAATTCTTGACGAAATGGGTCAGCCCCAATGCCCCTCTCGAAACCGCGAAACGGGAACCGTTTGATGGGTGAATCAACGACCAACCATCCCGACTTCTCCGATGTGCACATGACCCGTCGTGGATTTGTGAAGGGCACAGTCGCCGTGGGAGCGTCAGCGATGGCCGAGTCCGTGACCGCGGCACCGAGTCCCAAAAAAGATCCTATTCCCATCATCGACTGTCACATCCATCTCTTTGACGGATCGCGTCCTCAGGGGGCTCCGTACGTTGGTCCAGGAGGTGATTCCCCGACCACCGCCCTGCCGGCTGACTATCGCAAACTTGCCGTTCCGCTCGGAATCACAGGTGCAATCAAGGTCGAAGCCAGCCCGTGGGTGGAAGACAACCTGTGGGCACTGCAAGTCATGCAGCCCGATGACATGATGCTCGGGCTGGTCGGCAATCTGCGGCCGGAGAAACCGGACTTCGCAGAACTGCTCGTTCGGCACGCGAAGAATCCTTTGTTTCGAGGCATCCGTTACGGATCCCTGTGGGGATACGATTTGCCACGGATGGTTGAGGACGATGTGTTTCTGAAGGGAATGCGGTTGATGACGGACTTGGATTTGTCCCTGGATGTTGCCAACCCGTCCGTGCGGTTGATGGAAGCCGTCGTGAGGCTCAATCAAAAGCTGCCCGACCTACGCATCATCATCGATCACTTACCGCGTTTGGAACGTACCGTGGCGAACCAAACGACTTACGGCAACGTTCTGAAAGACCTGCACGATCGAACGAACGTCTACGTCAAACTCTCGGGCGTGATTCATCACATCGCGGGCAAGATCGTCAAGGACTTGGAGATTCATCGCCCGAACTTGGATCGACTGATCGAGATCTTTGGAGACGATCGCATTCTCTTTGGCAGCGATTGGCCCAATAGCGATCGAGCGGCTCCGTTGGATGAAGTCGTGGGCATCGCGAAGGAATACTTCGCTGACAAACCACGTGAGCTCCAGGAAAAGTACTTCTGGAAGAACTCCCTGGCCGCGTACAAGTGGAAGCCGCGCGAAGACCAACAGGAACGCTGAGCGATCCTTTTGCCGATTGGCCTGTGACCAAGCCAAACATTTTGAAATCAGATTGGACGCTGGTATGCGTCAACCAGATCGTGTGACAAGCAGGTCGGCAAGCATGATCGGCCAAAACCAGGTGAGCCGCCCTTGCGTTCGCTCCGGTTGTAAGTGGGAAAGCGGCATTTGCCATCGCAGTTCAAATGCTGGAAGACACCAGCCGACCTGCTTAGCAACGCGTGAACAACAAGTGACGATGTTAGCGGTGTGGCGCAAGCCGCCCGGTGAGGAACCGGAGGGCTCGCGCCCTTCCGCTACGTCATTTGTTGTTCACGTGGTCCTTAGCAAAGCCTTATCCAAGGAAGAACATCTGCTTTGCCTTCTTGGCTAACATGCTTGGGGTCGATCGCTGACCACTTCCCCGTTCTTTGTCCACAAACCTGTCGACCATCTCGTATGAAGACGACTGCCTGTCTGCTGTTTGCCCTCCTGACCATGTCGAACATCGCTCACAGCGATTGGAAGTTGTACGTCGCCTCCGGTGCGGTTGCCGGTGGTGACGGAAGTGAGAGCCGCCCGTTTCGATCCCTGACGGAAGCTCGTGACGAAATCCGCCGGCGTCGGCTGGACCATGCCGATGAAGCCGCTCGAGTCATTGTGGGAGACGGCCGCTATGAAATCACTCAGCCGCTGACTTTCGAATTCGGTGATGGCAATGTGATCTACGAAGCCGCAGCAGGGACTTCTCCAGTCATCTCAGGAGGTCGCCGCATCACGTCCCAGTGGACCGAGGGCGAAGGAGGGATTTGGACGACGCAACTCCCACCGGAATGGCGGTTCGAACAGATGTGGGTCAACGAGAAACGCGCAGCGAGAGCACGCGAACCCGACGCCTTCTTTCACTACATCGTGAGTTGCCAGGAACAATTGATCGACGACGGGAAACGCGCCCAGCAAACAATGACAGTGCGTCCAGAAGATGTCGCCAGCTTGGAAGGCCTGAGTTCCGAAGAGATTCGCCAAGTCCAAATCCTGGCGTTTCACAAATGGGACACCACTCGCCGTTTTCTCGACCGTGCCGATGTGAAGCAGGGTCAGTTGGTCATCTCGGGGCAAAAGATGAAAAGCTGGAACCCTTTGACCCGTCACACGGGATATCTCCTCGAGAATTATGCCGCTGCACTCGACGAGCCAGGGGAATTCTACTTGGCACCGGGAGGACAGCTCAGCTACCTACCTCGTGACGGTGAATCGATGGACGACGCTGACTTCACCATTCCCGTCTGCGACAAGTTGGTTGTGATCCGAGGAGACTCGGGGAACGATCAGTTTGTTGATGGTCTCGAATTTCGTGGCATCGCGTTTCGTCATTGCGGGATGCTCACCCCGCGGGCTGGCTTTGATCCATCGCAGGCGGCCTCTCCGATTGAAGCTGCAGTGCAAATCGACGGAACTAAGAACGTCGTTTTCGATCACTGCGAGGTCGGCTACACCGGTGGTTATGGGATTTGGTTCCGCAAAGGTTGCTCGGTTGGCGTTCTCAGACACAGCTTCGTGCACGACCTGGGCGCAGGTGGAGTGCGCGTCGGTGAAACGAGAATCGCGTCCAATGAATTGGAACGGACCCACGACATCGCGGTTGACAACAACATCGTCTACGACGCCGGGCATCTGTTTCCATGTGCGGTGGGAGTTTGGATTGGCAACAGTGCTGACAACGCGGTGACACACAACGAAATCGCCGACATGTACTACACCGGGATCTCGGTGGGTTGGCGTTGGGGTTACGGTCAAAGCTTGGCAACTGGCAATCGAATCGAAAACAACCACATACACCATCTCGGCAAAGGCTGGCTCAGTGACATGGGCGGCATCTACACGCTGGGGCAGTCGCCGGGCACTGTGCTCCGAGGAAACCGAATCCACGACATCGAGTCATGGGGATACGGGGGATGGGGGCTGTACAATGACGAAGGCAGCACCGGCATTTTGCTAGAAAACAATCTTGTCTATCGCACCAAATCTGGAGGGTATCACCAACACTACGGTCGTGAAAATGTGATCCGCAACAATGTCTTTGCTTTCGGACGTGAGTATCAGATTCGGCGTAGTCGAGTTGAAAAGCATCTTTCGTTCACATACCAGCAGAACATCGTTCTATGGGACTCAGAGAAACTGTTTCATGGCAACTGGGGTGACGATGGCGTTGAAATTGGTGGCAACGTCTATTGGCGGATGGGAAAACCGGTCGACTTGGGCAACGCCGACACGAGCGGACGTTCGCTCATTGCTGATCCGCTGTTCGTGGATCCATTGAACGACGACTTCCGATTTGCGGATACGTCGGTCGCGAAGAAGATCGGCTTCCAACCATTCGACGTTTCAAAAGCAGGCGTCTATGGTGACGCAGCCTGGAAAGAACAAGCCAAGATGCTTCCGATGCCGACGATGCGTCAGGCTCCCGATCCGCCGCCACTCGCATTTTGAAAAGAGTTTACGAATGGCGAGCTCCCAGTTTGGGCATCCGTTTTCGTCACTCCAAAACTCGGTGAGATCCAGGTGATTGAGTCACCGGTTGCTGAAAGTGAGAACAGGGTTTTGCAGTTCACTGACACTCTCGGCAAAAGCGGCGCTACCATCCAATGCGAGCGTTCAGCCGAATACACAGCGAAGGCACGACGAGTTGCAAATTCGCGATTCGACTGGACAAGAACGCGGTGTTCCAACATGAGTGGCGAGGTTCCATCCACCCTTGCCGAAGCGGGCCCAGCCTGTGGTTTGAGAATGGCAAGCTACGTTCCTCAAGTCGTGTTGTGACAGAGCATCCTCTCAACGAGTGGATCCTGATCGATATCACAGCAAAACTGGTCAAGCATGCGGGTGAGTGGAGCGTCCCTGTAGTGACTCCGTACCAACCGACGTGAACCTTCGACCAGTTGCCACTTGTGAGCGACCATTGGAACTAGCTCGACTGGTTGGGTTTTGTCAGCCAAGCGGATACCGATGCGCTGGTCCTCCTTGATGATCTTCAATCGACTCACGCAAAGTGAACGAAGAGCTCGGCGTTCGACGCAACGCAAAAACTTTGTCGTTCGCCATTCTCCTCGTCATGCCACGTGTCCCTCGTGAACAAGCCTTCACGCCGACAGTGAAACCCTTTTTCCCGGTCGGCCGACGATTCTGCCTCACCAGTGCGAGGCCTCGTTTTCGGACTCAGCGACAAATCCAGATGCTACGTCATGCAAGACGTTGTCGACGTCGGCACGAAGCGAAATTGAAATCTCGTCGAAAGTTTGGGACGACCTGACCGGGTTGACGCGGCTGTATCGGCTGCGGCATTGGGCGAGCGGCTTTCACGGAATTTTTCGGACACAACTTGCGTGGAAGATTTTTCATTGCTTGAAAACGTGTCATGGTTTTTCGAATCTCTGTCGTCATTCTCACAACAACAATTGGCTCGCCTTTCCCACGCTGCCATGACGCGCATCAACACCAACGTTTCATCGTTGGTCGCTCAGAATCGTCTGGCGTCCAGCAACAATGACCTGCAGCAATCGCTGACGCGATTGTCCACGGGCTTGCGAATCAACAAGGCTTCGGAAGACCCAGCCGGCGTTTTGGCCAGTGGAGCTTTGCGTGCCGAGATCACGGGACTGACCAAAGCGATCAGCAACACGACGCGAGCCAGCCAGATCATCAGCACCGCCGATTCGGCCCTTGGCCAAGTCGGTAACCTTCTCAATGACATCCGTGGCTTGGTTGTCGAAGCGGCCAACACCGGCGGGTTGTCAAGCGATGAGATCGCTGCGAATCAACTGCAGATCGACTCATCGCTCGAGGCCATCAATCGGATCTCTCAAACGACCACCTTTCAAGGTCGCAAACTGCTTGACGGTTCACAGGACTACGTCAGCACGCTTTCAACCACACCCGGGATAGCCGACTACGCGATTGACCAGGCGAATCTTGGAACGCTGGGAAGCGTGGATGTGGAGGTCAACGTCGCGGCGGCTGCAACGAAGGCAGACATTTCCGTCAACGCGAATGCGTTTGATCCACCACTTGATGGTGACGCCGTCGCCACCAGCAAGCTCGCGACGAACACGTACTATCATGCGGTGCTCAACGACAGCGGTATCCGCATCACGGGTGATTTTGAATCGGTCCAATTCATCGACGATGGCAGCTTCAATAGTCTTCCAGCAGCATCGATCAATGACGGCGTTTTGACGCTACGTTATGACTCCTATGATCAGCCACACAGCATCAACATGAGTGCAAACGCGATCAACAGTCTGCCGGGCATCGAAGCTCATTGGGAGGGAGGACCGTTCGAGAATACCCAGCAAACAGGCGTCGTCAGGCCGGTTCACGCCGGCATCGAAGTTGCCCGCAGTGATGGCGGCAACATTGCGATCTCGTATACCGATTCGGATCAATCCGCGACAACGGCGTCCTACGATGAACAGACCAACACGGTCAACATCGCTTTGGGTACCGACGAGACATCTAAAGGGTTCGTCGACATCGCTCAATTGGTCAACGATCTTCCGGCACTTTCCGATGGCACTGAACTGACTGCGACGGTGATCGACAGCGATGGAGAAGAAACCACAGGACCGTCACAACGCCTGAATCTGACCGCAGACGACTTCAATACCAACACCGCCAATTTCGAGCCCAAGCTAAACGGAGATCTCATCTTCGAGCTCAGGGGTAGTGCAGGCAGCGAAACCTTCCAGTTCTCCGACGGCGCGACCGCTCTTCAAATTGCTGCCGCGGTCAACTTGGTCAGCGACTCAACCGGAGTGGTTGCGAGCACTGAAAACGGGCTGAACTTTACCAGCCAAGAATACGGTAGCAACCAGTCCGTCGAAATCGAGGTGATTGGCGAAAGTGATGCCGGCACGTTCAAAAGCAATCTGAGTAAAACCCGTGCACTCGGAAGCGATGTCGAAGCAACCATCAACGGTGTGAAAGCAGGCGGAAGCGGAAACAATCTATCAATCAACACCTCCACGTTGGACCTGTCGATCACCGTCGAAGACGGCAGCAGTAGCAATTTCAGCTTCAGCATCACCGGCGGAGGAGCCACGTTTCAACTTGGACCTGATGCCACCAGCACACAGCAAGCTTCTCTGGGAATCGGCAGCGTTTCGACTGGAAAGCTGGGCGGCAGCTCTGGCCGCCTCTACGAACTAGGCAGCGGGCAATCGAAGTCGCTGACCAACGACGTCTACGGCGCGGCGAAAGTCATCGACGAAGTCATGCATAAAGTCGTCAACATGCGTGGGCGATTAGGATCGTTTCAAGCCACGACACTGCAAAGCAGCCTCGTCTCGCTCAACGAAACAAAAGCGAACCTGCAAGAAGCAGTGTCGTCGATCAGCGATGCTGACTTCGCCCAAGAATCCGCGAATCTAACTCGTGCGCAGATTCTCGTTCAATCTGGAACCAATGTGCTTTCACTTGCCAATCAAAACCCGCGAAACGTTCTGTCGCTACTCGGATAGCGCGGCTAAATCCTGAAGCACGTCTGTTGGAATGATCTGGTGAGGACAACGTGAACGACAAGTGACGTAGCGGAAGGTCGCGAGCCCTCCGGTTCCCCACCGGGCGGCTTGCGCCACACCGCTAACATCGTCACCTGTTGTTCACGCTTTGCTAGAATCATGTGAGCCGTTTGGACGTTCGCCTTGGACTTCTGAATATTTGGGGCTGTGGCGGCCATGCGTTTGCGCAAATTGTCATCCCGGCAGGATGAAGAAAGACAGACGCCGGACGAAAAATCGCATTCGCTGTCAGGACTCCAAAAGCAACCATTTCGCAGTCCAGCGTTCGGCCCGGTTGTACGTGGGAGCGATGGCGTTTGCCATCACAGTTCAAATGCCGAAAGACAGCTGCTGACCTGCTTCGCAACCAACGACGAACAAGTGTCGGACAGGAAAGGTGTAATAGGCTTCCACCCTGTGTTCTGCGCAGTCACAGGCTGGCAGCCTATCAGGCTGTTGATTTAGTCGCATACCGAATGACAATCATTAGCCGTTGGGCGTTAGCCCCGGTTGGCGTCTAATCAACCGCCGCTAACGCGGTGCGGCTCAATAAATCAACAGCCTGCTAGGCCCTTTTCTGAATGACAGAGCTCCGAGTCGATCAGCTTTCCAACCAGTCCTCCACGTAGATCTGTTTGATCCACAGCATGCTGACCGCGAACATCGGCGTCGCGAAAACGATCCCCCAGAAACCAAAGACCAACCCTCCGATGATCTGCGCCAAAATCACCATCGCGGGTGGCAGCTCGACTTGGTGTTCCTGAACCATCGGTGTGATGAGGTAGCTTTCGATCGTTTGGATCACCAGATAGAGGACCAAAACGCTAATGAGCGCGGTCGATCCCTGTTGCGATGCCAGCAACAACGCGGGCACGACGGCGGCGATGCCACCGATGTTGGGAATGAAGGTTACCAAGCCTGCGAACACGCCCAGTTCCAGCGGCATTGGAACGCCAATCACAGCCAACCCGATTCCAAATACGACTCCCACCAATGCCATTGCAATCAAGCGACCAATCATCCAGCGCCACAACGTGGTAGACGACTGAGACAACAGACCCGACGTCTTCTCACGCCAACCGGTTGGCAGCATCCGAATCGCACCCACTCGGTATTTGTCCGGACTGAGAGCGAAGTAAATCGAAAGGATCAACAAGATCAAAAAGTCCGCCATTCCACCAAACGCTGATGCAAAGAAGTTCTTGGCCAACCCAATGGATTTTCCAGAAGAAGGCATCATGGAACTGAGCTTGGCATCTTCTTCGAGGTGATCTTCAACGAGCGGTTGCTGCTTGACCGATTCAAAAGTTTCCTGGACTGAATTCTCAATCCGGTCTTTGAACTGCGCCGCTTTCTGAGCCGCTGAGTTCGCGAACGAATACATCGTCAAACAAGACACAACCGCGATCGTGGAGATCACCAAACCAACTCGTGTGGTACGCGATAGATCCAGCGGAACCCATCGCCCAACGAGATCTGCCAATTGATTCAAAACAACCGCAATGAGCACCGATCCAAAGATCAGCGGCAACAAGTTGCGAGCGACGTAGAGCAATCCCGCGGTCGCAACGACCAGCAAAACAATGCCGCTGGCCAAGAGAACGCGTCGTGAAAAAGCGGCGTGATCCATCAGGATTCACTTTCTTCGGTTGGAGTGGAACGGTGATCGCCTGGACCTTTGTTCTCAACAACCGACTCAGTCGTTTTGAAACCAATGTGTTCAGGGTTTTTAAAAGTCAATGTGCGATACGGGAATGGAATTTCAATTCCGGCGGCGTCCAAATCTCGCTTGATTGCTGCGACGACTTCATCGCGACTTCGACGGATATCCAGCGGTTTGGATCCAGCCCACCAAGCGACCTCAAAATTGATGCTCGAGTCAGCAAACTCCTTGGCGAAAACCTCCACGGTCCGCTTCCCTTGCACCGTCTCACATGACTGCACCGCCTGCTTGATTACATCCCGAGATTGGTCGACATCTTCGTCGTAGGCAACACCGCAAATGATGCGAACTCGCCGCTGCGGTTGACTGGTCAACACGTCGACATTGTTCTTGAATAGCGATGCATTCGGCACGACGGCCAACTCGCCATCCAGCTTTCGAATCAGCGTGTTGCGAATGGTGATTTGCTTGACCTCGCCTGTCAGATCACCACATGTGATGAAGTCACCGCGATCAAACGGATATCCCCAAAGGATCAGGATACCAGCGAAGAAATTCTCGAAGATGTCTTTGAAGGCAAAACCAATCGCAACCGATCCCAAACCCAAAACGGTCAATGCCTTGGACGGAGTCATCCCTGGAAACGCGACGACCGTCGCGATCAACAATCCCACGATCCAGATCGCAATCGACGACAATTGATTGACCAGATCCTTCAGACTGGTACGCATCCCTCGATTGTCGAGCAGCCGATGAATAATCCAACTCGCAAGTTTCGACAGCAACGAAGTCACCAACACCACGAACAGCGCGGCAACCAAGAGTGGCGATCGAACCAGAAAATCAGTCCACAGCGAGTCCAATGACTTGGTTACCACCTCACGCGTCGAGGCGAGATCAACGGCGCTGTCAATGGACAGCTCGTTGATCACCGCGACAACATCTTCGGTTTTGCGAGCCACATTTTCTGCCCACTGACGATGTTCCTCCGTGTCGGCTTGCCCGCGAATTGTCACGATGCCGCTCTGCAGTTCGACTTCCGCGTCGGACAACCAACCTGCTTCTTTGGCCGAGTCAAAGATCTTCGTCAACCGATCGCGTATGGCATCGTCGTCGCTGATGTTTTGCACCGAAACGGTTTCGGCCGGTGCGTTGGTGTCTTCCACCGGTTCCGCTTCACTCGTTTCTTGCGCAGAAACTCGATTCGCCGCAACTGAGATGCAAAGCATGACGACTAGAACGAAGACGTATCGAATCGTCTTGTATGCCCAGTCACTCCAACGCGACTCGCCACTCATTTGGAAATCAGTTTTCATCTTCGAGGGCCTTTTCGAGATCGCGGATGGGTTCTTCAATCAGCTCATTGAGCGGCTTGCAGTTCGAGATTTCAATCACGCGTTTCATTGATTCGATGAAGTAGATCGACGCATTCCGATCGTTTCTGACATACGGAACCAATTGCCAAAGCATCGACTGAACGAAGTCCGCACGCGTCACCTCGGTCGTGATGATTCGCAATTCGTCTTGTTCATCCATTCGGTAGCGGGTCGGGAGCTTTCGTTGCGACAACTGCACCAATCCATCCGACAACCAGTCGATACACTGCATTGCGGTGAACGGGTCATTCACACCAGGCGACAACGCACGCGTCGCGACTTCCACAAACTCATTCAAAATGAAAAAGACATCCTGAGTTGGCGTTCGCGAATATCCGATCGCGAAACCGTGGCGTACTTTCTTCGCATGTTCCTCATTCCATTCCGTCATGCGAGTCACCTCGGCGATGATTTCGCTGCGTCGAACAAAATCGCCCGGACGCTTGATCAAACGCACAACCGCGGATTGCTCCTTTGCAAATTGGATCAGTTCATCATCGTCGATCCCTTGCAGATAGCCGGTCACATCGGAACGAACCGTGTGCAAAAAATCGCTGGACAAACTCGGAACCTCTTGCTCTTCGTCCAACGCTTGTCCAAGTGTCTCGGGATACAGCTCATCGAACTTCTCCGACATGTCGATCGCCAAACGACGCAGCACCGTCGAAATATGAATGCTGTCGGGCACATGGTGGATGAAGTAAATCAGTTCACCAACGCTCGCAATCGTCAGCACGAGACTCACGAATAGCGAAAGTTGCGGGACAAAGGCCTCGACCGATAATTCCCAACTTTCCGGCACGGCATCGCCCCGGACGACTCGCAGCACTAACAGGCAATACAAAAACGTCGCCACAAAGGTACCGAGCGTGATCTGATTGCCACGGTCTCGCATGAAGTTGTCCAGCAACCGTGGACCAAAGTGCGACGTCGCGTGCGAGACCGCCAAGATCGTTAGCGAAAATGTCACGCCCGCCACAGTGATCATGGATCCCGCGACGGTTGCCAGCAACGCACGTGCTCCATCGGGTTGGTTCATTGATGTGAACCAGTATTGTTGCAACCAAGCGTTGCCGACGGTTCGATCAATCCAAATGGTGACCTGCGAAAGCACGATGGCGGACAGCACCATCAGCGATGGAATGAACCAATAGCTTCCTTTGATTCGATACAGTAGTTGTTGGAGGTAGGCCTTCATGCAATCAGGTTCGCCTCACCCTCGACCGTTTCATCGTCTTCCGTTGCCCGCAAGACTTCGGTTTGCTCGGCACCCAAGTCACCTTCGCCAACGGAGGTGGTTGGCTCTTCGGCCGGCTGAGACTTTTCGGGCAGAGCTGGCGGTGCCGCTGGCAATTGCTCGACCATTTGAACCGGCACGCCTCGTGGGAACACCAATTCCCGTGCCTCGTCGGGCATACTGATTCCAGCTTCGGTCAGCTTCTGTTTCACCAGCCGAATCACGCTGCTGCTTACCTTCAACGGTGAATGAGTCGTTTGGTCGAACCAGTAATAGACTCGCAGGTTCACCGTGGCGGACCCGAGCGATTCAACGATCGCGATCGGAGCCGGATCGTTCACCACGCCAATGTGATCGTCCAGGACCGACATGACAAATTCTTGGGCTTCCACAATTGAATCTTCAAACCCGATCCCGACAGTGAAGTCGCGCCGACTCAGCGGTGTTGCTGTGTAGTTGATGATTTTGCCTTTGTAGACCGTGCTGTTTGGCATTTGTATTTGGTTGCCATCCAATGTGTTCAGCACCGTTCCCCGAGTCGTCACTTTACGGACGAAACCTTTGGCTCCCTCGACTTCGATCAAGTCACCCACGCGGAAAGGATGATTCAGCGATATCAGAATGCTGGCCAAGTAGTTTTCGGCGATGTCGCGGAAAGCGAAACCCAACGCCAAACCGACCAATCCAGTGCCGCCCAACAAGGTGACCGCCAACCTGGTCAACCCAGACACACGCAACGCGACATAGACACCGATGATGAAGATCAAAACCCCGACAACGTTGCCAACGACTTGCCGTAAAAGCGAACTATCGATTCGCGAACGAGTGAACCAGCGTGTCAGTCCTGCGCCTACGCGAGCAAGGAAGTAAGACAAAATCGCGACTGCCAGAGCAACCAATACCAGCGGCAACACACCGGTTGTTTCGCGGCCAAGCTGTTTCAATGAAGCGATTGCCGGTGCAAAATTCCAAAGCGGGAGCTCCGCCACCTTCAATCGATTGACGACCGCGACCACGTCCGATGTTTTGATTGCGGTCGCCTCCGCCCAATCCCGGTGGCTCTTTGTGTCCGAGGTTCCACTTAGAAAAGCGACACCGCGATCAACCTTCACCTCCGGATCCGTGAACCAACCGGTCGCTTCCATGATCTCTTGCAACCGAGTCTCGATCCGTTGATCACTATTGATTGGATCAACCTGCACTTCGTCTGCAACCTGCACGGCATTCTTGTCGCCTTCTTGACCATCACCCGTCACCTCGGCGGCAATGTCATCGGCCGTGGGAGTATCGTCTTGGGCAACTGCCGTTCGTGCACCGACACCACCAAGCAGCATAAGCACAAACAGCAACCCGCGAAAACAGACAATCGATCGAGACATGAACAGGCATCGGGTGCGTGAAAGGAATCAGGAAAGCGCAACGATCCGGTGGACTTTTGCAATATTGAAAAAAAGGTGTCAGGTACCTTTTTCGCCATGCAACGTAAAAGCATCTTGGGTAAGGTCGCGCCGACATTGCATCTGACACGAACTCCTCGCCTCTCTTAACGCACGAAGCTTGAAGTACCAGCCAAGCTCGAACAAATGTTGTGGGGCGAGACAGATGCCATGAAGCTCGGCGACGAACTTGGGCATCTCGTCCAAAAAGACGCGGACTCCGATCCAATGATCAGAAGTCGACGCGATTGTTTTTGCTGTCAAAGCGTGCTTCGTAATCGATCTGCACCAGATAATCTTTCAGAGCAACCAATTCACGGACGTCCAACTCATCTCGGATTGAATCGATCGCTTCTTCCATCCGTTTCACCATGCGGTGAACTTTGATGAAGTCAAATTCCTGGTACTGAGCATCGGGCTGGTAGCGTTTCGCGAGCGTTCGCTCGATTGGACGGCGGTAAGGTTCCAGAACAGGACTGTCCAAAGGTTCGGGCCAATAGATCTCTCCGGTATCTCGCTTGATTTGATTTTCGTTCAAGCGATCAGGCTTTTGCTTGTTCGCAATCTTCATTCGATCCGATGCCGACATCCGGTCTTCTTTCAGTTGCTCCTCTCGAAGCTTCTTGATGTCGTAGTACAGCTCGACCGATTCTTTTCGGTTTTCAAGTTGCTTGGCGATGGCTTCCTGGAAGCGTTCCGCAGACAGGGATCGCAGTACGGCACCACGTCCCAGTCCCTCCGCTAGATCGCCACGTGATTCCAGGATGTCACCGGCCGCGGTCGATGCTCCGTCGTTGTCGAACAGCCCGTCGTCGGCTTTCGCGACCGTGATCGCGAACATCACGGTCAGTGCCGTGGCCACAATCGCCACGGCGGCGTGTCGCGAGTTGGTTGAATGTGTCATCGTCGATCCCCGAGTTCAGTTTGGTAGAAAATTTGTGATGAGAGGATCTACGCAAACACCGTTCCAAACTGCTTTGGCCTGAAATTCGCAACCCATTTGGCACTCCGCTTCATCGATGCGATACGACGTGCTGAACAACCTCGAAACTGCCTGAGTGCGCGTGGTCACTAACGAAGTGAATGAAATCAACCAGCTAGTTGCGGAAGCTTTTTCCTCACGAAATACGGCAATTCAGACTCCTGGTGGAATCAGAACGGTGGATTCTCCGAAAGACGGATGCCTGACAACTTGAGTCCGCTCATTCACCGCGTCTTGCTTCATTCGCATGATCTTGGAGCGAAACGCTGCGATAAATCACGAGATTCCTATCTTCGAAATCGAAACAATGCCCGACGACGAAACAAACCGCGAACATCGCGTCACTGTGGCCGCGGATCAAATCGAGGGAATCGATTCCTTTCAGCCGCATCCGCTCTGCCGCGGTGGTTGGTTGCAAACGATCTCGGTGAAATGGCTGAATCCGCAACTCTCCTTGGACACTCGACCGGACGCGATTGGAATCTCCGTTCCTGACGACCACACTCCGCCGGATGAGCTGAGCGGTTATTACTTCCCCGCCACGGACAAACGAGGCGACAAGCCACTCGTCACCGTCTTTCATGGGATGGGTGGTCACGCGCTGAGTCGATACATGCGTTCGCTTGGCCAGCGACTCAACACCAACGGATACGACGTCTTGCTATGGAATCATCGTGGTGCGGGACGATCGGCTTCCAAGTGCGCTCGCTTTCATCATCCCGGGTTAACAGCCGATGTTTGCCATCTCACCGAGCACTTGAAAGCAGAACGACCAGAGTGGACGCGAAACGGCCTGGCATGTGTTGCGTTTTCGTTGGGCGCCAACTTGTTGCTAAAGTACTTGGCCGAATCGGGAGCTGATTCGGATTTCAATGCCGCGGTCAGCGTCTCCGCTCCCCTGGACATGGAAGTCACGTCAAAGAATCTGCGAACCGGATCAAATTACGCATTTGATCAATACCTACTGAACAAGCAACGCGATGAATTGCTGAGAAGTTCGGCTGAGCTAACAGACGAAGAACGATCCACTTTGAAGTCGGTCTCATCGGTTTGGGAACTCGACGATCAGTTCACCGCACCGCGTTTTGGATACGACGGTGCCAAAGATTACTACGCCGAGAACTCGGCAGTCGACTCCATGCAATCGATCCGCACTCCAACGTTGCTGCTGCATGCCAAAGACGATCCCGTCGTCGTTCCCGAGGTATTCGAAGGGATCGAATGGGAAAAGAACGACGCTCTTTACCCGATGCTTTGCGAATCCGGCGGCCACACAGGATTTTTCGACCAAAGCCGTCGACGATGGCACGAATCAGCCACGATTGCATTTTTCGACTCGGTCTTGTGACGGCCCAGAGAGTGACAACGGTACGTTGGCACGAAAAAAGGCTGATCCGCCGGATGCGAATTCAGCCTCGTGCAATTTTTCGATGGCGATCGTACAAATGAACGACGGCCTGGATCAGGCTTCGTAACGTTCAATCGAAACGGGGTCGCATGTCTTCAACGTTTGAGCGGCAGTGTTGAGCTTGCCCTTGTCCCCTTCCACCACGATTAGCGACGACCCGGCGTTCAAATTGGACTCGTAATTGGCACTGGCTTTGTCGTCCAAACCCCATGTCTTGATCGAAGCGAGCAAGCCGCCACCCACCGCCCCAGCAGCCATACCTGCAATCGGCCCGGCAACAAGAAATGGCCCGATCATTGTCGGTGCTGCCAACAACGCTCCGATGGCACCTCCCGCTAAAGTAGCTGCACCGGTCGTTTTTTCAGCGGGTGGCGACGAGGCCATGTCTCCGCTGGCGTTCTCGCTCGTAACTTCATGCGGATGCTTAGCCGCCGTGATGACACTGAAATCATCCGGCGTGTATCCATCCTTTTGAAGGGCCTCAACGGCGACCGCCAACTTTTTGCGGTCGGAATACTCTGCGACAAGGCATTGTTGACTCATGACGTTCTCCTAAGAATTGGTCGAATCGATTTGGTGTTACGGTGGGGATGGTGCCGACGAAATCAGTCTTCACGTTCGGCTTCAAACAACATCACCTTGCTGCCCTTGGGAGACTTGAACTCCTTTGGACGATCTGCGCCGGGCAATGCGTAACAAATTTCAAATTCATCGCCTTCTTCCATCTTGATAATCCCGAACGACTTCATGGGAGGCATCCCTTTCATCTCGGTCGTCATGTCAATGTGAACGGGCTTCTTGGTTTCGTCGAGCGTGAACAGGGCGCGATAGACTTCGCGTTGTTCTCGATCGTAGGTGACGATCATGTTCTTCTCGATTTTCATGATCGTTCCTTCCAGTTCCTTTTCAGGAATCTCCTCGCCTTGGTTCATTCCCTCCTCAACTTCCCAGACGCCCGCCAGTCGTTTCAGCATGGGCTGGGTGTGTTCGTCGGCCTGAGCCGGAACAACGGACGCGAACAGGAGGCAGGGCAAAACAGCGAGCATTGTGTAGCGTGGCATTGGGGTGGTCCTCGTTGAATGTGATTGGATTGTTTTCAAACTCGCCGAGGACATCAGAATTGCCTTCCCATCTTCGGTGAGTGAACGTTCGCGGCGAAAGCCTCTCAAGCTGAACGTCCTGAGATTGCAACCAAACGCAATCGCCATACCACCTTGCTGCCGCAAAACCCGATTTGTTTGGACGGTCACACGAATGAACTGCAATCAGCATCATCCGGCGTGTCGGCAGCACCACTTGAGCGACGACCGACCAAGATGCTCGAGAATGCACCGCCGCCGCATCGCCAACGCGGTTCACCCGACGCTTCCAAACGAATCAGCACACCGGTGGCCCCATCCTTCGACCTCGTTTTCACCAACGCCAGCTATTACGAAACCATCAGCGATCAAAAGGTTTCAGAAATACGAAAACGTTTTGGCCCGCGATGTGCGTTTGTCTTCTTCCGCCATCTCAGACGAGATCGCAACCGAGACAACACACATTTAAAGGAGTTCAACTCATGGTTAATCGTCAAGAATTGCAGGGTCACTGGAACGAAGTCAAAGGCCGCTTGAAAGAGCATTGGGGCCAATTGACCGAAGACGATCTGCAACAGGCTCGTGGTTCGGCAGAACAATTGGTCGGCGTCGTTCAACAAAAGACCGGTGCGACGCAGAACGAAATCGAGAAGTTTCTCGACAGCGTGCTGAATCGAAACTTCACCGATCAGGCCTCTGAAACCGTTCAGCAATACAGCGAAGCCGCTCAGGCCGCTGCTGCTGACGCCGCCGCCTACGCTCGCCAAAACTACCAGCGTTTGGCATCGCAGTCCGGCGAGTACGGTGCCAAGTTGGCCGACACCGTTCGAACACGTCCCGGCGAGTCGCTGGCGATCGCTTTCGGACTCGGCATCGCTGCTGGTGCAATCCTGTTCTTCGGTAACAAGAAATAGTCATGGCGACCACGCTTGCAACGAAGAAACAATCCGCCGCGATCAAACAGCGAATGGCTGAGATTCGAACGGAGCTTCCGTATGAAGTTGACGACGCTCGTGTCCGAGTCCGTCAGCTAACGGATTGGAAGTATCACATGTCGCGGCACCCATTGCCCATTTTGGCAGGTGTCGCGGCACTCGGATTTCTAATCGTGCCTAACAAGCGAACGCCGGAGCGAATCATCATCCGCGAAACATCCAGCGGAACGGAGTCAACTCCCGCGCCAGCCAAGAAAGGTTTGATGGCGGGCATTGCCGGCACCGTGATGACACTCGCGCTCAGGCAAGCCAGCACCGTGGCGGCTCAACAAATCAACCGCATCCTGACCAACCGAACATCCACATGATCGCTCCCGCACATTCGCGACCGCCCCGACGCATCGAGTTTGACGAGGCTCTCCCCGAGTCTCGTCATGCTGATGCGAGCGGCGAATCGCCCAGCAAACTGAAATTCATCAACCAATCCGTTGCCAAGTACCCAACCGCGTCACTCGTCGCGGCGGGCGTCGTCGGCATCGCTCTTGGTTGGTTCGTCAAACGCCGACCCTCGTGATTGATATGCCAAACAACGCCAGCATCCAAAAAGTCTTGCGAGACGTTCTCGACTTGTGCGAACTGCAGCTGCAATTGCTGTCCGTCGACGCCCAAGCTGCGAAACGAAAGCTGACCAGCGCCGCGATCTTCACTGCCATCGCGGTTGCCTTGGCCGGATCCGCTCTGACCGTGTTGCTGGTCGGTTTTGGATTCCTACTCGATGAGTTGACTGAACTCTCGACCGGCGGCGCGTTGGTAACTCTCGCCATCGCAACGTTTGTCATCGTCGGCGTTTTGATGCTGGTCGCGGCCAAAGCGATTCAAGCTGCAACCGCCGCGATGGCTGAAACGAAGTCCGAATTGGCCGAGAACGTGCGATGGCTCAAGGCCACGATGATCTCGCCCTCCACATCCCCTCGCAATCAAATGCGACGCGAATCGTTTCAAAATTTTCGCGAGCCACCTCACTACTACACACCCGATCCAGTCTCTCCCCTTTCTGAAAGGTAATCGTCATGAACGAAGCATCTACACAACGCAGTCAAACTGGCACCACGTCGAATCCTTCGGACATGAATGGCATGTCCGACCAGGCTCGCGTGGCTGCCGACCGAGTCGCCGCTGGTGCCGTTGAGTTCGGCAAAGACGCCGCTCAGCACTACGTCAAGGAACCAGCCCAAGACCTCTTTGGTTTGGCCAAGGCATACGCCAAAGACCACCCCGATGTCGCCGCGTGCTGGGCATTCGGCTTGGGCGTCATGGTCGGTTGGAAACTCAAGCCCTAGTTCCCAACACGAACGCTCGCCGCCTCGTTTCATCCACGCGTTCCCTCGCGATCGCGTGACTTAACATTCGCCAGAGCAATCCCAAACGGTTGCTCTTTTTTTTCAAGGATACATTTCGATGCAAGAACAGATCGAGCAAATCAAAGACCGAGCCGTGGACTTCTTCAACGAAGATGCGGATGGTCGTAACGCAGGGATCGGCCAAACCGAGAACATGATCGCGTTTGCGGCGGCGATCGGATGTACATTCATGGTTCGCCAAGGGTTGCAACTTGGTTGGAAAGCGGCCCTGAAACGTGATCCGCCCAAGAACCCGACTTCGCACGAAGTTGAATGGCGTGAAGCATTGCTATGGGGCGCGGTCTCCGGTGCGATCGTTGGCGCCGCACGCATCGCATCGCGTCGCGCATCATCTACGGCATATCGGTCCATGCGGTCGGTATCATGATGACAGCGGAAGACGTTCACGACCGGCTCGAGAACTTATCGCGAAAACACGCGATGAAGATCCGTGAAGTTCGTCGCTACATCCACCGGTACCCTGAGCTGTCGGGTTACGAGTATCGGACCACGGAGTTCCTAGCCGAGATCATCGCAGACCTTGGACTCAAACCAACCCTCGCGGAAGACAATCGAGGTTTGTTCGTCGACATTGGCGAACCGAGAGAGTTGGGACGCACCGCGATCCGAGCGGACATTGACGCGTTGCCCATCCAGACGATGGTCCAGCACGAATACGCAAGCGGCACGGACCAAGTCATGCACGCCTGCGGCCATGACGCTCACGCCGCGATGGCGTACGGTGCGGCCGCGATCCTGACTGAACTTGCCGGCGAAGGCATGGCGGTCAACAGCCGAATCATCTTTCAACCCGCGGAAGAAACCAGTCGGGGTGGCCTGCACATGATTCGCTCCGGTGCTCTGCAAGGCGTCCACTCAGCGATTGCACTGCACGTGGATCCAACTCGCCCGGTTGGCACGATCGGAATTCGCGAAGGAGCCTTCACCGCCGGGTGCGATCTGTTCACGGTCGAAATGTCAGGGCAGGGCGGTCACGGTGCCCGTCCTCACCTCACCGGCGACCTGGTCGGTGCCGCGGCTCAGTGGGTGACCGACATCTATCGGCGAGTCCCACGAGCAATCGATGCTCGCGATGCCGTCGTCATCAACGTTGGCAGTCTTCACACCGGCAACGCACCCAACGTGGTGCCATCATCGGCTTCGATCAGCGGAACGCTGCGCACGCTTTCTGCGGAGAGTGCTGAGAAAGCCAAAGAGATGATGGCTGAAATCTCACGGTCGATCGCATCAATTCATTCCTGCCGCATCGATCTGGAATTTGGTCAACACACGCCTCCCGTGATCAACGACGCCGCAATCGCCCGCCGACTTCGCAATGCCGGCATCGAGATTCTTGGCGAGACCAACGTACGTGACATCGCCCAACCAAGCATGGGTGCCGAGGACTTTTCATTCATCGCCCAGCAGGTTCCCGCGGCAATGTTCCGCCTGGGTGTCGCCGGGATCGACGTCGGCAGCGAACCGCTCCACACCCCGAAGTTCGACATCGATGAATCCGCGTTGCCAATCGGCGCCAGTGTCCTGGCGATGGCGGCGATCCTCGATGATCCCGGCATGACCGCCGCTTAGACCGCTCGTCTCTTTCGTCTCATCCACTTCGTTTCTGTCCGGTCTGGTTTCCAATCGGCGGATCCTACCTTGATCGGAGAACAACCGTGTCCTTCCAAGTCCCCACCGTCGGCGTTGAAGAAGAGTATCAGCTCGTTGATCCCCGAAGCGGTGCGTTGATACCGAACTGCAAAGAGGTCATGCGAACGATTCGCCGGAATGGTGGATCCGAAGAAGCTCACTCCGAGATTCAGCACGAGTTGCATCTGAACCAAATCGAAATGGCGTCGGATGTTTGCAGCTCATTGGAAGAAGTCCGCGACGCCCTCACGCAGACCCGGCGGATGCTGATCGACGCGGCGCGTTCGAACGAAACCGAGCTGGCTTCCGCAGGGACGAACCCGTTGCCGATCCCAACCGACGATGCGTTGACTCCAAAGGATCGCTATCAAGCGATGACGGATCGGTACCAGCAGATCGCTCGAGATTTGTTCATCTTCGGATGCCATGTGCATGTCGCGATGGAAGACCGCGAACTGGGCATTCAGGTCATGAATCGCTGCCGTCGATGGTTACCGATTCTGCAGGCAATCACCGCTAACTCGCCTTATTGGGACGGAGTCGACACCGGCTACGCGAGTTATCGTCGCGAGCTCTGGGCTCAGTGGCCGATGGCTGGTCCTCCCGCCCACTTCGATTCGTTGGCCGATTACCAAAGTTGTGTGGATGACTTGGTCGCTTGCGGAGCGATCAAGGACGAGAGCTTCCTGTACTGGGACATCCGTTTACCCACTCGAGTTCCCACGATCGAGTTCCGAGCAGCCGACGTGATGACTCGGGTGGAAGAAACGGTGGGCTACGTCGGCATGATCCGCGCGATCGTGATGCTGGCGATCTCCGAAGAAGAACAGGGCAAACCGATCGTCCCAATTCGTCCCTCGGTCCTGTCGTATGCGATCTGGCATGCGGCCCGCTACGGAATGAACGAACAGCTCGTTGATCCCGAATCTCGCGAAATGATTCCTGCTTCAGAATTGCTCAATCGTCTGATGACCGCAATCGATCCGGCTCTCAAAGCAACCGGCGAGGCTCGTCCAGTCGAAGCATTCGCAAACCAGCTGATCAAATCAGGAACGGGTGCTGACCGCCAAAGACGCGGCGGAGAATTGAGCAGCGTGGTCGCCAACGTTGTCGCCGAAACCGTTCCATCCGCCATCCTCGCTTGATCGTTGGCCCGAAAATTGCTCGGCCATCAACCAAACTGATCGACAAACGATTCTTCAAACGATAATCTTTCACACTGGGTGATCTCCTATGGCAGCAGGCACCGCTCTCCAAGCCCCTCACAATGAGACGGGGGCCCAATCCGCACCTCGCTCAAAGTGGTCGAAATCCATGCCCAACCTCCTCGTCATTGACGATGATCGCACCATCTTGGCTCTCGCTGAGAAAGCTCTGGCGCCCATTGCCGACGTGTCGGTCGCCGCGAATGCCGCAGATGGTTTAGGACTGCTTCGCGAAGGCGAATTCGATGCAGTGCTTTTAGACATCCAACTTCCCGATCAAAACGGATTGGCTGTTTACTGCGAAATTCGCGAACATGATCGTCGGATTCCGGTGATCTTCATGACGGTCGAAGCCGCCAGCAACACCGCGATCGAAGCGATGCAGTTGGGTGCGTTCGATTACATCGCGAAACCTCTGAACGTTGAATCACTTCGCGACCTTGTCGAGAAAGCAATCGAGCAGCGGCAAATCAGCAGCGTTCCGGTTGCGATCTCGGCTGATGACGAAGGTGGTGATCAATCCGCCGAACTGTTCATCGGTCGATCGCCAGTCATGCTGGACGTTTTCAAAGCAGTCGGAAAAGTCGCCAAGCAAGACGTCCCAATCTTGGTCCGCGGCGAAAGCGGCACCGGCAAAGAACTTGTCGCTCGGGCTCTTTTCCAATACAGCCATCGCAGCGACGAAACTTTTCTGGCGGTGAACTGCGCCGCTCTACCGGACAACTTGCTCGAAAGCGAACTGTTCGGTCACGAGAAAGGGGCCTTCACCGGCGCCGAGTCTCGCCGAATCGGTAAGTTCGAGCAGTGCAACGGCGGGACATTGTTCCTGGACGAAATCGGAGACATGGCACCGACTGTCCAAGCCAAGGTTCTCCGCGTCCTGCAAGAACAACGCTTCGAACGCGTCGGTGGCAACAAAGAGCTGACGACAAACGTTCGAATCATCGCCGCGACCAACCGACCACTCGAACAGATGGTCGTCGACGGCGACTATCGCGAAGATCTGCTGTATCGACTCAACGGTGTCACGATTGAACTGCCGCCTCTTCGCGATCGATTGAGCGATGTTCCGGCACTGATTCGATTCTTCCTCGCGCAGGCGAAGATTGAGTTCAACAAACCTGATTTGGAAGGCTTGTCGCCGGAAGCTGTCGATTTGCTGACGGTTTACGATTGGCCCGGAAACGTTCGACAACTGCGAGCGGTGATTCGCCGGTGCGTTTTGGACACGGTGATGCCCGTGATCACGCCCGACACATTGCCGGATGCGATCGCTGGAACACGGAACAGCGGAGCCAAGTCAGAGTCGGGCACGAACGAAAAACTCGAAAGCGAAGCACCAGGAAGTCAGCTCCCGCAATTGGTCCAACGTCTGCTGAAAGAAAAGTCGACCAATGTCTACGGTGAAGCGATGGAGTACATGGAACGTTTTGTGATCCTGCAAGTGCTTCAGTCAACTGACGGGAACCAAAGCCAAGCTGCTGAGATACTCGGAATCACCCGCGGAAAACTTCGCGACCGAATCAACTCCTACAACATCGTGCTCAAAAGCGACGTTGCGGTTGAGTCCTGATACTGCGATCGCGGGACGCTGTTCACTGGCGGAACCCACGGTTGCATCATCGCGAAAGAGTTCGTTGGATCGCGATACCAGCGAACTTCCCACACCTCCCTACCATCGATCGGCGTTCGCTCGATCCATCATCCCTACCCACTTTCCCATGACCGAAGCCCAACGCAAACGCTTCGCCGCGGCTCTCCAACGAGTTGCCGGCGATGAAGACATGCTCGTGATGCTTGCTAGCATCGCCGCCGAAGATGGCCCACCGATGCTGAAACAGGTACACACTCACGTTGAGAGCCTTGAATTAGGTGAAGCTGCTCGAGTCGGTCACGCGCTCAAAGGCCTGCTGAGTACCTTTGAAAGTGGCCCGCCCGTCGATGAGCTTCAACCGATGATCGATGCGGCGCGCAAAGACGATGGCAACGCGACACAGATCGCTCACGCATCCGTGTCACCCAAGCTAGAGCATTTGCTTGGTGAGATCGAAGAACTTGCCGAGAGCGGGAAGTAGTCGCTTAAGCAGCCGCTGTTTGGGCGAGCGGTGGGCGACGCGAGCCCGAAGCCAGCATTTAGCTCGCTATGGAGGGTTGACGCCGGCGGCGATTGACTTGTTGGTGAGTCAGCCTGCCTCGCGTGACTGCGTTCGAAACGACGATGACGGCTGAGATATTGGCGATCGCAGCTTCGCAGACGATCGACGGCAGCCTCACCGGAGCGAAACCGGTCGCCTAGTTTGACGACCACATGATCAACGCAACAACGCCGGAAACGACGGCGAGCACCGCAAGGTAGCTCAATGCGACGAAGATGAATGGGGTTCCGGGAGCTTGTTCACCGAGCGGACGCTCGTTGTCGGTCACAGCTTTTTTCGTTTCTTCAATGATGCCAGTATCGTTGGCCATAATCAAATCCTTCGTTCGAGTGCGTCCCCGCAAACCGCCGGGACATCGGACGAACGACAGACGCAACGATCGTGCCATTAAGATTCCAAATCCTGTGACTCAGTAAGATTTCAAACATCTGAGCCGCGACCGCCGGTCCACGTTGAACGAGTTACAACGGCTGATGATCGAGCAAATTCTTCAACGAGCTTGTCGGTTGGTTGATCAGAAACCATTGCTTGCTTTCTTCAGACGCGAAACATTCGGAATTCCGCGGATTAAAACGCCGTGAAATCGCGTGTCGGACACGACCCAAGCTCGACTTGAACCGAAAACGCAAATTTGCGGCATGTCGTTTGCTTTGCTCAGAAAGTAAATGAATACTCCCTCGTTGCACGGAAGAAAATGATGTTGGTACTGAGTCGAAAAGTTGGTGAGAAATTGGTCATTGGCGATAACGTGGTCATTACGGTATCGAAGATCAGCGGAAATCGGGTTTCGATCGCGATTGACGCTCCACGCGATGTTTCGATCCAACGTGGCGAACTTGCCAGCGAACCAGTCGCTACGCGTTCCGCTCAACAGGGTGGAACCGCTGCTGCTTCGGTTCATGTCGCCGCGCATCACGCGTGAGCTTGTTTATTTGAAACGATTCGCAGCGTGCTTTCGCTGGGTTGACCATGTCTTCGCCGAAAAGCAACTCGGCTCCACCTTCAGCTCAGTTGTACGAACATCGCGTTCGATTCAACGTTGAAAGTGTCGACCGATCACTGCTTCCGTTGCAGCGACAATCATTGGCCGCCAACCAAGCTGCTTCGCCATAGCCTCATTTGGCAGAGGCATCAAATCTTACTGCCCGCAACGCTGGCCGCCGGCAACCATCGACCATAGAGCCGAATCGTGCGCATGTGGCGGAACGTAGGATCGACTTGATCCAGCGTGCGCGAATGGCCAACAATTGAGTCGATCGTCGACTACTTCTGATCTCCAGCCAGCTTGTTGCCTCTGCGGCCGTCGATTTCGTCTGGCTGCGATTGATCCAACCTGAACGCTTCGGCGTCAAAACCTCGCGATGCGAGCTCAATCGGCAACGTGCCGAACAAGAAGCAGCTTTTATTCGCTAATTGACAGCTCGCCTGTTCGCTGCCCAACTGCTGCGACGTTCGCCCGAATGGAGAACTGCAGACGGAACAGTTTGCGATCCGGTATATCCACGACGCTTTGTAGCGTAAGCAGCTCGTGTTCATGACGCTCTTCTAGACCTTGGCACACCGTTTGCCTTTGATGTACTTCCGCGGCAATGACGCGAATCACTTAACTCGGTCGGGCGACCAGCCGCTTCCTCGATCCAATCCAAATTGAGAACCAAATGAACAAGACATTTTTGATGACGCTGCTTTCGCTTTCGCTGGGCTTTGCAACCGTTGGCTGTGATGTTGAGAAAACACGCGACGGCGAAATGCCCGATGTAGACGTCGATGGCGGTCAATTGCCAGGCTATGACGTTGACGCACCCGAAGTCGACGTGACAACGGAAGAAAGCAAGATCAAGGTTCCCGACGTCGACGTGGACATGAAAGAGAAGACCATCACCACCCCTGACGTTGACATCGACCTTCCTGCGGACGAGTGATCAAGACGCTGATCTTTCGCAGCACGTTGAAGTTGCGAAGGGTCCCACGTTAACAAACTCTGTCCCGAATCGAGGAGATTGAAATGACGACCGTTGTAAAGAATGAAAACACTGTTCTGAAAGTGTTGCTCGCGATCCTGTTGCCACCACTTGCCGTTTACATGGACAAGGGCGTTGGAACTCAGTTCCTGCTGAACATCGTGTTGACTCTGGTTGGTTTCTGGATCATAGGAATCATCCATGCGTTGTTGGTCGTGCTGTAGGCCGCACCTTCACGTTGAAATTGAAGAAGTCGAATTGGGCGACCCGGTGGTGTGACAAATCACTTAGTCGCCCTTTTCTATTTCCACCCACACCCACGCCACTCAACCAGGATGGACTCAGATGTTTGAAAAGTGGATTGACATATCGTCGACTGAGATCGCCGGCATTCTGCTCACAGCGGTCTTCGCCTACGGAGCAGTTCTGGCGTACACACGTGTGACGGGACTGAGAAGTTTCTCCAAGATGTCGGCACCTGATTTCGCGATGACCATTGCGACCGGTTCGATTCTAGGGGCGACCATCACGCAGCCATCACCCACACTGTTCATGGGAGCACTTTCGCTGCTCGCATTGTTCGTGATTCAGTGGACGATCGCGTTCTTGCGTCGCCGATCAAGCAAGTTCAGCCAATGCATCGATAACCAACCGGTGTTATTGATGGCCGGTTCAACCATCCTTCATGAGAATCTCCGTCGGGCCAACCTGACGGAAAACGATTTAATGGGAAAACTAAGGGAGGCCAACGCGTGCAACTTCAACCAAGTCCTCGCGGTGGTCTTCGAAACGACGGGGGACATTTCCGTCCTTCACTCATCCTCGAACACACCAGTCGATCCACGGTTGCTGCAAAACGTCTACGATGCGGATCGATTGATCTCGCATTGATCACAAAATGCATCATCGATTCTGGTCAGACCCTGACCAGCGTTTTCACACCAAGTTCCTGAGACCCGGAAGGTGGCAAGATGTCGACCGCATTCAACATCCTGATCTATTTGCTGTTCGGCGTGTTGGTTTTCGGCTCACTCGCACCGCTGAGTTCGCACCCGCATTGGTTCATTCGTGGATGGGATTTTCCCCGCGTTCAAATTGTTCTCATCGCGATTGTCGCCGCGATCGCATTCGTCAGCGTCAACATGGTCAATTCGCGAGCCCCCGCGATCAGCTGCATCTCCATCTCCATTTTGGCAACCGCGATTGCCGCATGGCATCTGTTCCGCATCGTTCCCTATACAATTCTCGCCAAAACGCAGGCGACAACATGGGACGTTGTACAAGCAGACGAAGAATCAGTTAACCAACGTCGATTTCGTTTGTTGGTGACCAATGTAGAGATGGAGAACGATCGTTTCGAACAATGGTCGCAAGTTATCCGAGATACCGATGTCGACATGGTGATTGCGGCGGAAATCGACGATCGCTGGAAGCCCATTCTCGAAGAGCTCAAACCAATCTTCCCACACCAAATCATTTACCCACAAGACAATTGGTACGGGATGGCGATGCTGTCACGTCTGCCGATTCGCGAAAGCGAAATTCGCTTTCGAATTCAAGACGACATTCCGTCAATCGATGCGATGGTGGAACTACCCAGTGGCGAAGAGATTCGCGTGATCGGGGTTCACCCACGTCCACCTGAACCCATCCGAGACAACGACGCGACGGCGCGAGACGCTGAATTGGTGATTTGGGGGAAGGAATTGGCGGAGGACGATCGCCCCATCGTGATTGGCGGAGACCTGAACGACGTCGCGTGGTCTCCTTCCACCCGCTTGTTTCTTCGACTCAGTCAATTGCTTGATCCACGTCGTGGTCGTGGGTTCTTCAATTCGTTTCATGCAGATCACATTTGGATGCGTTTTCCGTTGGACCACGTCTTTCACTCAACTCATTTTGGCGTTCGCGACTTGCAACGATTGGGTCACGTCGGCTCCGATCATTTTCCGATCTTGATCGATCTCCAACTGCAACCGGTGCTCAAACAAGAGCAGGAACCCTTGGAAGAGAAGGCCAGTGACGAAGAAGAGGCCGAGGAAAAACTGCAGCGGGCTGTTGAGTCGGAAGAGATCAACATGTCGTCAACACCGGTGTCGATGCGAACGCCCGCGATTGGCTGACCGATGAAAGACTCGAACAGAGATCCAGTATCGTTTCGCCACAGAGCGACCGCCTACGGAGTGCATGCGCTCACCGCGTCGGGGATAATTCCAGCATCATTGGCGATGCATGAAATCATCCAGTCCGATTGCGATCCGCGTCGCGTGTTCGTTTGGTTGCTGCTGACCACGTTCATTGACGCGATCGATGGTCCGCTCGCGCGACGATTTCGAGTCAAAACGCTCGCACATTCAATCGACGGTCGAACAATTGATGACTTGCTCGACTACCTCACCTTTGCATTCATTCCATTGATGCTGGTTTGGCGAATGAATTGGCTACCCGAGGGACTTGGTTTCACCGTCGCGATTGCGATGGGTGCCAGCCTATTCGGGTTTGCTCACCTCAACGCCAAGGACGAACAAAACGGGTTCTTCCGCGGCTTTCCATCGTACTGGAACGTGGCCGCGTTTTATGCTGGTTTGCTGCACCACTGGTGGGGTCCCTGGCCGGTTGCGATCATGATCTGGGTGTTGGCAGGATTAACGGTCACACCCATCTGGTTGATCTATCCCAACCTTGCGCCGGCGAAGCATCGAACTTGGTTGCTAGCTGGTGCGGGCATCTGGGCGTTGTTGCTCGTCGCCATGCTGCCGCTGTACCCTCAACCGCCAAGCTGGCTGGTTTTGGTCTCTCTCGTCTATCCGATTCTGTACTCAGCAGCGTCCTTTGCATTAAGACGAAATCGAAAGCTCGAGTTGGATGACTCAACTGAACCGCAAACTTCTTCGCGAAAGCCTTCTGCGGCATCGTGACAAGGACCGCTGTTGCGACGAATATAGTGGCCCGATCTTGGACGATAGACCGGTTTGGCACATTGTTCGCAACATCGGTCGCAAGTTATCCCCACCCCCACGAGTATTTATGCCAACCACACCGCCCCACGATCCTGAACAATCTCGCAGGTGCGTGATTGCGGACGACGTTCGCGTCATCCGAGAGCAATTGGGACAATGGATGCGAGAACTCGGCTACTCGGTCGTGCATGCATCCTGCGGTGCGACGGCCCTGGCTGAACTCCGCCGACAATCACCGGACATTGTGATCGCCGACATCGATATGCCGCATCTCAGCGGGTTGCATTTGCTGCAAACGGTGCGATCGGACGCCGACCCGAAAGTCGCGGCAATTCCCGTCATTGTCTCCAGCAGTTTGGAAGACGGCGAGATTCAGCGGATGGTCGGCACGTTGGGCGGAAGCGCCTATCTGAAGAAGCCGGTCTCGAAAGAACAGCTTTGTGCGTGCGTGAATTATCTGACTCAGGGCAATACAACGATTCCTCTGGGTGAAAACACATCGGCATCGCATTCGGTGTCAGCCCGCTTTCGCCGGATCGCATCGGAGTTTCGCGAATTCTGATTGGCAGTGCATGTCTACGACGCCGAATCCACTGGCAATCATGTTGGCGATGGTTGAAACCATGCCACGCTGACCGAATTCCAGTCAAGCGTCGAAGTTCCGCAGGCAATCCCGCAGTCACCATGGTCGCGTGCTGGAACGGCATAGTTTCTATATTTGATATCATCATCTCGTCGCTTCCGTTGCACGCAGCCTGATTCGCGGAAGCGGCCTGGTTAGATTGACAGAGCAGCCCGCACTCTTACACTAAAACGGCACTCCGTTTGCTAGGGTGCCTTGTCGTTCGGACCGGTCGTTTTGCTGTCCTTAGCGACCAGGTGGTGACGACCCTGCGATTCACTCGTTGTTGATACCAGATTCATTGGCTTCTCGCCCGGTGCACAACTCGCCATGAGTGAAGGGTGCCTGTAGACGGCAACCAGTCCTTCCACACCATCATCTATGGCTGACACCAAAGCTTCCCAGAATATTTCGTTCGGCTCAGAAACCGAGGACGAAGATGATTCTTCGACCTCGAGCGGAACGCACCAGCACGTCGTCGGCATTGGGGCATCGGCCGGCGGACTCGAAGCACTCGAACAACTCTTCGGCAAAATGCCGGTCGCAACGGGGATGTCCTTCGTCGTCGTTCAGCACCTGTCGCCCGACTTCAAAAGCCACATGGATGATTTGCTCCGGCGAGTCACCGACATCCCGGTCGAAGTCGTCGACAATGGAGTCGAGGTTCAGCCCGACACGATCTACTTGATCCCCGCCAAAAAGGAAATGGTCATCAGCAACGGCAAGTTGTTGCTGACCGACCGAGGAAGCGAAAAGATCCTTACGCATCCCATCGATCAATTTCTGCGATCGCTGGCGCAAGATCTCCGTGAACGAGCCATCGGGATCGTTCTATCTGGGACCGGCAGCGATGGATCCCGCGGCGTCGTCGAGATCAGCAACAATGGCGGATTGGTTGTGATCCAGGATCCGATGACATGCAAGTTCGATTCGATGCCAATGAACGCCCGAAACACCGGGCATGTCGATATGGAACTGGCTCCCGACAAAATGGGAGAAGCTCTGCAACAATATCTCTTCGATGGGCAACGGACCAAAGCGGATCAGCCTATCAACATGGGCGAAATTCAACGTTCGGGATTGGAACGCGTTTTTCAACTGCTCAAGAAGAATCATGGAATCAACTTCCACCACTACAAATCGGGCACGGTTCATCGTCGCATTCAGCGACGGATGGACTTGTTGCACCTTGACACGCTCACTGAGTACGTCGCTCACATCAACGAACATGCCGACGAAGTCAACGAGCTTTATCGTGACCTATTGATCGGCGTTACCAAGTTCTTTCGTGATCGAGAGGCTTTCAGTGTTCTCGAACAACGCGTCATCCCTGAGCTGATCGAGAAAGCAAAAGATACGATTCGCATCTGGGTCTGCGGTTGTGCAACCGGCGAGGAAGCCTACACGATTGCCATGTTGATGCGTGAAGGCATCGAGCAATCAGAACGGCACGTTGACTTTAAGATGTTCGCCACCGACCCGCACCGTGGCTCGTTGCAAATCGCAGCAACAGGAAGTTATTCCGAAGCCCAAATGAGCGAAGTATCGCTGGAACGCCGCGCACGCTTTTTCACCAAGCGTGAATCGGGCTACGTCGTCAAGGATGAGCTTCGTCGATGTGTCGTCTTTGCAGCTCAAAACGTCATCAACGATCCACCGTTCACGCAAATGGACCTGGTGTCTTGCAGGAACATGTTGATCTACCTGCAATCGCCCGCTCAACGCAAAACACTTTCGCTGTTTCACTTTTCTCTGAAGGCCAATGGAATCTTGTTCCTGGGCCCGAGCGAAAGCGTGGGTGATATCGGCGACGAGTTTGATGCAATCAACACGCAGTGGAAGATTTTTCGCAAACGACGCGACGTTCGCTTGCCGATCGAGTTGCGAATGCCGCTCGCGAATCAATCGGTTTCACCGGTAACGCCCCAGACACCTTCCATCGTCGAACCGCCACCGCAACGGCGGAATGAAAACCTGCTGGAGATTTACAACGTCTTGCTGGCGGACAAGATGCCACCAAGCTTGGTGATCGACACGGACTACCGGATCATTCATGTCTTCCCGGGTGCCAATCGATATCTGACTGTTCCCAGCGGCACACCATCGGACAATATCCTTCACATGGTGCCGAAGGAATTGCGTGCATCGATCGGTGCCGCGGTCACGCAAGCGATCAAACAACAGAGTGCCGTCCACTACCAAGGCATCCCTTCGCCGGTCGACGGACCCGACCACGTTCTGGAACTGATCGTCGAGCCATATCACGTCCCGAAGCTCGCGTCCTCGTGCGTGCTGATTCAATTCAAAGCATCTGAAATGCGCACCGCATTTGGTGATGCATTGACCACAAGCAATGAGTCCACTGAATCCGAAGGCACCTTGTTGGACTTTTCGACCGCGGCACATTCGCGAATCGAAGATTTGGAACAGGAACTCAGTTTCAATCGGCAAAACCTGCAAGCCACGATTGAAGAGCTGGAAACTTCCAACGAAGAATTGCAAGCGACCAACGAAGAAATGGTCGCCAGTAATGAAGAACTTCAAAGCACCAACGAAGAACTGCAGAGCGTCAACGAAGAGTTGTACTCGGTCAACGCGGAGCTTCAAGTTCGTGTGAACGAAGTGAATGAAGCAAACGCCGACATGGTCAACTTGTTGGCAACAACTCGTGTTGGCGTCGTGTTCTTGGACGACGACCTCCGCGTTCGTAGGGTCACTCCTGAAATCTCTCGTTTGCTTTCGATCGAACCAAACGACCTGGGACGCTCCTTTGAATCCTTCATTCACCCTATCCAAGACGACCAGTTTCTTGAACGCGTACGGCAAGCTCGCGATGAGCGAGTTGAATTGGAATGGGAAGTCAGCTGTCGCGATTCTTCCTACTTGGTCCGCGCCCTTCCGTATCTGCGAAACTCTGAGATCAACGGCGTCGTCATAGCGTTTGTGGACGTTGACATTCTACGCCGTGCCGAACGCGACGTATTGAAGTTCAAGTTCATGGCGGACCAGAACATCGACGCATTGGTTTTGCTCGATCAAAAAGGAAAGATCAGCTACGCCAATCGCAAGATGTGCGATCAACTGGGTTACTCAAACGAAGAAATCCTTGGACAACTACTTTCCCGTTTCAAATCAGAAACCGACCCCAAATCGTTCGACGATCGGCTCGAGAAAGCTCATGCGAAAGGTGGCAATCTTTTTGAGTCTTGGCTTCAACAACGCGACGGAACAGAGTTCCCCGTCGAGGTTGCGCTAACGCCAGTCTTCTTGCAGGGCAAACAGCTTTTATTTGCATCGATCCGCGATATTTCTCTTCGCAAGACCCATGAATCGCAGATGCGATTGCTCAGCGAAGCGGTTCAGTCGGCTGCCAACGGAATTGTCATCACGGATTGCTCCTTGGAAGATCACCCGATCTCGTTTGTGAACAAAGGCTTCACTGACATGACTGGGTTCTCCGAGCAAGAGATCCTCGGTCGCAATTGTCGATTCTTGCAAGGAGAACACACCGACAACGAAACCGTCCTGAGAATCCGACGGGCTCTTGGCCGTGGTGAATCGGTTCGCGAACTGATCAAGAACTATCGCAAAAATGGCGAGCCATTTTGGAACGATCTCTACATTACCCCGGTTCACGATGAAAACGGCATCCTGACTCATTTTGTTGGTGTTCAAAACGATGTGACCGAACGCATCGAAGCGGCTCGCCAAACGGAAACCAACGAACGGACCATTCGATTGTTGCTGGATTCGACCGCCGAAGGTTTGTTTGGTTTAGACGTTCACGGCAAATGCACTTTCAGCAACGAAAAAGCAGCCCGACTGCTGGGCTACGAACACGGCAGCCAGATCGTTGGCAAGGAACTCGCGGAACTCGCGCAACCCTGCGATCCCAATGGAAATCCGTTTGAGAAAGATTCTTTGCAAATTCTCGGTGCGGTTCGTGCTGGCGAAGCGATCAACCGGTACGACGAACGTTTTTGTCGCAAAGATGGCGAAAGCTTCCCGGTTGAATATTGGTGTCATCCAATCCAAGAGGACGGGAAAATTGTCGGAGCCGTGGTGACCTTCGTCGATATCGAAACCCGACTGCAGGTCGAGAACGAATTGCGAGAAGCAAAGCTGGCAGCCGATGCTGCTAACGAAGCGAAGAGTCACTTCCTTGCCAACATGAGTCACGAGCTGCGGACGCCTCTATCGGCCATCCTTGGTTTCACCAAAATCCTTCAGGAAGATCCCGACGAAGGCACCATCCAAGAATACTTGTCAACGATCCAGCGAAACGGAGATTACCTGCTCCGTCTGCTCGGCGACGTCCTCGACCTGTCACGGATCGAAGCGAACAAATTCACCACCGCGACCAGCAGCGTCTCATTGGGTGAACTCCTGGCCGACATTTTCGAAACAATGAAAATGCGAACCCAGGACTACCAAAACACACTGCACTTTGACGTCAGCGAACCACTTCCAAGGACAATCACAACCGACTCCGCGCGGCTACGTCAAATCATGATCAACTTGATTGCCAACGCGATTAAGTTCACTCCGAAGGGCCGAGTCGAAGTGGTGGTGCGATCCGAAAAGATCGACGACGACTCTTTCTTGTTGTTGAAAGTCATCGATGACGGAATCGGGATTGCGGACGAGAAATTGCGAACGCTGTTTGAGCCGTTCGTCCAAGCGGACGCGACCATCTCAAATCGCTTTGGCGGCACCGGACTGGGACTCAGCATCACCAAACGCCTCACCAATGCGTTGGGTGGGACGATCCAAGTCAGCAGTACCGAAGGCGAAGGAAGCGAGTTCACTATCCGATTGCCAGTCGATCCGATTGGCACCATGGACCAGCTGACGATCGAATTGACGGATGAAAAGGACAACGACAATTCCAAGTCATCACTCGACCAAGACATCCAGCTCAACGCACGAGTTTTGATTGCGGATGACATGCGAGACGTTCGCTTCGTGGCCCAACACTTTTTGAAGAAAGCGGGCTGCGAAGTGGAAGTTGCTGAAAACGGAAGGCAGGCCGTCGACATGGTCGTGGCGGCGAGCAGAGATGGTAAGCCGTTCGAACTTTGCCTGATGGACATGCAGATGCCCGAACTGGATGGACTGGGGGCCGTGCGAGAACTTCGCCAACGAGGGATCGAGTTGCCGGTGATCGCGTTGACGGCTGATGCAATGAAGGGCACCCGTCGCCGTCTGATCACTGAAGGCTTTGACGAGTACTTGAGCAAACCGTTGAAGGTCAACCGTTTGCTACGCATCGCGAAAGGTTTGCTAGACGCCTGATAACGGCCTCCAATTTGCTTTGAATGGAAGCTTTCAACGTTTCCATTAACCACAGAGCATTCATGTCTGAACCGAAACCGGAATCTTTCCAAGCGGACTTACGCAGTTGGCTGACTCGAGCCGCATCTTCCGCCGATGATGTGGCCGACGTGGCGATCCGTCGCATTCGCAAGCGTTGGGGACGCGCCGGCGTACCCCAGATACAAACCTACACCGGATTCGCGACGGCAGACACGATTCATCTTCGAGGCCGGATTCTCAACAACCCACCTCTGGATCCAGATTTCCACAACGATCGATGGTGGCAGAACCTGGCGCACACGTGGCGTCGGTTCGCCAGCGACGAGGTCCCCGGCGTCACGATCGAAGGATCCTTCGCGGGCGTGACTGGACGAACCGTCAGCGACAGCGAAGGCTACTTCGAACTCGACATCCCACGCACAGCCGACAACAGCGAGTTTGCATTTTGGATGCCGGCACAACTAGCAATTGTGGACGACGATCGAATTTCACCGTTGGAATCGTTCGCCGTTTGCGACGTCATGCATGTCTCATCCGATGCGAAGTATGCCGTCGTCAGTGATGTCGACGACACGATCCTTCGAACGGGAGCGACCGACATCGGCACGATGGCAAAGCTAACTTTCTTCGGCAACGCGAGAACTCGAGCCCCGCTCGAAGGAGTCGCATCGCTGTACGAATGGATGCAACACAACGGCCAACGTTTTGGATCTCCCGTCAATCCAATCTTCTACGTTTCGTCTTCGCCGTGGAATCTCTACGACTTGCTCGAGGATTTCTTAGAACTCAACGCAATCCCCAAAGGCCCGTTGTTCTTGCGCGACCTTGGAATTGACGACGACAAATTCATCAAGCAAGGACATGATCGCAAGCTTGAACAAACTCGATACTTGATGAACGCGTTTCCCCATTTGCCGTTCGTATTAGTTGGCGACTCGGGGCAAGAAGACGCTCGTCTTTATGCAACTGCGGCAGAGGAATTCGGTCAGCGTATTCCCGCGATCTTCATTCGAGACATTGATCCAGAGACGATGAGCAACCACGACGAGAAAGTCGATCGTTACACCAAACAAAGCGCCGCGGCCGGTGTCCCAATGCATTTGGTCAAGGACAGTATCGAAGTCAGCGCGATCGCCGAAGAGCTTGGGCTGCTATCGAAAGACATTCTGCCGGCGATCGAAGAAGCAACCCGCCGCGATCACGATCGCAAAAGCGGGCTGCTCTAGGAAAGCGAGTGCACAGGATCAATCACACGCAACCACGTGGGCGATGCTACGCCGTGGTTGCTTTGGTATCTCGTTTGATCTCTTCCACCACGCGAACGGCTTTGGGTTCGGGTCGAATCCCATCGCCATAGCGGACCGCGTAAACCTGCGTGGCTTCCGCACCGAGCAGAACGATCATTGCGGTGTAGTAAACCCACACCAACAGCACGGCCAACGAAGCGGCTGCGGCACCGAGCTGTGCCCCGGGTTCACTCATCGAAAAATACAACTGCATCGCGTAGCGGCCGACCAAAAACAGGATCGTGGTCACGGCGGCTCCAACAGCCACATCTCGCCATTTGGTGATCGCGTCGGGCATGAACTTAAAAATGGATGCGAAGATGACGAACACAACCAATGCCTGAACGGCAAAGTTTGCGAGATGAGCGACCGTTTCTGACATCCCAATCCAACCACCCACTTGATCACCCAAAGCGGTCAAAACCGAAGAGACGACCAATGAAACCAGCAGCAGAAAGCCCAGACCCAAGATCATCCCAAAAGACAAAAATCGTTTCGCGATCATGTCTTTGATGCCGCTGTTTTCAGGATCGGGTTTCACCTCCCAAACCTGATTCAGTGCTGCTTGCAACGCGGAGACCACTCCCGTTGCACCAACCAAAATCCCGGCAAAACTCAGCAGCGTTTTCCACCACTTCCCTGAGGTCTGCTCGTGGTTCTCCATGATGGTCTCAATCTGTTCGACCGCCGCGGGATTACCAATCATCTGAGAAGCCTGCGTCTGCAAAATCCCCTGCGCCTTTTCGGTGGCTTGCTCACTGTCATACATCACCGACAAGCTGAACGTCAGCACCGTCATCATCAGATACAGCAGTGGAGGCAGTGCGAACGCGGTGTAGTACGCCAACGCAGCCGCCAGCGTGCTGCAACGATCCTTTGAAAACTCCGAAAATACTTGCTTGAGAAAACCCACAACTCCACCACTCGATTGAAAGGAAAAACGACCACGTCTTTCCCTTAACAGCAATCGTTGTGCCGATCAGCTCGCAACTTGGTTGCGAGCCCGCTGAACAAGCAAATCAGTCGTTTTCTCGAAGTTCGGGGAACACGTCCAGATCGAGCTCACGGCGTTTGATGACCGCCGAAATCCGAGTCAGGAAATCGCTCTTCAGATTCGCGACTTGTTGCTGAGTCAGGTTTAGCTGCTCTGCAACCTCGCGATTGCCACGGCCCATCACGAAAATCAACTCGATCGCTTTCAACTTCGTAAAGTTGCCACGCGATTGCCAATTGGCAATTTGCTCGAGGACAACTTCGACAACCAAGTCCTGCTCCAATTCCCGACGTTCCGCGCTGCGACAAATCGAACTTGGCAAGCGGACACCATCGGCTTCGACATTGTCGCCGCTACCGGAACCCGATGAACTGCCGCGTCCGAGCAACGGCAATTCAGGACGTCGCCCACACTGCCGCAAGTGATCGGTCAGCTTGTAGCTACAGATCGAAAACAGATAGCTCTCAAGCTTTCGACGCGAATCGTAGTTCGGCAGCGAAACAAGAAAACCGACGAAGGTTTCTTGCACGATGTCTTCACTGGTCGCCAGATCGCCAACTCGCCGACGGGCGTATGCCAACAAACGACCTTCGAACTGATCGATCAATTGTTGCCACGCCTGCGAATCACCTTCGCGAATCAAACCGATCAAGCGAATTTCATTTTCGCGATCAGGATCGTTGGCGGCGGACGGTGAGGGAACGGAAGCATTCATGAGCACCAGATTACCTGCAAATCGCAAATGCGTCGATCAACCTCAATTTCCACCTACGAATCCAATTCCCTCAGCGGTAAAATCGGTGCATGAACGAATCCAAAACATTAACGGACTGGTCCAGCCGCCACTGTGTTCCCTGCGAAGGCGGCATCGATCGCGTCTCGGCCGACGCCGCGAAGCGATACCTGGTCGAGCTTTCCAATTGGTCGCTCGAGGAAGATGGCAAACAAATATCGCGAAAGTTGAACACGGGCGATTTCCAGACCGCGGTTCGGCATCTCAACGCGATCGCCGAATTAGCGGAGGCGGAACAACATCATCCCGATCTGCATTTGACCGGTTACCGGCACCTTCGCGTTGTCCTGACGACCCACGCGATCGGCGGTTTGAGTGAAAATGATTTTGTGATGGCCGCCCACATCGATCGGGTTGTCTCGTGAGTGTTTCCTACGACCGAGCCCTGGCGCTGCTGGACGAATGCAACGGCGACGATCTTTGGAGCGTCGATCACTGTCAACTCCGGCGAGTCCCTCAAGAATGGATCGACGAGCTGGCCGATGCCTTCGAAACCAGCTACCGATTTCGTGACCAAACCATTTCGGTCCCTGACCCCGCGGGCCGTCGGGTGGTGAACCAGTATCACGGTGTTCGAGACGTTGATTTGGCGGTCAAACTTGGCCGACAACTGGGCGTCAACGTCGAATCGATTCAATCGATTTCGCTCACCCGTCAATCGCTGGTCAGAAACATCAAAGACGCGGTTTTCGAAGGCTAATCCTCTCGCGGCAACGGTACTTTAAGCAAAAGACGCAATTCTTTCGGACTTGTTGCCAAAGTCATCGATGCGGTATAGGCGTGTTCGCAAGCGGTCCAACGTACTGCTAACGACCAATGCCCGTCTTTTCAAACGCGACCCGCCATGGCCCAAGCAAACCTTCCGGGAAGTCTCCCTTTCTTCTTTCGCTCGCGAATTGTTCGCGGACTTGCCTCCGCCTGTCTCTTCGCTGCTGGCACCGCCGCAACGAGCCATCATGTGTACGGCCAGGGTGGATTCACCCTTCCGTCCAATTCAGTTGCTCGGGGCCCGTCCACGGCTGAAACACCATCCGCTTCGCAAGGCTTCGCGCCGCGAGCCGCCGGCCCGACCGCAGCGAACACGCCGCCCAGTCTGCAAACGCCGCCGCAAACCACTGCCAACCGGAATGCATTGCCCGCTGGCGGTGCCGCCCCCACCGGCCAACTCTCCGGTGGTGGCCAACTGCCACGCGAAGCCGGCCAAGAACACCGCGTTTACAACATCAGCCCCTACACCGGCTACCTGACCAAACACGATCGCCCTCACCAAGCCATCGTCGACTGGATCGTCCGCGAAACCGGAACGGATGTTTGGCACACCGAACCATTTGGGTTCATGAGTGCCGACCGAGACGAATTGAAGGTCTACCACACCAACGAAATGCATCAGGTCATCGGCGGTATCGTCGAACGCTTTGTTGCTGGTGACAAAGAACCACAAGTTATGAACCTTCGGTTGATGACCGTCGGCAACCCGAACTGGCGAAGCAACGCTCACATGTTGATGCAGCACGTCAACGTGCAATCGCCTGGTTTGCAAGCCTGGTTGCTGACCAAGGAAAATGCCGCGTTGGTCATGAACATGCTTCGTTCACGCACCGACGTTCGCGAAGTCCAAGCGGTCGACCTGATCACCAACAATGGACAAACAGAAAAACTCGCCAGCACTCGCGGTCGCAACTACGTCCTCAATGTCAAACCTTCGCCCGCCAACTGGCCTCCGTACGAACCCGAAACCGGTGAGATTCAAGAAGGTTTCCAAATCGAAGTCAGCCCGCTACTCAGCGTCGATGGTCGCACGTTGGATTGCGTGATCAACGCCAACATCGATCAAGTCGACAAATTCGTGCCCGTCGAACTGGACCTGCCACTTCCGAACAACCAAGTCCACCGCACCAAAATCGAAGTGCCCCAGCTCGTGAGCTGGCGTTTGCACGAACGATTCCGTTGGCCATCGGACATGGTGCTTCTGCTGTCCTGCGGTGTGGTGGCCAGCCCCGAGCGACCTCAATCCAGCTTGCCACTGTTCAACCTCAGCTCGATCACCGGCACCACCGCGGGCCGAGCCGACGCGTTGATGTTTGTTGAATTCCGAGGCCGTGCCTCTGACAACTTGACCACCACCCCATTGGTGCCACAGATCGGGTCCCGCGTTTCGGCTCCCAATCGCGGCCGCTATTGATCTGCCCATCGGCTCACCTTTGCTGCCAACGGCTAACGTTTTGCCCACTCTTATCCGCGATTACGCGGGTCCGCAGTGGGCTCCAACGTTCACGTGCACTGTCCCGCTCCCGCTTCGCGGACGGATTTGCTATCTTCGCCGGCCCGCAAAGTCCTCCATTCCTGCTTCGATTCCATTCGGTCTGATGTGACCGGATACGAACCAATCCAGATAGTCATCCATGCCAGCTACCTCCGCCCAACGCGTCGTGATCACCGGCATCGGCGTGATCAGTCCGCTCGGTAACACTCCCGAAGAACTCCTCAGCGGATTGCGGGAAGGCAAAAGCGGCATCGCTCCGTTCACGCAAATCCCGACGGACGTTCTGCCCATCAGCAATGGTGCCGAAGCGAGTGCATTCACCGGCCACATCAGCGACTACGGACCACTCGAAAAATCGTTGCAACGAACGATCCGAAAAGGCAGCAAGGTGATGTGCCGCGAAATCGAGATGGGAGTCGCGGCGGCTCAGTTGGCGCTACACAACGGCGGTCACAACCCTGACGACTTCGATCGCGATCGCACGGGAGTCGTTTATGGATGCGACTACATCATGTCGCTTCCCGAAGAATACGCCGAGGGCATTGCCGCCTGCACCACCGATGGTGAATTTGACTTCACCAAGTGGGGTGACCTGGGACTTCCAAAGGTCAACCCGCTGTGGTTGCTGAAGTACTTGCCCAACATGCCAGCTTCGCACATCGCGATCTACAACGACCTTCGCGGTCCCAATAACTCCATCACCCTTCGCGAAGCATCCGCCGGTGCGGCAATCTCCGAAGCGGTCTCAACAATTTCGCGTGGCCATGCAGATGCGTTGGTCGTTGGCTCTACCGGCTCGCGAGTTCACACATTGCGAACGCTGCATGCTTCGATGCAAGAGAAATTGGCATCGGACACGGAAGACCCCAGTCGCATGTCGCGTCCATTCGACGCCAGCCGTGATGGCAGTGTGGTGGGCGAAGGCGCGGGCGCGTTCCTGTGTGAGTCACTGGAACACGCCGAGAAACGTGGTGCGACGATTTATGGTGAAATCGTTGCTTGCAGTTCCAGTGCAGTCGGTCCTGCCGCCGGTGACCAACCCATGCGAAAGGGTTTCGCCAATGTCCTGCGAGGCGTGATCCGAAAAGGCCGCGAAAACGGCTTTGCCCCTGCCGAAGGAAAGATCAACGTCGGTCACATTCATGCTCATGGACTGTCGGACGTGGACACGGACGCTTGCGAAGCGGGTGCGATCGCCGATGTGTTTGGATTCGCCGAAGCTCAACCACCAGTTACCACTGCCAAAGGTCACCTCGGCAACATCGGTGCCGGCAGCGGGATGGTCGAAATGATTGCCAGCCTACAAAGCCTTGGCGATAAATTGTTCCCGATTCGCAACTTGGAACAGCTTGATGAAAACTGCCCCATTGCGGCAGTGACCACCGACGATCAATCCGCCGGTGACAACTTCATCAATCTCAACATCACGCCGCAGGGACAAACGACGGCCGTTTGGATCACCAAACCTCGCTGAGCTTGGTGACCTTCATACTGCGCGACGAATAAAGGGCGGCTCCCGGTCGCTCGAGGGCTAGTCGAATCGCGGACCGGGAGCCTCGCCGGTTTCGGAACATCCTCCACCGACTCAAGCTTCTAAGTTTCGAACTGATTGCACACACGTTGCATTCATTCACGAAAGGCTCACGCTGCCAAAGCCGACAACGTTTCGCGATCAATCGTGATCGTGGCCTTCATGATCGTGTCCTTCATGCCCATGATCGTGCGAGATCTTTCCGGTGTAGGATTTGCCATCGATCTGCAGTGTCACGGCACCCTCCGCACCTTCTTTCATCCATCCAGCCATTTCCGTGCTGGTGATCGTGAATGATGACGCCTTGCCGTCCGTTGAGTTCGAGGCGGGCAAAGCAAACGTCTTCACTTCGTCGTCGTGCTTCAAACTGACCGACAACTCAGCGGCATCGATCGCCACCATTTCCGATGCGGCACCATTCAAGACATTCAGCGTCACCGACTGATCGTCATGAAGCATTTCCAAATGAAAGGCTTCTTTGCCCAATTCAATCAGCTCACCTCCATTGGGCCCGTGTTCTGGATGGCCGAGCGAGTCCGGTGGTGCTCCTTCCATCACCACCATGTCCGGATCAGCTCCCGAATCCGTGACGGGTTTTGCCCCGCAACCCACCGTGAACAAACAAGCCAGTACCGCCAAGTTCCGTGCAAACTTCATCTCTACTCCAAGGACACAAAAGGGGAACAACGATTTCTCGACAAATGGCTCGGATCGACTTCGTTGTATCGAACTCGCCCCAAGCCAACGTCACACACATCTCTCTCACTTCTCGACAGACTCACCGAAATCTCCGGCGGTTTCGGCAACCATCTGTTGCCCGGCAGTTCGGCCAATCGCCCAAAACAGAGCCGGACGAACAAAGAATTCCGCCAGCGTGCTGCTGAACAATCCTCCAACAATCACGGTCGCGATCGGATACAGAATCTCTTTGCCGGGTTCTCCCGCCGCCAACGCCAACGGCAGCAATCCGATGCCAGACGTCAGCGCCGTCATCAACACGGGTGCCATGCGTTCCTGTCCCGCTCGCACAACCATCTGGTGCGTCCATGATTCCCCTTCGTGACGAACCAAGTGCAGATAGTGGTTGAGCAACAAGATCCCGTTTCGACTGGCAATCCCACATAGTGAGATGAATCCCACCATCGCGGCGACCGTTAGGTTCTGATCAGTGAGCACCAAAGCCGCGACGGCACCGACGAACGCCGTTGGCAATGCGACCAAGACTTGCATGGCAAAATTAACGTTGCCAAACAGCTTGTAGAGAACCAGGAACATCCCCATCAATGCGACACCCGACAAGATCATCAACCGACGAGTCGCTGATTGCTGGCTCTCAAACTGGCCGCCATATTCCAAGTAATATCCCGGTTGAAGCTCCAGATCCTCTAGCCTTGATTGGATGTCGTTGACCACATCCACCACACCACGATCGGACACATTGGCCTGCAACACGATTCGGCGACGCACTTTCTCTCGCTTGATCATGTTGGGCCCGTCGCTTCGATAAACATCGGCCAATTCATCAAGCGGTAGAGTTCCGCCGTTTGGCAATGGAACCGGCAATCGCATCAACTTGTCGATGTTTTCGCGATACGGTTCATCCATTCGGAGCATCAGATCAAACGTTCGTTGGCCCATCACGATCTGGCTGACCACCTGCCCATTCATTGCAGTCTCGACCAACTCCATCACATTCGCGGGACGCAATCCGTTTTGAGTCAGTGCAACCTGATCCACATCGATTCGTAGTTGGGGGATGTTTGTTTGTTGCTCGATCATCACATCGGCCAAGCCCGGTACATCGGCGATGCGTCGCTTCATCTCCTCGGCTTTGTTTCGCAACACGTCCACGTCATCGCCGTATAGCTTGATACCAATCTGCGCCTTCACTCCCGAAATCATGTGGCTGATCAGGTGGGCGAGTGGTTGCTCGGTACTCGACACCACGCCGGGAAACTCTTCCATCGTCTCGCGAACCGTTTCGATCGTCTGTTCGCGATTGGCTCCGTCGGCAATTTCTAAGAACATCTCGGTGACATTGACCCCTTCGGCATGCTCATCCAGTTCAGCTCGACCGGTCCGTCGAGCCACCGACTTCACCGAGTCGATCTTCATCAGCTCCTCTTGAATCGCCACACCAATCTCATTGCTCGTCGCCAGCGACGTTCCCGGGGCCAACAAAGCGTTGACCTGGACCGCGCCCTCGTTGAACGGAGGCAAGAAGTCACGCTCCAACCGCGAAAGCGCGATCGCGGCGAAGACAACCAACACTGCAGTTGCTGCAAGAACAGGAACCGCCAATCGCGTGCTGAACCGAATCGCCAATCCAGCGATCCCCTTCAATCCTTCGAGCAATCGACCTTCTTCGGCGTCTTCACCACCGAGCAACCATTCCGAGACCTGAATCACGATCCAAAACACGGGTGTTAACAACAGCGTCCAAACGAGCGTGCTCCCCGGTAACTGCCATCCTTCGATGAACCAATGTGACAACCGAGGCAAGATCCATGTGACGGTCAATCCAGAGATCCCGAATGCCAATACGGGAACGACCATTTGCCAATTTCGCTTTCCGACCATCAGCAAAGATGCCAAAACCGGGGTCACGGTCAGCGAAACCCCCAACGATGCGATCAGAGAAACGACATAACCCATCGCCAAAGGAACAAATAGCTTTCCTTCCATTCCCTCCAACGCAAACAAGGGAATGAACACCAACACCACAATCGCGGTGCCATAGACCACGCTGCTGCGGACTTCGACACTGGCGTCGTAAACCACCCGCAACACCGGTCGAGGATTGTCCAAATGCCGGTTTTCTTTTAGCCGACGAAAGATGTTTTCAACGTCCACGATCGCGTCGTCGACCAATTCGCCAATCGCTACCGCCAATCCACCCAGCGTCATCGTGTTGATCGACAATCCAAAGATTGCAAAGACACAGGCGGTCGAAATGATCGACAGCGGAATTGCGGTGAGCGTTATGAACGTGGTTCGGAAATTCAACAGGAACAAAAACAGTATCACCAAAACCAACACACCGCCGTCGGCCAGAGCCTCGACCACGTTCTCAATCGCCCGATCGATGAATGAACGTTGGGAATAGACGTTAGCGATCCGAATGTCGCCAGGAAGAGAAACCCTGAGTTCTTCAAGTGCCTCCGCGATGGCCTGATCCACCTTTCGCGTGTCACTACCGGGTTGCTTGTTGATCGTCAGCACCACCGCGGGACCGCCCTCGACATTGCCTGCCTCGTCTCGCAAGAACGCCGACGAGTCACCACGTTTGACTTGCGCCCCCTCCACCACTCGTGCGACGTCGGCCAAGGTCACCGGACGGCCCGCTCGCATCGTGATTGCGATCTGCTTGAGCTCGTCCAGACTAGTGATGCGCCCAAGTCCTCGAACCAACAACTCATTGGCACCTTGGTCGTCCAAGTAGCCACCCGTCGCGTTCATGTTGGATTCGTTCACCGCCGTGTGAACGTCTTCGATCGTGAGCCCAAACTGAATCAGCTTGTCCGGATCAATCAAAACCTGAAACTGCTTCCGCCCACCGCCCATCGTGAAAACTTGTGACACACCGGGCACCGTCAGTAGTCGCTGACGTACAACCCAATCGGCCATCGTCCGCACCTCCATCGGCTCGGTTTCGCCTCCTTCACTCCACATCCCGTACATCAGGATTTGGCCCATGATTGACGAAATCGGTGCCAGCGTAGGCTTCACACCATCGGGCAATTGCTCTGACGCGAGTTGCAGTCGTTCATTGACTATTTGCCGGTCGTTGTAGATGTCCGTGTTCCATCCGAACTCGATATAAATGACCGACAAACCGATTCCACTGCTACTGCGAACCGCCTCGACTCCACTGGCCCCGTTGAACGCCGTTTCCAACGGAAAGGTGATCAGCGTTTCGACCTCTTCCGGCGCCATCCCGTGGGCTTCGGTGATGACGACCACCCGTGGCCGGTTCAAGTTCGGAAAAACATCAATCGGAAGCTGACTGGTTTGCCAGGTCCCCACGCCGAGCATGATCGCGGCGGCCACCAGTATCAGCAGGCGATTCCTCAGCGAGAATTGAATGATTCGGTCTAACATCGTGGGCCAATTTTCATGGAATGGTTTGGCGTGGTAGCGTGACGCAGCGTGCAATGTTTGCCGTGCTGATCCGCCACAAAGAGAATCTCAACAACAGTCGGAATGGACAGAGGTCAGTGGTTGTGTCCTGCGTGCGGATCGATCGCCCCGCCACCACGATTCTTCATTTCCATTTGCAACTGATGAGCACCGCGAACCGCGATTCTCTGGCCCGGCCAAACTTGACCATCGTTCCTGATCGCGACGTTAATACTGTCGCGGGCCATCACTTCCACCGGAACTCGATCGAAGTGATCACCGTTTTCGATGAAGACGAAACGATTCAACCCTTCCTCCGCCACCGCATCCTTCGGAACCACGATCGCATTTTCCATTCGCGAGACCGGCAAGCGAAGTGTCAAACGTTGCCCCGGTTTAAAACGCCAACTGACGTATCGCTTTTGGTTCCTTGTTTCATCCCGTTCGATTTCATTTTCGAGCCCCACATAAAACGCAAGTGAGCGAGACTCGGCTTCCACCTTGTTACCGATGTAAACCACATTCAGTCCGTCCAACAGTTCGGTTTCACCATCCGCACCGTTCATGATCGCCTGTACTTCCGCGTGCGTGTCGGCCGCCTGACGAAGCAACTTTGCATCTCGCTGGTACGCTTGTCCCTCGATCAGCAACTGAGCGAAGTCAGATATCTGCGAAATCTGCTGGCCCGCCGTAACCGATTCACCACGACGCACATCCAACTCTGAAACCACAAACTCAGCGTCGATGTGCGTGTGCCCGTGGTCGTCCAATGGAGGTGGCTGCATCGACGCGATTCGAGCGTCAGGATTGCCGGCCATTCGGTCCGTCGCCCGACTAAGTGCCTCGTGGTGTAGCGAGTTGTCCTCTTCCACCCACGGTGCCCGAACGACCAGTTCGCGAATCAACGTTCGATCACGCTCGATCGATTCGATTTGCTGTTCAGTCAAACCATGCAACAACATTGACTGCTTCGCCGCACGGATCCCCGCCAGCAATCTCTCTCGTTCGTACTCGCGAGCCAACCGAGTTTTCCCGGACACCGCACCCGAATTGGCGATCGCCGACAACCGTTGGATTTCGCGATTTTCCACATCCAATTGCCCCAGCTGCAACAGAAAGTTCTCTTGCGTCTCAACCAAATCTTGATGGGTCAACCTCAGCCGAAACATCGGTGCGCCGCTTTGAATCAGCTCACCTCGTGAGACATGAATTGCGTTGATCACCCCGGTCAACGGAGACGTGATGGAAATATGCGTCTTCCCCGGCCACTCGGTCACCATTCCGGGAATTTCGACATACTTGGTGTAGGGACCAACGATGATTGGCTCAGTACGAAGCCGCAAATTGGCTCGCGCTTGCTCACTCAGCTCAAGCGAATTCGTTTCATCATGCCCCTCGTGATCGTGCCCTTCATGCCTGTCGTCCGGATGGTCGTGACCAGCGTGATCATCCGATTCGACGTTTGCCTCCGATACGGCAGCCGAACGACTTGCAAAATCGGTGAAGAAATAGAGACCAGCTGCGACGGCGATCACGACGGCCAACAACGAAAGAATCGAAGTGCGCAACGACGCGAGCCACTGATTGGATGAAGTCATGACAGTGCACAATCATTTGGTGAACGATCGGATCGCTCGTACGTTCAGCGGAAACGCTGTCCGTCATGCCAAGCATCTCATTTCGCGTTGGTGGCGAGACGAAAACGAAGCTCTTCAAATGAGCAGACGCAAAACGTCAATCAGCACCCATCGCGAACGATTCGCTCGTTCCGATCAAGAAAATGGTTTGGGGATGAAAGCGGAACGATGCTTGAACCGTTGAGGTGGATTGACCACGCTCACGGACAAAGCATCGCGGGGCTTCCCAAACTCAAATCACCCAAGTGCACAGCAAAGCACAGTGATAACGGGATCCCATCGCAATCCAGCCGACATCGTCAGCGACCGCACGCGTTTTGAACGCCGCACTCCGAAGATCATCGCAATACAAATGCGTATCGAGATAAGAGAGCATGGGCATTTCAATGACGAATTGCACGTCATTCGAATTCACAAAACTGCAACCCGCCCCACCATGACATCCGGGGTGGTCACCATCACAGGGATCCGATTGACAATCGCATCCGACATCACATACCGAGTCGTAAGCATAGGCGGAATGCTCATTCGGATTGGAGTCACAAACGTCGCTGTGATGTTCACAAGCTCCGTGCCCTGTCGAATGATGGTGGTGCCCAGCGTGGACACTTGGCGATTCGTCCACCGCACCGACGTGCTGACAACCGTCGTGGTCATGCCCACCGCATGCGACTACATGATGCATCGAACACCCGAAAAACAGGTGCAGCAGCAATGCTAAAGCGGTGGTGAAACGACAGAATGCGGACACGGTTTCTCTGAAGGTGAAAGGTTGACAATATTATCGGTTGTTCCGGCGACGAAGGCCAGATCGAAGAAACCATCGCAATTGGTTTTCGGACAAAAACTTGAAAAGCACGGCGATGTTTCGTGGGGATTACTCTTCCGTCACCTTTCTCAACCGTCCAAGGTCACTAACAACCCTTCAATCTCCGCGGCGGCCTGGCGAGCTTCCGCGGCAGCTTCCAAGACGCTCAAACGCGTGTTGAACAACGTTCGCTGAATGGTAAGGAGCTGGATATAATCCGTTTCACCGGCCTCAAATGCTCGCTGCGAAAGCTGATAGGTTTCTTCCGAGGTCGGCAAAACATTCTCATTCAGACGGCGATAACGCTCGAGCGCAACTTGATAGCGACCGGCTGCACTGGCCAACCGTCCTTCTAAACTCAGCCTCGTTCGGTCAATCGCTGCCGACGCTTCAGCGATGCTGGCGCGAGCACTTCGAATGTTGCCCTGGTTGCGATTCCACAAAGGCAAAGGCACGCTCACGCCGACGCTGGCGAACGTATCATCGGTCGATGCGTCAACTCCGACACCAATCTGGCCGGTGATATTTGGGGTGACTTGGGCACAAGCCAAACGCAGTGACCAACGTGCGCGTTCCAACGCCGATCCGGCAGCCGTGATCTCTGGACTGGTCGCGGTGATTTCGGCGAGCAACGTCTCCCAAGGTGTTTTGACCAAACCTTCGCCGATGTCACCCACCAAAGCATCCGGCGGCAAAGTCTGCAAACCCGCCGCAGCGGCGAGCACACCACGATTGGCTCGCAATTGGGTTGCCGCATTCTCTGCGGTGATACGAGCTTGCTCGGCTTCGACGGTAGCCTGCAACCAAACCACGCGTGAAACTTCTTGAGCGTCCAGCAAGTCCTGGACACTGTTCAACGATTTCTCCGCCAAATCAACAATTTGGTTGGCAATCTGCGCCCGTCGTTGAGCCACGATCGCCGCAGCAAATGCCGACCGGACGTTCGTCAGCACTCGCAACTCCGCCATTCGCAACTGTGAACGTCGTCGCTCGGCTTCGTGTGCTTGGACCTGTTGAGCGATCTCCAGTTTGTTCGCGGTCACAAATTGCTGCGACAACTGGACCGAGTGCATTCCCGAGGACGATTCATTGCCAATCTCATCCGATTGATACTGAAGAACCGGGTTGAATGGCAAACCAGCTTGGACGGCCTGTCCGGTCGAAAATGCAACTCGCGCTCGTGCTTCAGCGATCGCCGGGTGCGATCCCAACGCCATTGCCTCCACCGACGACAACGTCAATCCAGTTTGTTGAACTGAATCGGCCGGCGTTGACGCTGCTGACAACGGTCCGGAAAATTCGTTCTGCATCAACGATTGCGATGACTCGAGCTCGTTTGCCGAAGCTTCCAATGCCATTGCATCACGCAGTGTTTGTGGCTCAACAATCAACGTAAGGTCATTGTCGCTTATCGGATTGAGCTCCTCGGGCGTTTTCACGGCGACCGCTTCTCGCTTTGTTTCACGCGTCAGCGAAAACTCATCGAATCCGACTTGTTCGATTCCGGCCCGCGGAATTGAGCTCACTGGATCTTCTGATCCCGCTGGCGGTTTCACGATTGACTCCGAAGCCACTATCGATCGATCCGAGCGGTTTTCTCCGATGGCCTGACAACCGCCACTGATCCCCAATGCAGCCAGCAACAGCAAGCGTTTCGCAATTCGCGTCCGCCTACCGAGTTCCGAATGCTTTTGCACAATGACACCTTCCTTGAAAATCGCGACTAGCCCGATCATTCCATCGGTCCAACACGATGCCTGTATCAGCCATCATTACGACAACCCGAACGATTCATCCGATCGGAACGTCCGCCTGTAACGGTTATTCCGATCAACAAAGCCAACTCGCACTCGTTTCCCGCTCGCAAAACTGAAACAACAGGAGAGCGGGGTTAGTTCCTGAACCGGATCCGTCCTGGCGTCGACTCGAATGAACCGCCCGGCATGACGGATCACTCATCCTCTAACTTGTTCGAAATGACTTTGATCACATTGGGCAATTTTGAAACGACGATCGCGTGTGTCGGATAAGTCATTGCCATGCCGACGGGCCCATTCCCACGCGGCGAACCTTCTCGCAAATAGATGTTTAGAACATCCTCGCTGAGTGCGATGCCGACGATTCGAATTGAATAACCAGTCGTACTGCACTCCCCGCGGGCGGCGATCACAACCGATTCGCTTGAAAAATCAACCGATTGAAAAGCTCGCGAGGCTGCGTAAGCAGGCTGGCCTGTCAGTTCAACAAAGTCGTCGACTGACTGAATCACGTGAACGCCCGCCGGCATCACCCGACCGACATCGATGGTTTGACGAACTGGAACCTGCTCCCCGTCAACAATTGGAAGATCATCCACCTTCGATTGGACACATCCGCTGGCGAAACAAAAAAGGATCGTAAGAACTTGGCACGCAATGCAATTGGTCATGGGAATTCGATTGGTCTGAGTGGGGAATCGTGAAAAGCTTCTGTCGTTGTCTTCGCTTGTTGCACTCATCGCATAAAAGCGTCGTCACTCGAATCTTCGCGAGCGACACGGACGACCGTGCCGCTCGTCATCGAACGCAAAGACTATTTCAGGCCTTGTTCACGTAGCCACTTTGCAACTTCGGTTCGTTTGGTCTTCACTTCCTCCAGCGGGTTGCTTCCATTACCGACGCCACCAAACGGCATCCGCTTGCCATAGTACGCGTACATCGGAGCACCATACTTGGACGGCCGAGGCTCGGCAGTTGCAAACTCCAGTGCGTTCTTGCCAGCCAAGCCGCCGTAGAAGTCCTGCAACACGTCCGCAACAAATGCACCACGGACGGTTTGGTAGACGCGACCTTTCCCGGCATAGCGATCTCCTTTTGTCACTTGTGTGGATCCATCCAACCGCACTTCGAACCGTGAATGCTTTCCACCTTTGCCAGTCTCATCTTCGTCGCAACCCAAAGTCGAGACCGCATTCAGATCAGCTCCCATCTCCACCAAACGCTTCACCAGCTTCAAGTCACCCGCCGCGGCGGCGATGTGCAAAAGCGTCTTGCCTCCACAGCGGCTGTCAACCTTCAGTTCACCCTTTTCCAACGCCTCCAAAACGGTGGACGAATCACCCAAAATCAATGCTTCAATCTCGGACGGATACTTGATGGTTTGACTGTTCATTCGAAACTGATAGTGCGGTTGAATCAACGCGAGTTCTTCGATGCGAAGCCCCGACGCCAATTGCCACTCCCGCAGTCCATCAGTTGTGATCGCACCAAGCTCATCCAATCGATGCTCCTCGTTGATACGACGAGCCAATCCGGGGTAGCCTGACGTCGCGATCAAATGCCCCACCGCACAGTGAGTTCCCCATGGGTCGATGAACACCGGGCGGCGTCCGGCCACGAAAATGTTTTGCGGGAACACACCATCCACCGCGTATTCGCGTAGCCGCTGGATATTCGCCCGACGTTGCTTTGTTTGCGACGCGTTCAAGTCATCGACCTTCGCATTTTCAAGTCGCTCGATCATCAACTCGAAGTGTTTTTGAAGCAACTGGACTTCGCCAACCTCGGATTCGCCATCAAGATCAAACGTCTCCGAACCCAAGATCGAAACCCAGTTTGGATTCACATCACAAAGCCGTTCGTGCAACGACGGGGACGGCACCGCTTGTTCAGATCCAATCGTCGATGCATTCGCTTTCGCCGAAATGGGGGCTGAAATAGCCAGGGTCGGTTGCAATGCCGCCGCCGCAAAAGCCACTGGGAGCACAACCGGGATGAGTGTTTTGAGGAATTTTTTCGGGAAAAGCATTGGTTTGGTTCCGTCACAAAAGAGAAGAAAGTTGGCGGTGCAGTCCCGCCTCATTCCCTCCTGCGAATTCCCGCTGTTTTCCCCTCAAATAAAAAAGCAGAAATTTTCAAACCAGCCCCATAACGTTCTTCCAGACCAGGCCAAAGAACAACGAAACAATTTTCGTGACTCTCAATGGTGGATCCAATTTTCCTGACGAATCTCGACGCAACCACGATGTCATTCGTCCGGCAAATCACCATTCCATCACGCGAGGTTGCCACCAGACAACCGAAACCAAAATGGCAAAAAACCACGAAATGGTTAACCAACGCAGGCGAGTAGTCAGTCCAGCGGCGTCATACTTTTGCGCACGGAGCGCGAAGACGGTGGAGACGAGAAGTGGCGGCCAAAATGGTGCCGTGTTGGCAACAAAGCCCCAGTACATAAACCATGCGGCGAAGTGAAGCAGGTCGGCAGGAATGATCAGGTACAACGAAGTGAGCCGTTTGGGCGTTAGCCCCGGTTGTACGTGGGAGCAACGACGCTACTCAAAAAAACAACTGCTGTAAGACTCCTGCCGAACTGCTTAGATGCGAACAATCTTCACGTGTTCCTTGAGGTAGGACGCACAAAAACGAATGGACGACAACATGCCGTCTTGTCGTGTGGCTAATTCTTCGATTTTACCGGACGTGAATCGCTGGATGGCTGATTCGTTCAGTCGCGGCTTCGCGTTCTGGTTGACATACGATATCGGATCTCTCGCTCCGTGTCGCCTGATAGCACCGTCTCAATCATTCTGCCAAGTGTACGAAGCGCACACGCGTTCGACGTACTCCGCCTGATCGAACTGGACCATTCGATCGCTCTCGCTAACTGAGAATCGTGCTCATTCGGCGGAACGGAAACGTAGCCCCCCGCCCCTTCGTTGCGTTAGGCAAAGACGCGTTCTTTTTGAGCATCACTGCGGACTTTCTGATCACTGCTTTCCGCCGGAAATCAACAGACTTTGCACTTCAACTGAAAGCAATTCACCCTCGTTCTTCAATTCTCCAAATATAGACTTTGTGGTTGGCATCCCGCAGTGAAACCAGCCCGCTGTAACGAGACGTTACGTGAGACAAATCCCCGCAGGTATTCCATGTTGTCTATGGATTACGAACAAACCAGTCCGGTCGATCGGAATGGTCCACACGTTGCTTAACGGTGCGTCCCAAGACCGGATCTCATCTCCAGACCAATAAGCGACTTGGATCGATCCGTAGCGATCGTCAGCGATAACGCTGCTGCCGTCCATGCAACGAGACGAACGAATTCTCGCCGTTTCGTTGTGGTCGCCCGTTCAACTTGTTCTTCATCCATGCCTACTGAAAGGGAAATCTAGTGAGCATCGCTCGAAACGCCAAAACACAATCTCGTGCCGCTTTTACACTCGTCGAACTGCTTGTGGTTATCGCCATCATCGGCGTCCTCGTCGGCCTTCTACTGCCCGCGGTTCAATCGGCCAGAGAAGCCGCTCGTCGAATGCAGTGCAGTAACAACATGCGGCAGCTAGCGCTCGCTTGCCACAACTACGAAAGCAGCTACAAACAGTTTCCCGCGTCGGCCGACAACCGCGATTTCGTTGGCGTTGGCCGGACTTGGATTCGCGGCATTCTGCCTTATGTGGAACAGTCCGCATTGGACACCGATGACTTGATGCTCTACGGCCCAAGCTTCGATGCTGACGCGATCCTCACTGAAGTGCCGATGCTGAACTGCCCCAGTGACCCGCTATCACAAACGCCGGTCAACGTCGGTTTTGGCAGTACCGTGATTGCCACCAGCGCCGGCACCAACTACTTCGGAAATGCGGGCCACTACGGTCGTTCCTCGAATCAATATCACGGTACCGACGCTTCCGGTTTTCGCGGGTTCCCGGCCGCGTTCAAGTTTTCAGCCGACGGAATGTTCCACAGCCAGGGATCCGCATTCGGACCAGTTCGCTTCGCATCGGTAATCGACGGAACCAGCAACACGTTGCTGATCGGTGAACGCGGACTCTTTCCCGCGAAAGCAGGATCGGTTCAGACCGGGGGTTGGTTGACGACCTACACCGGAGCACCTTTTGGAATGGGGCACTCTGTTCTTTGCTACGACTCACCCGACGAAGCGGGTGGTGGATTCATTCCCTATTACGGTTTCCCCGTCAATTCGGATGGCGTTGGCGGCATCCTGGACGACGCAGATTTGACTGGCGGACTGGGCAACCTACCCGACAACGATGAACACTTCTTCTTCAGCTATCACCCGGGTGGTTCACACTTCGTGATGGCCGATGGATCGACCAAGTTCGTCACGTACTCGATCGCACAAGATGTTCTGACGGCCTTTTTGACCAAGGCTGGTCATGAGGTCAATACGTACCAGGAATAGCCTCTGCGACCCGCCAACGTCTCGGTATTTCCATTGAAACGCCTTTCTGTTCCCTTCCCTAATAACGCCTTTCGGTCATCACGCCAAATCTATGTTACGTACGACTTCTGTCCCCGATTGCCTTCGTGCAGTCTTGTTTCTCAGTGCTTTAAGCACCTTCGTCGCCTGCGGTCCGTCAGGCATTTCCCTCTCGGGTACCGCAACGATCGATGGATCTCCAATCGAGAAAGGCAAAATCAGCTTGGTACCCAAAGCAAACGTCGACTCACCGACGGCAATGGCGCCCATTATCGATGGCCAGTTCACCATCCCGCCTGAATCGCAATTGCGGGAAGGCAGCTTTGATTTGCGTGTCAGCGTCACCGCCGACCGAACTCCCAAGGCTCAATTGACCTTCTTGAAAGGAGGCAACAAAGCGGCTGTTGGGACTGCTATTAACCAAGCTCTGAAAGATGCCCCACCATCCGAAGAAAGTTTTACATCTGAATTCGAGGTTTCCGGATCGGACGATGAAATTCAGCTCGAGTTCAAACGCGAAACGGTTCCACCAAAGCGACGATAGCGTCCAGCGAATCCGACCTGGCCGATAGCAGCAATCGGCCGCGACACGACGCTCTCGCTCGGCTCCATGTTGGGCGAGATGAGTGCAACGAAAGAGCTCCATCTAGAGGTTGGGGCAGGTCGCCCTGCCAGCAGCGACCGAACGGAAAGCTCCGCCAATGATTCACCGCAAAGCGTCCAGCTCAATCGTTTCGTTGCTCGCATGAGAAGTCATCTCCGATTGGCGAAATTGCTTCGCCTGATGGCACTGACCGATGGCGATTGAGGCGGACATTCATTAGCTTCAGGCGAGCTCGCTTTGTTCTTTCGCAAAGCATTCTGCAACTTGCCTCAAAATCACTCGACACGATCTATCGATACGACCCCAAGTTTGTATTTGCATCCCTGATCCCACATCCAAAGTTAAATCGATTGCCCATGCTCGTTCGTTGCCTTCTCGCGTACCTGCTCCTTGCCTCGACCACTTTCATTGCCGCGGCCGAGGTTTCCATTGTTCCATTGCCGGCCAAGGTCGAACCAGGCGACGGCGCGAACCTAATTCTGCCAAGCATGATCACCGTCGAGTCGCCGCCCATTTCGGGCTGGAGCGATCATCTGGAGATTTTCGGCGAGCATCTCGAACGCATGACCGCCGGGAAGCATCAGTTGCAAACTTCCGACGCGAACAATCCGGTGCTTCTGATATCGCACACACCAAACCTGTCTCCGGAAGCCTACACGCTTTCGATCACTCAAAAGCAAATCCAGATAGAAGCCTCGTCAATCAAGGGCTTCGCTCACTCCACCGCGACACTTCTGCAACTGATTGGCGGAAGCCGATCGGATTCGATTCCTCCGATGCGTATCGAAGACGCACCCAAGTTGTCATATCGCAATTTTATGATCGACATGGGACGCAACCCTCACAGTCTCGCGTTGTTGAAGGAAGCGATCGACCTGCTCTGGTTCTACAAAATCGATTCAGTGCAACTGCACCTCACTGATGACCAACGCATCGCCTTTCCGTCCACCGCCTTTCCCAAACTGTGGGACGGAAAAATCACACTGCCCGAATTCAAAGAACTCGAACGATACGCGGTCCAACGAGGCGTGACGATCATTCCCGAGTTAGAAGTCCCCGGCCACTCGGAATTGCTACGACGCAACTATCCCGAGGTCTTTGGCAAAACGGGAACGGACCTGACAAAATCACCCAAAGCCATCGAAGGCATCAAAACTTTGTTGGACGAGATGATTGCGGTTTTCTCTTCCTCACCCTACATCCATATCGGTGGCGACGAGGCGTTTGGCGTTCCTGAGAATCTGCAGCGTGATCTGATCAATGAATTGCACGCTTACTTGAAGACTCGAGGCAAGGAAACTTTGGTTTGGGAAGGCCCCGCCCCAGGCTCAGGCGACAACCGAGTCCATCCGGAAGTGATTCATCTGAATTGGCGAACAATCAACTATCCCGCCGACCAGATGGTCAAGAATGGACATCGTGTGATCAACGCTTCCTGGGATCCGTTGTACTTGGTCGATCATTATCCTCGCACCAATTTCACGATGACTTCTCCTCAGCACATCTATGAAACGATGTCGCTAACGAAGTTCAAACATGTGAATCCACAAATCCAAACGTACGCGAATCCAATCGAGGTTGATTCCACCGACAAACTCATCGGCTTCTGCATGCCATGGTGGGAAGGTCGCGAAGAGAACTTCGTTCAGCAGACCTTTCCACGCTTGATCCCATTTGCCGAAGTCGCATGGAACCCCGACACGAAACGCGATTACCAGAACTTTCAACAACGCACGTCGCAAACCGAACTTGCTCGCATTGCCGCGTTCTATCCGGTTTCGATCGAAACGACCCGAATGCTCGTCCCTGACGATGGCATCTTCGATCGATCGACGCAGGTGACACTTCAATTGCCGAACGTCAGCGGTGCCTCCTCCCAATCGGGCGTCGAGATCCGCTACACAACTGATGGTTCGGAACCAACGAAAGATTCGACTGTCTACCAACGACCATTCACGCTAACCGACAATGCGACCGTTCGCGCGACCGCATTCATCGGCGATTCGTCGATTGGCCACGGCAGCAGACAAAATCTGACGATGGTGGACAGCCAGGCTAACCTCGCGTTGCACAAACCGGTCACCTCGAGCACAACCTCAGGCTCTCCATTTTCAGTCGAAAGAATCACCGATGGCGGCACAAACAACCTCGGCTTTTATCTGGGTTATCCTGCCGATCCGGAACCAATCCTTCTGACGATCGATTTGGAAGACGTTCAGTCGGTCGAGCAAGTCAAGGTATTCGCCTACAGCATTGCGGGCTCGTTTGAAAAGTACAGCATTGAAACATCCGTCAATGGAGTCGACTTTGAGGAGGTAGCGTCTCGAATGGAGAAGCCCGCAGATCCCACTTCTCCGGTCGAGCATCGTTTTACTGCACGCCAAGTTCGCTATGTTCGTATCCGAACGCATGGCAACAAGGGTTACGTTTTCGATTCGTTCTCAAAAATCGTCGAAGTGCAAGTCTTCTGAGATCATTGAATTGACTCTCGAGCGGCATCTTCTATCGCTGCTCGCACTCAAATCACCAACCTGTGCAGGGACATGGCACTTTCATACGTCGACTACGCGATCATCATCGCGTTTTTTGTCATCACAACCTCGATCGGGCTCTTCGCGAGTCGGCGAGCGGGCAAAAGCTTCGCCGAATACTTTCTAGCCGGCGGTCAGATGAGTTGGTGGATGCTTGGCATCTCCATGGTCGCGACGACCTTTGCCGCCGATACACCCAACTTGGTCACCGGGATTGTTCGACGCGATGGCGTCAGCGGCAACTGGGTGTGGTGGGCCTTTTTGTTAACGGGTTTGCTGACCGTCTTTGTCTACGCAAGGCTTTGGAAACGCAGCGGTGTTTCAACGGATCTTGAATTTTACGAACTTCGGTACAGTGGCAAGACAGCCGGATTTCTTCGTGGATTTCGTGCAATCTATCTTGGAGTCATCTTCAATTCCTTGGTCATGGCCAACGTCATTTTGGCTGGCATCAAACTAGGTGGTGTCCTGGTCGGAGCGACTCCGATCCAGGTCGTGCTGGTCACCGGCACCATCACCGTCATCTACACGTTGCTGGGTGGTTTACGCGGCGTGATTTTGACGGATTGCTTTCAGTTCATCGTCGCGATGTTCGGCGCGATCGCGGCGGCCTACGTGGTTTGCAATTTGCCTGAGGTCGGCGGTTTCTCCAACCTGCTTCAACATGAAGAGGTCCGATCCAAAACAGCGTTGCTGCCCGACTTCAGCGACATGGACGCATTGATACCGCTCATGATCATTCCGTTTGCCGTGCAATGGTGGAGCGGTTGGTACCCCGGATCGGAACCGGGCGGCGGCGGCTATGTGGCTCAGCGAATGTTGGGTGCACGCAGCGAAAAAGACGCCACATTGGCAACGCTGCTCTTTCAAGCGGCTCACTACGCATTGCGACCGTGGCCGTGGATCATCGTGGCTCTCGCTTCGATCGTTGTATTCCCAAACCTAGAAAGCATTCAGGTTGCTTTTCCCGACATCGATCCACAAATCGTCCAAGACGATCTCGCCTACCCAGCAATGCTGACTTTTCTGCCAAGTGGATTGCTGGGGATCGTGATCGCCAGTTTGATTGCGGCATTCATGTCAACGATTTCGACGCATTTAAACTGGGGCGCGTCGTACATCGCACACGATTTCTACCGACGTTTTGTAAATCCGGACGCGACCGAACAACGCTTGGTAGCCATAGGACGCTGGGCCACGGTCGGTTTGATGATTGTCGCGGGCGCGGTTGCATTGACCCTGGAAAGTGCAATGGAAAGCTTTGGGATCATCCTTCAAATTGGTGCTGGCACTGGGCTGATTTACATCTTGCGATGGTTTTGGTGGCGGATCAATGCATTCACCGAAATCACTGGAATGGCGGTCTCATTGGCAATCGCGATGTTCTTCAAGTTTGGATACCCGCACACGGGGCTACCCGAACTGAATTCATGGCAACAGCTTTTGACAGGCGTCGTGATTACGACGGTGTCTTGGATGCTGGTCACATTCCTTTCTCCGCCGACCGACCGCGAAACTCTCAAACGATTTGTCACGAAGATTCGACCCGGCGGTGCTGGATGGAAATCGATCCGAGATGAGTTGGCCGACAGCGGAATCCACGTTGCAACCGGCGATTCAATCACCGCTGGCTTGAAAGCTATGATGGCATCAACATTCCTGGTCTATTCCGCGTTGTTCAGCACGGGCTACTTGCTTTACCAGTCGTGGTTGTGCCTAGCGGTTAGCCTGAGCGTGTGCGTCGCATCGGCGATCGCATTGTGGAAAACTTGGCCGTCGCTGCAAATCGATGGACCTGCACGTGCATCCGACCAGTCATAGTTGACAGCGGTGCAAGTTTGCACTTCTTGGTTCAAGCAATCGTCATTGCTTTGCCTCTGACAAAACGTCTGCCAATTCGTTCAAGTCGTTGACAATCACGTCGGGCTCTTGGACGTTGGAATACAAAACCGCACCTGGCCGTTTCACGAATGCGGTTTGCAAACCGACGTTCTTCGCCCCAGCCAAATCCCACGCATGCGCGGCGACCATCAAAACCTCGCCGGGCTGAACACCCAAGTCATCCAAAACCATTTGATAGGTGTCTGGATGAGGCTTGTACTTTTCGATTTGGTCGATGCTATAGCGTTTTTCGAACAGCTCTGTGAGGCCGGCGTTCTTCAATTGCGTCTCAACACCAACCTTCGAAGAGTTCGTCAAACTCACCAATCGAAACCCCTGTTTTGACAGCCGTTCCAATCCTTCTCGAACGTCCGCGTGAGCAGGCAAGGACCGCAAGGAATGACCGATCGCAGCATTCGCGGATTCTCGATCCAGCTCGATCCCTTCTCGTTCGGCAACCATCATCAACGCGGCCGTTCCGATTTCACTAAAGTCGTGATATTCACCCGACATTGTTTCCACCAACGAGTAGTGCAGCATATTGGAGAACCACAGCGGCAGAAGGTCTTCTCGACCATTCAAAGCCTCTCCAACCGACTTCTTCAGTCCCGCCAGATCGAGCAACGTTTCATTCACATCAAACACGATCACTTTGGGAGCTGTCACCTTTGAGTCCTTTTCTGTTTGAATGGCGGCGGACGATTGCTTCGCGTTTGCAGCCTCGTTTTGCGTCTCTTGAGCTCGCGAAATGTTCGCGAAAACAATTGCAATCAGTGGGGCAAGAAGAAGAAAGGATCGCATTGGCATGAAAGCACCGACAGGGAATCAAATAGAGAGACAGTGTGCAAGCGTTGTGTGCTCGCTGCTCTTCAAAATGATTATCGCCGTGGACGAACCGCCGAGACAAAGTCGAACGTTCACGTCGCTACGGCGAATTGCGATCACTTAAGCAAGCATTCGTTCGGCCTGGTTCGCAACCTGCCGCAAAGCCAATCCGTCAAACACACCGCGACCGAGAACACGCGTACCGACCAGCATCGCGACCAACGCTTTCGCGGTCGATGCAGGTTCGTTGGTTGCCGGAATGGTCTTCAAATCTTGTCCCCGACGGATGGATGCTTCGAAGAAGCCCACGATTTCCTCGAAAGCGACCGCCACCATTTGCTGGACCTTTGCTTCGTGCCGGGAATAGTCCAAAGCCGTGTTCACCAGGAAGCACCCCCGCTTGCATGGGTCTTCAAGCGAATCCGTCACCACACCGTCAAAGAACAACAGAATCGCTTGCTTTGGATCGTCGACCTCTCGTAACCGATTGAGAATCGTTTGCCGTGTGGCTTGGTCGTATCGCAACAACGACTCCACAAACAATTCATCCTTGCCATCGAACGCGTTGTACAAACTGCCACGTTGAATACCGGTTGCACGAGTGATGTCGGAGATGGAAGTGGCGGCATAGCCCTTCTCCCAAAACAGATGCATCGACTGCTCGACGACGTCGGACTTTTCAAATGACTTTTCCCAGGGCATCAGCGTTCCTTGTGCAGCGGACTCAGTTTGTGATAACCAGCTTGATCGCGGTCCATGTCTTGTGAATGTCTTCATGCAGTCATCAAACCACTCGTTTGGCGGGTGAATCCAAAGCGTTTAAAAATGCGTTGACAGCCAAAGGCTCGTAGATAGAATCGCCGACGTCCGAGGTGACTGATTTGGTTTCTGCCGAGTCAGTGAACAGGGAACTCCGGTGAAATTCCGGGACGGTCCGGCCGCTGTGTGCCGCCAGAGATCTTCCAAGTGAAGTCTCATTGTTTGCTTTTCTATTCAGCCATTGCTCGTGTTTTCGCGTTTCAACGTGAACGTGAGTGAGAAGGCCATGAGCAAACAAAGTGGTGGTGAGTCAGAAGACCTACCTCGTACAAGACGTTTTGGTGCCTTCTTGGATTGAGGCGAACGTTGCAACGTGAATCGACAAGAACGCAAGGCTTTTTATTGAGCTTGCAATGGTCGACACGCTGGATTTCCGTCACCAGCTTCTGAATCCTGTTCTCGACACTCGCGTTCTCCCACGCTAATCGTCTCACGTCCGCACGGCCAATTTCGCCGCGGAAGTTGAGTCTACGAGGAAGATATGCGCTGCCGGAATCTGGTTCAAAGCGGAGCCCGTTTCGAATGTCAATCATGCTCAAGCTTCCCTCGAGTCTCCATCTCCACCTGCGAAACCTATTTAGCACCCCACAGTCAAAACGCAGTCACTGCCTGATCATTTTTGCACTCCTATCACTTTGGCAAATCGCGGCGCCATCCGCGAAAGCCGATGTGGTGGTTGATTTTGAAAGCCAGGATGTGGGAGGTTCGGGTGTCTACAACGGCCCCGTCCCGAACGCCGACGTCGTTCCTGGTACATACGGTGGAAATGATCACATCGGTGTTTTCTCCGCCGATGGAATCGGCTTTTCCAACAGCTACAACGACTTATACGGAAGCTGGAGCGGTTTCGCGGTTTCCAATCACACCGATAACTTGACGCCGGGATATACCAATCAATTCAGTGCCTTTGCGGGTTCTGGATCGGGTGGATCAGACAATTACGCGGTCGCGTTTGGCTACGCCAACTCAACGCCGACAAACGTTAACACGTTGACGGCCTTACCGAGTATCTATTTGCCGGATGGGGAAACAGCGAGCAGCGCAGACATAACCAACGCCACCTACGCTGGTCTATCGATGCGTGATGGCGACTCGTTCGCAAAGCAATTTGGGGGAGTCACAGGGTCGGACCCGGACTTCTTCAAACTCTCGATATTTGGCATAGATGCCAACAACCAAATACTCGACACGACGATCGATGTCTTCCTGGCAGACTTCCGCCTCACAGATTCTCTTCAGGACTACATTCTGGACGACTGGATAACCATCGATCTCAGTTCGATGTCAGATGCTAGAAGTTTGCATTTCAATCTTTCATCCAGTGATGTCGGCCCATACGGAATGAACACGCCCGGCTACTTCGCGTTGGACAACTTTGCCACCGTGACGGCGGTTCCCGAACCGAGCTCGTTGGCGATCATCGGAAGCGTGCTAGTGGGAACCGTCATCCGACGACGCCGACTTTCCAAACGCGTGCGAAAAACCGCCGGAACGGAACTCGTTTGACCGAGATCAGTCGCCGGCGCGTTGCTTGAGTGAATCACTTTCGGCATCAACGATCGCATTGAATTGAGAGATAAGTTTTTCATCGCCGAGACGACGTAGATTTTCTGCCAAAGCAACGTTGTCGGCGATACGAACGAAACGCTCATACTTGACCTTCGTTTTGGCTTGGTCAGTATCCGTTTCAGCAAGCAATTCGCGATACCTTGGATAGTCTGGGTGGTCTTCAATCGCTTCCACAAATTCGTCCTGGCGACTGGTCAACAGATCGATGGATACCGGGTTCAGCACGTTCGCTAGCTCTGGCCATTTCCGTTCCAAATCTCGCGTGATCCGCCGACGCAAACCTTCTTCGGGTGACGAGCGTCGCCGGCGACGACTCGAACCTCGGTTTTGATCCGATTGCGTTGTTTTCCAGGCCTCGGTGATCCTTTGATCTCCGGTTAACTCCAGTTGCTCGGACAAACCTTCCAAGATTGCTCGTTGGGAAGGCGTCGCCAGGCTCAAGATCAATGCGTACGACTCGTCGTTTCTCAACAACTTGGGATCGTCTTCATCAAAGAAGCTATGAATACTCAAAAACTCACCCGAACTCATCACGGGCAAATCGATCGTGTCGGCGGTGATCACCGTGTACGCATGTGCTTCATCAAATGAAACAACACCATCGCCGTTGTAGTCCGGACGTTCGATCAAGCGTCCAGAACGATTTCGGCCCGACAGCGCAGCCCAAAAGTACGTGCTGTATTCAACGTAGCTGGCCTCGTCAACTTCGGGCGTGCACCCTGATGCGGGACGATCGTGGACTGTTGCGAAAAAGCCAATTCGATTTTGGTCTGACAATCCTTTCTCAGGATCCCCTTCGTTGAAAATGAATCTTGCAAACCCGCCGGCATGGCACTGAACCATGATCGCGACGACGTCAACACCTTTGGGCAAGCCATCCAACATCTCGACGAACTCAGTCATGCGAATCGCACTGTTGTTCCAAGTCGCAATGGTCGTGTCATAAGGCGATTGACGATCGCTGCTTCGGCTTCCGTGAGCTGTAACATAAACGTAAAGTCGGTCGCTCGACTTCATCGTCTGTCCCACACCGCCAAACCATTTTCGGATGTTGTCGGGCTCGGTGCTGCCTTTCACATTTGGAATGTTGTGGTTCCGATATGACAGCCCCAAGTCGTTGCTGCTACCAAAGAACTCCGCCATCAACCGGTTGGCTTTGGGAACCGAATTTGGATCCATTACTTGGAGGTCTTTGCCGACCGCATCACCATCAGAAAAGAAGACATCGTTGTGCTCACCCAAAACACCTTGTTCGCCAAGCGCGCGCTGAGCGAACATCACGTTGTTCTCAAGCGATGCCTGATTGCCGGAGGGAGAGTAGCCACCGCCAATTGTCAGAAAGAAGTCTTCTGCACCGACAGCGGAGCAGCATCCCAAAAGTAGAACTGGCACCAACCAGCAGAAAGATCGACGCATCTGAAGAAACAACCATGGTCGCGAGAGCACGATGCCAACCGGGATTCGGTCAACAGAGTCCGCAGTTTACCAAGCCAGCTCTCGTTGGTTTGTATCTTCTTTAGAGCTGACGCAACCAGGTTTCGAGCACCAGCAGATTCCACAACCGGTAGCCGTGATTTTGCTCGCCGGTTTCGTGGCTGCGGACCAAATCGGCGATCGCTTCGGGACGAAAGTACGCATTGATCCGAGCGTCCGATGCCAACATCGTGTCATGGACCAATGGTTTAAAATCTTCGCGAAACCATTGTCCGATGGGGATGCCGAAACCCATTTTGGGTCGAGTGAAGATCGACGAGGGTATTCGATCGCCAAACGCATCTTGCAAGATCAATTTGCCTCGTCGCCCTCGGAACTTGTGCTCGACGGGCATCGATGCCGCCAACTCAACGAATCGATAATCCAACATTGGTTGCCGTACTTCTAAACCGTGAGCCATCGACGCGATATCGACTTTGGTGCACAGATCACACGGCAGATATGACTGGATGTCCGAAGTGGATGCCCGCGTGACGACATCGCGTCCTTCACTGCGAGCCCAGACGGATTCCAAGAAGTCGACCGGATCATGCCCCGGCAACGCCTGAACAAATTCGTCGTTGTACATCGACGCCCGCATTGATTCCGGAAAGATCTGAAGCCAATTCATGTAACGTCGAACAACGGGTTGGTCGATAGCTTCCAAGAATCGCTTGGCACGACGAACGACGGAACGCCGACGATTGGAATCTGGCAATCGCTGGATCAATCCAATGCCCGGGAACTTGTTTAGCGGGAACAACCGAGCGATCTTTTGACTCATCCACAACGCACGGTAGCGTTCATAGCCGGCGAACAGCTCGTCGCCACCATCGCCTGACAAAGCCACCTTCACACTTTCGCGGGTGAGCTTGGACAGGTACCAAGTCGGAACGGCCGATGAGTCACCGTAGGGTTCGTCATAGTGCCACACCAGCTTTTCAAGAATATCGATCCCGCTGGGTTGAACCTCAAACCGTGTGTGGTCGGTCTGCAAGTGCTCGGCAACTTGCGCGGCGTAGCGAGTCTCATCAAAATCAGCGACGGGAAAACCGATGCTGAACGTTCGCAATGGCGTGTCGGTATGATCGCCCGCCAAAGCCGTGATCAACGACGAATCGATGCCACCGGACAAGAAAGATCCCAGTGGAACATCGCTTCGCATCCGCAGGCGAACAGAATCGGCTAGCAGATCACGAACTTTCTCGATCGCCTCTTCTCGACCGAGCGGACGTTCGATCGAAGGATCAAAGTTCCAGTATCGTTCCACACGCAACCCACGCTCATCCAACACCGCAAAGTGTCCCGGCGGCAGCTTGTGCACGCCTTTAAAAATCGTGCCCGGATGCGGGATGTATTGATACGTCAGGAACTCGTCGATCGCGTTGGGGTCCACCTCTTCGCAGACACCAGGCACCAACCTCAACGCCTTCAATTCACTGGCGAAAACCAAACGCCCGTTCTTGTACGAGTAATACAGAGGCTTCTGACCGATCCGGTCGCGTGCCAGCACAATTCGATTGCGTCTGGCATCCCAAATCGCAATTGCAAACATTCCGTTGAGCGATGAAAAACAATCCGTTCCGATGTCTTCATACAAGTGAACGATCGATTCACCGTCGCCTTGGGTCGCGAATTGGTGACCGGCACCCTGCAAGCGTTTGCGGAGCACTTCGTAGTTGTAGATCTCGCCATTGAAGACCATTCGGACCCGGCCATCTTCGTTCGAAAGAGGCTGGCGAGCTCCTTCCACGTCGATGATCGAGAGCCGGCGGAATCCTAAGCCGACGCCCATCGGTCGCCCGGTCGCGTCGCGATGTTCAGGGTCCATCCAGATCTGCGAATCATCCGGGCCACGATGAGCGATTTCATTGGTCATCCTGGACAACAAATCGGCGTTGATCGCTTGGTCGTCGCGTTGCCAGAGTCCGCCGGTGAAACCGCACATAGAAAACGAGAGGGCTAAAGTCAGGAATGAATTTCAAATGACGGGGTGCTAACTCGACCGCCTGATTGCGACCTAGCCGACACGTTGGCTTTCACCGTTGGTTCGACGAATCCGCATGTTTTCGATCTTTCGATTGGTCGCGTGCAACACTTCGACTTCCCAATGACCGACATTGAGCAAATGTCCGGCGGTAGGAATCATTCCGGTGTGATGCAGCACCCAACCGGCGACGGTTTCGTAATCATCGCTCTCCGGCAAATCCCAGTGAACCAGATCGTTGACATCATCGATCATGACACGTCCGTCGACATCGATGGTGTCGTCATCGATCACGCGAATTTCGAATTCTTCTTCTTCGTCCGATTCGTCGACAATCTCGCCGACAATTTCTTCCAAAGCGTCTTCGATCGTGACCACACCTGCGGTTTGTTGAAATTCATCGAGCACAATCGCCATGTGAGAGCGACTGTGAAGGAACTCTCGCAACAACAAATCCACGCTGCGGTCCTTTGGAACCGACCAAGGCCGACGGCAGAGATCCAGCAACGGCTTGTTGGGTAAACCTTCACCAGCCAAATACGGCAGCAAGTCTTTCACGAACAACACACCGACCACGTTGTCGATGGTGTCTTCGTAAACAGGGTAACGAGTCCGCCCGGTTTCGATGATTGATTCGATGGCTTCTTCCCAAGTCGCCGTGACCGCAATTGCGTTTACGTCGACTCGAGGAGTCATGATGTGACCGACCGTGTCTTCGTGAAGCTCCATCACGCCTTGGATCATTTCGCGAACGCCGGGTGCGAAGAAACCTTCTCGGGTTCCCGCCGCCACAATGGTTCGGATTTCATCTTCGAGTTGTTCTTCGTCTTCGTCCTCGGTCTCTTCGACACCGGCCAAACGGCGTGAAATGATTTCCAGCAGTTCCCCTGGCGCGTGGAGCGGACGCATCACAAACGACATCGTCCGCCAGAACGGCCATGTGTGATAAAGCAGCGGCGCCGATGCAAACCGAGTCACCGCATTGGGCAACCACGTGTGAGTCAACATGGTCAATCCAGCCGCCGCGATCCCCCAAGCGAGAAGCGTGTTGAGATCCACATCGACTCGGTTGACGACAACGATCGTCCCGAACAACACGAACATCACCGAACCGATGACGTGCAAATACGCCCCCGCTCGAATCACCGTGTCCTGGTGATCCAGAACAGAACCGAAACGGTCTCGATTCTTTTTGACACGGCAATAAATCTCCAGCGAACGCCCCGCAAACCGGTCCAACAACTCACTTCCTAGACCGCCGATGCTGCCAAGAACAAAACCCACCGCAGCGAGCGGCATCGCGTTCCAATCCGCTAGTTCGCTCATGACACGCCTCCACTCATGATCCCACCGGAGGAATCACTCGCGTCATCATCGAACGAGTCATCTTGTTCTGGTGCCGAGTCCTCGTCGTTGCTCAGCGGCAATTCGATCCCAATCAGTTTCATCGCGGCAATTTCTGCTCGTCGCATCGCGGCGCGAGGTTCGGGTGACTGATCATCATGACCGACAATGTGCAACGTTCCATGAACAACGTAGAGCAACAACTCTTCGCGTGGCGACAACGGATTGCTCGGTTCGCTGGCGTTTTCAATCGCTGTTTCAAAGCTGGCGACGAGCTCGCCTTCGACCATCGGAGGTTCCAACTCGTACGGGAAACTGATCACGTCGGTCGGGTAATCATGCTGCAAAAATTCGCGATTGATGGGATGGATCGTCGCATCGTCGCAAATCCGAACTCCGACTGAACCGCGATCACATCCTTCGACTGCCGCAGCAGCAATCGCCGCTTGGGCAAGTTCGGTGCGTGCGGTTTCGAGGCAACCAAACCAGATCGATAAGTCAGGTTCCGCTTCCTCATCGATGAGAACATCCGCGGTCAAGTTGGTTGAAGGCTGTTCCATCACGCCGATTGTTGTCCAGGATACTTCACGCGTGCGTGATAAATCGCCGTCAGCGACTTCACCAAACTTTGTCGGACACGATGCAACTGAGCAAAGGTGATCCCGCAGTCATCAAACTGACCATCGGCGACCTTCTTTTGAGCGATCGCGTCGACCAACCCTTGAATTCGAGCAGGCGTCGGATCGACCAACGTTCTCGACGCACTCTCAACCGTGTCCGCTAACATCAAAACGGCCGCTTCCAACGTTTGCGGCTTTGGCCCCGGATAACGAAAATCTTTGTCGCTAACCGCTTCACGATTGGGATCTTCTTCGCTGCGTTTAGCGGCTTCGCGATAGAAGTATTCAACCAGCGTTGTGCCATGATGCTGAAGAATGAAATCGATGATCGGTTCAGGCAAGTGGTGATTGCGAGCCAAATCGGCTCCGTCTTTCACGTGCGCGATGATGACCAATGTGCTCATCGCGGGCTGCAACGAATCGTGCTGGTTGATTCCCGCCGATTGATTCTCGATGAAGTATTCCGGTTTGAACATCTTGCCGATGTCGTGGAAGTACGCTCCCACGCGAACCAGCAAACCGTTTGCTCCGATCGCATCCGCCGCGGCTTCGGCGATCGACGCAACGTTGATCGAGTGGTTGTAAGTCCCCGGTGCACGCTGAGCCAAACGGCGCAGCAACGGATGCGATGCATCCCCGAGCTCCAACAAACTGAGGTCGGTCTGCACACCAAACGCTTTCTCGACCAGAGGCAGCAAGCCGGTCATCGCCAAGGACGAGAACAAAATGCAAACGCCCGCCCAGCCGGCTTCGGCAACCAAGCCGTTGACGACGTGATTCAAAGATCCGCCGCTCAGCATTCCTTCCAAGTTTCCGCCCGGTGCACCAGACGAAAGCGTTTGTCCGGTCACGATTCCAACGCCCACGACCGTGAACATGGTGATCGTTGCTGAGATCAAACCAACCGTGACCAAGTGAGTTCGCGAACGAATGCGGCCCGTCAACAAGGTGCACGTGGTGCAGGCCGCCGTCACGACGACCAAGTTCGGAATGTCCGCTCCGAGCAAAAGAATGACGGACAAACAGACCGACGCCAGCAACAGAATCGCGAGTTCGCGACCGTAGACCACCGCGGCGGTGATCGATGCCAAAACAAGTGGTACCAGCTCGGCTCGCCACGCATCTCGTGACGCGTGATAAGCCAAAACAATCGTGACCACCATCAACGCGAGCAGCTTGACGAGCTTGTTGCGATCCAACAGCAACGAACGATCATCGACGAACCAGATATAGGAACCGCACAGCAAATACAACGCGGCAATCATTCCGGCGTAGGCCGCGACGCGAGCGACTCGGTCGCCCCAACGCATCGATTCGACCAACTTGGACCACTCACTTCGAAGCAGCCCCAATTCGCGTCCGGTCAGCGGTTTGCCCGCGTCAGCCAATTTCGTTTGGCCCGCATAGAAAGTCATCATCACGTCTTCGACCGCAGCGGCCGCTTGATCGCGAACCTTTTGGCTGGCTTCGTCGTCGTATTTCAGCGTCTCAAATTCCGGCAACCGAGTTCGTAACCAGTCACCGATCATGTCCGCAGCGATCAAACCTTCGTCGCCGGGAAAACGCGAACGGAATTGGTCGCGGAGTTCTTTGACCAATTGATTGCCGGCTTCGGCGATGATGACTTTTGACAATTCCACTGGCACGGCTTCATCGGTTTGGTCACCGGTGAAGACACGAATCATCCGCTGCGAACCTTTTTCGGGCGGGTGCTGCGGGGCTTGAAGGATGCCGTTTTTGTAGAGCTTCAGCATTGCGGAATCGACCGCAGCTTCCAAAGTCGCCAAGTCCTTGTCTTTGCTGAAGACTCGCTTGAGCAACGCGAATCTTTCGGCGGGTGATTCGCCGTCGGGCGCGGTCTCGCTGCCCTCATAGAATTCGGTCAGAGCGGATCGTTCTTCTTTGCCAAGCTGCTCATAGTTGGCCGCACCAAGAACCAGGAACAATCGGTTTTTCAGTGCCGCACGCAACTGCTCCAACCGCTGTGGCGAATTCCGGTACAGCGTCATCACTTCACGACGGCGACGTTCTTTCAAATCACCCGTCGCAATCGCGTCGGCGACTTGAAAGTCCACTCGCGAAATTAAATCCCGCGCCGGGATCGCACCGCTTCGGTAACTGAACGCTGGTTTCCAAGTGAAACACAGGACCAGAATCGTACACGCGGCGATCAGCGTCATTCCGACGCGAAGCGACCACTCCGCTTTGTCTTTGCGGTCCCACCAAGTCGCCCATTTGGACTTCGGGATCCCTAGCGACTCGATGCGTTCTTTGCCCGCACGTTGTTTGCCTTTGGTCGTCCCGCTTTTGCTCGCACCGCTCATTCGCTCGGTTGAGTCTCCGAATCAGAGTTCGTGATCGGCTCGGATTCCGAGCTGGACGCTGCCGAATCGCTGGAGGTTCGATCCTGCGATTTGGTGAGCGCCTCTGAATCACCTGCATTGGCTTCGGTCAAACCTTCGTCTGATCGTTCCGTTGCGGAGCCGTCTGAGTCCGACTTTTCCGAATCAGCTTCATACGCTGCAACGATCTGCTGAACCAAACGGTGACGCACGATATCGGCGGCTCCGAGGCGAATCTGTGCGATCCCCTTGATGCTGCTGAGTCGGTACAACGCGTCATGAAGTCCACTGCGAACGCCACGCGGCAAATCGAGCTGCGTTGCGTCGCCACTGACCACCATCTTGCTCCGTTCACCCATTCGGGTCAGGAACATCTTCATTTGTGCAACAGTCGTGTTTTGAGCTTCGTCCAAGATGATGAACGCATCGTTCAATGTCCGACCTCGCATGTACGCCAAGGGAACGATTTCGATGACATCTTGTTCCATCAATGCACGAGCTTGGTCATAGTCAACCATTTCGCCGAGTGCATCGAGCAGCGGGCGCAGGTAAGGATTCAGCTTGGCTCGCAAATCACCCGGCAAAAAACCAAGGCTTTCGCCAGCTTCCACGGCTGGCCGAACCAGCACGATCTTCTTGATGGATTCGTTTCGCAAAGCCTCGACCGCGGTGGCCACGGCCAAATAAGTCTTGCCGCAACCTGCCGGCCCCGTTGCGATTGTTAAATCGTTTTGCCGGATAGCTTCGACGTAGCGAGCTTGTCCGGGAGTTCGCGGTGCGATTTTGCGACCCGCGTTTTGTAAGTTGATCGCTTCGCCACTCGGCGTCGGTGGCCGACCGTTTTCGATCTTGGCACCTTCTTCCGCCGCCGCGGTCTCGATATCGCCGATGCTGAGCGAGCCTTTCTTGCGGCACAGCAAACGCAGTTTTTCCAGCGTGCGCATCGCGGCACCGACGCCAGTCTCTTCTCCGGCGACGCGGATTTTCCCAGCTCGATGCGTGATGTCGACGCCAAACAGCCGTCGCAGCTTGCGCACGTGTTGATCGCGAGGACCGAACAACGTCAGGACTTCATTGGGACCCGCTGTCGACAGCGTGGCTTCGTTCATTGCAGATTGGACCGACATGCGTCAGAGCGTTTCATAAAGAGTGACTAATTCTAACCGTCCCACACGTGGTCCGACCATCGTGCGACGTTGGATTGAGCAGAATTCACGGTAGGCCAACGGGCCGTCATGCCGCGGCCGCTAAACAAAGAAAAGCCGGCAAAATCGCAGCAATCAACGAATCCGTCACATCCCAGACTCCCCCCAAACCGGGAAGCCAATTTCCGGAATCTTTTGCCCCACAGTCTCGTTTGAACATCGATTCCGCCAAATCACCGACCATTCCGGTGATTGCAAGGGCCGGGCCAAAGATGAACGCCCAACTGGTCGACGGCAGCGAACTCAACGGAATCGCGTCGGAAACCAACGCTGGAAACAACCACCGCAAACAAGCCATCGCCACCAATGTCGACATCACGACACCGCCAACCGCTCCCTCCCAAGTCTTTCCTGGACTCAGTCGCGGGATCAGCTTGTGACGACCAAACGTTTTGCCGGCGAAGTACGCCCCCGCATCGGCAGACTTGGTCGTCGCGATCATCGTCAGCAACGCAGCCAATCCCCAAGACGTGCTGATGTCGCTTCCCAAACCCCGAATTGCGAAAAGCAAACTCATTGGCAACCCGACGTACAGGGAGACAAACGCCGCCCGCATGGTTCGGTCAATACTGCTGGAAGCCGGTAACACAACGGAGTCCACCTTCGCGGTCGAGGCATCCAACTGCTCAGGAACTACCGCAACGTAAGACCGCATTTCGCGAATGAGCAACGCAAACACCGAAGCAATCGCCATGGTGATCACCCAACCCAATTGTCCGATGGGGCAATCCCTTGGGTAGGCACCTATCGCACCACCGCTGAGCTGCGACGCCGCATTGACCAGCGCCGGAATGGCGGGGCCAAGACTGATCGCACCAACGGCGATCATGCACCCGGCTCGCCAAACATCTCGACCAGACGACATCAACAACGAGGTGACATCCCAGGTCGTTCCCAGTGCGAAAAAAAGCAACAACGGAACAAGAAGCAAACCTTCCGTTCCGGCGGTGCTGAATTTCGCGTCAACGAACAAGCATCCCAATGCGATCGCAATCAACACCGCTGCGCTGCGAAGCCGGTCGATCAACAATGAATGGGATCCTTGCGAAAAGTCAGATTCAAAATTGTCCGTCAAAGCCCAAAACGGCGAACGTCATTCTCAAGACGATCACCGTGTGACTCAAACATCATCGCCCAATACGCCAACGGCCAGGGCGTTGGTTCAACTAGCCAACCAAATCTTTCAGAGCCTGCAGGGCTCCGTCGTAGTTTGGTTCTTCGGTGACTTCGGACACGATTTGCTTGTAAACAACCTTTCCGTCGGCATCCAAAACGATGACGGCACGACTCAGCAACTTCAGCTCTTCGATTTCGACTCCGTAGTCTTCACCGAATGCGTGGGTTTGGTAATCGCTGGCGGTTCGCATTTGAACGTTTTCTGCACCGCAGAAACGTGCTTGAGCAAATGGCAAATCGCGGCTGACCGTCACGGCGTTGATCTTGTCGCCCAATTCGCCCAACTGCTCGTTGAACTTCTTCGTTTGAGTCGCGCAAGTTGGCGTGTCCAAGCTGGGCACGATGCTGATCATCGAAGGTTTTCCCTTCAGATCGGCCAACTTCAATTCCTTCAAACCTTCGTGGGCGTAGTGCAGGCTGAAATCCGGAGCTGCCTGACCGACGGCCAATTCGCTGCCAGCGAGAGTCATCGGATTGCCTTTGAACGTGATCACACCACTTTGACTCATCGAAATTCACTTTGATTGAGAGAACAGGTCGGACGGGAAGTCGGCAGTATGCGCATCGCCGTTCCGGTCGTGAACCCCCGGCGATGCCCCTGCTCGAATCACGCCACTTTGCCGTCAATTTGATGCTTTCGACGACCGTGTCCAGCAACCGGCCAAAAGAACATTTGAAATCTTTGTGAATCTAGAGCGGTATCTGACGCAATTGACGTACTTTCAGGTTGCAAACTGCTCTCAGGGATGCGCAAATGGGGTAATTCGGTCAGACGCAGGTTTCCCCAAACCGACAACGAGCTAGACTACGCAAAGTGGTGGTGGGATACGCCTAACCACCATGAAGCCCCCCATCGACTAACGGGCTGTTGATTGAATGAGCCGTACCGCGTTGGCGGCGGTTAGCCAAATGCCAACCAGGGCTAACGCCCATCGGCTAATTGTTGTCATTCGGTATTCGACTGAATCAACAGGTTGCTAAGATGTTCACAAAGCGTGTTCGAATAGAACACACTATTCGTAGCGACAAGTTCGCTGCGGTGATTTGCGTCCGGACGGGGTGCGCAGGAGTAATGGGATTTGCATGTAACGGCTGCGTATTTCAAGGTTCCTCGCACTCCCTTCGGGCGCAACTCGCTTCTACAATGTCGCAACGCTTTCTCTGACCGCAACTTCGGTCGATCGCGGCAATCAGTTCACCCAGTAGATCGCTCCGCGATGGGTCGCTGAATCGATGCTCAACTTTGGGTTGGATCCCTCTTCGTTGCCACTATGACCAATCAATCCACCATGGCGATCGTCCTGCGAACGGTGGACTTCAGCGAAACCAGCCTGATTGTGACGTTGTTGACCAAGGACCTGGGCCGAATCTCGGCGCTGGCCAAGGGAGCTCGCCGACTCAAGGGACCGTTCGAAGGCTCGCTGGATCTGCTATCCGTTTGCGCGATCACTCTGATCGATAAACCAGGCGATACGCTGGATTTGCTGACCGAATCCAAACTTCGCCGACGTTTTCGCGGGGCCCAACGATCTTTGGAACGTCTGCATGCCGGTTACTACATCGCGGAAATGCTTCGGCTGCTGGTCGACGACGATGACCCGCACCGCGAATTGTTCGATATGACGCTGTCGGCGATGGGGATGATCGATGGCGAGGGCCATGTCGCAAAAACGCTGTTGGCGTTTGACGCACAATGCTTGCGGTTGCTGGGACATTCACCCGCGACACAGCGGTGCACCGTCTGCGGTCGCGACGCCGAACGCAGCCGCCGTCGAGCCTCATTTTCACTGGTCGGTGGCGGTGTTGTCTGTGAAAACTGCCGTCCGTCTCAAAGTCACCTGATGACAGCCAGCTGGGATGCGTTGGACGCACTACGTGAACTGGCCAGCGAGCCAGAATTGCCGCCATCCACCATCGACGCGGACACGGACAATCCCAGCCAACCCCCGTCGACCGCCTTTCCGATCGGACGCCTGTTTCCCGCGATGACTCCTGCAATCTACCGAGACCTTCGGGGATTGCTCAATCGCACGCTGGAATCGCTGGTCGGACAGACGCCTCGAATGCAACCATTCCTGCCTGACAAGCTTGATTCGCTCTAGCGTTGTGAAGTCGAGGTTGAGTATCTCCAACGAGTCATTTCGAACTTGACCGAAGGAAGTTGCTCGTGACGTCTTGCCGTTCGCTTTTATTCGCCGCTGCTGTCTGTGCCTGCCCCGTGCTGGTGACTGATTCGCTGTATGCCCAATCGGGTTTTTGGGATTCCACCAAAGACACCACCGACCGTGCCATGCGGTTCCTCACGATGCGTGAGCAACCCAATGCGGAACGAGCCCGCGATTTGTACCAGGAAGCCGACCAATTGTTCCGTGGCGCCGCCTCTCGCTTCAACCAAACCGAACGTGATGGCGAAGCCGAGGGCACGGAAAAGAAAGACTTTGCTCGCGCCGCCAAATTGTTTGCTCGAGCCGCCGACGCACAACCGGGCACCGCACTCGCTCAGGACGCGATGTTCATGCAAGCGGAAAGCCTGTTCTTTTCCGATCAATTGCCAGACGCAGCGGACGTTTACGAACGCCTGAACAAAGAATTCCCGAATAACCGTCACGTTGACCAGGCCGCCGCTCGAGCCTTTGCGATCTCTCAGTACTGGATCGACACGGAAGTCGCGACCCAAGACGACTGGTTCAAATTCAACCTCTTCGACGCCAGCCGACCGCGACTGGACGCCGAAGGCCACGCCGTTCGCGTGCTGGACCAAATTCGCTACGACAACCCGACGGGCCGTCTGGCCGACGACGCGACGATGGCCGCTGCGGTGGAATACATGCGACAAGGCGATTTCGAAACCGCCGACGAATTCCTGACCGACCTTCGCGAAACGTTTCCCGAAAGCGACCACTTTTTCAACGCTCACCTGATGGGCATCCGCTGCAAACTCGAAGTTTTCGCGGGCCCCAAATACAGTGGCTTGATGCTGGAAGAGGCTGACAAGCTCGTCCGCCAAACCCGCGAACGTTTTCCTGACCGCTTACGAGATCCTGAGACGTCCGAAATGGTCGCCCGCGCGGCCGCTGAAGTCGCCTACCGCCGAGCAGAAAAACTGAACGACCGAGCGATCTATCGGGAGAAACGCTCCGAATACGGAGCCGCTCGTTTGCACTACCAAATGATTCTGCGTGACTACCCCAGCACACCGTTTGCCGACCGTGCTCGCCAGCGACTCGAAGCCATCACCAGCTATCCCGATGTGCCCGCCGAACGCGTTTCAGCCACATTGCTGAAACGAATCTTCCCGGACAGCCGACGTTCATCGCCATTGGAAACCAAGTTCAACTCACCGACCGGCGAACGCAGCGAGTCGATTTACCGATGAGCTTTCGAACGCAACGCCGGCACTCGACCGCCCTGCTCAGCCTATTCGTGACAATCGTTGCGGGATGCCTGATCGGATGCGCGCCGTACCAACTCGGCAATGCCGCTTTGTTCCCCCAAAACATTCGCACGGTTCACGTGCCCATCATTCGCAACGCAACGTTTCGCGAAGACCTGGGCGTTCGCCTGACCGAGGCGCTCACGAAAGAGATTGAACTGCGAACGCCTTACAAGGTCACCGCCGATCCACTTGCTGACACCGTGCTGCGATGCGAAGTCATCGACGAAACCAAACGCGTGCTCACCGAGAACGACGCCGATTACGTGCGAGCCCTCGACGCTGCGATCCAGGTCCGAGCTTCTTGGTCAGACCGACAAGGTCGCCTGCTGATGAAGAACTCAATCGTGCCCACCGATGACCTAACCATCTTGTTCAGCCAAGACGAACGATTCGTCCCCGAGGCCGGCCAATCAATCGATATGGCAACTCAAAAAGCACTCGAGGACCTGGCGAACCGAATCGTCAGCCAAATGGAAGCTCGCTGGTAAGAACCTGGCAAATCAAACGGCCAGCCACCACGCCCCGATCGCCATCCACACCGGGATCAAAACAATCCCCAGCAAAGAAGTCGACAAGACCACCCGAAGAGCCGTCGCCGTGTCGCCTTCGTACAGCCTTGTCAAAACAATCGGGAACACAGCCGACGGCATCGCTGCTTCCAACAACAGCACTTGCTTCAAATCCGTCGCGGTCACCGTCACCGATGCGATCCCTAGCATCACGATCGGCATGAACAACTGGCGGAATCCGACCGCCAACCCGATCACCGGCGCGGAACCGCTCCAGTCCGCTGCTCGCAAGAAGTCGACCAGGATCGCTCCGCTGAGCAACAGCCCCAGCGGAATGGAACTGGACGCCAACAACCCGACCGATCGCATCACCGAAGTTGGAATCAAGGTTTCCGCTCCCGTTGCACGAATCGACAATGCGACGATAACCGCGATCAAAGGAGCACTGGTTGCGACCGGGCTGACTCGCTCCCAATTTCGACGCCAAGCACTCTGCTGATCCTTCGGACGCTTCTTGCCGTTGCTGCCGGTCACGATCGCCACACCGACGCTCCAAAGCGAAATGTCGACGCCGACGTTGTGCAAAATCATCTCGACTTCCGCGTTCGGATAAGTGATCTGGGCCAGCGGCAATGGGATGTACCCGTAATTGCAGATCCCGGCACAAAGGGCAAACGCACGTTGCTGAGCATCCGTTTTCAGACCAACGTATGGACCGATCGTCTTGGCGACATACCAAGCTGCCAGAAATCCAAAGGTGGTGATGGTGAACCCAAGCAGCGGTGGCAGCCACGCGGACGCGAGCGAATCCAATGTCGAATCGCCCAAAATCCGGTCCAGAAACAAACAAGGTAGCAGCACTTTCGCGGTCAACTTGGCCAGCGAAACGTCGGCCTGGTGCGTCAGCCAATGCTGAATCCGGCACAACGCACCGACGCCCATGACGAGAAAGACCCCCAACACGCTGCTGATGATGACGGCGAAAGCTTCCGGGTCCATCAACATGGGTGAGCTTCCTCGCATCGATCGTCGAGAGCTTCCGTTTTCACGTTTCGACTTGCCACGCGGGTACCGGGTTTCGTATCTGTGATGCGATGGAAACCGTGTCGATCCAAGCGAAACATTATTGGACGTGCCTGTGGCCGGGGATGTCGGAATTGTGGTGGCGCGGACGATTGTCAGCCCTGCCCACCGCCGTCGCGTTTGCCGCGGTCGTCAACGCATTGCTGATCGCTAAATTCATCTATCCCGGCTGGTTGTCCGGGGCACTGGTCATGCTGGCCTGCTGGATTGCCGTCGCCGCCTGGGTCGTGCTGACGGTACGTTCGTTCCGCGAACTGCCATTGCTACTGGCGCCGCGGCAAGTCAGCGATCAACCGGACCGCTTCGCCGAGGCTCAGCTCGCCTATTTAACGGGCAACTACGCGTTGGCAGAAGAGGCGTTGACAGCAGGATTGTCAATCGAACCGCGTGATCCGCCCGCTTTGCTGCTCCTGGCCGCCGTGCTGAGACACACCGGGCGACTGAACGCCGCTGATGCCCTGCTGACCGAAATTCCAAAATTAGAAGCCGCCGCCGCTTGGAACCTGGAATGGGAAAGCGAACGCGCCCGTCTGGAACGCGACCTCGATGCACGAGGCGAACTGCAGGACGACGCTGACCCTGGTCACGAAACACCTGAGAACATCGAAGACACCGACACCAGCCCACCACCTGCCGCCTCAACGGCCGAATCAGCAAGCGAAACAACCGGCCCCCATCCTGCTGTCGCGGAAGCGTCGGACGACGGTGAAGCAGACATGGCCGATGACGATGAATCCGATCCTGCAACGCTCTCCATCGACACAGCACTGCAATCCTTCTCGCCCAATGAGGAACATGACCTCGATGACGAGCGACCAAACTCCGGTTATTCAGAAGCGGCCTGATCTCGTTTCAGCGTTCTTCGCGGAGACGCGTTCGCTCGATAAAATCAGAGCATGAATGCTTTCCCCGCTCGCCGACATCTTCCATCTCGCCCCACTTCTTCCCCAAGCAGCGACTGCAAAAGGCCGCGACACGCTGGTGTGTCATTGGTGGAAGTCATCGTTGTGGTGTTCATCCTCATCATTCTGCTGGCGTTGTCGATTCCGTTTGTTCGCAACATGCGTGAGCTGACTCGACGAAGCAATTGCGATCAGAATTTGATCCGCTTGGGACTAGCCATGCAGGCCTACTCGACCGACCAAGCCCACCTGCCTTCCGGAACCGCATCATTCAACGCAACCTTTCGATTTTGGCCGGACGTCCCATCGCCGGACGAACCCAACACCGATGCCTCGCCAGTCGATCTTGCCATCGTCAGCGAACCCGATGGCTATCATCACAACTGGGCACTGGCCTCACTCCCGTACGTTGACCAAGTGGGACTGTTTCAATCGGTTGATACCGCAGCAAGTATCTATTCCGATTCCAATCGCCTGATTCGCGAAACGATGATTCCGGTCTTCCGCTGCCCGTCGGATGATTCTGTGCCCACGAACGCGAGCTATGCGGGACTGCACCATTCCACGGCCAGCCCAATCCGAGCGTCCAACGACGGACTGATGTTCCTCAATGGTTGGGTTCGCCCGGAAGAAGTCCCTGACGGAATGTCCTCGACGATCCTGTTCGGCGAGAAGCTTTCCTTCGCGGGAGAACTTGGATGGTGCAGTGGCACGCGGTCAACGCTTCGCAACGCCGGACACGTGATCAACACGATTCCGCAAGCTGACCAACTTGAGAACCCGAGCTTTGTCGGCGGATTAGGAAGCCGACATTTTGGTGGAGCCAGCATCATCAAAGGTGACGGAGCAGTGACGTTTATCTCGGAAACAATCGATCAACCGCTGTTCCGATCGATGGTCAATCGCAACGACCAACTGGAACTCGGAACCGACGCGGCAACCACTGAATGATCCTGGACGAGCCGGCTCAGATGCGCTGCCGACGAATTGCCCTGGGGTCCACCAAACCTCAACCGAGGTCTTTTTCCCACTGACGGCCTTGTTCGTCTTCAGTGAACTTCAGCGTAGCAAATTGTTCCTTCAACTTCACCGCATTGGAATCAATCGTCGTTTCAACCGTGAAGATCTGGCGGTTGGAAAGTGCCTGCACGATCGACGAGACCAGAAACTGCTCATGCGTCGACAATTCGCGTTCGGCCATCGATGCTACGAAACCCTTCTTGGGCTGCGGCGCGGGAAAACCATTCAGCTCAACCGGATGCATTAAACGCAGCGAGAGAATCGATCGGGCCCCATCCATGACCTGGCCTTCCGGATCGCCCACCCATAAATCCATCGCGGCGAGCTGCTCGTTGGTTTGGTGATCAACCAAAACATTGCGTTCCATATCGAAATGGCTCATCGCGACCGCCGTGCGATGGTTCAGCGGCAACATCGGCAAGCGATCGATCCGCGTCGAACGACGCAGTTGCAGAAATTCGCGATTGACCGGCGGGCGATAGGTCGATGTGTTCACGACCAAACGCAACAAACTACGTGCAACATGGAATCCATGCCGAGACAACAACGACGCCACGCGTGCGTCCGTCACGGGGACTCCCAACCCATGCCCAATCGGCGGCAACCCGCCATAACCATTTCGTGCATCGCGAACGGGCCCGACACAAATGCGTTTGACTCCCGCGTCCGCGGCCCGCTGCATCGTTTCGATCAACAACGAATCGCACATCGACAAACCGGCTTCGCCAGCAAAGCAAATTGCGGCGACCAACGATGTTGGCACCGCATCCACTTCGGGGACTTCCGCGATGGCTTCGGGCGAATCGCTTTCCAGCAATTCGGGTGGCGGCGATTGCCAATCGTCAGAGAACTGATGGCACCACGCCACCACTTCACCATCGACCTCGGCAACCAAAAGACTGGCCGGATCAAAGAACGTTCGCGAAAGCACGGCACGTTCCAAGATCGAAACGCTGACCGGCGGAATCTGACCGGCGGTTTCCCAGTGACGCATCCAAACGTCAAATAGGCCGGGAAGATCAGAGTTGCGAAACGGACGGATGTTCGCCATGAGGGTAAAACACGGTGCAATGAAAACGAAACAGGTCGGTGGTTCATCCTACCGTGAAATCGCTTTCATGTGTCCCACACACCAGTCTCATCACGCGGGATTGCGGACACTACTTTTCGAGTTGTTCCATCACGCGGCGAGCGATCACTTGGATCGCTTCCAATGGCAACTCCGACGAACCGGTCATCTTTGCTTGGGTGGATCGAACCATCGCATTGATCTCTCGTTCCGCCGTCACGATCAATGCTTGTTGCTTGTCCGACAATGGAACGCGGCCTCGACCAAGGTCCCATCCACGCGCTCGCGCTCCCGCGCGGAAGCCCGCCGGAAACTCTCCCAGGCCGATCATCGCGTCGAACAACGGCAGCAACATGTACTGCAACTCCATCGCTAGTTTGTGATCACCGTCGGCGCAAGCCCGATGAATCGCACGCGTCAGCTCAGGCAATACGCCACTGGTCGCGTTCGTTCCACCATCTGCTCCCGCGATCAACATGGGCGCGAGTGCAGCATCCCACCCTGTCAGAAACGAAAAATCGTCTCGCATCGGTCGGATCGCGGCCATCATTCGCATCAAGTTCGGTAGATCACCGGAACTGTCTTTCAAACCGATGATTCGCGGGTACTCTTCCGCCAATCGGATCACCACATCGACTTCGATCGGCGACGCAAACAAAGGAATGTTGTACAGCGTCACGTCGACCCGCACGCCGCGAGCGATGTGGGCGTAGTAAGCGTGAACGCCTTCGCTGCTGATCGGATAATAAAAAGGCGCGACGATCGCGACCGCTCGAACCCCCATGTCGCCATAAGCATTGCAGGCCTCGATCGTTTCTTCGACGTTGGCCTCCGCCGCCCCCGCCAATACGGGAACCCGTCCGGCTGCTTGATCAACGACAATCCGAACGATGTGACGGCGTTCCTCCGCGGTGAAACGAACGAACTCACCCGTGCTGCCATTGGGGTACAAACCATCGACGCCATGGTCGATCAACCAATCGACATACCCACGCAGCTTGTCTTCATCAACGCGTCCCCGGTCATCCACCGGCGTGATGTTGGGAGTCAAAATGCCGGAGATGCGTCGATTCATGCTGAGTGTCAGTTCGGAGAGGAAGGAGCCAACCCCAGCAGTTCATGGAGTCGGTCAGGTGGCTGATAGCCTACTCGGTGAGCGATCACTTTGCCGCGCGGAACGGCTAACAATGTCGTCGGATAAGTGGTCACTGGAATCCGAGCCAGGATATTCGGATTCGTATCGGGCCGCAGGATGATCGGCACAAAACCATTGGCGAGTCGAGACCGGATGCTCGCATCGCAGAAAGTGTTTTGTTTCATCGCGTCGCAAAAGCGACAATCCTCTGACGTGATGAAAATCAGCATCGGTCGCCCAGAACGCCGAGCGGCAGCCCATCCCGAGTCAAAATCATCGTGCCACATTGGCGTGTCTGCCGAAACAAGCTCGGTGGCACTCGGTCGAGCCACTTTCGATGCAGACAAACTCGAAACCACCTTGCCGATGATGGGCATCTCGGCACTTGCGGTGGATGAGAAGAGCCCAATGAATGCGGTCATCGCCGCCATCCGCCATCCATAGCTAAACCGAAAAAGAAAAGAAACGCATCGTCCGATACGCGGCGAAACAGATTGGCGATCATCGCCGGTTCCGCAAATCCGGTTGCTTCCCGCAACCACTGACTGAGCCATGAGATTTCCCCTCGTAAGGCAAAGACACAACCCTCACAGCGAAAAGACGGAAGCCATGAGGACCTAGAACGGTCGAAACCTATGCGTCTGAAAATGGCCTCACAAGTGTCAAAAATTAGCGATCGGGCAATTTGCGTCGTTTTTATGACGACAGCCTAGAAAACGCTCGATCGCCGCCCCTCGATCGGAACATGCTTCACCCTCACGCGGTGAAATCAGCCGCAAACGCCTAGACAAACGACCACCGGCAATGGTCTTTGGCTGGCGCGGCTAATCCGTTCACCGATTCGGATCAGACGGCATGCAAGGTTGCAACAACCGTCTTTGACTCGTCGCTTAGCAATGAGCGGGAAGCAAGTGTCAGTTACCTTTTTGTGCGAAGCACCCCATGGGCCGTTCCGGCAAAAGGTACCTGACAACTATTCCCCGACCGATTCTTACTTGGACCGCTGATAGATTGCGGTGAGCAAGGACTCGGTGTCTTTGAACTTCTTGCCCGTTGCCAACGTTTCGTCGATCAACTTACGAGCATCCGACTCGGAGTGCCCCAGCGTGACCAATGCATCGTAGGTATCCGAAACGATTGGAGATTCGACTTCCATCGCATCGGCAACTTCTCCCCCAGCGACCATCAACGCGAAACGAGGCATTTTGCGACGCAGTTTCGCGATGACCTTTTCGCTGGTTGCCGGTCCGATGCCGGGAAGCGCTGACAACGTTTTCGCGTCTTGCTCTTCAATCAAAACGGCGAGCTCTTTGACGGGTCGAACCATCGCCCGAAGAGCCTTCTTCACGCCAACACCATCGACACTGCAGAACAGGTCAAAGAACTGTCGCTCGGGTAGCGTTGAAAATCCGATTAGCCGCGGAGTGAGGCGTCCGCCTTGAGCGTTGCCCTCGATGTAGTCCAGCGTGTGCAACCGAACTTCGTTGCCGATCTGGTTTTGCAACTGCCGGCGGGTGTAGTCGCCCACGTAGACTTCATAGTCAAACGGGGCCGCCTGGATGATGACACTGATCTCGCCCACTTGGACCAGTTTGCCAGCAATCGAAACGATCATGAGGAAACAGATTCAGGATTGGAGTGATACTTGAACAACCGATCCAGAACACCGTTGATGAACCGCGGGCTGTTTTCGCCGCCATAGCGTTTCGCCAAGGTCAACGCCTCGGAAATCGCCACTTGGCCGGGCGTTCCACTGTAGAGAATCTCGTAGGCTCCCAAACGCAACACGTTGCGATCTGTCACCGGCATGCGGTGCAGGGCCCAGTTCGTGGAAAGCTTGGTGAGCTTCGCGTCGATGTCATCGCGACGCGCCATCGTGCCATCCAAAAGCTCAGCCGCAAAATCCGTGAGGACCTTTCGACCTTGCAAACGGGAGCGGATGAATTTGCGTGACGTGGCTGCATCACGCCAATCATTGAGATCGGCTTCGTAGAGAAGCTGCAGGACTATTTCGCGGGCGCGTCGACGTGTGGACATGCGAGCGATCATCCCGCAGGGACCTCAGAAGTGTCAACTAGGCCACAACAAAAATCGACCATGACAAAAAGCCGGCCACTTCGATGAAGTGAGCCGGCTTTCGATGAATTTTCTTGGTAATCGAGCGAGCCGACTACGCTTGGAACGAGCTTCCGCAACCGCAGCTTTTCACAGCGTTCGGGTTGTTGAACGTGAAGCCTTGTTTTTCGAGGCTGTCGTACCAGTCGACTTCGGTGCCGTCGAGGTAGAGCGAGCTCTTCTTGTCGACCACGACGCTGACACCGTGGCAGTCATACTTTGAATCAGCCTTCATGTCGAAGCTGTCGTCGAAGTTCAACGTGTAGTTGAATCCGCTGCAGCCACCGCCGGCGACACCAATCCGCAATAGCATCGAATCGTCGAAGTTGTGTTCCTTGCGAAAACGCATGACTTCTTCGGCCGCGCGCTCAGTCAATTTGATTGCCATCGTTCGGATGATCCTCGTGAATGGATGGACAGTTGTTTGAAGTTAGGTCCGAGTCGGAACTGCACAGAACGAGTTGCCCGAACTTGTTCCATCGACATAAACAGTCAATGGCCATATTCGTTCACTGCCCGCAGCCATGCAAATCGTTTCAACAATGCAAACGGCTTGCCAATGCCAAAACCAGTCAACTTGGCAGTTTTTGCACCAATCGGCCCACTACTTAGTGATTGACGATTGTACCCGCAGGCCGGCCAAATCAACAACCTCTTTTCGCACCGAAGGAGTGTCCGGTTCATTTTGCCTCCGAAGGTGCGGGTTCGGAATGCAACCACCCAGCACCGGGTTGCTAGCATTCAACACGGTGTTTCCCGCCATTTTTGACATCGCCGCACGCCCCGGGAATCGTTGGCAAACGTTTCTGCCGGGTGAAATCTGCCCGTCAAGAATTGAAATTTTGGCCCGCAAGCTGCTCGACCGGTAAAATGCTCCACGGCAGGCGGAGGTTCGCTGAGATCGATCACAGCGAGTCTTTTCGCGTGTCCTTTTCTCTTCTATCGCACCGTCAGGTGATCTCTATGTCCGATTCTCTCGCCAACCGCATTGGTCGCGGCGCAGCGGCCAACCGCCGTTCTTTTTTGAAACGCTCATCGCTCGCCGCCGCATCCGTGATGGTGGTTTCGCCGCACGTGTTGGGTGGTCCGGGCAAAACGCCCCCCAGCGACCAATTTCGATTCGCTCAGATCGGCGTCGGCGGCCAGGGGGCACGCGATGTCCGCCGGATGATCCACGCCGGAGGAACCCCCGTCGCACTATGCGATGTCGATGTCCAACGTGCGGGCAAAACATTTTGCCAGCACCCAGACGTCGAACGATTCACTGACTATCGAGTGATGTTGGATGAATTCGACAAGGAATTCGACGCGGTGGTCATCAGCACCCCCGATCACACCCACGCCACGATTGGCTTGGCCGCGATACGTCATGGCAAACATGTTTACATGCAATGCCCGATGGCCCGGACGTTTGACGAAGTCCAACGATTGAAGGCTGCGGCAAAGCAATCCGGGTTGGCGATCCAGATGGGCAACCAGGGTCATTCCAGCCTGCACATGCGAGCGTTCAGGGACATCATCGAGCGCGGTGTGATCGGCGAAATTGAATCCGTGCATTGTTGGACCGATCGCCCTGAGTGGCCGCAAGGCATGACCTCGGTGCCTACATCGACAACAGCTCCAATTTCACTTGACTGGGATCTATGGCTCGGCCCCGTCGCAGATCGTCCGTTCTGCAAAGGCTACCTGCCGGTCGCTTGGCGTGGATGGTGGGACTTCGGCACCGGTGCACTCGGTGATATGGGTTGCCACCTGCTTGACCCCGCTTTCACGACCATGGGTTTGCAACTGCCTCGTCGCATCACCGCTGACTGCGAAACCGCGACGTCGATCGCTTATCCGGTTTGGTCACAAATCGAGATGGAGTTCGACGCGACGGATGTTTGCCCGAATGGGCTGAAGCTGACTTGGTACGACGGCGGCAAACAACCCGAAACCCCAACCATCATCGCCGATGAAACGACTGGCGAACCAGGCTATTCGGCTGGTGGAAGCGGATGCATGATTGTCGGCAAGAAGATGACATTGGTTGGATCAACGCTTGCAGGCGAACCGGACCAAATGCCACAAATCGTCGCCGTTTCCAGCGACGATGACAACGAACTCGCGGAAGCACGCCAAGCCGGACGCAAACGCGTGGAGCAACTCTCCGCAGAAAACGATGAAACGTCGAAATCTCATTACGAACGTTGGATTCAAGCAGCTCGTGAAGGCAAGTCGGAATCATTGACCAGTGATTTGCAGATCGCTGGAACGATGACGCAGTCAGCGCTGCTCGGCTGCATCGCAACTCGCTACCCCGGTCAGACATTGACCTGGGGCGACGAGAAACAACAGTTCGCTGGCTCCGAAGAAGCCAACTCGTTTCTGAGCTTCGAACCTCGCGAAGGCTATCTTTACGAAGCCTGAGATGACTTCGAGCCCGGGTCAAAACGACGTCTTGCCCGCATCCGCCAACCTGTATCACGGTGGTCCCCCACCGTGAACTTAAGACGCGTCTCGGTGGGGGACCACCGAGCTACAGGTTTGGCGTCGACGTGGCAGAACTCATGTCATGACTTTTTCTTCAGCCCCATCAGATACTCCACAACGTCCACCAAACCTTGTTGGTCGGTCGTGTGATGCAAGTTCTCAGGCATGATCGACTTCTCGCTCTTTTTAACGTCGACGATCTCATCCTGATCGAACTCCAAATCAATCGCTTCCGCCGTTCGCAGCACGAGCTTCTCATCCGTCTCGGAAACCAGAACACCGTTGACCACGCGGCCATCTTCGGTCAGCGCGATCATGTTTTCGTAGTTGTGACTGATGCCGGCACTGGGTGCCAAAATCGACGTGAACATCGCTTCGCGAGAAAGCTTCGAACCGATCTCGGACAAGTCCGGGCCGACTTGCTTTCCGAATCCATCCACGATGTGGCAGCTCGCACACGTTGCGACGCCACGAAAGATTGCCATGCCCTTCTTAGAGTCGCCACTCAAACGCACCAGCTCGTCCAGCGGTGGCAGAGGCTTGCTGTCCGCCGCCGCGGGTTGCGGCAACAACTCCTTGGCACGTTTGGCGATCTCATCGTTGGCACTGCGTCCAAGCAAACCACCTGCCAACAAATGAGTGTCAGCGGGCAGCTTCTTCTCTTCCGTCATCTTCAGCAATTCTTCCGCACCACCGTTGGATTTGGCCATGGCACGCACGGAAGCACTACGCAGTCCGTAGTCCATCTCCGCATCGCCTGCGGTCTTCGCCAACAACCCGATCGCCCGTCCGTTGCCAAGCGACCCAAGCAACGACACCACGCGTCCGAGTTGGCCATGATCGTACTTCGAGTCTTTGTCCAAAATGCTAACGAACCGGTTCCATCCGTCCTTTCGCTTCAACAACAAACGCAATGCCGATAGCGACAGATTGTCGTCTCCCTGACGAAGCATCGTTGCGATGAGCTGATCATCCATGTCGCGAATTTCAAACTGATCTACCAGCTCGACAAAGTCCGGATCATCCGCGCGACTTCGGATGTAATCCGTGATCGCCAATTGCGTCTTCGGGAATTTCACCGGATCGAAATCGGGCATCCGCTTCACGGTGCGAACCAGAACCTGCGGATCGACTTCTTCCCCGTTGTTCTCATCAGGCAACAAATGACGAAGAACCAATCCGCGAACGGCATCGGGATGGTACTCCAGCGATCGGAAATAACGTTTGGTTTCGTCACCGGACATTCCACCAGCCAACAACTCAACCATCTTGGCGGCCGCATCGTCGGTTCGCAGACGCCAAACCAAATCTCGACCCGCAGGCGTGTTCCATTCGCCTCCGTTGGCCTTCATCCATGAGGCAAAGCACTCCTCCGCTCGCAAATCACTTCCGATGCCAAGAGCTTCCAACATCCAGCGATCCTTTCCGTCGTAATGCTGAGCAAGCTTTGCCCAAACGTTCGGCATCGCATCGGATTCATCAAACCGCAATGCGACCGCCAGCTCACGCCGGACCGCAGCGGAAGAATCACCAGCCGCATCGCCGCAAACATTCGCAACGGAGAGACCAAGTTGTTTGCACAACCGAATCGCGGTGCAACGAATGTTGACGTCTTCATCGCCGAGAGCCTTTTCCACATACTTCCGGCCTTGGCCTACAATCCTGCCAAGCGACCACAACGCCCGTGCCCGAAAGCGAGGGTTTTCGTCTTGGTAAAGCGAAAGCAACGCATCTTCGGCTTCCGCACCCATCGCGTGCAGCTTTTGCCAAGCAAGATAGCGAACTGAACGGTTCGGATTTTTCATCGCCGCGATGGCTCCATCGACCGACGACAAATCAAACTTCGGCACTGAGTACTTCACGCCCGGCGGAGCCACCCGAAAAAGTCGTCCGCGATCACTGTCTTTTTGATGGTGACCACCAACGCCGGGATCGTACCAATCGGTCACGAACAACGATCCATCGGGAGCCACGCACACATCCGCGGGACGAAACCAATTGTCCGTCGTTCCAGTAATCAACGGTTCGATGGTCGCCGAATACCCGGCACCATCCGTTTTCATTGGATAGGCCCTCACAACGTTGGGTCCCGGATCGCAGTGGATCACTTCGTCCCAAAATCGCTTCGGCAACAAGCGGCCTTCGTACATGCAAATTCCACTCGGAGATCCAGCGCCGGTTTGCAGAACATTGGGAACGACGCCTGGGTCGTTCAAGTGCCAGTGTTGCAGCGGAATCTCATCCTCCAGATTGATTCGATCGGCCCGCCAAGATGCACCGGTTCGTTCGTCTCGGTAGCCGTAGTTGCCTTGTTCCATCACAAAGTTGATACGAGTCCCGCGGTTGCCATCATCATCGTTGTCGCTTTGCCACAACGCGCCGAAAGAGTCGACGGTGGTTTCCCAATTGTTGCGAAAGTTGTGAGCGAGGACTTCGAAGTTTGAACCATCCAAGTCGCATCGAAATGGCATCCCGCCGAACAACGGCTTTCCATCGTCGACGACGGCTCGACCATGAATGTCGACGACCGTTTCGCCGTTAGCATCCTTGACCTGCATCCCAGTGTTGCCGAAGTTCCAATAAAGCTTGCCGTCATCACCGAACAAGAATGAGTGAGCCGAGTGATCGTGCTGAGGTTGTCCCGTTTCAGTGAACAAGGCAACCTTCGAATCTGGAACATCGTCGCCGTCGGTGTCCGTGAATTTCCAAATCGTTGGCGAGGCGGAAACGATGACTTCATTTCCGAGCACACAAATCCCCATTGCCGAATCAATGTCGCGGCCTTGGTAATAGGTGTGGATGTGATCGAGATTGCCGTCGCCCGTGGTGTCTTCCAAAATCAGAATCCGATCGCCTTCAGGACGAGCCCCTTGGTTGCGGCGATAGTTCATGACATCGCAAACCCAAACGCGACCGCGATGATCGATGTCGAGATTGGTCAGGCTGGACAAATCCGGCTCGCTTCCCATCAACGTCACCTCCAAACCTTCGGCCACCTCCAAACCCGCGACGGCCTGTTCGGGCAAGCGCTGTTGATCGACCGCTTTCGCATCGACCTCGTTCAGATCGTTGGGGGCGGCACTGGCATAGACGGCAAAACGAACGCTGGTGTTGTTCCCGTTCTGCTGGTTGGTGCCGCCACTTTCCAAAGCCCCGGTCACGGTCAATTTGTCAAAGCCTGGCGGCACATCGAATTCGATCACGCTGGGAGCATGCGTCCCAATCGATGCCTTGCCTGCGGGCTGGTTTTGGACCAGCACCGGGCCACCGGAACAGTTGGCATTCTTGCGAACTTCGCCCCATCCCGCTCGCGCGGTCACCCAGCCTTGTTCAACCAAGTCCGACGTTCCCTTTGCACCATGCAACGTTGGATCCAACCAAGCCACATGATCGCAGGAATAGTCGTTGCCTCCTTCGCTGACCACCAAAAACAATTTGCGTCTGGCGACTTCATCAACTCCGCTCAAGTCCACCTCGATCGAAACGCGATGGTCCGGCGTTGCCGTTGTCACCAGCGGGCTAACGTAAAGCAGTTGTGGCGTGACCGCCGAAGTGGACTGCTTTGACGGTTGCTTCTTCTTCGATCCGTCTTTTGATTTGGTCTGAGTATTCAACGGGATGTCGAATTCCTTCGCGACTGCTTTCAGATCAAACTTCTTCGGTGGTTCGAAGTCTTGATCAGCCATCAACTGTTCCGCCGGGATTGGCTGCAACGAACCGGCCTCGGTTGTCGGATCATCACCAGCCGTCCAGCGAATCGCATTGGTCACCAATCGACGTACGGGAACGTGCGACCAATTCCAATGATGGTGTCCGCCGGTGAACCCAAAACTGCGACCGCCGATCTCGGGTTCATAAGCCCAAGCGACCGTCTGCAGTTCACCCGCCGCAACCGACTTGCGAGCGTGCGGGTTGCCGGTGTGGGCACTATCCGGACGCCGCATCGTTGACTCGGGAGCAACCGCCTGCAGGATCGGAGTCAGCTTGCCTTTGTCCGAAAAACGCAAGTGGAAGTACCACTCGTCATTGGTCGAGAACGAATCCACACCGTGCGTGATCGGATGCTCAGGCAACGAATCAAATTTCGCGATCCAGTGCGGATTGACGCTGTAGTGAATTTCAAAGTGCCCGCCCAACAACTCGACCATGTCATCGCCGGATTCACCGGGCGACATCTCAGTTGCGTAGTGCAAACAAACCAGGCCTCCGCCGCGTTTCAACAACGCTCGCAATTCATCGCGATGATCAAACGCGACATGTCGGCCTTGCCCGTCGCTGTAGAGAACAATGCTGTCGGCCGACTCCACCTTGGAAGCATCGCTTGGCCAACCACGCACGACTTCGGTTTTGAGATTCGGGTTCGCTTCCAATAAAGATTGCTCGAGAACCTTCAAGCCGGCGTAGTGTTCATGAGCCCCGTAACCGTGACTAGGTTTTCCCGCGATCAGCAGGATCGATTTTTCAGATCCATCGGCGGACTGGGCCTCGGTGGCCAACATGTTCCAAGAGAGAACGGTACACGCGAATGCGGCGACCCAGGACCACGAGGTGGTCGGCAAGACATCATTTTTCATGGAAGCGGGAGAACCAAGGTTCCAGGTGGGAGGATTCCGGCGGGGTGAAACGACAACGGCAGCCGACGCGAAACTCGATGTAGGCGTCGAACTGGAGATCCCGATCCCGGGGCAAGGATGATCGCATCACCCTTCGCCGAGAACAAGAAAGCTCTGAGACCCGTTGTCACTCACTAACAGGGAATCTGATTGTAACCCAACAAGAAGTCCATGGAGTTGCGATCGATTCGCATTCGGGTAACCAAATGAAACCGATCACGGCCTCCGCAATCCGGAAGACCGGAAATCGACTCCGGAACCAAAACCAAACCGATGTTTCGAGCTGCCCGCTGCAGCGGTTTCGACACGCTGGTTCCCTAGCATGGACGCGGCGACTCGATCTCTGCTGAGATCCAGAATCGCCGAGCCAGAACGGCTCTGCTCAGCTGTAAAAGCAGAGGTACGCGGTGGGCTCGATCACTCGAACCTGGAACTTTTGATTGGCATCGATTCGGAACTCGGATCCGGCTGGGTAAGCTCGAAACCCAGGTTCGCCGGGAAGTTTGGCTTCCAGTTTGCCCGAGACGATTTTCATCAGCTCTTTTTCGCTGGTTCCAAATTCGTAGTCGCCCACCAGCATCACGCCGGACGTCGCACGGCCTTCGCCATTTTCGAAGGCGATGGAAGTGACGTTGCCGTCGAAGTATTCGTTGACTTGCATGATGAGATCTCCGCGAAAGGGAACTTGGGACAGGAACGGCGAGGAAGATAATTCAACCCTCACATCTTCGCGAGCCACATTCCTGATCGGATTTGCTCACACCATTTTGGAAAGACAACCCGCCACACGTTCGGCAACGTCCGGCGTCAGCAAGGCTCGATGGTCGATGACCAGCAGCGATTCGCTTAGGTTGGCTGCATTGGCAAGCGAAACCGGTTTGCTGCTTCGGCGATCACTCGTTCGATGCATCGCCCGAAATCCTTCACCGCAGGGCAGCTGAATTGTTCGCAATTGCTGAATCACCTTCGCTCGGATCTCAGCGTTTTTCGCGAGCACCGGAAACTTGTATGGAGCCCGTATCAAATTCGGGTCCTCGTCCCAAACCGCTGCACATCCGACCGACGCCCAATCCAGTTCGCTCAATCGCTGGGCGTTGTGACATCGAATTCGATTGGACTGGGCCAACCATTCCAGTTGCGGTAACAACGCGGCACACTGCAGTGGTGACATGGGAAACGTGTCGCTCGGGCGATCGACGATGCCCTTCAATTTTTGATACTTGCCCTCGTGTTCGGTCGCCAATGCACCACCGTTGCCGCATGTCAGAGGCTTGCTGCCGCCAAAGCTGTACGTGGTCCAATCCGCGAAAGAACCGACCGGCACAAAAGCCGTTGAGCCATCCGCGTTTGGTTTGATCCGTCCCGCGCTCATCGCCTGACAAGCGTCCTCGACCAAAAACCATTTGCGTTGCCGGCACAGATCGGCGAGTTTTTCTGATTGGATGAGCTGACCGTGCAAATGCGAAACCAGCAAAATTGACTCCGGCGGTGCCTGAATCTGCTCAATCGACTCGAGCGACGGCGAGATTCCCGTTGAAGTTCGGCCGTTCCGCGTCCCCGAAGTGGGCTGCGTGTCGCACAGCACCGGGCGTCCGCCCAGCAATTCGACAGTTCGAAAATTGCCGGGGTAATCGTAGGCGGACAAAATCACCTGAATCGCCTCGATCCGCTTTGTACCGGCCGGTCCAACTCCCAATGCTCGTAGAGCCAACTCGATCGCGGACGATCCTGACGGACACAACCGGACTTTGGCGGGGCCCCCGAATGCCGTGATTCCGTCTGGCGCAGACCATTCCCCCGCGGCCAGACCCACCGAGTTCCGGCAACGCTCGTAGACACCGGCTTGTTCACTTTTGGCAGCGGTGGTCTCGGGATACGTGCCCCACTGACCATCACCTAAGACTTCTGAGACCGATTTTTCGATCTGGATGGTCAGTTTCGCGTGTTTTGGCGGCCATGCCGGCCACCCATCGGAGGCAACGTCGAACGATTCTTCAGCGGGAAGATCCAAGGGATTCTCAGTGCTACGCAAAGGAGGATGGCGAGGCAAGTTAGGGCTGGGCTTGTGGCGATTTTTTTGCTTCCATATCATGCCGCATTGCGAAAGACGCAGGCAACCACCAGCCAGGACGGCTGGGGCCGCGTCAAGCTAGTGTCATCATCCCCGGAACCTCTGTCTTGTTGCCCTCTTCCGATCTGTTCTTAACCGATCTACCGCGGCAGGCAAACTTGCTCGCCTTTCAGTTGCTGGCACAGGACGCAGCGCCCGCTGGAGAGTCGTCGATTCTACAGCGAATTCTCGAAAACCCTCTGATTTTGCCTGTCGGCGTCGTGGCGATCTTCTACGTCACGTACTTCGGCCCGGAACGACGACGTCGTGCCGAGGAAGCAAAGATGATGTCTTCGATGGCCAAGAACGATCGCGTGGTCACAATCGGCGGCATCCACGGAACGATCGTTTCAGCAGCACCAGACAGTGAAACGGTGACGTTGAAGATCGACGAAAACGGTTCGACACGCATCAAAGTCAATCGGTCAGCCATCGTCAAAATCGTCGGCGAACCGAAAAACAAACCCGACAACGATTCGTCGGACTGACCTCTTCCCAAACCATCCTTCCCACAGCGACTGGTTTTGGTCGCAGCGGACACATCGCACCCGTACTTAGAAACCACGATGGATCTTTCGACTCTCCCCGATTTTTGCCAATCGATTTCGGCACAGTGGCTCGCTCAAACCGACGCTGCCGTTGCCAACGAAGTCTCCAAGGGCATCAGCATCGAACAGTTCTTGACGCTGCTCAGCGCCGCAGCCGTCCTGATTCTGCCGTTCATTGTTGGCAACTTCTTGGCGAAATCCTTGAAGATGCCAACTTATGGCACTCGCTTCGGTTTCATCTTGCTCGCGATCACCGCCAGCGGCGTGACCCTTGCAAACAAGCTCCCCAGCCTCGGTATCGACCTGTCGGGCGGTACGATCTTGGTTTACGAACTGGATCCGGAAAAGCAAGCGGCTGTCATCGAAAGCGGAGGACAACGGATTACCAGTGAAGATTTGGTCGGTCCCCTTACCCGCCGAATCAACCCCGCGGGCACGCAAGAAATCGTCATTCGCCCCTATGGCGAACAACAAATCGAAATCATCATTCCCGAGAAAGATCCCGACGCGGTTGAACGCATCAAAGGCCTAGTCGAAGAAGCCGGACAACTCCGTTTCGCAATTTTGGCTAACCAGTTTGATCACCAAACGCTGATCAACGAAGCGATCGAACAAGCTGAGTCGACTCAGCCCGGCGTCGCGACCAAGGACATGGTTGGTTCACCAGAAGACTCGCTCTACGGCATCTGGGCTCGCATCGGATTCGAAGAAAAAGAAACTGATGGCATTCGTCCGATGCTGGTTCCAATCAGCGGTGCCTTGGCTCGCAACCCACGCACCGGTGCGATCCTGAACGTTCCAGCCGAAGCCCGAGTGGGCGATGAAACCGTTTCAGTCGCGAGATGGTTGCAGACCCAAGACTTCGACAACATCGAAGTCCTGATGGTGATCAACCCCAAGCTGGACATCCTGGGTGAAGACCTTGCTTACGCCGCCAGCACCTTCGATGAGAAGGGAGCCCCTGCGGTTGCCTTTACGTTGACCGACATGGGTTCCGGACGTTTCCGCGCCCTGACAACCAACAACGCTCCCGATGGTTCCCGCACTCGCCAATTGGGCATCGTGCTCGATGATGAGCTGCTTTCGGCTCCATCGATCCAAGAGCCCATGAACAAGAACGGTCGCATTACGGGTAACTTTACCCGCGATCAAGTCGACTCGTTGGTTCAAATCCTGAAGGCTGGCCAGTTGCCAGCCACCGTGACCAAGCAACCCATCGCTGAAAACGAAGTGGGTGCAACCTTGGGTGCGGACACCCGGACAAAGGGTCTGTACTCGATCGCAATTTCGCTTGGCTTGGTGCTCGTCTTTATCTTGGTCTACTACCGATTCGCCGGCGTCGTCGCCTGCATCGCATTGATCATGAACATGGCGATGATCTTGGCCACGATGGTCTTTATCAACCAACCGTTGACCCTGCCCGGTTTGGCCGGTTTGGTTTTGACGGTCGGTATGTCGGTCGACGCGAACGTTCTGATCTTCGAACGCATCCGAGAAGAACTGAGCAAGGGCGCGAAGGCTCGCATGGCGATTCGCAACGGTTTCGCTCGAGCGACCACGACGATCATCGATGCCAACCTGACCACACTGATCACCGCCATCGTTCTCTATGCGATCGGTACCGACCAAATCCGTGGCTTTGCCGTCACGTTGATCTTGGGCATCCTGTACTCGATGTTCACCGCCATTTACGTTTCGCGAACGATCTTCGACTTGGCCGAACGCCGCGGATTCTTGTCGCTCGGAATGTCCGATGGTGTGAACAGCATTCGCTCGGCTTTCGCCGGTGGTGGCCAGTTCAACTTCATCAGCAAAGGCAAGGTCACCCTGACCATGTCGGCCATCTTGGTCGTTTGCGGTCTCGCCGCCTTGTTCGCTCGCGGACAAAGCATCCTGGACATCGACTTCGCTGGTGGTTCCTCGGTTCAATTCCGAGTCGACGAGCCGACCAAGGCTGATGAAATTCGCGAGATCATGAACAAAGCCGTCGCCGCCTCCGACAACAGCTCGGTTCAATTCACGGTCAACGGAGTTTCAATGGAGGGAACCGAAGAAGGCACCGTCTTCAAAATCGACTCCTCGGTTGAACGAGTTGAAGACCTCAAACGAGTCATCCAAGAAGGCTTCGCTGCCTCCGAATCGGTTGGCTTGGTCACCTACAGCGTCGACATCACCCCCGCAGACCTGCCAGGTGCAACGCCGGAAGACGCCGCTCCTGAAGCGGAAGAAACAAGCTCGTCCGATCCTGCTGAACCATCCGAAACCTCGACCAGCCAATGGCAATCGGTGGACAACGGTGTGATGCTGGTCGTGGCTCAAGCAGACGACGACGAAGAAGCTGCTGCTGAAGAAACCAATGCCGAAGAAGCTCCGGAAACCGAAGCAGACGCTGCGGAATCAGACGGGCCCAAAATGGAAGCCCGTGAATTTCCCGGCCTCGCTTTCAGCACCTCCGACATCTCGCTCGGCATCAAGGGGGCCGATGGAGTCGCAGTCAAAAACGAAGAAGGCTTGGTCGACTCGATCGTGGCCGCTGCCGAATCCGCTGGCGTGCCAATCAACAAGGACGGCATTGTTGTCAAACCTCTCGGTGAAGACATCGAAGCCTGGTCACCGGGTTCGACTTTGGCGTTCCCGAAATGGCGTGTCCAATTGCCTCTCGGCGGTGACAACGCGATCAAGGTCATGGCTGAAATGGAAAAACAACTCGACAGCGATCCAGTTTGGATCAGCAGCAGTGCCGTTGGTGCTCGCGTCGCTGGCGATATGATCAGCCGTGCATTCGGAGCTCTGTTCGCTTCGCTGCTTTGCATCATCGGTTACATCTGGTTCCGATTCCAACGCGTCATCTACGGCTTCGCCGCTGTCGTCGCCTTGCTTCACGACGTCGCCATCACGCTCGGTGCGATCGCGATCAGCTACTGGGTTGCCGATGCACTTGGCTTCTTGCTGATCGACCCGTTCAAGATCTCGCTGACGGTTGTCGCCGCATTGCTGACAATCATCGGTTACTCGCTCAACGACACGATCGTGGTCTTTGACCGTATTCGTGAAACGAAGGGCAAAGCCCCACGCTTGACCGGCGAAATGATTAACACCAGCATCAACCAAACGCTCAGCCGAACGTTGCTGACATCGTTGACGACGTTGATCGTGGTCGTGCTGTTGTACGCCTTCGGCGGCGAAGGCATTCACGCCTTTGCGTTTGCTTTGGTGATCGGCGTCATCGTCGGTACCTACAGTAGCGTGTTCGTCGCCAGCCCCGTGCTTTTGTGGTTGGTGGAACGAGCCGAGAAAAAAGCAGCCAACGCTTGATCAACCGCCGCGGACCATCCGCGACGATCAGTTAGCTCACACGAACTCCCTTTCGATTCATCGGAAGGGAGTTTTTTCGTGTCTGTACCGCAATCGGCCGAACTCAATCGACTATCATCCGACGTCCCACCTTCCATCCCCACCTCATGGAAATTGCCGTGATAAATCGAGTCAGTCCAATCGCGATTGCAATCGCGATGATCTTCTGCTGCTCCCCGGCTCAATCGCGGGCCGGCCAACCCAACATCCTTTTGATCTTCATCGACGATCTTGGCTGGAAGGATATCGGCTGCTACGGCAACGACTTTGTTGAGACGCCACGCATCGATCAACTCGCCGCCGAAGGATTGCGGTTCACCAACTTCTACGCATCGGGCGCTGTGTGCTCACCCACTCGATGCGCCCTGCAATCGGGCCAGAACCAAGCTCGTATCGGCATCACCGCACACATCCCCGGTCACTGGCGCCCGTTTGAACGAGTCATCACGCCGCAAACCACCATGGCCTTGCCTCTGGACACGGTCACCATAGCCGAATCATTGAAAGCATCTGGTTACACGACCGGCTACGTCGGCAAGTGGCACCTCGGCAATGGCCCCGAATTTCAACCCGATCGGCAAGGCTACGACTTCAGCGCCGTCATTGGCGGCCCACACCTTCCGGGTCGTTATCGGGTCCAAGGGCGATCGGACCTGAAGCCCAAACCGAACCAGTATCGAACGGATTTCGAAGCCGATCTGTGCATCGACTTCATGCGTCAAAACAAAGACCAACCGTTCTTCTTGATGCTGTCCCCCTTTGCGGTTCACATTCCGTTGGCCGCGATGTCAGAGAAGGTTCAAAAGTACGAGGCGATGGCAAAGCAAACCGGCAACTCGCTGCCTCATCCGGTCTACGCGGCCATGATCGAACATTGCGATGACATGGTCGGTCGATTGGTTGATTCACTGGAACAACTCGACATTGCCGACGACACGATGATCGTCTTCACATCCGACAATGGCGGTCTCTACAAACGATACGACTACCGCGAATCAGCCGACGACTTGGTCAGCAGCCAAGCACCACTCAAAGGTGAAAAAGGTTCGCTTCACGAAGGAGGCATTCGCGTTCCATTGATCATCCGCCATCCAGCGACCGTGAAATCAGCGGGCGTGTGTGACGAGCCAACGATCAGCCATGACTTCTACCCAACGTTCGTCGAGATGGCCGGAGGCGAATTGCCGATCAATCAAACCATCGACGGTCACAGCCTACTGCCACTGATGACGGCCCCAACCCAAACGCTCGACCGCGACGCGTTGCACTGGCACTACCCCCACTATCACCACGACCGTCCCGCCAGTGCCATTCGGGAACGAGATTGGAAGCTGATCGAGTACTTGGACGGAACCGGCGACGTTGAACTCTACAATTTGGCAGATGACCTGGGCGAAACGAAGAACCTGGCCTCCGAAAAGCAAGGCCGGGCCGGCGATCTGAAACGCAAGCTGACAACCTGGCGTAGCAGCGTGCTCGCACGAACTCCAATTCCGAACCCGAGTTACGATCCCGAGCGTGCTCACGAATGGTGGAACCTCAAAAGCGGCAAACCAGTCCCCAGCGAACAACGCAAACGGTTCCCACCCACCGAAAAAGACTGATCGGCCATGCCGCCCAACTCAGTGACGCCGTATCACGCGATTTCCCAAATACGCCCCTACTGCCTTGGGTTGAATCGATGGTTACTTCGCGCATGTCTGCGACATGGCTGGCCCGCTAATGCCGACAGAGGGCCTCTGTCGGCTACGTGGTTGTTTGTAAAGCGAAGACCAGCATGAATCGACAAGCCACACCGACTGGCAGTTCAGGACCGTCACCAATCAAGTCGACGTTTTGCGATGCCCACCATCCCCGCTGCAACCATCAACAAACTCGCAGCACCCCTCGACCAGCAACCTGTAGCCGACTGAGGCCCTCAGTCGGCCTGAGCCCCCCAATCGCTGCAAGCGATTGAACTCCACTGCGGACGCGACGGCACAAACAAACGCATGCCTGCCACATGCAGATCTGTTTTGCCGACAGTGGGCCTCTGTCGTTTGCCGTCGCAGAAACGATCTCAATTGCACGGTCTTTCGTCGATGGTAGAATATGAACATGGAGAGCCAAATATGACCGTTGAACAAGCGATTAGCGAGATTTCTGCCCTGCCACCGAATGATCAGCTTCGTATCGTGCAAGCGATTTGGGATCGGTTACCGGACGGCGTTGGTACCGATTTGACCGAGTCCCAACGTGCTGAACTAGACCGACGCTGGGCGGAATACAAGGCGGACCCTACGACCGCACTCAGTGAAGAAGAGTTTCGAGAGCGTATCAGGATTGCTCGCAGCCGATGAAGGCACGACTCACCGCGCACACCGAATCTGATCTATTGCGCGCGATTGATTGGTTCGATCGTCTCTCGTTGGGCCTGGGCGACAAGTTCGAGGCTGAATTCTACCTGGCCCTCGAAAGGGTCAAGGTGAATCCAGAATCATTCGCACCGGATCACACGGGATACCGTCCTTGTCGACTGAAACGCTTTACCGCGGTTCTATACTTCCGGATTGACGCGTCTGATGTGGTGGTGGTTGGACTCTTCACCAGCGGTGAGAATGAACGTGGCCTGCAAAACCGCAGATGAAGTTCCAAATCGGGATAGGGGTCGCTCACACGCGTCCCTTTCACACCAACCAGCACGCTGGACGCCCGACGTCATGGAAAGACGCCAGGCCCCCACTGCCCTTTATCGCGAAGCCAAGACTGCCACGGTAAGACACGCTCAACGAAATCAGTTTCTCCAGAAAAGAAAAAGCTTTCGCAAACCTTTTCCAGCCTGTAGCCGACTGAGGCCCTCAGTCGGCCTGAGCGCACCAAACGCTGCAAGCGATTGACCTCCCCAGCAGGCACGAGAACACGAACAAACGCATGTCTGCCACATGCGGATCTGTTTTGCCGACAGAGGGCCTCTGTCGGTTACGTGGTTGCTCGTGTTGCGAATACCACCCAACTGACTTTCGCCACGACAGTGAATGAGCAGGGGTGCTGAAAACGCGTCTCAGCATTGTGATCCGTTCACGCGGCCTACAGCGTGATGCCTGAGAAACCGCCGGTGGTGGCCACGAACGTGGCCAGCATGCACAACCAAACCAGGTCCAAAAAATGCCAGTACTGGGCAGCGAAGTCGACTGGCCAATGTCGCTCGTGATCGTATTTGCCGAGCATTGATCGCACCGACACGATGCCCAACGCGATCACTCCGCCGGCCACATGAAGTGCATGCAAGAAGGCCAGGACAACCACCATGCCCGCAACACCTTTGCCGGTTCCGCCCTGCATGGCAGGACCACCGAGCAACCCCAGCATCGCAACATATTGAATCGCCATGAATGCGACCGCAGCGATCGCACTGAGGGCGAGCAGCGAAGCCGTCAGAACACGCTTTGATCGCCGAACCGAACGCGTCGACCAGTGAACCAAGCCACTGATACAAAGCAGCAACACGGTGCTAGTCAGAAATGAATTTGGCAACGGAACGGATGACTGAACGTCACCAAGACGACTGCTCGCATAGATACCGTACAGCAGCAAACTGCTGAAAAAGAACACCAGCAGCGTTCCGAGGAACAGCCAACCACCTTGTCGATAGCGTCGGTCGGTCGGAAGAACACTGACGGGCATGAGCGATTTCAACTGGCAGGGGAAAACTGAAGCGTCGGTTCATTGAACCGATGCGAACTGCCAAGTTTAACCGCTTCGCCAAATTCCCACAGTCGCCCCGTGCTTGATCGGGCGTCTTGATGCGGCCCGATTCAGGCAGCCCGTCGCTGCACCAAATCGTCCTGCAATGCGACGATGGCCGCATCGAGTGATCCCAACGAAGCGACCAATTGCTGAATCCCACGAGCAAATTCTGGACGTGGGTCGAATCCCATGTCTCCCAACAATTCCTGGACCTCCTCGACCTCCATCTGCAGAATCAATTCTTCGGCGGTCAGTTCGTTGGCGGGTGGACGCTGGTTTGAATCGGATGACATGTGTGGCAGCCAAAAGCGATGGGAGGAAACGAGACACGGTCATCTCTGCCATCGGCAATCGCAACAGCCCGCCTGAACCGAAAACTCTGCCTAATCGGAACAAACTTCCTCAGCGACGATTCAATGCATCTTTCGGCGAACTCAATAGTGCGGCGGCTTTTCGTCTTCCAATTCGCCACCCCGTTCGCTGACCTTGCCCTTGAGCTCTTTCAATTGATCGACCATTCGCTTCATCTCGCGATCGCGCCGCTGAGCGTCGAGCGACAATTCGGTCACAATTTCATTGAGCTGCTCACAAACACGCTGCGTGTGAACGAGTGCGATTTCCAGTTCGGTGATTCGATCTTCCATCGACATGATCAAGATCCAATTTCATCGGCTTGCGAGCCGTACGGTCGCGTGCTGATCACGCCTTCCTGTGGACTACTCGCGGTTCCGTACAAACGTTTCGGGATGCGTCCGGCCAATGCAGCGTGCCGTCCGGCATCGACCGCCATCCTCATCGCGTGTGCCATCCGAACGGGTTCACGAGCGTGAGCGATCGCGGTGTTCAACAACACGCCGTCGGCTCCCAATTCCATCGCCACGGACACATCGCTGGCCGTTCCAACTCCCGCATCGATGATGACGGGATAGTCTTCGTCATCTTCTTTCAGATATTCCAAAATGATCTGCAAATTGGCGGGATTCAAAATTCCCGCGCCGCTACCGATCGGACTGCCCGCTGGCATGACCGCCGCCGCACCAACTTTCTTCAGACGCTGAGCCGTGACCGGACAATCGCTGGTGTAGCACAACACCGAAAAACCATCCGCCGCCAACTGCTCGCACGCCGCCACAGTTTCCACCGGATCGGGCAGCAACGTCTTGGAATCACCGAGCACTTCCAGTTTCACCCAGTCTGAACCAGGGTTGCCAAGCGTCCGCAGGATCTCTCGTCCCAAATTTGCCGCACGCACGGCATCTGCCGCGGTGTAACACCCCGCCGTGTTCGGCAGCAGGATGTAGCGATCGGAATCAATGAAATCCAGAATGTTCTGGCCCGTCCGTTCGTACAGACGTTCGCGACGAACTGCGACGGTCACACACTCGGTGCCGGATGCGTCCAACGAATCACGCATCTGCTCCATCGTGTCGTAACGCCCCGTGCCGACCAACAAGCGGCTGGTCAGCGTGTGCGATCCAATCTTCAGCGGTGAATCGGAGAGAGCGTCGGTGGACATAGAAAAAAGATGGTGCGAAAAGGCAAAGAAGCGTGACAGCGAATCAATTGACGTGCATCGGGTCTGGTGACACCGTCCTGATCAGACAACCGATCGCTCGCAACAACAATCCCCAATCACCCATCCGCCCCTCAATCCGCCAGACAATTTCAACCGGTCGATCGGCTTTGAATCGTCGACCGACGAGCTGATGGATTCAACCGCCTCCGACCAACGTCACCACTTCGACACGGTCACCCTCGGCAACGATTGTGGCGCCGTATTCCTCTCGCGGCACGACGTCCTCGTTGACCTCAACGGCCAAGTAATTCTTTGGGACCTCGACCGTCACCAGCAGTTCGTCGATCGGCATCGGCCGATCGATCTGTGTGGGACGTCCGTTGACTGTAATGTCAATCATGCGACTCAATCGTTCTCTTCGTCGAAGGCTGCGTCGAACGCACGATTACTCGGCGAGAAATCCAATTTCTTGGTGAACTCGCAAGCCTCGCGGGCACCGAAGGTTCGTTCCATTCCGCTATCTTCCCACTCGATAGACAGAGGTCCTTGGTAGTCGATCTCGTTGAGTGCGCGGATGATCTCTTCGAAGTTCACGCCACCCCGACCGGGGCTACGGAAATCCCAACCGCGTCGCGAATCACCAAAGTTCAAATGGCTGGCGTTGATGCCTGTTCGTCCGTCCAACGTCACAATCGCGTCTTTGATGTGCACGTGGTAGATACGATCGGGGAACATGCGAATGAACTGAACCGGATCGATGCCCTGCCAGATCAGGTGGCTGGGGTCAAAGTTGAAACCAAACTCGGGACGATTGTCCAACGCTTCCAAAGCACGTTGAGCGGTGTAGATGTCAAACGCGATTTCAGTGGGGTGAACTTCCAACGCGAAACGCACGCCGCATTCGCCGAACACATCCAGAATTGGATTGAAGCGTTCTGCCAACAATTCGAATCCAGCATCGATCATCTTTGGCGGAACCGGTGGGAACGAATACAGCAAGTGCCAAATGCTGCTGCCGGTGAAGCCGTTGACCACATCGACACCAAACTTTTGCGCCGCACGAGCGGTATTCTTCAGTTCCTCGATCGCACGATCGTTGACGCCTTCTGGTTTGCCATCGCCCCAAACGTAATCAGGCAGGATGGACTTGTGTCGCTCATCGATGTTGTCCAGGACGGCCTGCCCGACCAAGTGAGCGCTAATGGCGTGGCACTGCAGATTGTGCTTGGCGAGAAGAGCGTGCTTCTTTTCGCAGTAGTCATCTTCGGCGAGTGCTTTGTCGACTTCAAAGTGATCGCCCCAGCAAGCCAATTCGATCCCATCGTATCCGAAATCGGCGGTCATGGCTGCCATCTCTTCGATCGGCAAATCCGCCCATTGACCAGTGAAAATCGTAACGGGACGTGGCATGGAGGTCTCCAGGAAAATGGGGAATCGGATCCATCAAACGGATCACAACACAGGAATCGACGCCCTCGGGGCGACGCGGCGGCATTATCGCCGAACACTGTTCCCCGGGCAATTCCCCTGCATCCAATGAATCCAACTCCCAGTCGACTCTCCAATCCATTCTTTCACAACCACTTCTCCACTCTTTCACAACCACATCCGCCCGGCACTTCTGCCCGACCACATTCGTCCGGAACACGCCCGTCTCACTCACAGCCGTCCAGCATTCGCACCACGGCACCACTCTCGGTGGCGAATCACGACTGCGGCAAAACGTGATCGACCGCGTCAGACACGCCGGTCATCGGACGAGAAAATCGCACTGAGATACAACCCGGTTGGCGTGTTGGACTTCACCGGCGTTTCCATGTGACTTCGAACCGCACGCATCACGTCTCGCCTTGAGATCTGCCCTCTCAATCGTCCTTCGCTGTCCAAGACCGGCAATCGACGACAAGCAGCATCAAGAAACGTCTGCGCAATCGTCAGCAAATCAGTCTCTTCACTGATCGTTGGTGGATTCTTGTCCGTCAGGTCGCCGACCGGAATGCTTGGAAGATTTTCGTAAGCCATGCCGACGACAAACTTCATGCACGACTTCTCGGAAAAGACACCGACAAAGTGACCGTCTCCATCCACCACGGGTGCACCCGAGATACGTTGTCGCAGCAACACATCGAGAGCCTCCAACGCATCCATCGTCGGCGACAATGTGATGAGATTCCGAACCATCATCTCTCGAGCCGTGACGTGTGGCATGGTTCCGGGGCTCGGTGTGGGAAGCGTGGCAGTTCCAATTGTTTTTGTCATGACGAGGTCCTCATCTGAAAAGGGGCAAGGTCGATCGAAAAGGTCTTCACCTGAGATCACTTTGAGGCGTCGGCTAAGACTCGGTCAAGAAAATTCCATCGCGCAAATCGCAACCGCCGCTCGTTCACAACGTTCCCGAGGATCCCACTTGCCACTGAAGCAGTCCGTTGGGGTCGCAATACACGGTAAAATGCGTCACAAAGGCATTTAACAAACCCCAACTGCGAGATGAAAAGTTGGGGTTGTGAAACTTGTCACGCAGTGCACCAGGAGAGTGGAATGTTGGGTCGTTGGGTCGAATTCGAATTTGATTGCTTGCCGCTTCGAACCATCACGCGGTTGGATGTCCCGCTCGATGCTTCACCGAATTACGAGGCCTTTGTCCTGCGAGTCAAAGCAGCACTCGCCAAACACGGCACCTACAACACGTACTACCTGCATCGTGCCCGTTGCGTCTTTCACCTGACCAACGATCCCGATCGTGGACGGGTTGAGTTTCATGTCGAAGGCGTCGTGATGACCGGCGAAAAAGATCTGAAGACGAAGGCGGTCGACCTGACAGTCACTCTCGGCGAAGAAACCTGCGATTGGCTCAACGAACCCGCCGTCGAGTTTTTGGCCGAATCGGTCAAGCATTCCATCGCTGTGGAGTTCGACCGTTACATCCAGGCCGGCGATCTGACTCAGACCGAGAAACGCTTGGAAAAAATCCAACGACAAATCGAAGAAGGCGACGGCTTCCAAGCCATGTATTTGTGATCTTCGCGTTCAATCCAACTCATTTCGACTTCACGGATCTCTTGACACCACCCCCGCTGAGTTCCTAGTTAACGAGTCGCCCTGTGGTTTCGCCCCGTGCGTTCGTCGCATGGGCCGCCTGTATGACGGTCACCAGACATTCGACCGCCTGTATCAATTGGATTGAATTTGCCGATTTGGCTTCACTGGACGATTGAATCAGTCGATCCAACAGCTGGAACCATTTCGACAACACCATTCCGCCTCCGACGGAAGGACGCGACGATGACAACTCGATCAGCTCAAACTCGAAAAGCCGCGCGAACTCTAATCGCCCACGCCGCCATCGGTTTTTGCGTGACGGCGAGCATCGTTTCCACCGGTTGCCGCAGCGGACGCCCCAGCTTGAACATGTTCAGCATGCGAGGTGAACCCTCCGCTGAAACGCTCGCTGGCACCGGCCCCACGCAAACCTACCCGCAACCACCGTCCTCCAAAGCCACCCCAAACGCGATCGCATCGATCGCCGGTGGAACAGCACCCGCGACCACGCCAGGCGGAACGTCGCCCAATATGTACGCGTCCAGCACCGCTGGCATGCCAACCGTCGAAAGCACACCCGGCGTTCCGAGCACACCGACATCGCCCGTCAGCAACCCCTACGGTTCAGTCGCGTCGCAATCCAACGGATCGCTGCCGCCAGCCTCGTATGCTTTGCCCGGCAACCAAACACCGTCGCAACCGGCCAGCTACGCTGCCGCGTCAGCGAACGGATACGCGATGGGAACCCAACCATCCGCAACCACACCGACAGCTTCGGCTCAAAACACAACGCCTCGTCCAACCGCGATGCCTCCGATCACGGTGCCGTCGACTTCGCCACCAGCAGGTGCGGATGCAATCGCATCCAGCTCCAAGACATCCGCCAGCAAAAGCAACGGATTCACTTTGCCCGGAGCTGACCTCGACGCAATCGTCGCTCAACAACCGTCCAGCAAATCGACACCGGGGTCCGCGTTCTCGCTGCCAAGCGACCTGACCGCCGGCCCAAGTGCATCCAGCCAAGCAAGCACGTCACCTGCCATTTCGGCCATCGAATTGCCTGACGACCTGAGCAACACGATTTCGGATGCATCTGACAAAGTCGCTTCCGCCGCAAGCACGGCGACCAAAGCAACTGCTGATGCAGCCGCCAAAGCAGCTTCGACCGTGACCGAGTCGCCGAGCTACCAAACCGCAACCGGGGCCAGCTCATCCAACACGGTCAAACCAGCCGGCTACACTCCCGGCAGCACCGGTGCCTCGCAGGCTTACCCCAGCTCATCGATGATTCGCTGACATCGACGATTTGCTGAACGGTCGCTGGCCCACGCATTCAATCGCGTGAGCCCATCACCGCCGGCCAAAAATTAGCGAGCGTGAACAACACCAAGGGCCGCCTTCCAGCTTGCTCGCCCTTTCAATCTTGCCCGTGCTGCTCGCTGATGCAGTAAACCTTCGTCAGCGTTCGGATCAGAAGCTTGCCTTCAACAACGCTCGGCGTCGCGATGCAAAGCTCATCCAGCGGATTGGTTTGCAGGATCTCAAACTCGGGCCCAGCCTGAACGACATAGGTCAGCCCCTGCTCGCTCAGGCAGAACACCTTGCCGTCGTAGGCCCACGGCGAAGATGTAAACGAACCCTTCGGTGAAAACCGCTTCTTTCCGTAGACCTCTTCGCCAGTCTTCGCGTCGTGGCAAGTCATGAAGCCTTGGTCATACACCGTGTACAGATAATCGCCGTAGACAATCTGCGTCGTGTTGTACGGTGAAGCCCGCGGCTGATACCACTCGATGAATTCGCTGTTCGCGAACCCGTCTTCGGTATCGATCCTGCCTGATGCACCTGGGCGAATCGCAAACGTCGGCCGGTGCGCGTCACCAACATAGCCCGACGATAAGTAGCAAAACCCATGGGCGGCAAAGGGTGACGGAATGACCAAGATGGACATGTCACCTTCAAAACTCCACAGCTCCTTCCCATCAAGCGAATAACTCCGATTGACTCGCTGGCCGGGCACAACGATCTCGGTACGAAGCTCGTTCTCCCAGACAAACGGGGTCGCCCAGGACATCACCTCGTCACGTGGCGTCCGCCAAAGCTGATCACCCGTTCGCGTATCGAATGAGGCGATCCAAGACTCCTCCTTGTTGTCATAGACAACGAACACCTGGCCCGCATGAACAACCGGGGATGCCGCCGCGCCGTAATCCATGTTCGTTTTCTTTGGATCAATCATCCGCGACCACAGCAACTCGCCATCCAGCCCGTAACAATACAGTCCCAGATCGCCAAACAAGACATACAGCCGCTCGCCATCGGTCGCAGGAGTCTCCGCGGCATACGAACTCTTGGGATGCCGCGGAACAACTGGCCGGCCGGCGTGAGCTTCGCGTTTCCAAAGTTCCTTGCCGCTGCCCAAGTCGAAGCAACAGACCATCCAGTGATGCACACCCTTCGCTGGATCACGAACGCCCTCACCCAAATACAAACCTCCCTGTGGCGGCGTATTGGCCTCGTCCGCGACAACCGAAGACACAAACACCCGGTCGCCAATCACGATCGGACTGCCCCAACCCTGCCCCGGAATATCGACCACCCAAGCAACATTGGTTTCTTTATCCCACGTCGCCGGCAACCCCGGATGATCCTCCGCGACTCCGGTCGCATCCGCACCTCGAAATCGCGTGAAGTCGTCGCCGACACCGCTACCGGCCGCCCCCAATGCAACTGCAAGAAACGCAAACGAGCCAACCAACCAATTCATCGTGCACATACCATCTCTCGCCGTGGATCAAATTCATGTGCCCTCGAACATAACCGGAACTCAGCCCTCCGGCACCCTTCCCAGCGCAACGTTTCGCAGCACCGACTCAGCCTGAAAGACGCGGCCCACAACGCCGTCTTTCCCCAAGCACTTACGATCACTCAAATCCGTCGTAAGGATCCTTGATTACGCGAGCAATCGCCTCTGCGGTGACCTTGGTTCCTTCGCACTCAATGTGCTGCAAGAAAGGCAGGCTTTTCAGATGAGCGATGCCTTCGTCGGTGATTGCGGTCCGATCGAGCCCAATGCCGGTGAGCAAACGCAACTGCGACAGCTTCGACAGATCACTATCCTTCACCCCGGTCCCGGCGAGCTGAATTTGCATCAAATTCGGCAACCGAGCCACGTGATCCAGCAGCGATGGATCGAAATTTTCAGGCGTGAACTCGACCGCGAAAATGGGCTGCCCTTTTTCGCGACGGACCATCCGCACCCCCGCCTTTTGCAATTCAAAGAGCGACCGGCGACTGTCCACCCCAACGCCGCTGACCGCGGGTGGCTCTCGCCCCTGAACACCAGCTGACTCGCCAACTTCTAGCAAGTCAAGACTTCCAACGGACAAACCATCAAAGAACGTATCTCGATCGATCTCTTTAGCTCGTTGCCGCGAGTCCAACACATAGAAAGCGTCACTCAACCAAGGCCGCGGGTCCGCGAGATGCAACTTGTCGCCCGGCTTCGCAACCTGCTCGAAGTAGATCCGAATCGTTCGACGCTCTTTCGGAAAAGGAACGTGCAATTCCCCCCAGCCTTCGATCGGCAGCGTGCTAGTTTTTGTGGTTATCAAACCCTGCGGGATCGAAGCGGAATAAAGCACGCCCGAAAATCCGTGGTCCAACAATCCACCATAGAAACCAACTGGCGCGATCAAACCGGCGGCACAAACCAGCCTCTCCCAGCCGAAGGTTGGATACCACGTCTTCGTGGTCAACAACACCCAAGACCCAATCACCGCGACCGACAAGTTCCACGGAAGCACGCTTTCGTTCCAATTCACCAAAAGCGGCGAGATCGTCAGCGCAATTCCAACGTGCATCGCCGCGCATGCGGGCGCCGCCCATCGAGGCCGAAAGATTGCGAGCACGCCCACCGCTAGCTCAACCAACGCGACGACCAAGGCGAACGACATGTAAGTTGCATCGGCGTCCAGACCGCTGCGTTCAACCAACCAATGCGACGCATAACCGAACCAGTCCGGCGACAACAGCTTGTGAATCCCCGCCCAAACCCAAGTCGACACTAAGAACCAACGAGCGATTCGGTGGCCAGCCTCCCAAACGCACGCCGTCATCAACAACGCAATCGAAAAGAACTGTGGCTGAAGACGGAACTGGTCAAAAATCGCCGCGACGATTAACACACCCCAGTGCACCGCCATTCCCGATCGAGGACGAATCACCACCCAGACCAGCGAAGCGATCAGCATCCAGCCAAACGAGATTTGCGGCAGATCAAAGGTCGGCAAATGCGGTGGCATCTGACGCACCTGCCAAAGCGGCCAAGTGATCGCGATGGTGACGCATTGACTGGCGACTCCAAACAACAGCAACCCATAGCGAGTGCGCCCAAGCTGACTCGCCACTTGACCGGAAAACCCCGACTGCGACGACGGCACACGAATTGTCGGATCACTCAAGGAATCAGCCACACTTCCGCTGGAAGAAAACACACACAGCAGAAGTCTAGCACCTTCTCGTCACCCCGCCCTGATCAGACCACGGGTCACGCCAACGCTTGGTCGATCGGGTTGTTGGCCAGGTAGTGCCCGCACAAAGAAATTGCCATCGCGTCGGCGACGTCGGCGGGTTCGGGAACCGACTGCAGATTCAATTGCATCTTCACCGCCAACTGAATCTGACTTTTCGGCGCACGACCGTTTCCGGTCATCACCTTTTTGACGCGAGTTGGCTCGTAATGCTCGACGGGAACACCAGCCGAAGCGGCAGCCAAACAAATCACGCCACGAGCGTGCCCCATCAGGATCGCCGTGCGAGGCCGATCGTAATGCGAAAACAATTGCTCCAACGCCATCAGGTCCACGGCATGCACCGCGAAAACCTCTGACAACCCAACATGGATTTCACGCAGACGTTCGGGAAGCGTGTCGGAACGACGTGATTTAATCACACCCGCTTCACGCAGACACAAACGCGGTCCCTCTCGCGAGATCACCGCATAACCAGTGGTGTTGAGCCCCGGGTCGATTCCTAAAATGCAGGAAGCCGATCCAGGACGAGCCGTTACGACTTGCGTTCCCAAGAGGTGCCTTCCTTCTTATCGAGCAACGCGACACCCAAATCAGCCAATCGATCTCGGATCGCATCGCCGGTTGCGTAATCCTTTCGCTCGCGAGCTTCCTTGCGAAGGTTGATCAACAAATGCACGACGGAATCAAGCAACTCCGCATCCGCTTCATCACCGCCGGATGTGGCCGGTGGCTTTGCAAACAACCCGAGCACGCGAGACAACTCCGCGATGACCGATGTCGCTTTGACCAGCGATTCCACGGCGGGCGATTTTGCATCGGCACCGGCGGCGAGCTGATTCGCATCGATGTGTCGATTGAGAGTCCGCAACGCATCAAACAACACGCTGATCGCGGCACCGGTGTTGAAATCGTCATCCATCGCGGCCAGGAACTTTTCTCGAATCGCGTGGATCTCGGTCAGCAACGCGTCGCCGGCTGGATCAAACCCACCATCTGCACGCCGAGTCGCCGCGGACAAATCGTAGAACGAATCGCCGGTGATCTCAGCAAAACGGTCGAAGTAGCGATAGAACGCTTCCAACGACGTGCCCGCTTCAGCCAAGGTTTCTTCGTTGTAAACAATCGTGCTTCGGTACTGCGTCCGCAAAAGGAAGAACCGAATGCGTTCTCCGGTCTGACTGCGAATTAGATCCGCCAATCCACCCGCACCCTTGCTGCGACTGATCTTGCCCGACGCTTGCTCTTCCACACTAGCCGCTTCCGCCGCCGCGTTTTCGCGATCGCTCTTGCCGCCGACTTTGCCTTTCTCTCCGGCTCGCATCAGTCCGTTGTGCATCCAATACTTCACCATCGGTGCACCGTGGCAGCACGTGCTCTGCGCTCGTTCGTTTTCATGGTGGGGGAACATCAAATCCAATCCACCACCGTGAATATCAAATGTCTCGCCCAAAATCTCGTGACTCATCGCGGAACACTCGATGTGCCAACCGGGTCGCCCTTCGCCCCATGGGCTGTCCCAGAAAGGTTCGCCGGGGCGAGCTGATTTCCAAAGTGCAAAGTCGCCGGGGTTGCGTTTCTTGGCTGCCGCACCGCCGCCTTCGCCTTGTTGATCTTCCACCGAACGATTCGACAATTGGCCGTATCCTGGATCCTTCGTCACATCGAAGAACACATCGCCATCGATCGCATAAGCAAAGCCCTTTGATTCCAGCGACCCAATGAACGCGATGATCTGCGGCATGTGGTCCGTCGCACGCGGCAGGTGGTCAATCTGATTGACACCCAACTCACGCAAGTTGGCCAGATAGTCCGCGGTCATCTCAACCGCGATCTGGCTCATCGGAATGCCGCGTTCTTTCGATTTGCCGATCAGCTTGTCGTCAACGTCGGTGATGTTCACCACCCAAGTCACTTCGTACCCGCTGTACGTCAGATAGCGTTTGATGGTGTCGAAGATGACCGGGCCAACCATGTGTCCAATGTGCGACTCGGCATAAACCGTCGGCCCGCACAAATACATTCCCACCCGAGGAGCACGCAGTGGCAAAAACGGCTCTTTGGTTTTGCTCAACGTGTTGTAAACACGAATAGCGGGCTGGGCGGACGAAGGGGAGGCGACCGATGCGGTCGGGTCGGCGGCGGTCATGCTCATCAGCGTGCGTGCGATATGAATGGAGCGAAGGCGAGGCGTCCTCGCGAATTGAGTGAGCCAGGAAGTATAGGGAATCAGTCCGGCTTGGATCGAGCCCGCTTTTGAAACCCGTCCCAAACCGTTCGCAACCCTGCAACTCCAACGTTTTCGCCGAGCAAACGCTGCCAAGCCCCATTTCTGCACTGACAAATGGACACCCCGGCAAACACGGCAAACTAGGGAGCTTTGGTCATCGCCTCTTCCATTCGCCGCGACCAAACTTTCCATCGCGAATTTTGGATCCCAAAATCAGGCCGAACGCTACGATGCCAAGATGCGTAGCAATCGCACTCTCAAGCCATTCGTGACGCAAACTCCTTCGAAGGCATTTCCCTTCGTTGACGCATCCAACGGCTCCGGCCACCTCATTTGCCCCACTTCGGAAAGCGGCACCATGTCCAAAATCTCGCTTCTCACACTGTTGTCCTTGGCACTGTTCGCCTTCACAGGCTGCCAGCCCTCCAGTGCCCCAGACAACGCTGCCACCACGGAAACCAGCGACAGCCACGACGATCACGATCATGACGGCCACGAGGGTCACGACCATGACGGGCACGATCATGAGGGTCATGATCACGAAGGCCATGACCACGCCGCTCACGGCAACGAGACCATTGACGCGGCCGCCGCTGGACTGAGCACCGACGCATTGGTTCATCTCGAAAAAGCCAACGCGCCCAAAACGCTCGCCGACGCGATCAAGAAACTGACCAGCATGCAGTCGACCATTGCAGGCGGCTTTGCTGATGACGACGTTGATTCGATCCACAACGAATTGCACGAGATCGGAACGCTGCTCGAACAAACCGAAACGCTGGCAAAAGAGAGCGATCTGGGCGACGAGAAAAAGAAACAAGCACTCGCCGCGATTGACACTCTTTTCGATGCATTCGGCTCGGTCGATGCCAAACTACATGGTGACGAAGGTGCCGACTTCAGCGAAGTAAGTGGCGACATCGAAGACGCAATCAAAGTGCTCGGAGGCCTGAAATGATATCTCGCCTGAAATGCCTCGCACTCGGCACCGCTTGCTTCGCATTCGCGGTCGGCTGCGAACCCGGCACGAACGAAACCGCATCAACGGACGCCGATCCGACGGTGATCCTCAATGAAGCTCCGTCCGACCCGTTGTCGCTGACCGAAGTCAAAGAGCAGTTCACGGACGAGGAAGCGGAAGCTCCCAACGAAATCACTTTAGTCGGCAAAGTCGACGCGGGTGAATTCGAAGCCTTTGAACCGAACTCAGCCACGTTCATGCTCAGCGAACTGCCCGACGAAGATCACACGGGCGGCGATCCTGATCACGCGGACAACTGCCCGTTCTGCAAACGCCGACTCGCCAACGCGCCGAAAGCCGTTGTGAAATTGGTCGACGAATCTGGAACCGTTCGAGCAACCCGAGCGGACAAGTTGGCCGGTCTCTCCAAAGGGGACGTGGTCACCGTTTCGGGAACGGTCAGCTACGACGAAGGCGTGAATCTGATCACTATCCAGTCGCAGAAGATTCACATTCGCTAGCGGATTCGGCCTACCCCGCCGCCAGAATGGACATAAACCCCGCTAAAAATAGCTCTTTTCAATTTTTCTGTGAAAACTGAAGACTAGAACCCCACCACAACCAACGGGAATCTGTTATAGTCCCCCTCGTGGTGGTATAGCTCACGCACTCGGCGCGGGAAACATCACGGTTTACACGAAGGAATTAGAAGAATGGCAGAAGGTACAATCAAACGGCTCACCGACAAAGGCTTCGGTTTCATCGACACTGGAGGGCCGAAAGACTTGTTCTTCCACTGCACGAATGTCGAAGGCGCGAGTTACGACGAACTGCAAGAAGGTCAAAAAGTCACTTACACTGAAGGTCGCGGTCCCAAAGGACCTTGTGCCGAAAACGTGACTCCTGCCTGAACGGCTTGATCTCGAAGATAAAATTGACACCGCCATTGAGACCCTTGATGGCGGTTTTTTAATGCGCTGACGCAAACGCGAGTGGCCCAGCAAACAAGTGGCCCAGCAAACAAGACTCTCACCCAGCATTGCTCAAACCAGCCAATCGCAACTCGCCTCTGCCCAATACAGATTGGCGTTTCGCTACTGCGACAAATCCAATTTGCTACCGCCAGACGATTCGCCACGATTCGCCTGCTGACCGTAACCTTGAGCGGCTCGTCGCGAACCATCGTTCTGCTGCAACTGAGCCGCAACTTCATCACGGCTGCTGGTCAGCATCTCTTCGCTCGCCTGCTCACGAGCCATCAATTCGCGGTGCATTTCATCGCACTTCGCGTTTCGTTGCCGATGTTCCTCCGACACACGATGCGTCTCGCCCAATCGGGCCCGCTCGGTTTTTAGCTGCTCCGACGCCTGCACCAATTGCTCCACCGCACGCTGCTTCTGACTCAGCACTCGCATCAGCTCGTTCATGTGCCCGTCCGAAATCGCGGCCTCCTGTTGAAACGTTAATTCCAACAGCAACTGCAACAATTCGAATCGACGATCGATGATCGCTTCCATGTTCTCGTTCCCATCCATTGATGAATCGATGCTCGCGTCGCGGCCCCAATCAGAACGGACCACCGGCATACACGCTTGAGCGACCCGCAGTATCCACCCGGCGACTGTCGCACGTCAACGCAACCTTCCATCACACAATCGTGACGCTTCGTCACGGCGCCGTTTGATTGGTCAGCTGTGCCCCTTGGTCGAGCCTTTCGACCATCCAGGCCAAGTAGCGTTCCCAACCAGCACGATCATACCGCGTGACCATGTCAAATTCGTCGTCCCATTGGGCTCCGATTCTTCCGAGCACCACGTTTGCCTGCCGGATCAACAGATCCGCTTCGCGAACTCGACCGATCTTTCGCATCATCTGCGACTGCCCCAAGAAAGCTTCCAAGGAGGCTGGCTCGTTCATGTACCGCAATGCCATGTCACGATAAGCGTCCGCCGCTTCTGCGAACCGCCCCATGTCACGAAGCGTGTCCGCTTGACCGATCAACGAATTGCGAAGCAGTGCGCGCTGCTTGTCACTCAAATCACTGTCACGTTGTTGGTTCTGCAAAAAATTGGACAGCATCGCGAATTGATCCAACGCCGCCTGCCGACCCGCGTTCGCTTTCTGGCTCAACCCACGACGAGCCGTGTCCTGGAGCTCCGTTGACTCCAGCTCGACCTCCGGTAATTCCGCCGTCAACAAATGCCCACGGGCCAATGAGTACGCGGCGGTTTGTGTTCGGGGCATGGGCCAATATCGCTTCACCGCTTCATCCAATCGTCGCATCGCCAGTTGCAATGTCGGACGAGTCGAACGCAACGCTTCCACACGCTCGTTCCACTTCAACTCGCGTGACTTCAGTGTCTGTGACAAACTTTCCGCGAACAACATCTCGCCCAACGTCAGCAACGAGTCTCGCCAAGCCGGACTTTGCGGAGTCAACTGACCATCACTGAGATTGTCCTCCAACCATTCGCGAGCTCGCTCGCGATCGCCCAGATCCGCCGCCGCTTGAGCAGCCAACAGTCGAGCGTCATAACGCATCGGATCGCGGTCGTATTCGATGATGCATGTCTGCAACGAATCGATCGCCCCTTTCGCATTTCCGTCTGCAAGCAAAGCCCGCCCGTGCGCCACCAAAGCTCGCGGAATTCGACCGCGTTCTTCGTATCGAAGGTAATCCTCCAGCAAAATCGCACTGCGTGAAAAGTGGCGGCCTTTCTGATACGACTCGATCGCCAGCCAAAGCGTCGGCACGTATTCCTCAGTGTCAAATTGTTCCTTCGCGGCCGCCGCAAACGCGTCTCCCGCACCGCGGAACTGCTCCCGCGCCAAGACGGATGCATCTCTGGACAACTCGCCTCCTGGACCCAACCCAGCCGCCAACGTTGCTTCGCCCCAATCTCGGTAAGCGATCCCGGCTTGGCTGTGTGAACTCGCCACACCCAACACCGGAGACGTGACCGTGGCGGTTTCGACCGCGGGCGCAAATTGGCCAGCACCACGCAGCATCGCGATGGCGTCAATGATTCTTTGCTTGACGTTCTCTCGAACGATTTCGGGGAAATCCAAAAACTGACTCTGGCCAATTTCTCGCACCAAATAACGAGATGTTTGGGCCACGTCTTCGCCCATACCTCGACTGGCCAGCAACTCGATTTCTGATATACCGCCTTCCAAACCACGATCATCAAACGGTCGCTGCTGCCTCGCTTGAGTCAGGCGGGCCAACGCCAGATCGGGATCGTTAAGCAGCAAATACGATTGAGCGACCAACAAACGAGCACTGCCCGCAACCTTGGGATCCGCTTCGCGTTGCAATTGGTCCAGCACCTTGATGACGTCATTCAGCTCGGCTTTCGTTTCTGGTGGCAGCTCACGTCCGGCGACGATCGGAACGCCGGCGATCAACTGTGCCGAAATCGACGGTGGCAACGCTTCAATCACGCGACCAACTCGTGCCAACCCACGTTGCAAACTCAACTGGTCACGAAGCTGCAATGCCCATGGCATTTGAGACGTCACTTCGCTAGAGATGTCTTCCTCGACCCGAGCGATCACGGGGAGCGAATCGTCATACCGCTTCAACTGATTCAACAACTCGATTCGCAGGATCTCTGCTTCGCTTCGGCGTCGTGCGTCCAAACTCGACTCTTCCAAGTGAGCCACAATCGTCCGAAGCGCTTCGTCCGGCTTAGCGGTGATCGATGACGCGAGTGATCGAGCCAGCAATGGCAACAACTCAGCTCGCAACGTCAAGTCGATCTCAACAGCCTGCTTCAAATGCTTCGCTGCCTGTGCGTGCCGTCCCATCGCATGCAAGGTCGCACCCAACATCCGATGCCCCTCCGAATCGCGGCCTTCCGGAAAGCCAAGGTCGTGAGCTCGTTGCAGATAAGGCAACGCCTTTTCCATTTGCTCATGTCGATCCCGCGGTGCGACGGCTTGGTTCGCTCTCGCGTGTGTGCCAGCACCGATCAAGAACTGCTGCATCGGGTACAGCTCCATGTGATCTTCGTTCAGCTGGTCCAACCCCGATCTCTCAGCGAGGTCGCCAGCGACCACGATGTTGCCCGCCACGTATTGGGCGGACGCCAAATTCATGGCTTGCACCGCATCGATCTCTCGACCGCCAGCCACGATCGAAAACATGTATGCAAATCCCACCATCGTAAACATCGTCACGAACGCGAGCGAAAGCACAGTGGTCTTGGACCGCTTGCTCGCCGGTGCGGGGTTGTCGTTCTTGGATTCGTCAGGATCAGCCACTTGGGCACCTCAATAGGGAGCCTCTCGCGATACCAAATCTCAAGTCCTGACCGCAACTGCGGCGTGAAAACACGAAAGAACTCTGATTCTCAGATCCCCCCAAACCTCACCAAACGGCCCGACAGCAGCGAAACGGACAGCCTAACGGGCAGACACGTCACCATCGGATCTCCGGACGGCTCTAGAAAACAACAGTTTTTTTTTCGTCACCGCCCCCTCCACCGCGTGTCGCAATTCCATACCAGCGACAGCCCCCAATACGCCGAGACACGCGGACTCCAAGCGATCGCGTCGCAGCGAATTTTCAATCGTTCAATCTTCCTGTTCAATTTGCATAATGGAACTCCACAGACCTCTAGCGGCCGCTAAGAGTGCCGGACCACCACTTTACACGTCTATGACGTACTTCCAGGGTCGTCGGCAACGAACTCAATTTGGCTGTCTGCGATTCTCCGCAATGCCCCGCCAGTTGGGTAGCGTGAGAAGACGACCTCGCTCGAACCATCACAGGCCCACTCCAGCGAATGTCGCAAATTCATTCCCGCAGGCCGCAATCCCGCGGTGTACTTGGCTCTTTCACCCCTACCCTGAGACGGTTTCTTTTCTTCTCTTCAATCTCATGGAGTTCTCATGCGCAATACATCTCGCGCGAACCAGCACGGTTTTACTTTGGTGGAACTGCTGGTTGTCATCGCCATCATTGGCGTCCTAGTTGGGTTGCTTCTTCCCGCGGTTCAAGCGGCTCGTGAAGCGGCCCGTCGAATGAGCTGCAGCAACAACTTCAAACAAATTGGTTTGGCGCTGCACAACTACCACTCGGCGTACAACCAAGTTCCTGAGCAGCAAGGCGGAACGCACGGAACCGGCACCAACGCTTGGTCCGCAGCAACAGGCAACAACCGTCTGGACCTCTCGTGCCTTGTCGGCTTGACCCCATTCTTCGAACAACAAGGCTTGTGGGAACAAATCAGCAATCCCTACCAGGTCACCGAGGGATCCGCCGGCATTGGCAACGTCTACGCTCCGATGGGCCCTTGGCCCGGCCGCCCACTCAACTCGGCGACCAATGCGGCCGGCGGCTTCTACGCTCCTTGGATGACCAGCCTTCCGATGCTGCGTTGCCCCAGTGACCCTGGCTTCGGCTTGCCCGGTCAAGGACGCACGAACTACGGACCATGCCTGGGCGACTCAACCGACACGACTTGGGGTGGCTATCGAAACCGAGCCAACGGTGTCGTGACAAGCAATTCGTCCTACCAATCTCGCGTTCGAGCCTCACAACGAGGATTCTTCCGCAACCAACAAAAATCTGCCTTCCGTGACGTCTTGGACGGTCTGTCCAACACGATCGCTTTTGGCGAAATCGTCACCGACTTGGGCGATAGCGACACTCGCACCAAACCAGTCGACGGGGCGGTCAACCTGCTGAACATCGGCGGCAACACCTCCTGCGAAGGCTTCGTCGATCCAGAGCGTCCTCAGTTTTGGCTTAGCTCCGCCCCCAAGGTCGGCAGCGACGAACAAACCCGAGGAATGAAGTGGGCTTACGGCAGTCCCGTCAGCCAACAAGTCTTCACGATGCTGACACCGAACTCTCCGTTGTGCATTAACAACACCAACATCGTTTCCATCGCGACCTGCCCAATGGGAAGTCGCCACCAAGGTGGATGCCACGTTCTGATGGGTGACGGTGCTGTCAGATTCATCACTGATTCGATCGATGCTGGTAACGCGGATCGCGGACAAGTCGGAGCTCACGCTCAACACAACGACCCAGAATCGACCCCAGGGTCAGAAAGTCCATACGGCTTGTGGGGTGCACTCGGCACCCGAAGCGCCAAAGAAGTCCTCTCGGGAGAATTTTGATCCAATGCGAATCGCCACCTCCAACCTTCTCGCTCTCGCACTGCTTGCGTTCATCGCAACGGCAGTCGGCTGCGGCGAATCAGAATCCGGTCCATCGTCCGACCCGGACCAAATCCAAGAATACCTGGATAACAATCCGGAAGCCGCAAACGCGGACATGGATCCACCACCAGATCCGCAAATGTAGTCTTCTGAAGACGATCGAATGAAATGACAAGACGCCGGCCATCCTTGGTCGGCGTTTTGCATTGAATGGCAACCAGCAGCCGCAATCTTACAACCAGTCACTAAAGCAACAACGCACCAAACACTTCACCAGCCTTACGATCGCAACGACAATTGCGAGAGGCGCACCGCTTCGGGCTGCGGAACGGTTGGTAATGACCGTCAGCTACCTTCTGCTGAAACAGTCGACTGGGCGTCTTGCCCAAACGCTACCCACCATTCACTTCACGCGCACTGGTTTATCCGCCAGCCACACGAGCAATTGGTCGCCTTTCACTGTATGAAGTGGCAAGGCACCTGAAGCATCCCGCACGGTCGCGAGCGAACCGTTCTTGCTCCATTTGTAAGTCCCCGGTGGCAGCAACACATCGACGTCCCCGCCGACAGTGGACTCGATCAATACCCATCGACATTGGCCAGCTTCCATGCGGCCACTGACAAGATACCCACCCTCACCACGAAAACGCACCATCTTCACATCAGGCCAACGAGTTGGCACGGCGGGAAAGACTGCCAGCTTTCCACCATGACTTTGCAGCATCATCTCTTGCATCGCCGTCGCACCATGCAACGGAGTCTCCATCACTGGCAAACCAATCTCTGAATAGAAAGTGTTCGGACGCAAGTACGGTCGCAGTTTCTCAAGGTACTCCAGTGCGGAATCACCATCGCCCAGCAGTGACGCCATGCAAGAACTGGCGGTGTAGGAATACCCAGCGATGCCTCGGCCAAACGAACGCCAATGATTGAGACTCCGCTCGATCAATTCACGGCTTTCTTCCGAGCGAGGAGTGATTGTTCGCAGCGGGTAGATCGCCATCAAATGAGACCAATGTCGATGCCCATTGGTCAACCAAACGTCTCTGCCAACCGCTCGGCCGGTCTCGTTTGTTTGCACCGCTACCAAGTTTTGCGATAGATCTCGCCACGTCGGCAACAACGGTTCGTCTTCCACGGACAACTGCTTCTCTTCAGCAAGCTCGATCAATCGGTCGATCCCCCAACGCAACAAATCCAAGTCATACGTGCAATCCTCAGCCAATCGATATTCAGGACTGAAGGTCCGCGGAAGATGCAGCGTTCCATCGACGTCGGGTTCTAAGAAATGCCGGTAATAATTAACCGCCCGAGTCAGTAAGGGATACAAGGTTTCATCACGGATCGAATCGTCAGCCCAATACCGACACTCCAGGTCAACGTTGTGCAACGCCCACAACAAATTGGCGCATTCCGCACCAATCTTTGGATCCATCTCGGGACGCCCCCCAGGCTGCCCCGCATGGGCGATTAGATCCCATCCCGATGACGATCGCCCAATCGCTGATGAATCATGGCGGTATGGCTCCGCAACATTTTCGATCAAACGCTCTTGGTTATCGTGCAACTTCTGACGAAGCGCTGAAACGGTCCCGCGACGATTCGCCGTGTACCCGCCCGCGTGAGACAACTGCACGTTGAGGTTCCACCAAGTCGCACTCCAAGCCGTCGGCTGCAACCAAGGCCCCTGGTTATCAATGATCCAACCTCGATCGCGAGTGGCGCACGCAAGCTTGTATTGCTGGATCCAATAGAAAGAATCCCAAAACGGATCCCCAGTCTGAAGAAAGCTTTGCGAGTAGTAGTTGTGCCACCATTCGCGATGGCTTCCGATCCAACTCTCGTGATCAGCACTCATCGCCGACCGAACCGCCGCGACAACACGATCGGATGCATCGGACTCCGGAAACGAGTGCTGGACACTCAACCACAACTGTGTCCGATCGGCGTCACGCTGCGTCGTCCATGCGACCGCGGTCTGGCCACCGGCCACCAAATCCTGGACGACCAATTGAATTCCGTCGTCTGTTTCGATGATCTTTGGCGTGGGATGCGAAGCCTTTCGTTCCGCCTTCGCTCGAACCGCCCTGGGGCTTTTCGCTAACGTCGGAACATAAACAAACTTGGCATCGCTCAGCTCACCAGTCGTTTGCAGTTCGCAATGAATCACCGGTTCGGTCGCGTGGGCAATCGCAGTCCACTTCGCATCCCCTTCGGCGGCTTGGATCGTCCCGCTGGCCTCGGCGTTCCACAACCCGATGCGAGACGCTCCACCGGAAATGTCCGCGGGCAATCGAAGTTCAAGATGTCCGATGAAGTGCCGTCCGCGGTTGAGCACTTCGACATGCTTTTCAGACAAATCGTCTTCTTGCCATGGTCGATGGTCGTGAGCAGCCGAACAACCAACATCGAACCGAACCGTCCGATCATCCACTTGATAAACCAGCGTGCCCTGTTCTCCATTTCCCGTGAACGGTGCCTCGTCCCATGAACGCGACATCGTGTCACGATGCCAATCGCATTGTTTGAGAAACGCGGGCCAATCAACGAGGTTGTCCAGTGAAATCGAGGGACGCGTTTCGTCGATTTCATGTTCACCGGTCACTTGAGCAGATCCCGTTTGACCGCCCATCAAACCACAACCAACCAACAACCCGCACCAAATGGAAACAACGAGCAAAACTTGATGACGAGCGGTGGGCGGATTCATAGACGCAATCACTTCGGGCGACAATTCAGAGACAGTCAACACACCGTGCTGATGTTAATCGCGGCCAAGAAAAAACACACCACACCCGCCAGCACTCGAGAGGCCTTTACCGAAAACCTTGACGGTGTTGCGATCGCCTGTATCGTCGACGCAAATCATTCTTGCAAATTCAATCCGGGTTCACCGCCAAATGCTCCAGCAAATACGACAGTACCGTAGAGTGCTCCACATCAGCTCCCTTGTAATGCAACTCGCATTCAACGCCTGACTCCCGGAGCTTCTCCTGCAACTTGACGCCAAAATTAGACGTGTGGGTTGGATCACCTTGTTTCTGACCGATCTTGGGTTCATCGCTGTAAAACATGTAGATCGGAGGGTCATCCGATGACACGTGCTCGATTGGTGAATAGGCCTTGATCCACGGCAGCAACCTTTCTCTCGCTTCCAAGAACCTCGCGAACTGGACCGGTTTCTTGTCACCCTTTTCCGCGAACTGACCGAACGCGTGCCCTCCGTACCAACTGTTCGGGGTCCACTCTCGCATTTGTTTTGGATCAAGCGTTGTTTGCGGACGGATCACAGCGGCCCCCATCAGACGCGTGGACTGGCGTGCGATTGGATTGTCACTGGATGGATCTTTCATGTCATCGTGCAACGCCAACCACAACGATGTGCATGCACCGGCGGATCCCCCCACTGCGATCATTCGATCCGGATCAATGCCAAACCGCTTTTTGTGATAGCGCACGAACTGCAACGCGGCAGCACAATCCGTCATGGGTGCTTTCACCGGCGGCGTGACATGCCCGGCCAAAGCATCTTGGATGTATCGATACTGAACAGAAATCACGGTGATCCCCGAATCAAGTAACTGCGGCAACATCCCCATCAAGTTTGCATCGGTCTGCGATCCACCACGCCATCCACCGCCGTGGATGTAAAAGACACACGGTGTGGGCTGATCCGAGCGACTGGTCGGCTTCCAATACATCAATTGTTGCTTGCGATGATCGCCGTACGAGATCCCGGTTTCGGTTGGCTCGGGATTAACGACCGCCTTGGGCGTTTGTGCAGCGACCGCTCCGGTGAAGCAGGCAGCAAAACAACCAGCTCGAAGAATGGATTGAGCAAGAATCATTTTGTTTCGCAGAAAAAAACGGAACCGTGTATGTGTCGAACATAGAAGTTCCGTAGTTCTACCCGATACGGCGTGCGAGTGTCGAAGGTCCTCCGCGAGATCGATCCATCCCATCTTCATCGTCTCCGTCACCAGCGCTCTTCGGTACAACCTTTGCTCGGTTCGCTCATTGATTTGGCACCCCAGGTTTTGCATGGCTGCCTGCCACCTACTCTTCCCCAACGAGTGGTGAGCGCAATCACGCACAACGTGAAAGCATTCGCTGCTCTCCCCCCCACAAACAACTTGGATGAACTCAATGAGACGAATCGAACGACACCGCCGTGCCACCCACTGCTTGGCCGTCGGGACCGCTGCCTTGTTTGGCCTTGGAGCGATCACTTCTTGGGCGCAGCCACCCACGCCCATCCCCGCTGGTATTGAGTCTTTCGATGAAGACTCGTCCCGGTCCGAGATGCAAGCATCCAACACGTCGGATGAAGAGGGAGTTGACTACCTCACCCGCGGCCCATTGCACGAAGCCTTCGCGGATCCTTATGCACGCGATCCCAAACCCAACCCTATCATCAGCGAGCAGCCGCCCGAGCCGATTGACGAGCTGCCACCGGAGTATCGGCCGGACGGAGACAATGTGCGTTGGATCCCCGGATACTGGGCTTGGGATGACGAGCGAGAAGACTTTTTGTGGATCAGCGGAGTGTGGCGAGACACCCCTCCGAATCGTCGCTGGGTAGCTGGCTATTGGGAAGAAGCTTCCAACGGTTTCCGCTGGGTTGATGGCTTCTGGACTGAATCGAACGCTCGCGAGGTTGCCTATTTGCCAGCACCATCGGAGTCAGTTGAGGAAGGTCCTTCAGCTCCTGCCCCCAGTGAAAACCATTTCTATGTCCCGGGCCACTGGACCTATCAAGCAAACGACTACCAGTGGCAACCAGGGTACTGGGCCAAAGCTCAACCCAACTGGGTTTGGGTTCCGTCGCAGTACTACTGGACACCGCGTGGCTGCGTCTATCGAAACGGATATTGGGACTACGACTTGCCTGACCGAGGCATCGTCTTCACACCGGTCTACTACCGGCAACGCACCTACACGCAACCAAACTATGTCTACCGACCACGGTACGCTCTGGATACAACGTCGGCGTTGCTGGTGAACCTATTCCTGCGTTCAAACACCAACCGCTACTACTTTGGTGACTACTACGGAAGCAACTACTCCAATTCGTATTACCCGTGGATCAACTATTCGCAACGCCGAAATTCCTATGACCCACTGTACGCGTACTATTCCGCCCGCGGTGTCGGTCAAAACTCAAGAACGCTGGATTGGATCAACCGTCGCTATGACTACTTCTCGAAGAATGACGGATTCCGACCGCCTCGTACAGTAGCTGACCAACGTCGCTTCCTTCAAACCAACGCTCAAAACACCGATGGCTTGGATTCAGGAATTTTACGAGTGGCAGCGATCGCTGAAAGCATGAACAGTCTGGTCAACGACGAGCGTTCTGGCTTGAATTTGCAACGTATCAACGATTCCGTACTGGACAACTTCCGGCGAGACATTCGCGAAACGACCAATGATCTGATCAATCGCCGTCGAGAATTCGAAGTCGGCTCGCGTTCGGAAACCGATGTTGATGCGGAAACGGATAACTCCGAGGCCTCCGCCAACGCGAACGTCGATACAAACGCACGATTGCAATTGCCCGAAGTGCTTCGAAATGCGAATGAAGAGACGAACCTACGGTCACGCTCGAATCAACGGGCGCGAACGAATGAGCGAGACGGCAATCCAATCGAACGCCTCGAACGACAATCGCGAGAAGCAACCGACGATGCGATCGGAGAGCTTCGTGAACGAGTCAACGATGGCCAAGGTCAAACGCGAAACGCCCGCGAACGGCTGGAAGGCGCTCGAGACAATCAGTCACCACGCGCAACCGATAACTTGCCGGCGAACGGTTCGCCGACAAATGGCGTGCCTGATGGATTGAACCAGGAACTGAACCGCCAGCAAGATCAGATGCGAGATCGTCTGCAACAACTTCGGCAAGAAGGACGAGCGCGACCACAACGTCCCGACGACTGGCCAACTCGACAACCACGCACCAACCGCGGTGGTGGCATTCCTGAAATCCCTACACGCGGCAATCGTGACGCTGGTCGAGGAACTCCTGGCCAAGGTGGCGGCGTCCCCGGAATCGGTGACGCACTGAATCGGGCGGGCGGCAACTTGCCCGGTACCCCCAAAACGCCCAACGTTCGCGGTGGCGTCCGCGGCGGAGGGAATTCCGGCGGAGCCAACCTAGGCGGAAAAAGTCTAGGCGAAGCAATTGGCGGTGCACTCGGTGGAAATTGATCGCTGACATCGCTTCCATGATCACAATCGCGGGCCCGCCAGAAGAACTCTCCTGGCGGGCCCGCTTCATTCTTTCCAACGGCCGCATGTCAGGATGCCGCCCGAGGTAACTTGATTGCATCAGCGCTTGGGCCCCATCCATTCACCCGAATCCCACCCGAACTCGATTGTGCCAAGACCGCCAATCGACGAACTCGGTGAAGCATCCTTTTGAGACTGTTTTCACGTACAAGTCGGCGGTACGCCTTCCACTGATTCATCGCTTGGATGGTCCGAGTGAATTCATCATTCCTTACTGATCACCGGGGCCAAATACAAATTGCGATATGAGACGTTGGTGTGGTCGCCTTGCAGGTAAATCGGTCCTGGCTCATCTGGGTTGGTTTGAATCGCCCCCGCGGTCGGTCGAGAAATCGGTTCGTTGTCGATGACCTTCTGGCCATTGAGCACCACGGTCACGTGACGGTCCACCAAAGTGATATCGTACGTTTGCCACTCGCCTCCAGCTCGCCCCGCATTCTTCGCTGGGGCAATCTCGCCGAAGATCGCCCCCACCCCTTGGATGCCTTGCATCCGGCTGTCACGGTCCACCACTTGAGCCTCGTACATGCCTCGCAAGTAAACGCCGCTATTGCGTTGTGACTCAACGAGAAATTCAAGGTGCAACCAAAAGTCCTCGAACGATTCCAGTGTCTTCAAATTGGCGTGGTCACCGGTCGCACTGAAATCGGTCTTCGGCGTGTTGTTCTGCAGCACGCCATCGACCACAGACCAGCCATTCGTTTTATCCGGCTCATGAGTGACCCAACCGGTCAGGTCCTTGCCATTGAAAAGGGCAATTGGGTGTCCGAACTGAACCTTGGAAAGGTCCGGACGATCCGCAGGCATCCCGGAGATCTTCGTCCCCGTGAACGTCACGCGATCCGATTCCCGTTCTGCATGTGTTCTCACCATCACACCATCCAACTCACCGTTCACCAATCCGACGTTCACGCTAGTCGTGCTCACGCGTTTGCCTTTCGACTTTTTAGCCATGTCGAATTTGACACGTCCATCAACGACGTCGACATCATGGAAGGGGCCCAGCGAACCAACATAGATTCGAAGCGACACAACTGGTTTGCCAGATTGCTCTTCCACTCTCATCCAAGCCGGTTCACCTGTAGACAGGTCCAGCGACCAATCACCAAGCAACCTCGATGGAAAGGTTTCGCCATGAACCGTCCCAACCAGAAATGCCGCGAAGCCAAAGAACACGACTACGCCGGCCAAACAAGCATCAGAAAGAAGCTTCATCACAATCTTGCAAAGTAAACGAGAGAGAAAAAGCAAGAAAACAACCCGACTCGCCGCCAAATATCTCACCACCTGAACGAACGCAATCATAAGCCAAACTCGTCACCGACATTGCCAAACACGCGTCCACCCGCCAAGTCACGTCGCGCGGACAAAGACCGCACCAATTCACCTCGCCCCAAAACAGGAACAAGTGGCGGAATGCATCTTGGAACAGCGATTTCATTTGCAATCGCTCAACAACCGAGAACTTGCCACCAATCCAACCTAAGACAATGAAACAGCGAATCCTCCTCGGCTCACCCAAGCAAGTTTCCTATGGTTTGCTCGCCCTTCGCGTCGCTTTCGGCTGCTTCATGTTGGTTCACGGCCTGCAAAAAGTCATAGGGTTCTCAACGATCTCGGAAGGATTCCCCGACCCGCTTGGCATGGGACATCAATTGAGCCTCGTTTGTGCCATCGCCACAGAAGTCGGCTGTTCGATCCTATTGATTCTCGGCCTCGGAACACGCGTCGCCGTTTCGGGGCTCGCTTTCACGATGTTCGTCGCCTTGTTCTTGGTTCACGGCAGCGACCCTTGGAAGGCCAAAGAACTCGCCGCGGTCTACCTCGCAGTCTACACCGTGATTTTCATCACCGGCCCCGGCGAATGGTCCCTCGACCAAGTACTATCCAAACAAAGCGAACCGAGAAAAAGTTAACTCGGCCCGGCCCACTGCAAGCGGCTTACAGAGACATATCCAGCTTTGTCGATGATCCGCGAAAGCAATTGATTCCTTAGCGAGCACAAATGCGATTGTCAAAATAGGAAATCATTCCGTGACGTTACAACACGCGGTCTCAATGCCGTGGCAGAATGAGCGAATCATTTCTGGCACGGACATGTCTTCATCGCGGGGAGAACGCACGAATGGTTGCGCAATCGGAGATTGCTTGGGTACCGGGGGAACGTGATTACAAAATCGGACTTTGCTCCGGCAAACTCGTTTGCCAAAACCCAAAAGGCAAAACGCTTGCGTCCCTGCCGAAATGGTTGAAAGAGTCCGACGCGGCTGAATCTCTCAAGGCGCTCGCGGAATGGTTGGACGAACATCGAAGCGAATGCGTACACACGGTTGAACGCTGGATGCTTCGGTCGCTGCCGGTCCCCTGCGAGGTGCTGCAAGAAGTTTGGGCGGACGCGATCTGGCGGGAGAGCCTTGAAAACCTTGTGGTGGCACCGGTCGACGCCAATGGGGAACCCAACTTTGAAAAAACTGGTCTGCTACGCGACGTCGACTCAAAACGCGGGTTTGGTGTCATCGATCTGGATGGCGAGACCCAGTGGCACAAATCAACCGGCGTGATGGTTCCCCATCCCATTCTGATTGCTGACCTCGCAGATCTTCGCGAACTCGCCGGTGACCTGGCGATCTCCCAAACCGTTGATCAGCTCTATCGAAGCGTTAACCAACCCACACCGACACAAGCGAGTTTGAAATCGATCAGCGACTACGCCGACGGAGTGTTTGAGCAACTGAACTATGCGTTGTCTCACTGTCGACGACTGGGGTACCCCGTTCGTGGCGGCTACGCGACGTGCCGGGTTTGGGAAAACGAAACCATGACAGAAGCCCGCTATTTCGTTGGGGACGAATACCCTGAATCCGAAACCTATACGGGCCAATTGGTGTTCGTCGACGAAGGTGAAAAAGCAGTCAAGATCGGCGACCTCGGCGCAGTCACGTTCAGCGAAGGTGTTCGAATGGCGGCAGCAATCTACGCGAAGCGAAAAGTGGAAGATTCACCGGAGGAATCAGCATGAGCCCAGCAAAAAAGAAATCCGGTCAATCCACCAAAGCCGCCACGAAAACTTCGCCTAGCAAAGCAACCACGAAACCCAAAGCAGTCAAAAAAGCAACTCAAAAGAAGACCGCTCCGGCGCCAGGCACCACCCAGTCCAAGGCAGGGAAGAAGCCTGTCTCCAAGAAACCCGTTGCCAAACGCTCCGCAGAGCAAATCCGTACGGACGCGCAGTTGGCTGCCGGCGGAATGGTTCACGTCCATTCAAAAGTCGACACGAATGCGACCGAGAAGGTTGTGGCGCGACGGTACACTGGCGCAGCTCTGGGCGACCAAGTTGTGGTGCGACTGAGTGCTGATCGCCTGGGTCCGGCAGAAGATCTGGCGATGGAATACTTGGGGCTAAAACCTGACGGTGAAAGCAAGCCGATTGCGTTGCGAAGTCGCCAGGCAATGGGCTTTGCAAGTTGGGCCTTGATCACTCACCCGGAAAACGCCAGGGATGCCTTGGATCTGGTCAAACGCATCAAAGCAGCGGCTAGAAAGGCGAAGTCGAAGCCGGGACATGCGATGGATTCCTTCGTGGAAATGGCGGGTGAACTGAATCGTTCTGTCCGCCATTTTTTGCCCCCGTTTTGGGAAGAGGCCGCTCGCATTTACAAAGACCTCGGCAACACAACCTACGCCGGCCGCGCGATCGGCAAAGCGTTGGAAGCGGAGCGGGTTCATGCGCTGGATGTGGATCCACACCGACGCCGAGATGCCGTGCTGGAGTTCACGCTCAGCGGTTGTCTTTCCGGCAAAGCGTTGTCCGAATACACACGCGACCTCGCGAATCAGTTCGCTCCCGCGGAAGCCTTCGAAACGTTGATGGACCTGATGGTTCGGCGGACCATGGGCGGAATGCCACCAATGGCAACCGCGGCAAAGGACCTGGCAAAATTCGCCAAGGCTGCGGGCAGAAACCCCCACGAGGAGGTCGACTCGTTTCTGCAGAACGTGATTTCGTCCCCGGCAATGTCACGGACTTCCATGCAATTTTGGAAATCAGTGAAAAAGAACGTTGCGCGTCTGGTCGCTGCGGATGATGCGTTCGGTGTTTGGTTGCTGGCGCACACCGACCCGCAAGCTTCCTACCAAGGTGACAGTCCTGTGTGGGAATGGTTGAATTTGTTAGACGAATGGAACGTGCTGCCTCTGCTCGGAAAGCCCGCTTCTGAATTGCCTGCCGGGGTCGAGATTCCCGGCGGCCGAGCCGGTTGGATTGGACGACTCGCATCCGTTGAGACATCTCCCCAACCACGACTGTTTGATTTGATCTCGCTCGCCGCAGATGCGATTCGAGACGAGGCCGTGCCGATCCCTCTCAATGGAAGAGGTTACTACGGTGGAGTGCTTGACGCAGACGCATTGGAATGGATGCTGGAACTGAAACTTCCCATCGGCCAATTCCATGAGCACCGAGCGATCAGTTTCGAAGGATGGTTGCGAGCCGAGGTCGATCATGAACGCCGGAACTCGCAACTGTCGCACCTGATTGCAGATGAACGATTTGGGCCCAAGGTCTACTCCGCGTTTCCTGAACTGGTCACGTTCACCGGCAGCGTTCGTGAGCGGCGTAGTTATGGACGCACTCTCGCGGCCCAACGCAGTTTCGAACAGGCGGCGGCGAACCATGACGCCGTGCGAGAACTTTGGTGGCGGTTCCTCGACAACCATCTGCAAAAACTCGAACAGGGCGGTTTGTACGACGCTGAGACCAGCCTGAACGCATTGGTCAGGTGCGCAGGATCCACCACGGGCGAACAATTCCCTGAACTAGAAAAGCGGCTCAAAAAGATTGACATGGTCGCAGTTCTGCAACGAACTCTCGCCGCCGGTGTGCTCGATGAATTTGGGTGGCCAGCGTTGGACGCCTTCGGTGACGAACAAGCACTCCCAGTGAATTCGCGACGCCACGCTGTTGTCGACACAAGCTTTCCCTTCGTCACGTTGCTGGTCAATGGAAAGGTCGAATCGATCGGTCCCACAGGCCACCGGACACTGGGTGAGTTTCAACTTGGCAAGGATCAATACGTTCAAACAATCATTCCGGTCGGTGATGACGCAGTCATCGGTTTGCAGGACACCAGTGCAGGCTACCAAAACCAGATTGCATGGTTGAGTGAAGGTGGAAAGGGGCAGAAGACAGACCAATACTTCTATGGTTTGGATATCGAGATGCTTCTGCCGCACGATGGTGGAGTGTTTTACGGAAGCCGAGTTTTGAGGCCCGGTGATCAATCCCTTCCCTCCTCGCAACATTGGTTCTCGGATGGTGAGCGATTTTGGACGCTAAAGAATCGGTATCAGGTGTGGAACGAATTCGACTCATCCGATGACACTCCAAACAAGCCAACGGCGAGCCTACAAGAAATCGATCCGATCACTGGCGAGCCAATTCGCGATAGCATTCCGCCCTGGTTCGAAGACCAGGCACCTCATGGAGGCATGGTGAATTGGCAAATGTCACATTGGCTGCCCGCTCCTCCGGAAATCAAACAATCGCCTCTTGGAGTGGCGGATGGAAAATTTGGCTTTCGTGTCGTTCAGCGACGCGATCATCGCTATGAAAGTCGCGGCATCGACGGACGAGAAATTGTCTTGTCCAGCCCTCCGGCACAAGGAGGTGGCATCACGTTCGCAACAGCGATCATTGACAAGCCTGCGACCGACTCACATTGGTATGTTTCCAATGGAGAAGAATTGGTCGATGCCGACAGCGGGATGAAGATCGCCAACCTTTCCGGCAACGTCACACGGTATTGCGAGGGGCAACCGATGAAGCTGCCCACGCTGTTCTATCACTATTATCAAGTTCGCAGCGCCGGAAGCTCCGCCAAACTTCGCAAGATCAGTCTGAAACAGGCCAAGCAACTCTTCGAAGCAGGTGCCATTGAACACGAAGCCTTGAAGACCAAGGTGGACCCTAAAAGCCCCGATCCCAATCGCGAAGCTGGTGCCGCAGCCGTTCAGAAATTTCTCGCGAAAGCGCCACCGCGTTTGGTGAAGGGGATTGCTCGCATCTCACGCATTGCTGCGGTTGAGAAACTTTCACTCGACAAGCTCATCAGCAAGGTGGATGGAACGGCCGATGATGCCAAACAAGCCAAGAAATTGGCCAGCACTCAAACGGCGGCCGACCCGCTGAATGATCAAGCTGTCAGAAACGGGCTGACGGAGTTGCAAATCCCGCTCGATTCCATCCAGGTCCCGACCAGTTCGTATGGTGCCCATCGGAATGCGTTGTCCCCTGAGCAATTGGTCGCCGCGACCAAATTTTTCGCGGGAGGTGAAGTGGAAAAGCAGCCTCGCGGACAAGGCGTTTTCTTCGGCCTGATCGACGATGCCGCCTCCGCCGCTTGGAAGGCGTTCTGGGACAACGCTCATCGTGGCGCCGACGACGGTGTGCCACCGAAGCAACGAATTGCCGGTCCCTATCAAGACGCCCTGCGATTCGTCGCGGACTGCGGCATTTTGGACCTCCCCGGAAAAATGGTCGTCCATGTCGCCGAGGTTCCCGATGAAGCGGTCGCGAAGAGACTCGCCAAAGCGGGAAAAGGCCTGGATGATGATCGCGCGGTCGCGTTCATCGAAGGCAAGACTCGTCATCTGGCTTACAAAATCCATAGCTACATGGCCGATCGAGTCGTGGTGCTTTCTTATAGCGAGTCGGGTGAGCCCAAACCGCCGAAGTCCTATGCGATCATCGATTCCGCACCGCTGCGAAAACGATGGACGGGAAAATCCGTTCGGCACTTTCTCGAAGCCGTTTCGAACGTCGAAACCTTGCCACTCGTTTCAACAGAAAAGCTGGCGAACGCTGCCGAAACCTTGGGAGTCTCGCCGATTGAAGTTGCTCTGGGATGGATGGCCAATTTCCGAACCGTCCATTACGGGCAAGAGAAGCTGACCAAAGAACTGCGAGCCCACTACGGTTGGAAGGTCAACGAAATCAAGACTGCCGTGACAGCCGCTGACGCTGATCCTGTCCCCCTGTCCATTCTTGCAAATGGATGTCGCCGTGATTGCGCGGGAGCTCTCGGCAAAAACATCGATCGCTGCTTTGATTTCATGGTGGAAGCTTGGAAAGAAACCCAAAAGGCCAGTGTCCAGTTGCCGACAAAAGTGATCGGTCAATTGCAAAACTTGCGTGGCGGTTACTTCCGTTTCGACATCAAGTTGTTCAGCGAATTTTTGGCTGCCCCGTTGAGTTCCCCTGTCCTGATGACACGTGAACTTGAATTCGGGTACAACGAACAACGACATCGAGAAGTTTTAGAAGGATCGCTGAATCCGCCTTTGACGTTCTCGTTGGGAGAAGCGTTGCCGATCTTGCCGGCTGCCATTCGCTACCTGAACTACAGCCTGCCTCATGGCGATCCAGCACGAACGAAAATCCCTGCACTGATCGATGCGGTCCGAGACCACTTGCTCAACCCAAAGACAGCCTTGCCGATGGGGTGCAGCAGGACACAGCCTTACCGTGCAGATCAAGAAACGGACGTGGAGGGCACCATCGAAACGTTTTCCACCATGATTGCGAAATGCCAACCTGCTCCGGGTGGTTTCCACACCTTTGACAGCGGACTGGTCGTGGGTGCGATCTTGCCACCGGCGGTGGATATGTGGTTCCGGCCCGCTCAATTGCAGAACGAATCGGACGCAGGAGCCTTGCACGTAGCGGCTGCTTTGACGTTCGATTGGGAAACCGACGGAACCCGACATCTGCACTTCGCCGACTTCACACAGATCATGCGAAGTGATGAGATGACGCGAATCGCTGACCACAACCGGCAACCGACTCTGACGGTTGGAGCATGGGAGCAGGACCCTCGAGTCTCGTCTCCCGAAACGGTCAATGTCGCAGCAAAGAAATGCAAGTTGAGCGAGGATGCGGCGACGTTGTATTTGCAACTCCTGGCCCTTCCCGATTGCACCGCCGTCAACATCAAATCTTGGAATGATTGGACCACAGCAAGATTCAAAAAAGCGAGCGAGGAATTGGTTGCGGGCGAGTACGTTGTGTCCGCCAAACGCAGCCGCGCCGGTCGCGACGTGTTCCTGCCAGGTGGATGGGAAGCCTTGAAACTGCCCAACTTGCCAATCGAAACGTGGAAGCTACCGCTGTTTGGGTACACCAATTCAGAACCCCTGCGAGGCGGATACGCGAGCCTGATTGTGTGCCCGCGAACACTCCCCGATCAATTCGCAAAGGCTTGGCAACGGATCGAGGATGGTGACACGCCCAAGTACGAAGAAGCAATGCCGGGCTAGAGATCGCTTGATCGACACTGCACTACCAATCGGTCGTGCAGCGTGACGACGCATGACGCAGGTCATCGTAGGATCGCCCGAGAAGGCTCGCTCCATTGCATCCGCAATTTTGATACACACTCACCGAGATGGAACCCAGTGGCAAAGAAAAAGTCCAGAACGACAACGACCTCCGCTCGTTCAACGCCTGATGGTCCAACGTCCGATCGCCGCATTCAATTGCCTCCCGCTGAAGTTCGATATGCAGACGAACTCAAAGCGCTTCGCGAATCGGACAACCTGCCGCGTCCCGAGGGTTGGTCCCTGTCTCCTCAAGCGGTCGTGGATTTCATCTGCGGCAGCGACGGAGTGAAGGTTGGCAAAACCAAGGCAACGTCGTGTGTGATTAGCGAAAAATTTGTGGGCTCGCGAGACATCGTGCAACGATGCGTTGTCACACTCGCTGGCGAACGCGGGTTGATGATGGTTGGTGAACCTGGCACCGCGAAATCCATGCTGGGTGAATTGCTTGCCGTGGCGATCAGTGGCACCGGATCATTGGCCGTCCAAGGGACCGCCGGAACCACCGAAGACCAAATCAAGTACGGTTGGAACTATGCGATGCTGCTTGATCGCGGCCCCGTTCACGAAGCACTTGTTCCTTCACCAGTCATGACCGCCATGCGAGACGGCAAAGTCGTTCGCTTTGAAGAAATCACGCGTTGCTTGCCGGAAGTCCAAGATGCTCTGATCTCCATCCTGAGTGAACGCAGAATGATGATTCCCGAGATGGACCAGGCCGGCGACGACAACGCAAACAGTGTTTTCGCGAGCCCTGGCTTTTCCATCATTGCGACTGCGAACCTCCGCGACCGAGGCGTGTCAGAGATGTCCGCCGCGTTGAAGCGGCGATTCAATTTTGAAACCATTGCCCCGATCGCTGATGAAGTCCGCGAACGTGAACTCGTTTCCACCCGGGCGGCAGCGTTGTTGGCGGAAACCGGCGCGCAGGCAACGGTGGACCAATCGCTCGTCGAATTGCTGGTCACCGTTTTTCGTGATTTGCGGAACGGACGCAGCGACGAGGGCTGGCAAATTTCGCGTCCGAGCACGGTCATGAGCACAGCCGAAGCGGTGGCCGTCGCGACAGCGATCACCCGCGAATGCGTCTTCTTCCCGAGTGGATTTGATCCCGTCTCTCGCATGCCGGGACACTTGCTTGGGGTGGTGATGAAAGACGAGGCAAAGGATCGCGAACGATTGCTGGCGTACTGGGACGGCCCCGTTCGTCGCCGCGCCGAAGACGGGTCCCCACTTTGGAAACGTTTGGTGGAACTGCGCGGCGTGCTGGAAGAAGAATAGGTCTCACGCTCATGCAACCGCTTCTCCAATCCCGAACACCTTGGCTGATCGGCGTCCGACATCATTCGGCAGCACTCGCCCGTGCCATGCCCGCAATGTTGAATGACTTCGCACCGGAATGTTTGTTGGTCGAATTGCCAGGCGATCTGCAGGATTGGATCGAACACCTCGCCGATCCACAAACAATCGCCCCCGTCGCAATCTCAGCCGTGCACCCGGAGCATGGTCTGTTTTTCTATCCCTTGGCTGACTTCTCGCCAGAATGGGTGGCAATCCGCTGGGCAAAACAACGCGGGATTCCCGTCGTCGCATGTGATCTGTCGGTCGCTGCAAAATCACAGCTTGCCCACTCGGATTCCGAAGAACCGACAGATGACGTTCCCGGCCCGTTCGAAAATCACGGGCATCACGACGTTGTTACGACTGGACTCGATGAACTGCTCCGTCGCTGTGGAGAGACCGATACCGGTGGCCTTTGGCAACGATTGGTTGAATCGCCTGGCTTTGGTTCGGATCACGAATCGATCCGTCGTGCCGGCCTGATGTTCGGATGGGCAGTGCGTGAGAGTTCGCCAGTCGTTTCGCATCGTGATTTGCTCCGAGAGGCCGCGATGCGAACCGCCATTCGCCAGGCGCCCGCTCACTCCGCTGCCGTCGTGGGTGCATTCCATGCCGCCGCTCTGCTTCCGTCGGTGATCGAATCTTCCGAAGAACAGGACCTACAATTGTTGGATGGTGTTTCGGTTGAATCGAGCGCATCGGTTGGTGTATCGCTCGTGCCTTACTCTTTCGAGCAACTCGATGAACGCAGCGGTTACCCGGCAGGAGTTCGCGATCCCGTCTGGCATCAGCGAATGTTGGAATCATCCACTGCGGAACAGGCCGATGCAGCGTCCGCGGAATTGGTCACCGCCATTTGTCGGCATTTGCGAAAACAAGGACACGTCGCGGGAATGCCCGACGCTTGCGAGTCGCTACGGATGATGCGGGATTTGGCGAGACTTCGTGGTTTGCCCGTTGCAGGTCGTGGCGAGATGGTCGAAGCGATCCAAAGCTGCCTGGTACAAGGTGACTTGATGGGACGCGGTCGCGCCGTTGCGAGTGCTGCTGAATCCGTCTTGATCGGTCATCGAACCGGTTGTGTGACTCCCTTGGCTCCCAGGTGTGGGCTCGCCGTTGAAATCGACGACCAACTCGCGGCGTTGAAACTGCCGGGCCGTGAATCGTTCGGAGAAGACTCCCACCCAACATCCCCCCGCTCATCCAATCGTTATCAACGCGGATCACGTTCACAGCGAGACAGCGAAACGAAAGAGATCAAACTGGATGTGCTCCGCAGCCCTCGTGACCGAGCGCGTGCCGTGGTGCTGCGTCGCTTCAATGCCGCGGGGATTCCCTACGCGGTCCGTGTCGACGAAGTCCAACAGGGACACCGGGAAAACTTAGTCGAGCGATGGCAGATTGGATGGCAACAGGGCACCTCCGCGACCATTGAATCGGTCTCACGATATGGAGTGACATTGCGGCAGGTGGTCGAAGGAATGGTGAGGGCAGTCGGCAAAACTCCTGGCCAATCGGAAGCAGAGGCGGAGACGTTGCCCGCCAACATTTTGCATCGTCTGCAAATCGCGACTCAGTGCGGACTGGTCACGCTGGCTCGCCAAGCATTGCAACAGCTCAGCGGTTCATTCCGTCAGGCAGCGGGTCTGTCTCAGTTAGTGGAAGCAATCACAGTCATCACACAAATTCACGCTGGTCAGGTGCCAGGCCTGCCGTCGGACAAGAACGCCGCCTACCCACCATGGGTCGAGACCTTCGCCTTGCCGGATGCGGAAACGCAAATCAACGAACTTTTGCAAACCTGCCTGCAGCGACTCTCTGGCATCGGTGGATCCAATGATCCCGCCGATGTGATGGCAATCGTCGATCTGCTGGATTGGCTGACCGGCGACTTGCAGGCTGTCACCCTTAGCGGCGATCAAACCAGCACCTCGGAATCATGCCGAGTGCAGATCGCACACTGGTGTCGACGAACCCAACGCACGGGGAGTGATCGCATGCGAGGTGCTGCGGCGGCAGCCTTGTCTCGCTTGGACACATCCCCGGATGATTTCCGTGCAACCGAAACTGGCGACCAATGGACCGCGCTGACGAGAGGCTGGTTGGATTCAACCGGGAACCGCGAAGGTCGCCAGCGTCTTCAATACGCACTCGCCGGTGCGACTCAAGTCTTGCTGCCGCAGATGCAGAGCGACGCCTTTTGGCTGAGTGGAATTCATTCGGGTATCGCCGAGATGGGCGACGACGTTTTCTTGTCGCGGTTGCCTTCCTTGCGGGGTGCGTTCGCTGAGTTTTCCCCAGCCGATCGGCAGCGTTTGCTGCAAGTCTGCTTGTCGGAACTGGACGAACGCGGGTCAAACCTGGATAGCAGTGGCGCGTCGTTGTCCTCCATCCAGGAAGGCGATTCCGCGGCGATCACCGATGAACTGGGACGATTGCGAGAAGCCGACTTGGCGGGAAAAAGTGCGATCGACGCGGCCTACCCCGAGTGCCGCGATTGGTTGCAATCGTTTCGCTTCGACAACCAATCGCCGGGCGAAGGGGCCCCCCCTTCGATCAGTTCCAAGACGTCCGAGAGCTCACCTTCCCAGGCACATCGCCACAACGACGAACTGAATTTGGCCGATCGATGGCGGCTGATCTTTGGATTGCCGCCCGAATCGGGAACACCACTGGCGATGCGATGTGCGTCGTCACTCGATCAGCTTTATGGACGAGGGCATGGGGAAGGCTCTCGTGGCGGTCTAGCCAACGCACCTTCGGGAATGGGTGGCGGCACCGAGGCACCGGAACCAACAACAGCCCAGTGGGCCGAAGACCTCGAGGCTCTGTTTGGTAGCGATTTGTGCCAAGAAGTCTTGGGCACCGCTGCGGGCAACGGACGCTCCACCGCGATCGAACTGCTTGACCCCGACACCGTCACCCCATCTCTCGAACTTTTGCAACAAGTCCTCTCGTTAGCGGGCGCAATGCCCGAGTCCAAGGTCGCTACCCTGAGACGGTTGGCCCGACGTTTGACCGAACAATTGGCTTCCGAGCTTGCGGTGCGACTGCAACCTGCAATGAACGGTCTGTCCTCCCCGCGACCGACACGGCGACGAGCTCGAAAGCTGAACTTGCCCCGCACCCTTCGCGACAACCTTGCCAATTGCCATCGACGAGCCGATGGACGGGCAACCATTGTCGCTGAAAAGCTGATGTTTCACTCGCCGTCGAAACGGCAGATGGATTGGCACGTGACGTTTGTCGTGGATGTCTCAGCGTCCATGTCAGCGTCGGTCATCTACAGCGCGTTGGTGGCAGCCGTGTTCGATGCTCTGCCCGCACTTTCGGTTCGCTTCTTGGCCTTCAGTACCGAAGTGCTCGACTTCAGCGAACAAGTCGCCGATCCCTTGTCGCTGTTGTTGGAAGTCCAGGTCGGCGGAGGCACGGACATCGGGCTGGGGCTTCGAGCGGCACGGGCGGGAGTGACCGTCCCGTCCCGAAGCATCGTGATTCTTGTTTCCGATTTTGAAGAAGGCGTGTCGGTCGGTCGGATGATCGCCGAAGTTCGCGAGCTTGTCGACGCAGGAGTCAAATGCCTTGGCTTGGCATCGCTCGACGACTCCGGAGTGGCACGATTCCATCAAGGTTACGCGGCGATGATGGCGGGTGCGGGCATGCCGGTTGCAGCCGTCAGTCCAGAAAAATTGGCCCGCTGGGTCGGCGACCAAATCCGCGGCACCCAACAAGCAACCAACCCGTCCGCTGGTCTGGGAGGAATCGAGTGAATCCCGAACTCCCTTCGATCGCTGCAGAATTGCTCGCCGAGATCATCGAAGCGGCGCCCGGTCGGGTTCGCAAACGTTTGGATCGCAATCCCGCAGCGGCATCCAACTGGCAATGGGAACAAGCCAACGGCGGATGGACCATTTCTGCTGGAGATGAGACGGTTCAGTTGCATCTGGGCGACCAGCAGACCGTGCTCAACAGTGAGATGGTGTCCTGCTCCTGCCTGTTGTCTCCCAAGTGCTTTCATCTTCTCGCCGTTGTCACCTCACTGACGATCGCCGATGAAGCGGAGCCGAAAACCGATCTCAAAACGGACCATGATGCTCCGAGCCAACCCGGGTCCGACGGCGACGATGTCGAAATCACCGACGGCATACGAGGTGCGGCCCAACAAAGCTTGCAGGCAATCGACAGCCTGTTGGTGAGTGGCGCACGGGCCAGCGGATTGATTATCCAGTCCACATTGCTTCGCGCCGCCCATCAATCCCGCGCCGAAGGCTTGGTGAACTTGTCCGCCAGCCTGATTCGCATGGCCGAAGGAATCCAGCGACTGCGCGCGGGTGACGAACACGCGGATTGCGATCAACTTTGCCGAGACACAACCACCGCCATCGAAGCCGCTCACGGTTTGATTCGGGCCGACTCAGTCCCGAAGTCTCAGCTCGGATACGCTCGACGTCCGTTCTCACCCAATGCGCTGAAGCGGTTGACCGGCGTGGTGGCTGAACCAATCTTGACGTTGAGTGGTTACGCTGGCGTGGTCACACACTTGATCGGCGACGATGGGGACATCTACCAAGTCGTCGAGACCCGGCCCGGAGACGCGAACCTGATCAACCAAGCCTATCGAGGCGGGATTGATTTGGGTGAGACAACGGCTTCGGCACAAGTCATCAGCCGCTCGCGGATCGACGTTCAAAACCTGACCAGTTCACCAGATGGTCGACTCGGAAAGGGCGGCAAAACCCGTTGGGCCATCCAGCCGGTGCAAGAAAGTCACGCTGCGGATCTCTCAACGTTGCATTGCCATTGGACGAAAGACATTCGCGAACAAATCTCGCGAGTGTTTGATGCAACCGCTACGCCTGAACAGCCACTGCCCCGCGATCGCAACCTCGTCTGCGTCCAAGGCACCATCGTCGCTGCCAAGGGAGCGGGTGTCTTGTTTCAACCTGTTGATTGCAACGCCACACTGACGCTCGGGATCGCGATGGACAATGCGGCGGTGATGTACCGGCAAAACCTTCAAATGTTGGCGAGGTGCCCCGGACTGTCGATCGAGATCTTCGCGAGATTGCGGTTGAACCAAGCGGGCTGGATGGATGCCCTGAGCTTTCGTGCGTTGTCCGAGGAAGTGACCTTTCCGGATCATTGGTTGGGCCGCTGTCATCTCGGACTTGATGCACTGCAACGACATCATTTTCAGAACACTCAAAGATATGTCGAAGACGTCGAGCAACAACGAAAACAACCATCGCCAGCTGAACACAACGTATTAATTCGCAATGCCGTCGACACACGCAGTTCGAAGAGTGAATTGTTTCCAGGCCTCGAAAAACGTTGTGCAGCCATGGTGATCGGTGGTCGAAGTTCCGTCGGATCCATCAGTTCTCGCACTCACCGACAGGACCATGCACGGCTGGTCGCTAGAGGCCAACGCACAGCGGCGGGTCTGTTGAACCACTTGGCGATGGCATGCGCCGAATCCCCAGCCGTCACGCGGCGTGGCAACGTCAATCACGCTTCCGAAAAACACCGTCGCCCCCTCATCCTTGCCGTGATCGACCAATACTGCCGCGAATTCAGAAGCCACTACGAACGCGACCAATGGCGACGCTGGTTGGGTTGAGTGAATACCCGCCAATGAGGCAGATACTGGAGTTGCCGGTCTCAACCTCTATCTAGCCTTGATGGAAGAAAGAGGATTGTGGTGCACTTGAGTCAGCAGAGTCGAACAAAATGCCTGACCGCAATTGAGGTCGTTACAATGAAGCGAGGATTGGCAGAGAAATTACGTTGATCCGTTTGGCGATTGGTTTTCTTCTGCTTGCATGCCGTTTTCATTCGCGGGATGCATCTCGACGACGCCTTGCTTTTCAGACGCATCGCCCTTTTGCGTCGCTACCCGACTCCCCCGTTCCGCTGGAGCGACCAACATTCATGCCCAACGCCCATCCCGAAGGTAGCATCGCGTTGCTGATTGATGCTGACAATGCACCGTCCTCCAAGATCGAATTCATCATTTCTGAACTGGCCACCTACGGTATCGTCAACATTCGAAAGGCATACGGGAACTGGACCAAACGAGGCTTGGAAGGTTGGATCAATGTGCTACACGAGTACGCGATCGCACCGACTCAGTGCTTTGATTTGATCAAGGGCAAGAATGCAACCGACATGGCCTTGCTGATTGACGCGATGGACATTCTCTACACGAGACAGGTCAACACCTTCGGATTGGTTTCATCGGATTGCGACTTCACGCCGCTGGTCTGCCGTTTGCGGGAAGATGGCAAGCAAGTCATCGGATTTGGACGTCAGAACTCGCCTGCACCATTTGTCTTGGCCTGCAGCCACTTCATCTACTTGGACGAAGAACCCACCGAGAAAGCGCCGCCCAAAAAGAGGCGGGAAAGTTCGGTATCGTCGCTGCAAAAGAACACGAAGCTCATGAACACGCTTCGAACCGCGGTGAAGGAAGCCGCCGATGACGATGGTTGGGCGGAACTCGGACCGGTCGGAGCTCATATCTCGAACCAAGGTCCCTTCAGTCATCGAACCTATGGGTTCCCCAAACTCAGTGACATGTTCGATGCAATCGATCTATTCGAAGTTCAAAAGACCCAGCAAGCCGGGCCAGGATCGGTACGAGTCCGATTGAAAAGATAGGCGACGCCAGTTGCAACACTGGCATTGCAGGTTGTGTCGAAACACAGCCGAACCGGCATCCCTTCATTCTCTGACGCACTGTCCCTCACCACTGACTTCCCTTCTCTGATCAGCGTCCATTCGTGGGGATAAGTGTTCTCCCAAGGGTCAGCTGAAGAACACGAATCGTCGCTCATCAGAGTTCCATCCTTCATCGGTCTCCCGTTCGTTTTGGCAAGATGTCGAGAGTGATCCAGTTTTCTGCGACAGAAAACTGACGGACTGAGCGAAGTGTGGAAACCCAGTGCTGCTTTCGAATCTTGTTTTAATCGCTACTGGACCACCGACGCTTCGCTCCGAAAGGTGACCTGTTTCACGACTGAAACATCATCTCTGGTTAGCGTTTTTTGGACCGAATGGAACGGGAGGCACCGGGCCGAACGTGCAACGCTCGCCGGTTTGAGATGGGCCGAAACTTTCAATGGCAAGCGGATAGTCAGCAGCACGCCACCTCTGATTGTGACATTGCCTGATGAATGTGTTGGCATTCTCTGTTTTTACCGACCTACAGCCTTGACGCCGCATATCCTCTTTGGTCGGATGACCGCACATCCGACCGACGGTCGACTAACAGCCGACTGCTGGTCGGTTACTCAGTAGACAAAACAGGAGAATCAGCCGATGTACTGGCAAAGGGCGCGACAACCGGGCCAAAAGGCGGAGCGTGTTGCGGCCATCCTGGAGGCCGCAGCCACGCTCTTTGATGAGAAAGAGCTCGCTGACATCTCGATGCGTGATGTGGCTGCCACGGCGGGACTGGGCAAGGCAAGCCTTTACCACTACTTCAACACGAAGGAAGAGGTTTTCATCAGCCTGTACCGCGAAGAACTCAACGATTGGTTGCTCGACGTCGAAAGCCGTCTGAAACGACTTCGTTCCCCCACGCCAAAACGAATCGCGAAATCGCTGACGGAGGCGATTCGAAGTCGCGACCGCTTCTGTCGCTTGACGGTCGTTCTGGCGTCCGTGCTGGAACGCAATTTAACAACGGACTTCCTTCGAGAATTCAAGCGATCCCTCCTTCCTTCGCTCGAACGATGCGTGGCGGCCATCCAATCGGTTCAGCCAAACATGTCGGCTGCTGCCGTGCAGGAATTCATCATTCAGCATCATGCCGTGATCGCCGGACTTTGGCCGCTTGCTCACCCGTCCGAGCAAGTATCAACGCTCATGCAAGAAGAAGAGTTTCGAGGCCATCAGGTCGACTTTCATCGCTTATTCGAATCGACGATTCGCCAGTTGATTCAGCCTCAATAGCTCCTCTTCAATAACGCCTATCAAAACAGAGATGGAAACATGCCCACCGAAAAACATTTTGGCCCGCAAGGCTGGACGCCCGACCGAATCGGATCACTCCAAGGCAAAACCTATGTCATCACCGGTGCCAATGCTGGTGCGGGATTCGAGGCGACTCGTGCATTGCTGTCCAAAGGCGCGAAGGTGGTGATGATGAACCGCAACGCCGACAAGTCAGCCGCAGCCATCGAAACCTTGAAACGGGAATTTGGCAGGGACGCCGACGTGACCTTTGTGCGTTTGGATTTAGCAGTGCTGGATTCGGTCCGAGAAGCGGCTTCGGAACTACTCGATACGGTCCCTCAAATCGATGCACTCATTTGCAACGCCGCGATCGCCCAGGTGGCCAAACAAGAGATCACCGTGGACGGTTTTGAAAGCCAACTTGGCGTGAACCACTTCGGGCACTTCTTGCTGTGCGGACTGCTGTTCGATTGGATCGAACAATCGCATGGACGCATCGTCGTCGTCGGCAGCAACGCCTACAAAATGGGCTTGAAGAAGATCCAATTCGAAGACTTGAATTTCGACAAAAACTACACCGCGTGGAACGCGTACGCGCAGAGCAAGTTGGCTCAAATGATGTTCGCCTACGAGCTTCAGCGACGCGTGGAAGCGTCCAGCAAGCACGTTCAGGTTCGGGTTTGCCATCCCGGTGCATCGCGAACGAATTTGCTCAACGATACCGCCAGTTTGCCGATGAAGATGTTGTGGAAAGTGATCTCTCCCTTCATCGCCCAATCCGCAGAAAGAGGCTCATGGCCCGAAGTCATGTGCGCCACCGAAGACGGCCTGAAACCTCAAGCCTTGTACGGTCCCACCAAGAGAGCCGAAACCGTAGGCCCCGTCGGGGAATGCCCGCTCGAACCTCTCGCCCTGAACCAAGAAGCCGCCACCCAACTCTGGTCAGTCTCCGAGCAAAAGGTCGCCCTCACCTGGTCGCCCTAGCAACCAGCGTCGAAGTAAATGTCGGACAGAATGAGTGGCATAGGCTTCCAGCCTGTGTTCCGCGCACTTACAGGCTGGAAGCCTTTTTGTACCCCACATCTTTTGCGAGCCGCTTGCGTTGTGAATACAGTCGCTTTGAAGCCAAACATCCCCTGTCCAAAAACTATTAGTGTTCGATTAGCGGAGATTAGTGTCCCCTTGGCCGCTCTGGCGGAACACTAATCCGCTCTGATCGTGCACTAATCTTTGGTGTTTCGAGATGTGGGGTATAAAAAGGCTGGAAGCCTATGCCACTTGTTTTCCGCACAATCCTTCAAGTGCCGAGGCCTTCCAGCCGGCGACTGCCCAAACAACTGCCCCACATCCCTCACGCCCAGAACTTTGTGCCCTGAACGCTATGCCCAGTATTTTGCTTCGACTTTAAAGCTGACGGGCAAAACTCGAAGTCGGGTGCGACCATCGAAGATCACTCGGTCTCTTCTTGCCGGACGATCAGCAGCAACTCGTCCAGGTCAGCAATCAGTTCTCGCATCGTTTGATACCGACTCGCCGTTTGTTTCGCGATCGCTTTGAAGACGATCCGGTCAGCTTCCTTGGGAATGTGTTGATTGGGCGAGCGTTCACTCGGTGGAGTCGGTTGACGCATGCAGATGTTCTCAAACGTTTCATTGCGATCCTTGCCACGAAATGGCTCCGCAACCGCCATGGCTTCGTACAAACAAACTCCCACCGAAAACACGTCGCTGCGTTCGTCAATGTCTCGATTGGCAATCTGTTCCGGTGACATGTAGGTCGGAGTACCGATCAACAAATTGGCTGGTGTCAACGTTGGCAGCTCATACGTATGTTCCTCGTGTTTGACCTTCGACATCGAGGCCGACTCACTCGGCGGCGCATGACTGCTTTCGTTGTGTGGAGTAGACGTCACTGCATAGCGACCATCATCGAGAGTCGGGGCACCCCAAACCTTGGCTGAGCCCCAATCCAACAGCGTGACTTCACCGAAGTTACCCACCCAAATGTTTTCCGGTTTGACATCCCGATGAATCACACCCGCCGCGTGTGCGAACACGAGCGTTTGACAGGTGTCTCGAACGATCTCGATCCGTCGGTGCAACGGAAACGCAGCGGCGACCTTCTCGTCGCCCTTCCCAAGCTGGCGAAGCACGGAGAAAAAATTCTCTCCTGAGATCCGCTTCATCGCATAATAAATTCCATATTCCTCGTCCTCGCCGATCTCGTGCACAGGCACCGTACCGGGGTGTTCCAGTTGTGCTGTCACCCGCGCTTCGCGGAGCAGACGACGCCGGAATCCGCGGTCCAATCGGTGTTCCGGCAACAACATCTTAAGCACCACGGTGCGGCCCACGATTTGGTCGTAGGCGGCATACAACACTCCGTTGCCGCCGCGAGCCATTTCGGTGAGGTCGCGGTACTTGGCCAGTCCATGCGGACGTGGCGATGGAAGCTGAATGTCAGTGCTGGAGAGTGAAAGCATCATTCGTCAACGTAGCCTGCTTGAAGGTACAGTCGGGCCGCTTCTCGGTAGGGTGGTTCCCAACCGAGTTCCTGCAGCAAATCACGCCGTTTCTTGAGATACCATTTCGGGTCAATGGAATGCCGGTTGGCTTCCAGCAATTCGAGTGCTCGCCCCTTCTTTCCAGATCGGCGAAACATACGGTCCTGCAACAGAATGAATTCGCGTCGATCACCCTGCGTTTGATCGGTCAGTCGCTGAAAAGCTGCCACCAAGCGCGACTCATATTCGTCCGGCTTGGCAATCGGCCATCGCTCTAGGACCTCCGGCAACTCGCGATACGCCAGCGCTCGGCCGAGTCGATATCGCGTAAACGCAAGCGTCCAACCGGTGGGCGTTGCCAGCGTTTGCGAATCCGACGGAAGATGATCCATGAGCGACTGCTCCAATTCCCCGGCCAGCTCAATCGTCTTCCGCAAGTTGTCTTTGCGTTCTTCGTCGGTGTCAGAAGCGATCAACCGTTTCTGCAAATCAACCATCACACTCCAAACATCACCGTCGACGGATTCAGGTCGCGGCAGATCTGCCAACACGGGCTCCTCCATCAACTCGGATTCGTTCGGTGCGTCAGCGGGTGCAGAAGGCATGCGTCCTGGCTGCCACCGACGAAGCCACGATTGCCGAGCGGAATATTCCAAACGTTCGTCGTCTGACGAGGCATTCTGGATCTTCAATGCAATGGACGCCAGCGTTTCGGTCTTCCAGCGCTGGGCCTCCACCGTGCGAGGACTTTCCGCGAACGCACTCCATTGCAGGCAGACCAACGCCAGCAACAGCATCGTTCGCCATGCCCAACGGCCAAGGCCATCAATCCGCTGAGGTGGTAGGAACAGTCCAGCCATGTTGCATTCAAGTGGTACATTGGTTGTTGTTTGCATCGCACCCTCGTGACCTTACCGATTTCCCATGCAGCATTCCACAGTGAGCCACGTTTTCTTTTTCTTCGCGGTTTCCTTTGCGGTGGTCGTTTTGTTCGGATCTGGTTCGTTGATGGCGGATCCATCCGATTGGGCGGAAGGCACGCAGGAACACAATGATGGTGCCAACCGGGAACACTACAACCAAGCGGCTTCGTTGCGATGGGCTCACTTCATGGGCGATTGGTGCGACGCCAAAGGAACCGAGCAAGGCGAGACAGTCTATGCGATCGCTGAAGTATCTGACACGGACACTCTCACCCCCGTTCGCTGGGACGTGACGACGCTCGCGAACGAGTGGGGCCAGGGAACGCATCCCAATCAAGGCATGTTTTTACGTGTTGTTGAAGGATCCGGCCGGATCGCGTTCGCCAGCCGAGAGAGCACTGATGAAACCCTGCGTCCCAAACTCGAACTGACTGGCAAGAACGGAACGGCCATCCTCGACGCAGTCGCCGATACATTCCTGACCAAGTGGACTTACCGTAGCCAGGGACAAGCGAACGAATTGCGAGTCTCGGCCGAGGCGGAAAACCTGCTGGTCCGTTTCGATCTCGAACAAGCCACCGACATCGGAACGATCACCCGGGCCACGTTGGTGCTGCTGTCACCCCAGCAGTTCGGATCGGCCAGCATCGGTGTGTTTCGTTGCAACCAAGGCGAATCCGACGTTCCCACTTCACCCGCTTTAGGCATCGCGGCGAAGTACGAAAACGATCGAGGAATCGCGAATGATTTAGACGTGATTTTCGCGACGGGTTTCGAACGAGCAGACTGGAAAAGTGAATGGACTCAGGTAGGCAAAGACGGCAAAGTGGACACGGTCAATCCTGAATCACGCTCGGAAGGTTTCCTTCCTTTGCAAGGCAAGGCGTTGCGTTCGCGCATCGACGAAGGTGAGTTCACAGCCTTGAACACGCTCTACAAGTTTGATGAACGAATTGGCAGCGAGCCCGAAGAAATCTACTTTCGCTATCACTTGCGCCTGGCTGATGACTGGAATCAAACCGTTCAAGGCGGCAAGCTACCGGGGATCAGCGGGACGTATGGTCGCGCAGGCTGGGGCGGACGAAAGAGCGATGGCACCGACGGCTGGTCAGCTCGCGGGCTGTTCCAAAAGACCGTCCCCGCCGGCAATCCTTTGGCGGGACGAACCCCGATTGGATTCTACTGCTACCACGCTGACATGCACGGAACCTATGGATCTCACTGGGTCTGGAGCCAAAATTACCGTGGATACCTGGCCAAGAATCAGTGGTACACCATCGAACAACAGTGCCGCCTCAACACTCCCGGCGAAAAGGATGGAATCTTACGAGGCTGGGTCGATGGGCAACTGGCATTTGAAAAAACGGACGTGCGATTCCGCATGACCGACGAACTCAAAATTGAACAGATCTGGATGAACCTCTACCACGGCGGGAAAACCGCATCGCCACACGACCAGCACATCTTCATCGACAACGTGGTGATTGCAAAGAAGTACATCGGACCGATGGTCACCTCGCCCTGAGTCGGTGCGGCTTGCCCCTCATGCTGAATCAGTCACACGCAATGTCGTATTGAACAACACTTCAAGTCAAGAAATAAGTGTCGCAACAAACCTTAAGAAACCGCCTGGTGTTTGAGCGTCCATCAAATTTTCAGTGATTTGTATCGACGAATCGAACTGCGAACGCGGGCTTTGCCACCGGGGCTTCGCTGACATGACGCGTCCAATCGACCAACTTGGCATGGTCTCTCGGGTTGGCTCGTTGTTCGATGCGTTGGCGTCTCACTTCGTCGTCACAGGTCAGATACCAAACGGTTGGTGTCACGCCAAAACGCTCAGCCAATTGACTTGGCCAATTTGGGTTCTCCAGCTCCCGAGTGAACGGTCCCACGATCACGACAGGGATATGCTGCAAATTGTCAGCCGCGGTTTGGAAAAGGCATTCATAGACCGCGTCACGAAACAACCGTTTGTATTCTGGGCTGTCTCGGTCCGCGGGATTCAATCCCGCCGCGGACAAACCAGCTCGAACAACCGGTTCAGTGACGGTGTCGCTATCCAGCAACACACCGCCCAATTTGCTTGCCAGATCCTTGCCGAAGGTGGTCTTACCAACGCCGGCGGCGCCTGCAACGATGTGGAGTTCAGTGTTCGTCATGGTGTTTCAGTGATATGGAGACGTCATCTCGTTCGGCAATTGAGCTGGTTTGGTAGAGCCAACGTAATCATTGTGCGACAAGTCCAGCAACCATCATCACGATGCAACAAGTCATTGGCGAAATGCTGGCGATCGATCTATTCGGGACACCAGCGACAATGCCCCCCGACCGCATCATCGTATTTTCATTGAACCCACTCGTCGCGGATGGAACCCGCGACTCTCCCGTGAAGGATTCACCGCATGAATGAACTTTATCGATACGAGAGTCGGCAGCGTCGAACCTCAATGATCTTGCTGGTAAACATGGTTGTCCTGCTGACGATGTACCTCGCTGCACGGATTTTCATTCCCTCGTCGGAAGAAAGCGAGCAACTTTTCTTCTGGCTGAACATCGTTACTCCGCTGGTCGAAGTTTGCTTATTGCTCGCCGCCATCTACCTCTGGGTCAAAAACGAGACGTTCCGGATGGTCGTGACAAAAGATACTTTCGAAGTGTTCGATCCGCTCTCTCGGACCTTCACGTTCTCCGTTCCCGTGCATGAGATCGTCGAGATCAAGCAAACTCACCAGGCCAACCATAGTTCCATCGTGATGAAAACCGCCACGGGCGATCGATTTCGCCTTACACAAAACTATCACTACAGCCGAACGAAACTCTACGCGGCGTTGGCCAAGGTCAATCCAGACATACGCTTGCCGAAAAGTGCTTGGCGATTCAGCCGATCCTGAATCCTGTTGCACACAGCGGCTCGATCGTAAATCGCGTTACTTGATTCTTGCGATCGGCATCCGATCGACACTCTTCGCTGCATCCCGCCCGTCGATTCTGAAAAGCTGCCGGTTCTCAATGAGTTTCTAGATGAATACTCGGTGTGCATCCACGCACAAAAACGGTCCAGCGTTTACCACTTGCATGACGGTTCAGTAATTGCATGACAGAGGCTGGACTCCGCCCCTTCCTCAAACAGAGACTCCGATGTCATCAACCATCACCGAATTGTTAGGCGAAGATCAGAAATACCTGCTGGAACATCGCTGCGAAACCATCGATTCCAGCCGCCTACACCTGCCCGGCCCCGATTTCCTCGAGCGGGTTTTGTGTGGAACGGATCGCAACCAACGCGTGGTCAACAACCTCGCCCGCCTCTTTGGCCACGGCCGGCTCAGAGACACGGGTTACGTCTCAATCCTTCCGGTGGACCAAGGCATCGAACATTCCGCAGGAGCCTCCTTCGCTCCAAATCTGGACTATTTCGACCCGGAAAACATCGTGAAGCTGGCAATCGAAGGCGGTTGCAACGCGGTGGCGTCAACGTTCGGTGTCCTGGGAGCGGTGTCGCGAAAATACGCTCACCGGATTCCGTTCTTAGTCAAAATCAATCACAACGAACTGTTGAGCTATCCGAACACTTATGATCAAGTGATGTTCGGTCAAGTCGACCGAGCCCATGACATGGGTGCCACCGCGGTGGGCGCAACCATCTACTTTGGCTCACCAGAATCACGTCGACAAATTGTCGAAGTGGCCGAATCGTTCGAGCGCGCTCACGAACTCGGGCTCGCAACCGTCCTATGGTGCTATCTACGGAACCCGGCCTTCAAGACAGACCAGGACTACCACACATCGGCCGACTTGACCGGACAGGCCAACCACTTGGGAGTGACCATTCAGGCGGACATCATCAAACAAAAACTGCCGACCAACAATGGCGGATACAACGCGATTGCATTTGGAAAGACTTCGCCCTTGGTTTACCAAAAGCTAACAACGGATCACCCAATCGATCTGTGCCGCTATCAGGTTGCCAATTGTTTCATGGGTCGCGCCGGCTTGATCAACTCTGGCGGAGCATCTTCCGGTGCGTCAGATCTGGCCGAAGCGGTCAAAACAGCAGTGATCAACAAGCGTGCGGGCGGAACAGGGCTGATCTCCGGCCGAAAGGCTTTTCAGCGTCCGATGCCCGAAGGTGTGGAACTTCTCCACAAGATCCAAGATGTCTATCTCGACAAAGAAATCACCGTCGCCTGAGCACGGCCCGAAATAGATCTTCCGCCTCGCGAATGATTCAAGTTCCCGCCGAGCTCGGATCATTTTCGCGAAGGTGGGCGGTCAATGCAGCGATGTACGCCGTCCGTTCTTCATCGCTGCTGAATTCGAGAGGACGCTGCGTTTTCAAATCTTGCATCGATTGCATGTCATGCTTCTCCATGAACGAAACCAGGCCACGCAGCATCGTTTGAATCACAGACGCGCCCTCTCGATAGATAGCCGAAGTCACCATCGCAACGTCCGCACCAGCCAACAACACTTTGATCAAATGATCTGCGTTGCCGACACCACCACAGGCCGCCAAAGGCATCGCCGGACAGCAACTGTGAACCTGCATCAAAGTGTCGAGTGAATCGACACCCTCGTCCGCCGATGTGATTCGCCAACGGCTCGCCAACCTCAATGTGTCCAAACAAATATCGACTTTCGGTGCGCGACCATGAAGCACCATCCCTTGAGCTCCCGACAGCAACTGACGAGCGATATGCGGCAGGCTGGTGAAGTTGCTGCTCAGCTTCACAAACAATGGAACCGTGATTGCGGAATTGACGTCTCGAATTGAATCAAGAATCGTCATTTCAATCTCCGCTGAACTGCCATACTCTCGTGCGCCTGAGTGATGCACATTCAGCTCAATTGCGGACGCTCCGGCTTCCTCAAGTTCCCCGGCAAAATCCATCCAGCCTCCAGCGGTGTAACCATTCAGGCTCGCGATAATGGGAATGTCTTGCAAAGAACTGGCACGGTTGACCAGTGCCAAATACGAATCGCCATCTGGGCAAACCCAATGATGCTTCGTGCGGTCGGATTGTCCCAGAATCATTCGTTCTTTGGGTGTGAGTTGGCGTCCATGATTCCAACTCCAATCGATCACTTGTTCCTCAAACAACGATGGCAAAACGATTGCCCCGGCACCAGCCTCCTGCATTTCCATGCGGGTCCGCTCGTTCATCGATAACGGCGACGCTCCGACGACAACCGGTGACCTCAACGAAAGTCCGCCGAATTGAGTATTTAAACGAGATGGCATGGCTTCGCATCCATTGAAAGAGAAAGGGACCGTCTAAAGCATTTCGACCAGTTGAACCACGTCAGGGACATCAACCACCAACTCTCGCTCGCTGTCTGAAATTGGTTCGTGGCAAGCAAGCTGATGTTCCAAAACCGTCAGGTCCGCATCCGACGCATCTTGATTCTTCTCACGACGGTCAATCACGCGTTGCCGCAACGTTTGCAAATCGGTGTGACAATTTAGAATCGCAAAGGGAACGCCTGATCGAGTTGCAACATCCACGAACTGTTTGCGATGAGATCGCTTCAAGAACGTCGCGTCGACGACCACGCTGTACCCGCTCGCAAGGATTCTCTCAGCCAATTCTGCCAGTCGACGGTAAGTCTTCTCGCTCGCGTCGTCCCCATACACTTCCAAGACTTCTTCAGGTCCAGGACGCTCGGTGACGGACAATCCGAACATTCGTTTTCGTTCGATGTCGCTTCGCAACCGAATCGCATCGTGACGCTGCACGATTGCCTCACTCACGGTGGACTTGCCACTACCGCTGACTCCATGAGTGATCCAAAGTCGTGGCGATTCACGAAGCGTGAATCGGTATGCCAGATTGAGATGTTCCCGTACGTCTTCGTTGTCACCACGCATCGAGGCCGTCAATGCCCGAACCAAAGCACGATAAACCAAGAAAAATCGCAAAAGGCTCAAGGACTGATAGTCTCCCGTGCGTTCCAAATAAGCATTCAAAAACAAACGAGACAGATCGAGGTGTCCTCGAGCGGACAAATCCATCGCCAAAAATGACGCATCACTCAGAACATCAATCCATCGCAATTGATCGTTGAATTCAATGCCGTCGAATGGCCGCAGCTTTCCTCGCCAATCAATGATGTTGTCCGCATGAAGGTCGCCATGACAGGCGCGGATAAAGCCTCCGTTGATACGGTTGGTTAGCCTTTGAAAGTTTTCACGAAGGAATTCGCTTGTCCACTCTCGCAACACTTCCAAAACGCGAGAGCGTTCATCGTCCAGATCCGCCTCCACTGTCTCAAATATCTGGCGGGTGTTCTGCGTCAAAAAGCCGGGCCACTTCAGGGCAATGCCTGAATAGCAAGCGACTGCGTCCTGGTGAAACTCTGCAACTGAATCAGCAAGCTGCAAAACTTTGCCGCGAGTCAACTTTCCTCGCTCGATTTGTTGACTCAACAACGCTGTTTCAGGAAACCGATTCATTTGCACAGCAAACTCGATCGCCTCTCCCTCGCCTTGCACCTTAACGGCTTCGTCCGCGAACGTGATTGGCACGACGGCTACATAGAGGTCGTCCGAAAACCGCCTGTCTAGTCGCAACTCTTCTTCGCAGAAATGACGGCGTTTCTCCAATGTGGTGTAGTCGAGAAATTCCGTCTTGACGGGCTTTTTGATTTTGTAAGCAAATTCACCAGCCAGAAACACGAAGGAGATATGCGTTTCATGAACGACCACCGGGCCTTTAACGGGATGAGGGTATGCCTCCGGTCGTTTCAAACCGGCAACCAACCTCTCCGTTGAAACCTCATTCTTTGCGGTCGAGTCCATCGTTGTCATCGGTCTCAATAGGAAGGTGACGAAATTTGGAAGTCAGGGACGATCAGTAGCCACACAAGCCGCGTGGGCATTCGCGTCAACTGCGATTTAACAAAAGCGTCAGCGGGCAAAACCGAAGTCAGTGGGGCGTACTGAATTCATCGATCAGCCCGCTGACGCGGGGCGAGCCTTCTAAGGAACAGCAGGTAAATGGGCGGTCAAATACAAATCACTGAATCATGAAGCCGAACGTTCGCGACCTTGGTCTGAAACATGGACAACAGACCTACGCCTTCAGAATTTCCCCCTTCATCAGATTCATTCTCCCACCGGCTTCCTCTGGCTATTCCCTGGGTAGTTTGATCAGCTCCTCTCGATGCTTACGCATGTAGGAATGGCACTCAACACACCGGACAGTCATCGCAACGTACCCCATGGTGGCTCGATGGATGTCTTGCTCTTCCGCCGATTCCACGACCAGATCTGTTGCACGTTGGAAGTCACGGCTTTGATCCGCATATTCGCGTGTCTGGATGACATTCCATCCCGACTCGGTGCTGAGCAATCTTAAAGATCGAGCATTCGACGCAACTTTGTCATAGTCTTCCAGCGTGAGTCCTTCGAGAATCGCCTTCGACTTTTCCAACTTCATTCGCATCAACGGAGTCAACTGGCTGCCATCGATTCTTTCTTCGTTGCCCGTAGGAGGATCCGCTCGCAGACTCATCGTCCAAAGCGAACCGATCACGACGACCGACGAGAGCATGATTGCTAACAAGCGTCTCATCACATTTCACTCCGAGGGAACATTGTCATGGAAAGTTAGTTGAATCGTTCGTCCAATACCTCGGCACTTGCCTAGCGGGCTGTTGATTAATGAGCCGTACCGCGTTAGCGGCGGTTAGTCAGACGCCAACCGGGGCTAACGCCCATCGGCTAATTGTTGTCACTCGGTATACGACTAAATCAACAGGCTGCTAGGCAATGGTCAAAGGTGAGTTCTTGCAGAATCTCATCAATCGGTTTGTCGTGTGGCAAATTCAAATCAAAGGGAGTGGCTGATCATTTTCGACGATCAATGTTTCCGACATTTCGACCGGCGAAAGAAACCCTTCCGGTTTCAGGGCAAGCAGCGAACACGTCACATCGGCGACAACCGTTTCAGCTGTATTGCCGATCAAGAATCCGGCCACACCTGTTCGGCAAACGGTTCCCATGACGATCAAGTCTGCTTCGACCTCATCGGCCACATCTCGAATCGCATTGGCCGGTGCCCCATGACGCAGATGCACGTGAACGTCGTCGGCCTCTGCGTATGGTGTTTGCAACAACTCATCCAAAGCCCGGTGGACTTTGCCTTCGTGTTCATGCCGGACATCTTCCACCGCATCATTGCCCGCATGACGACGCACGGATTCCTCCATCCATAATTGCCAAGCGGCGACAACGTGCAGGTGAGCTTTGTCTCGTTGAGCGATCGAATACGCGAGCTCGAGCATTCTGCGATTCAGCTGCGTGTGCGCCGCATCGTGCGAATCGACATCGATTGCCACCAACACGCGATCGAATTCGCCGTGGATGTCCGGCTTCAACAACCACACCGGGCAAGGGCACAATCGCAGCAATGATTTCGCGACGCTCCCAAACAACCGTCCCGCGGCCGAAAATCCGTCTGCTGTCTTGATGAGCAAGTCATGATCATCGTGAATGACTTGTCGAGTGATCTCGGTGGCCGGGTCGCCAATGGCGACGACGACGTCCATCGACAGACCTGTGTCGGAATAGTCCGCCGCGATATTAAGCAGCCTTCGTCGGTGATCCTCCGCGACCAATTTTTCCAATTCTTTTGGCTGGGCGACATCCGTCAGCATTCCGAGCGCTCGCGGAATGGGTTTAACGACGTCCATCAGCGTCAGCCGGGCTCCGTTTGCAAGAGCCAACTCGGTTGCCTTGGAAACCGAAGTCTCCGGTTGCTCCGTCCCCGCATAGACGAGAATGTTCTCAAAATCGTTCATCGCTGATTCACCTTTTATGTCGAGGCGGTTTGATGGACCATTTGTTCGGTTTGGACGTCATCCATTGATTGGCCGCGAGCGATCAATACACTTGATGGAGCATGACGAAGCACAAAACGCGTGGTGCTTCCTAGCAACAATCGTTCGAATCCACCACGTGAAGTCTCACCAACAACGATCAAGTCAACTTGATTCGATTCGATGTAGTCGACCAAGCCATCACCGATATGGTCGCTATGTATCACGCGTGCTCGTGCGGACCGCGAATCTTCCACCAATCGATCTTTGATCCTTTCGAGATACTCTTTGGCTGCTTCGTCAACCGATGAATCATCAACACTTGATCGATCCGTCACCGAGACGACTTGCACATCGTTGTCGATGGACCACCCCAATTGCGTGAACTCTTCAAAAGCCATCTCGGCGGGAGGACTGGGTTCGCAACCGATTGCCACTCGGAGATGTCGACGGCGACCGGAGCCTTCGTTAGGTCGAACCACCAGCACACTGCTGAGAACGTGAGTCGCGACATAGTCGCTGGTGCTACCCAACAAGATTCGAGCGACCGCTGAGTGCCCCTTGGCTCCAACGACGACCAAATCCGGCTGAAGCTCGTTCGCGAGCTTCACGATCGTTTCCCCAGGATGCCCATTGCGAATCAGGTGGCAAAGCTCAGCATCTGAATCACGAAAGATCGCTTGGACTTCTTCGAAGGTGCGAGTGGCTTGATCGCGTTTCCGCTTCAACCAGCCCTTGCTCCAACCATCGACTAGAAATCCTTTTTGCGACGGTGGCTCAAAGATCACCGTGACGACGTCGATTTCGACCGCTTGGCGAAAGCCTAGACGAACCAAAAATCGAGCGGCATCCAGCGAGGCATTGGAACCGTCAATCGTGAGCAAGATCTTTTTCATTGAACTTCCCTTTTGTTGGCAACAATTCAACGCACTCGGGATGCCAAAGCGAAATATTCGCGAATCGTTGTGTTTCCACCACACGAGACGTGCCGCCGTGCACAGGTGCGCGGATGAGCACGATCGAGATGTGAGCGTGGTGACCAACTTTCGGATTCAAAGCCCCGGTCCTCGCTTTGCTGAATGATCCAATCGTTTCTCAATCGCACTCGAACGAACCCATGACCGTGTCCAACCTTAAGAACAAAAATCCTCTGCACGAGGCAAATGAAGCTCACCGCTATTTTTCGCAACTGGAAGGACAAATCGTCCAACGACTGCGGGAAGAAGCGAGCAGTGACTCCGGACGAGAAGAACTCATTCGCAGCACCGGGATCCGTGACCCGGACCTCGTCGCTGAACTGGGAAAGCTTGGGGTGACGGCGGACGAATTGGTCTCGCTGCGTTTGTTCCCGCTGGTCATGGTCGCTTGGGCGGAGAAACGAGCCGACGAGCAGGAAAGAGACGCGGTGATGGCGGAAGCACTACAAATGGGAATTCACGAAGATTCCAGTGCGTGGGTGCTGCTCGACCAATGGCTTCAACAGCGTCCACCCGGATTGGCCACCGACGCGTGGAAGCGATACATCCACGAAATGTTTCATGATATGTCTCGCGTTGCTCAACAGCGTCTGATCCTTGTAACCGAACAACAGATGACACGAGTCGCGAAGGCGTCCGGTGGTCACCTCGGGTTCGGCAAAGTCTCAGCCAAAGAAAAATCGACCATCGAACAAACCGTCGCCGCCATGCGACAGCAAATCGAAGTCAATTGAAGCACGACGATGGACCGTTCATCCTGCAACGCTTTGCTTAACGGCTCGGTACATCAGTTGGGTATTGCAACACAGGCGACGGAGTTCTGTGGCCACGCGAGCGAACTGGCTCACATTGAGGTGGCGTCACCCGATAATCAACCGTGAACTCCGAAACGTCCCGCCTCTCGTTCCCATTGCACGGGCACCTCAGGATAGGGAGCGTGCCCTGCTTCGCGTTGATGATAGGCGTTGTGTCGGTGGTAGTATTGTTCACAATCCTTTTCTCGACCGCGAACGATTCGAAAGCCTTTGAGCTCACCATATTGAGCGGTGATGACCGTCCATCGGCCATGGTCATGTTCGTCATCTCGAAAAAGAATCACCCAGTCATGTGTTTTCTCCTGCTGCTGGGCTCGTTCGGTGTGAGAGAACATTGCCGTGTAATGACGCCCCTCTCTTTCCGTATGCAACACCGGCACCCAGTCGCCTTCGATCGAGCCCCTACTGCTCAATCGAATCTTCGGGAGCGTCCCCTCTTTGGCCCGTTTCAAATAGTCTCGATCAATTTCGAGCAGTTCGTCGATCGGTACCACTGGTTCCGACTTTGGCTTTGCAACCAATTGATTGACAACACCTCGCTGAGACAAACATGCTTGGATGGCTTCGCATCGTTTCTGCCCAATTCCTGGCACACGATCGAGACGACCGTCTTTGGCGGCGCCAAGCAGTTCGGGCAACGTTTCGATATGCAAGTGATCATAGATCCGATGCGATAGCTGTGGACCAATTCCAGGAACAGTCGCGAAGAAGTGCTCCGCGTTGGATTGCCCTCTCAACCGATCTAGCAACGGAATGCGTCCCACTCGGATCGCAGACTCAATCAACCCCGAGATCGACACGCCGATCGTCGGAAGCGCGACCAGTGCTTCGACGCCATCTCGTTCCAACAAATCGCGAACGGGAGATCGCAGCCCCGCGATCGTTTTCGCCGCTGAACGGTAAGCATTCACGCGGTATTCATTGGCGTGTTGCTCATTCAGCAAATTCGCAATCTCCGCCAACTGGCCGGCGATCTTGCGATTCTCTTGCAAACCATCGATCTGCACACCCGCTTGGACGGGCGAATTGGCATCAATCACAACCATGACAAAAGTCTCACTAAGTTTGATGACCGAAGGAGTCGCCGGTCTGTTGAGAGACCACCGGGGTGGGGTCGAAGTAAGCTTGTTTCCGAGTCAACGGATCGATGTATTCCAGCCGAACGGATTTCTCGTCGCCCGCGTGATCACGAGGACACGCGGCTCGAAAGTCTTGCAGGGTTCGAAAGCGACTCGATTCCACATGCCGTTCGATGCCGTCCACGATGTCTCGGATCGCATCGGGGCCCCTTCGATAAACGGCCGATGTAACCATCACGACATCTGCACCCGCAATCATCGCCTTGATCGCGTCTTCTGAGTTGGACACACCGCCGCTGGCGGCAATGGAAATTGCCTGATCGCCCGCTCGTGCACGCACAATTCCTTCCAAGATGCCACCGATCGAATTGGTGGGTGACAATTCCCAATTGATCGTCCAGTGCATGCGATCAGTGCTGACGTCCCACTGTGGCATATGAGTGAACAACACCAATCCAGCCACACCCACCTGACGAAGCTGAGTGGCCATCGAAGAAAGATTGGTGTATCGCTGGCTAATCTTGGCGGCGACCGGGATCACGACGAGTTCACGGACCTGTCGAATAAGATCACACATTCGAGCTTCGATGTCGTTCGACGTTTCCTTCGAATCAAACACAGCCTGCTGCAAGTTGAACTCCAAAGCATCTGCGCCGGCTGATTCCATCTCCTTCGCATATTGCAACCACTGGCCAGCCGATGAACCATTCATACTGGCAATCACGGGCACCGAACAAATTCCCTTCAGCCTGCTAATCGTCCGCAAATACGCTTCCGTTCCACCGTTGTATTTGTCTTGCTGAGGCTGGTATCCACTGCGTTCGATCGCACCGAACGGATCCGTCGCTTTGATCATCCTGTGCATGACTTGCTCTTGCAGGATGGACGGCAGAACGATTGCTCCAGCACCCGCCGCAACGATTTGACGGACGGCCTCCGACTGGGTCGTCAAAGGGCAAGCTCCCATCACCACCGGCGATTCCAGCTGCATCCCCAAATAGCTTGTGATCAGTTCGCTGGGCATCGTGAGAACTCCTGAAAAGATTGACATGAGCGACATACCAATCAGGCAAACGATGTTCCTCGCTCAAACCGTATCGCCGGCGCTCCATGGAGCACACTGGTGTGACATCGAGTCCCAACCCGATGAGCATTCCGGATCAATGTGCGCTCAACCGATCCCAGTTTTCGCTCGGCACGCCTGTTGCCAATCCCATGAAGTTATCCACTTCTAGTTGCCAATCGGTTGCGAACCTTCACGATCCGATTGCTCTGTCAAACAACTGATCGCGAAAAGGAAAAACGATGCCCGCTTCCGCTCGACGACTCGTCTCCAACATGCTCGACGACCTGAAAGAAGAACGCGACTCGCTCGCGTTGCAAATTCATTTGGGCAAACAAGAAGCTAAAAGCGAATTGGATCGACTGGACAAAAAGCTTGAACAACTGAACGAAGAATACCAACCGCTCAAGAACGCTGTCGATGAATCGAGCGAGGACATTGTGGCCGCTCTGCAATTGGTCGGCGACGAGATCATGAACGGGTTCCACCGTATTCGACGATCGCATAAATGACACCAAACCGATCAGCGTGGGCGACCGATGCCTCGCTGAACTTTTGATTGACGATAACGAGCATCCAATCAGGCGGATCATTTGTCAAAACCTTCAACCTCACGACAACACCATGCAAGATTCGCTCAACCAGACGCTGCGCCAACTACATGAACAATTAGGTGAACTTGATTCACTTGATGACACCGAACGCGAACAACTCAAAGATGCAATTCGCGAAATCGAAGAAAGCTTGGATCGTTTTGACATCCGTTCATCGGAATTGGCAAAGCGTCTTCACGCGACGACTCAGGAGGTTGCACGCAATCATCCGCATGTAACTCAAGCCGCCGGCCAGGTCGCCGACATGCTTTCTCAACTGGGAATCTAAGGCCTCTTCGCCACCGCCCAAACGCGGGAGCTACCGAGACACAACGCCGCCGGGTATCATTGCGACGACAGATCACGTTGCATGTGCCGTGGTCGATTGTGCGTTCAACTCGGAATCAGCACCATGAAGGACGTGTTGACCATCTTGCTCGTCGAGGACGATCCCGATTCGCTCGCGAACATGGTCGACATCTTGGAACTGGACGGTCATGTCGTTCGCGTCGCCCGAAGTTTTGCCGAAGTCTTAGACGCCGATATTCAACCCGACATCCAGCTGGCCATCCTGGACCGCCGTCTGCCGGACGGCCAAGTCGAAGACCACCTGGCCAGTCTATCCGACCGATTGCCGGGCGCTGAGTTCATCATCGTCACCGGGTTTGCCAACATGGAAGGAACGATCGCGTCCTTCAAACATGGGGTGACGGACTACCTGCTGAAACCAGTCCACCCTGACGTGATCCGGCAAAGCGTCGCCAGGATCGCCAAACACAAACGAATGGAAGCGGACCTTCAACGTCAGCAACGATTTGCAAACCAGCTGCTCGAGACAAGCGAAACATACATCGTCGTTCTCAACCTGAAGGGACACGCCGTTCACGTCAACAAACACTTCTCAGAGATCACTGGCTGGCAGCTCGACGACCTCATCGATCAAGACTACATCGACCACTGTGTTCCAGAAACCGAACGAGAAAGCGTTCGCGAAATCTTTCAGCAAACCCTGCAAGGCAAAACATCCTCTGGAATCCGCAACGGCCTGCTAACCAAGTCCGGTCGCGTCCGCCAAATTCGCTGGTCCGATTCCACCTTGCGAGACGCGCATGGCAATATCGAGTCGGTTCTTGCAATCGGCATCGATGTGACTGCCATCATCGATGCCCAAGAAGCGGCCGCGCGAGACCATCGGCTCGCCGCGATTGGCCAAACCGTCGCGGGCTTGGCTCACGAAAGTCGCAATGCACTGCAACGGATCAATGCCAGTGTGGAGTTGTTGCGACTGGATCTTCCACCGGAAACCGACACGCGCGAAGAAGTCGATTCGATCGCTCGAGCAGCCGATGAGCTGGGCAATGCCTTGGAAGAAGTTCGCGAATACGCGGCTCCGATTCGTCTGCAGCGTGAACTGGTGATGCTGCACGACGTTTGGCGACGTGTGTGGAGCTATCTGGCAAAGACCCACGCTGATCGCGATATCGAACTGAGCGAAACACTGTGCGATTGTGGATGCCCCGTCGAAGTTGACCGTTTGCGATTGGAGCAGGTCTTTCGCAACCTTTTCGAAAACTCGCTCGCCGCTTGTGATGATCCGGTCCGAATTCAAATTCAATGCCGTTGCGATGGCGCTGAAAATGTATTGCTCGACTACTGCGACAATGGACCGGGCCTGACTCCTGAGCAACAAAGAAAGTTGTTCGATCCGTTTTTCACGACCAAGGTCAAAGGCACCGGTTTAGGAATGTCGATCGTCCAACGCATCCTCGACGCCCATGACGGCGACATTCGCGTCGCTGAACCGAATCATCCTGGCGCACGCTTTCTCATTCAACTGGGCAAGCATGACGGTGCTGTCCACGACAACTGTTCCGGGGAGTGCGAAACGCTCCATGCATGACGACGAACAACTCGCCATCCTGGCATCGGTTTTACGAACCGCCGTCGACGCGATCATCATCATCGATCAACGAGGCACGATCGAATCCGCCAACATCGCAACGGAGCGAATGTTTGGATTCAGCCCCGGTGAAATGATCGGTCAAAACGTCAAGATGCTAATGCCCTCGCCCGATCACGAGCAGCACGACGGGTATCTGGAACGTTACCAAAAGACCGGTGAGCGACACATCATCGGCATCGGTCGTGAAGTCACCGGGAAACGCAAGGACGGCAGCCTGTTTCCGTTGCACTTGGGCGTCAGCGAAGTTGAAACCGATCAACGAAAACTATTCACCGGGATACTACGTGACATCAGCGAATTGAAAGCTGCCGAAGCGGAACTCAAGCAACTCAATGCAACGCTGGATCAACGTGTCAAAGCTCAGGCGGCTGAATTGCAGCAAGCCCAACTGGAGTTGGTCGAGAAAGAAAAATTCGCGACGCTCGGGCGAATCTCCGGCGGGATCGCTCACGAAATCAGAAACCCGCTCAACGCAATCAAAACATCCGCTTACTACCTGCTCAACGCCCAAACACCTTCGCCCGCGAAGACCCAAGAACACTTGACCCGAATCGATCGGCAAGTGACGGTCATAGACAGTGCTGTGACTGCATTGTCTGACTTGGCTCGACTCCCCGAACCGCAAGCTTCCGAGATCGATTTGAAGGCGATGATCACCGGAATCCTTCGCGAGACCAAACTCCCCGGCAACGTCACCGTCCAGCAGCATTTCACCGAGGAATTGCCTCGGATTTGGGCGGACGAAAAACAACTGCCCATCGTCTTCAAAAATCTGCTGCGAAACGCTCGCGACGCGATGCCGGATGGAGGCTCACTGATCTTGTCAGCTCGCGTTGACGAACCCTTTGTCGTTGTGACCGTCCGGGACAGCGGTATCGGAATGCCACCCGAGATCGCACAGCGCGTCGCCGAACCATTCTTTTCAACCAAGGCAAGAGGAATGGGATTGGGGATGGCAATCACCACCGCCATCCTCGAAAAGAACCAATGCAAAATGCGGTTGGAATCCGAACCTGGCCGGGGCACCTCGTTTGACATCTCCATTCCAATCGCTGGGCAGAGCCGATGAAGTCAAAACGCGTTTTGATTGTGGATGACGACGAGGATATCTGCTCAAACATCAAAGACATCTTGGATGACCTTGGCTACCAAACTGACATCGCACACGACGGCCGTTCGGCGCTGGATCTTGTCGACGCCAATCGCTACGACGTCGTGTTGCTGGACTACTCCATGCCAGGCATGGACGGGGCAACACTTCACCAGCAAATGGTGCTGCTTCAACCTGAAATTGCGGCGATCATGGTCACCGCCTACGCCCAAGGCGATGGTGCGCAGCGTGCTCGCGATAGTGGTATCCAACGAGTGCTTCGCAAACCCGTCGACCTCGGCGAATTGCTTCCGCTGATCGAACAACTGTCCAATTCTCCGATCGTACTGGTGGTCGATGATGACCCTGACTTTTGCAAAACGCTCTGGCACATTCTTAGAGAGCGTTCCTATCGGGTCAGCTTGGCTCACAACCGAGAAGATGGCGTTCGCAAGGCACTCGATGCCAACTATCAAGTCGCGGTGGTCGACCTGAGTTTGTGCAGCGGACAAACCGATGGTTGCGAAGTTCTTCAGAGGGTCGCCGAGGTCAATCCCGCCATCCGGACGATTTTGATTACTGGACACCGGGAAGAAGCCGGCGAAGTCCTCGAACGCTGCAAGGCCAACGGACTCGACGATGTTTGCTTTAAACCATTGGACGTCGAAGCGCTGCTCCACAAAATCGAACTTGGCAGCATCAAAATGGCACAACCTGACAGCGGTACTTCTTGAGCGCTCACTCCATGGCGGGACCGCTCGGCTGGCCATCTTCATATCGCCCGAACTCCTCGATCGCATGGACAATGCTCGATACGGAAGCACCTCCGCAAAATCCAACCGGCATCCCCGTTCGAGGATAGAGAACGAGTACTGGGACCGATTTGAATCCGAGCCGCTTGAGTTCATCAAAGTCGTGCACATCTGAGTCCGTCAGATCAGCCGACATCAAGACAAAACCAGCATCAACGAGAGAATGGGAGATGACTGGCGCGGAAAGTCCACCTTTTGGATCGGCGGATAGAGCCCAATTGGCGAAATAGAGAACGGAGACTGGTTTTTCTTCCAGTTCAGTCCTTTCGAATGCTGCCCTCGAATACACGCTCCACTGCATCGCCTCCGCATCACGTGTTGCCGGTTCGTGATTGCACCAGAACAACATGGATCCCAATGCCAGCAGCCCGCCAATCATGACGACAGTCGGCAAAATGGCAACACTGGTTTTCCTCCTGAGCGTATTCAAAGCGATCCACCATTGATCCAGCGCGATCGTAAACGATGTCTTTTCGATAGCAATTGCAGATATCCAAAACCGACAAGCCAACATCCCTAAATGTCGTTGGATCCACATCTATCCTTCGATTGCTTTTCGCCAATTCACCCCGCCGGAAATGCAGGCATTCGCCACCAACTCAACGGATTGAGTCCGGCCGCGCCGCGAGGCCTCCTTTGTAACCACCGATTGCCGATGCCAAGCAAAAATAGGTGACGGTCACAACGATCAGAACGCGTCGACTCAGATCTTCATTATCGAAGTGAACCGTTGCCATGATGAAAAACGTGGCCAAAACCCAAAAGGGTATCAAACTCATTAGCAACCAACACAATGACCAAACCACACCAAGAACCATTGACCATCGCGTTGGACTTACCGTGATTGCCGCCATTGGGCCGAGCAAAAATGGGCATGCGATTAAGAAGCAAAAAAAGTCAATTCTCGACAACGCGAGCAAGACCGCGCACATACCTGCCCAGCCCAGTAAGTTCGCTATCGAGAATTGCAGCTTTTCCAAACGCATCAACACCTCGCGTCCTTTGCCACCTTACGCCATTGAGAAACCAATCCTGTGGAATACGCGAAAATGTTACGGCGTCTCGCCGATTACGAGATGCGTTGTTCCCTTTGGCAAATCAAAACAAGCAACAAGATCGTTTTCGTTTGAAAACCAAGTTCCAGAATCCAATCCCGAACGCGTCGTGGTTTCCTTGAGCGACACGCTATCACCATCATGCTGGACACTGACTGGGCCGATGCCACCATCCATCCGCACCGTGAACTTCTCGGTGGCAAAAGGAGCATTCAGCTTCAAGCGGTTGCCAACATGCTCGATCTCAGTCAGTTGTTTCGCGGCCCAGTAACGCGCGATCTCGCTGACCTTCATCCAAAGCGTTTCGTCCCCAAATCGTTTTGCCAACGACTCGACGACTCGCTGGAACGAGCGAAATCCTTCTTGACTACCGTTGCTGTACATCCCCGGCCAATGACAAAGCATCACAGCAGGTTGACGTCGCTGGATCAACTCGACCATCCGTCCGTTCGTCGCATCCGGGTTGCAATAACGATCTGGTTCGGAAAGCGAATCGCCCTGCCAACCGCCAAACCAATCGCCAGTGCCCGCGGGGACATTGGCCGTCAGCCGCACATCATCGGTCCCCACACCACGTAGATGTTCAAGCTTGGGTTCAGTGCTCTCGTTGTTTGAAACAACATATTTGAAATAGTGCGGCAGCTCCGCTCCATAAACATCGCGGACCGCTTGGTCGACCGCGAACGGCAACTCCTTTTGCACCTTTCCGCCAAATCCACCTGGCGTGGTGACTCCTTCGCACGGCAGGTCACAATTCTTCAGGATGCGGAGTGCGTAGGCGAGATAAGCCGCCAACTCATCGACGCTTTTCTTCTCCTGAGGATAGGAATTCTCCATCGTCGCCGAACTGATTTTTTCCATCGGTCGCCCGGTCTTTAAATCGATGACTCGCGTGTGCGTGATCATCTCGGGATGAATATCCCAGTTTGGAAGCATCAATTCGCGGACCAGATTCAAACTGGACTTCAATTCCGAACGCGACCAACCGGGCAACTCCCGATCGAGCCAACCGACGCACGCGGGATTCGGGACGATACTGTACTTTCCTTTCACGTCATGGTCGGCGCACCACTCGCCAAACTGACGGACGAATGCATCCGGGATTTCACGCGGCCATGACTTCCACGGTTTTTGATACTCCGCTCGGTCGGGCCAAGCCTCCGCGAATTGCGGGTTGCAAAAGTGGCCCATGTTCACCAAGCACGTCGAGTCATCGATGATGAACGACAGCGGGACCCGATCACGCGGCAACAATACTTCCACGCCGGCCGGTCGTTCGGGCAATGCGGACTCACTGGCGACTTCTGCTGTTTCTGCCGACTCGGACGAGAGCATCCCCACACCCGAGATCGCCGTCGCCGCAACACCCAGCGCAGACGTGTGCAAGAAACGACGCCGGTTCTGTTCAATCCAAACTTGGTCTTGATTCACTTGGGGTTCTCCTGCTGGCCAGTGTGACTTCATTTGCACTGCATCGACTCGAATCGCTCACAGTCTAGCGGTTCGCAACAACGGCATGGTTCACAATCCCACCCCGCGATCCTTCAACGAAATAGAAACCGAACGAAATTGAAACCGATTGCTTCTATTACAAAGAAAGCAGTTCGTGAGGAAACAAGTGAGCGACCCGCGGTTGCACCAGTCACGCCAACATCTGGTTTCCAGCTATCGAACTCGCGAAATCTGCCAACTCAGACGCACGCCCATGAACATCGCCAGCGAACAACCAAGCATCCCGGGGATCGAAACGCCGAACAACAACGGCGGAACGCCACTGCTCCACAAGGACGCTGAGCCAACAAACAGGGCGGCGGTCAAAATCCCCATCACCAATCGATTGACGATTGGTTCCAACCGGCGGTGTTGCAAATGAATGTCGAAGTTGCCCTGCTTGAGACTATGCAGCACATCACCCAAATCTTTCGGCAGAATGCTTAGCAAGTGGTCCCAGTCCTCCACCCGGTTCTTGATTCGCTCAAAAACCCGCCGCGGCGAAAGACGACGACGCATCGCACGCTGCCCATAGGGTTCCAACAATTCTGCCAAACTGAAGTTCGGATCGAGCTGATGTGCGGTTCCTTCCAACATCGCCAGAACCTTCAACAGCATCGCAACCTTCGCGGGCAAATAGATCCGATGCTCACGGATGATCCCCGTTACATCTCGCAGACAAGCACTGACATCGAATTCGCGGATTTTCTGATCCGAGTAATCATCCAGCATGTCATGGATTTCGCTCACTAGTGAGGGCTCATCAAAATCACATGGCACATCGCCTAATCGCACCGCGATTTCGGCAATCGATTCCGCGTCACCGGTCACCGCAGCGATCAAAGCCGCTTCCAAATCCTCTTTCAACACATCGTCGATCCGACCGACCATGCCACAATCCAGCAACCCAATCACTTGCTTCACAGGCGGCGTAGCGTCTGAGTGCCGCTGATTCAGAAGCATCAAGTTTCCCGGATGGGGATCGGCGTGGTAGAAACCATCGCGAAAAATCATATCGAGAAACACGACCGCGCCTCGATGAGCGACTTCGTTCAGGTCGGCCCCCGATTTCATCAGAGCCGCTTTACTTGAGATGCTGATCCCGTCGAGTCGCTGCATCGTCAACACGCGTCGCGAACTCAACGTTGGATACGGAGTCGCAAAGTGCACGTCCGGTTCGTCCTTGAAATTGGCTCGAAACCGGTTCATGTTTTTCAACTCGCGTTGGAAATCCAACTCACGCATCAGCGATCGTTGAAATTCTCGAATCGTATCGACCGGACGGTACTGAGACAGTCTCTCGGATTGCTGTTCCGCGATCTCAGCCAACTTCTGCATGATTTCCAAATCATTGACGATTCGTCGTTCGATCCCTGGATGCTGGACCTTCACAACCACGTCGTCGCCGTCATGTGTCGTGGCGCGATGAACTTGGCCAATGGATGCGGATGCCATCGCGGTCGAATCAAACGTTAGGAAAAGTTTCTCCATTCCCGCCCCCAACTCTGATTCGATCATTGCAATCACCACGTCAGGCGGATCGCTGGGCGTATTCGCACGAAGCTGAGCCAACTCGCACGCCAGTTCGCTGCCAACCAAGTCTTCGCGAGTACTCAGGACTTGTCCGAGCTTGATGAACGTCGTCCCCAACTCTCCAAACGCGACCCGAATCCGTCCGGCGGTTGTCATGGATTCGTCCGCCGCACCCCGCAATCGTTCCGGCCAAATCGACGGGACACCCGACATCCAATCCGCCAAGCCATGCCGAGTTAGAATCGTCACCACTTCACGAAAACGCTCGACATTGCGAATCAACTGCGGGACTTCGATCAATTCCATCGGGAGTAACCACGGCGCATAGCAGGCTGTTGATTTGTTGAGCCGCACCGCGTTAGCGGCGGTTGATTAGACGCCAACCGGGGCTAACGCCCAACGGCTAATGATTGTCATTCGGTATGCGACTAAATCAACAGCCTGACAGGAAACCACGGTACAAGTGAACCGCGGCACAAAGGAAAATCGGACGGTTCTTCTGCAACCGTCCGACGCAAATCGGATCCCCCAATGAAAGAGCGATCAACGCATCGCAACAATATTCCCGATCAAAGCGGGAACGCTGCGTGGTGGTTCACCACGTTTTACAGCGATGAATCCAAGGTCGCCTTCAACATCGCGATGTGTGCCATCACCGTATGATGATGCTTTTTCATGCGTTCGTGAGCGTCCCGCAAGTGTTGATGGCGGGTCGCTTCCTTCACGTGTTCAGACATCGAATGCGACGTTGGATCGGTTTGATGCCGGAAATCAGCTGCGACGCCGTGCTCATGCTGGAGCGTATTGGCTTCGTGGGAATCAAGCTGATCGACGTGAGCTTCGAGCGAAGTCATGTGCTCAGTCAAACGCTCAGCGATTCGGTTCAGTTCCTTCAACGCATTTTGGTGATTTTGTTGCCAAATCTCAATGTCGTCGCGCCACATCGAGACATCGCTTTCCCACTGACGATGGTCGTGGTGCATGGTTTCGTCATTGATCATTACATCTTGTTTGGACATCTGAGTGCTCCTGTGAAGCGGGTAGTGTGTCACCGCACAACAATCGCACGTCGCGTGCCGTTACCACTCGCGGTAAATTTGAACAAGCAAGCGCGCCCATTTGGTCCTAAAATTGTGCCTCAGTCTCTGAAACTTATATCTGCGATCTGTCGAGACCGTGGAATCCTTCCAAAACTCCCATTGGCATGTCCGCCAATCTGCGTGCCCACCACCGAATCGGACGGAAGCGTCCCAATAATTGTTGAAAGTTGAAAGATGGTCTCCCGAGGGGCAGAATCTGCCCTTCGCAACTTTTCAATTTTCGTCGGCTGCAACCGACGGGGAGACCATCATGATTGAAGCTAATCTTTTGGAATCGCTCGGGCAAGTTTCGGCCTCTGAAACCGGTCAAGTCTTCCGCGACTTTCTGCGAGGGCATGTGCGCGAGATGATCTGTGAGGTCATGGCCGCCGAGGTGACGCAGCTTTGCGGGCCCAAGCACGATCCATCACCAAGCGAACACTACCGCGCCGGCTCGAGTTCAGGCCGTGTGCTTTACGAGGGTGAGCGCGAAGACGTCGTCCGGCCTCGAGTGCGTCAGAAGTCGGGTGACGGTTCTAGTCGTGAAGTCGAGCTAGCCACCTACCGTGTCACCAAAGATCCCCAGCAGTTGCAGGAACAGATCGTCCAAGCGATCGTCTCGGGCGTGAGTGCTCGTGGGGTTGAAGAGATCAAACCAAATTCACCCGGCGTTAAAAAGTCCAATGTTTCGCGTCTATGGCAGGAAGCCGGAAGCAAATTCGTGGAGCAGTTGCGAGACAAGAATCTCCGCTCAGTCATGTGGTGCGCGTTGATGCTTGACGGCGTTCGTTTGAGCAAGGATCAGACGGCCGTGGTGGCACTTGGAATCGACAGCGAAGGCCGCAAACATGTCTTGGATTTCGCGTTGGGTAGCAGCGAAAGCCTTGAGGTTTCGCGTGAACTGATGAGCCGAATCGTGCGGCGCGGGTTCACTTGTGAGCATCGATTGTTCGTGGTTCTCGATGGCAGTGATGCGCTTCGCGGTGCGGTGGTTGAGTTTTTTGCTGATGCGGTCATTCAACGTTGCCTGGTCCACAAGGAACGAAACATCAAAGGAAAACTCTCCAAGCGTCATTGGGGTGAAATGTCGCGTCTGTTCACGCGTCTTCGCAGCGTCCAGGGGATCGAAGCTGCCGAGGAAGTCTTCGGCGATTTGAGAGCGTTCCTGGAACCGATCAATGCCGAAGCATATCGGAGTCTGCACGAAGCCGGTGACGACCTGTTGGCGTTGCATCGTTTGAACGTCCCCAGCACGCTTCATCGATCGCTGCTGAGCACCAACGCGATCGAGAACTCGTTCTTGAACACACGTCGCAAGCTTGGCCGCGTGACGCGATTTCGTGCTGAGACCGATCAAGCAACTCGCTGGCTTTCGTATGCGTTGCTGGAGGCCGAGAAAGGCTTCCGCCGGATCTCAGGCCACTCGTTCTTGCCCACACTGATCGCGGCCCTCGCACGACCATCAGCCAATCCCGAATAGACCGTTTTCGCTCCTCCTGACTTCGCCTACGGCGAAGTCAGGAGGAGCGAGCCTGTTGCAAGCTCAAACTCAACCACCTACGTTTTCACTAGAGAGACCATCAAGAGTTTCAACAACGAATCGGACATCCCCAATCGGACTCTGGCGAATGTCTCTTCCCTCACCGACTGTCGTTTATCGAACGAGAAACTACCAAGAGGCCGAATCAGCAGCAGCTTGTCTTCAACGAGCGGGGATCAACGCTCGCCTGAACTCACCGAAACCGATCGGCCATATGGTCGAAGGCCCCGTCTTCGACATCTTGCATGAAGTCCTCGCCGCCGACTGCACGGAAGCCGAAGTGGAACAGCTGCTCTCTCAATGGCGATCAACGAACCGATCTACCGACCCGAACAAACCTCCGTTCTGCTATCACTGTGGCGAAACGCTGACATCAATGATTGCCGTCTGCCCCGCATGCGGTAACCCACTCGATTGCGATCCTGAAACGAGCTCTCAATCCGTTACCTAAAAAGGATCGAACGACCCGGTCGTCAATCGCAGATCAATCCCATCGAGACCAATTCCTCTGCTGGAACAATCACGCAATGCGACAAATGCTGTTTCATGTCGGTTCGCTAGTGTCCATTTTCGGTCTCATTGCAATGGTGCTTTGGCATGAGCACTACCCGACTCACCAAATCATTCCGGGAGCCTTCGAAATCACGGCCATATTTTTCACAATGGCGCACGTTGGTCCAAAGATCCAACAAGGGACGGGTCGGTCAGCAGTCTGGAACGCACGAGTGGACATCGCCTACTACATCATCTCACTGCTTGGAATCGTTCCTTTTCTGCTGTACTTCCCCGAGTCGGGGATTGCGATTTCAATGGTTGTCGTGGGATCCGCAATGGCAGTCGGCCGAATCGTTGGTCAACTATTCTTCGGCGATCGACATTCAACAGTCTCTGACATGGATTGAATTTCAGCATTCAATCGAGAAAGTTTTCCACCGCAACATTCACCATAAAAGTCGTTTGCGAATCGATGAGCAGCGACAAACCGTTTCACGCTCACTGCCGAGATTCCAAATGTTCGCCGCCCGTCTATTGCTGATCCTAGTCGCCTTGGCTTGTCTCGCCGGGTGTCCCAGTCAATCGAATGATCCGAAGAGACAGTCTCAAACAATTGTGACAATCACGCCCGCGGCTGAGAGCAAATTTAAAGAGTTCCTTCGCGACTCACCTGGCGACCACATCCGCTTGTCGATCAAAGACCACGGCGAGAATGGATTTGAATATGCGTTGAACCTCGAGTCACCTCCCATTTCGGATGATGACATTGTCCAAGACTGCCAGGGCTTCACACTCGCTGTGTCTCCGCGGGACCTTGTCTACGTGGAAGGTTCTACCATCGATTGGCTGACACGCCTGAACGAACCTGATGGTTTCAAGTTCGACAACCCAAATGCATTCAAATCCACCACCGAACCAGCATCGAAAGACTGACAATGAGCTTTCCTGGCCCCATCGAACTGGCAGTGATCGCGCTCATCATGCTTGTGACTCTCGGCATTCCGGTTGCTTTGCTGGTGGCAATCGTTCTGATTTTCAAACGCGAAGGTTGAATTGATCTTTGGCTGTTTCCGATCAACATCCACGGCCGAAGCATTTTGGCCACTGAACCCATTGATTCTCACGCACCCGCCCGACCGAGGGTTCTCATCCCGCCGGTGTGACCGTCGCCCGTGATTGCAAACCGAATCACGACTATCATCATGCGACACCTGCCACGTGACGTCGCCCAGCGTGACGTTACGGGAAATTTGCAATCCTCGACCACTTATGCCCGCCGTGTCGCAAAGCACAGAACTCAACCACGTTCACGCACCCATTGAATCGCCCCCAACGCGAAACAACGAAATGAAATCAATCGCTCAATTCCTCTTTGTACTTCTCATCACACTCAGTGTTCAAACGAGCTCCTCGGCGGCCGAACGCCCCAACGTCATTCTGATCTTTGCTGATGACCTCGGACCCGGCATGCTCGGGTGCTATGGCCAGGATGTCGTCACGACGCCGAACATCGATCGCTTGGCGCGCGAAGGCATGAAGTTCAACAACTATTACGGTGGCGTCTACTGTGCTCCCGCCCGCTGGACTTTGCTAACCGGAATGCACGACGGACGTAACGGCGGTTGGGCTCAGAACCGAGCTGGATTGCCGATCTGGCGTGATGCGGGTCAGATCACGGAAGAGGAATATCAAAAGCGAATGGAGAAACACAAAGCCAACTCCAATCCGATCGCCGACGGCGAAGTGTTCCTCGCGCAAGTGGCTCAGCAGGCTGGATACAAAACCGCTCAATTCGGGAAACTGGATCGCGGCTTTTTGACTTGGAACGAGCGTGTCCAACGTTTCGGATGGGACTTCCACGAAGGTTACTACGATCATCAACGGTGCCATGGTTTCTACCCGCCTTACCTTTGGCGAAACGGCGAACGATTTGATTTGCCAGGCAACACGATGGCAGATTGTGGCAAGACCAGCGAGAAAGGCGATGAACCGGTCGGTTATGGCGGCGAGACCTACTCGCAGAACGTTTTTATCGCAGGCATTTTGAAATACCTGCGTTCCAACCACGACCAACCCTTCTTTCTCTATCACCCGACTCAACTGCCACATGGCCCGGTCGCGATTCCAGAATTGCACCCGGACTTCGCAGATCATCCGACCATGAGCCTGGCGGAGAAAAAGTACGCTTCGATGGTCAAGATGCTCGACGACCATGTTGGATTGATCATGAAAGAATTGGTCACTCTTGGCATCGACGACAACACCATCGTTCTATTCACATCCGACAATGGGCATGAACTCTATTACGGCCCCAAACCAAGCTATAAAACACAAACGCTACCCAGCGGCGAACCAGCCAACCTCACCGACAAAAAGTGGCGATCGTCCGAGTGTGGGGACATCTTTGACGGTGCGGGCGGACGAGCGGGTTTGAAACGCAGTGGTTACCAAGGCGGCATGCAGTGCCCAATGATCGTGCGTTGGCCAGGCAAGATTGAACCCGGGTCGGAGAACAACTTGCTGACCGCTCACTACGACTTTCTCGCCACGCTGGCGGACCTGGTGGGGGAACAAAAACCCAAAGGCAAAGATGGCATTTCGTATCTACCCACTCTGCTTGGACAACCACAAACCGAACGTCACGATCACGTGGTCATCAACAACAACTTCACCGCAATGGGCAGTCGAGCCTTGATTACCGGCGAAGGACTGAAGTTGGTCGAAGCGAATCGGAAGAAGGGCATTTTCCAGCTCTATGATCTCACCACCGACAACGAAGAACGCACCAATCTGGCATCCGGCTACCCAGAGAAGGTCGCTGAACTGAAGCAGATCTTGATGCTGGAGATCGATTCCCCACGTCCGGACCTGCAATAGAAATCGGACGTCAACATCAAGCGGCAATTGGGAACGACGCCATGAAACGATCGACTAGCTTTTTCATCTTCGCACTGTGTCTCTTGGTGGCGTGCAACACCATCGCATCCGATTCGCCCAACATCATCCTCTGCATGGCGGACGACCAAGGGTGGGGAGACACCGGGTACAACGGGCACCCACATTTGCGAACACCGCACCTGGATCAAATGGCTGCGGAGGGCGTGACGTTCACGCGTTTCTACGCCGCTGCGGCAATGTGCTCCCCGACGCGGGCGAGTTGCTACACCGGCCGAAATCCGTACCGCTTCGGCGTGACGTTCGCAATGAAAGGCATGCTGGAACCAACCGAAATTCCAATCACAACCGTCTTGAAGCAACATGGATACACGACCGGTCATTTCGGTAAGTGGCATTTAGGCACGCTTTCCAAAACGGTTGGCGATCAAAACCGCTGGGGGACATTTGCCAAGCAACCCGAGCGATATTATTGCCCGCCTTGGGAACGTGACGTCGACGTGTGCTTTGTGACCGAATCCAAGGTCCCTACGTGGAACCCGCTGGTCCATCCAGGTCCTATCTCGAAGAAGCAAAACCAACAAGCTCCCAAACAAGGCCAGCCTTATGGCAATGAATACTTCACCGGTCCGGGGCAAAAGGAAACAGACAACATGGACGGCGATGACTCACGAGTCATCATGGATCGAGCCATCCCGTTCATCCGCGATGCGGTGCAAAACGATCGCCCCTTCTTTGCCGCCGTTTGGTTCCACACGCCCCACTCGCCCGTCATCGGCGGCCCAAAGTATCGCGAAATGTATCGCGAGCAACCTGAACCGGCCCAGCATTACTACGCCTGTTTAACGGCCATGGACGAGCAGGTTGGACGATTGCGAGCGGAGCTGAAATCGCTGGGTGTCGCTGACAACACGATGCTTTGTTTTTGCTCTGACAACGGTCCCGCCCGACAGGGCTCGCCGCGACACGTGGGATCAGCCAAGAATCTAAAAGGGTACAAGTTGTCGATCGACGAAGGCGGAATCCGCGTCCCTGGTTTGATGGTGTGGCCAAACAAAGTCGACTCACCACGCACCCTCGATGCACCATGTTTCACCACCGACTACTTCCCGACCATCCTGGATGCGATCGGTGTCGACCTGCCGACCGACCGAACCTACGACGGAACCAGCCTGATCCCACTGGTCACGAGGCAAACAAACGAGCGGCAGAAACCGCTGGGCTTCCTCAATCGCGATGGAAAAGAATCCGTTTGGATGCAGCACCGCTACAAGCTTGTCTCCACCGAGAGTGGCGATCGACTTTATGACATTCCACGTGACCCCGCCGAGGCCACCGACGTCGCTCAGCAATTGCCTGAGGTGACAACGAAGATGAAAAAGGAATTGACTCGTTGGAAAGCGACCGTGATGTCGGATCTTCAACGCGTGCCGTGACCGAATCTGTCTTCCGATCGCATCCATCGTTCTTCCACCAAAATCAAACACTCCACTAGCGACCAAAATGCGATGGGCGTTCAGCGTGACCGAAAAGCCTACGGCTGCGTGATTCGCAACAACCGAAAGCGTCTTCGTCAGCTACTTGGCAAACATCCCGAATTGTTGACGTCCAACGATGCCTGGATTGTCGCTGCCGCGGTGTTGAACAACCCTGGCATCCTCGGCTGGCTCGTCTCTCGCGGTGTGAACCCTGATTCCAGGCTTGGTACCGAATCTGATACACCACTCATGCTAGCGATCTCGCTGCACAAAAACTCGACCGTCAAAACATTGCTAAAACTTGGCGCGGATCCTGACGCACGCGACGATCTCGGCGACACCTGTTTCACCAGAGCAATCGCTGAATGCAACGCTCCCGCGATGCGAATGCTGGCGGACTTCGGTGCCGACCTCTCACTGACAGATCCAGTCACTCTGCGGAACGCGGTGAATGAGAAGCAAACGGACGTGATCGATGGTCTCTTGGATCTTTTCGGTCCAACCTTGTTGACTCGGATAGTATCCATTGAATGACCAATCATTGAACGAACGCACCAATCCAGCTGCTATCATAAGAACGCAGTGTCCAATCAATCGGGCCGTTTGGCACGAGTGTTTCGGCATTCCAGCTGTTTTGGCAAACCCTATCAGTCTCACGCAAAACCGGGGAAACCTCCAAACGGTTCGCATGGTCTTGCCCGAGTGTTTTGCCAACCTGCTTCGCAATGCCGCAGTCGAATGGCATGACGCAGCAGTGCCAACCACACCCCATTCACCCTCTTAGGATTGACAAAATGAAGTTGATCGCCATCGCAACGGTTCTTCTGTTTGCCAGTGTCGCCACGTGCGAGGAAACAAACGTCCAATTGAATGACTTTCAGTCGAAGGCGGCCAAGCTCGCGGTGAAAACGTTCAACGAGCGTTTGTTATTCCTGGAACAAAGCATGCAACAACATGTGGATACCGCGAACACGAAACTGCGGGATGAACTCAAAGTCGCACTCGAACAGGCGGCAAAACAAGAAGACCTCAAAGAGACCGAGAGAATTTCGCGGTTTCTACAGGCTGATGCCCCGCCAAAGGCGGACAACGAATCGGCCGCGGCCCGCGAGACCATTCGGAAACTCCGGGCAGAGGTTGCGGATCTCAAAAAGCGTCTTGATGAGATGACGCAACCTGACCCTTTAGTTGGATCTTGGAAATACCAATCTGGGAACGTCTGTCACTTCACCAACGATGGATGGGTTGTACTCAAAGGAGAGCGAATCGCGGCGTGGAAGCGATCCGGCGAGAACAGCTACGTCACCGCCTTCTTAAAGAACTTCGGTGACGGCAGTTCAGACGAAATGACTTTGGGTCCCGATGGCAAAACCATCATGGCGAAGAGCAAAAGTGGGAAGGGCTTCTCCATGTATCGAATCCCCTCAAAATAGCGATTCCCCAAGAACGTTCGCTCCTCGCGATGGCAGAGGTGAATGCTTTCGAAACACTGAACGCAGGAACTCTTCGACGGTGAATCCAGTCAGCGAAGCCTTCGATCCAACGATGCGTCGACGTTGAGCAATTTGAGACGGCATGTCACGAGAATGCATTCAGAAAACGAACCAATCGTTGCCTTCAGAAATCAAAGCCATTCTTCATTCCGCGTTGCACGGTTGGGTCGCTTAGCGGGACGTTTTCGAGCGGGTTTCGACTCCGGACGCAACAAAAGTTGCTTGACCTTTTCTCGGAGTTCGAACTCAAAACCTGGCAAGATAGAATTCTCTTTTGCGTCTTTGGACCTCATCGGTCTTGGGTTCACCAGATCCAATGAACGCAAAGCGTTCGGGTTTGAGTCTGCCGGCTGCTGAGTGACATAGTTCTTGCTCTCGATTGGCGAATCCAAATCCAGTTTCATCAACCAATCCGATTCCGCAGAACACGGAAGACTCATCAAGCTGACAAAAAACGCTGCGCTGAAATACTTCATGACCTTCGCCTCCCACAATTTTCGCGAACTGACAGCGTCACTCTAGCGTTTCGAAACCACCAACCATAGAGAGATTCGGCCCCCAGCGATCCATCGCAACCAAGTAGGCCGTATCAAGGACCAAAGGGACGCAGCTACGGCAGCACCCTAAACCCCGCAACACTCTCACCATCCTTCCGGAACTCCACTTCGTTCCGGTCCGGCCTACAGAGCTTCCCAACCAAGTAGGCCGTATCAAGGACCAACGCGACGCAGCTACGGCAGCACGCTGGATCCCGCAACACCTCACGATCCTGCCGGAACTCCACTTCGTTCCGGTCCGGCCTACAAAGCTTTCCAACTAAGTAGGCCGTATCAAGGACCAAAGGGACGCAGCTACGGCATCACCCTGAACCCCACATCAATCTCGCCATCCCTCCGGAACTCCACTTCGTTCCGTTCCGGCCTACAAAGCTGTCCAACGAAGTAGGCCGTATCAAGGACCAACGGGACGCAGCTACGGCATCACCCCGTATCCCACAACACTCTCGCCATCCTGCCGGAACTCCACTTCGTTCCGGTCCGGCCTACAAAGATTTCCAACCAAGTAGGCCGTATCAAGGACCAACGGGACGCAGCTACGGCAGCTCGCTTGCCGGCCCATCCAGCTGGCAAACCGGCCATTACAAAATCGCCTATCTCGTTATCGAAGTGCGTCGAGGTGGCGCGGCAGCGGTGATTGAAACGAAAAGAATTCGAACTGCGCGTCCAATTCAGCCGCGACGCTGCTGCCCCCATTTTTCGCGATCAGTCCAATTTTTGCCGGAGCACCGCTGGACCACTTTCGTTCGCAGAGCACGTCAAAATACTTCCCATCGATGCTGTACGAACACTCGTACACGTCCCCTCGCTTGATGACACGAAGCCAATAGTCATTCAGTCCAGTGGGGGAATTCAGATACTCGAAACGAGAGACAGCATCATTTTCCGTAAGCACACAGAACTTTTGCCCACCGTTTGATTTCCAATCAAACTCGTAACCCCATTTGAAATAGTTGTCATCGTCGTTGTAGAAAATCAACCCAGCCTGCTGGAACCTCTCCTTGGGTGTGAATCCGCTCACGCGAGTTGCAACCACAAAACCAGCCTCTTTCGCGGCGGGGTTGTCAATGAGATAAATATTCTTCGCCTGAATCCCATCCCCGTAGGTGCTGGTCTTTTCCTTACGGTGAATACTGCCACGCTGAGTCTTTATGGTCAGCTTTCCCGGATTATCAACCAACGATGCGTGGGTCGCATCCGGACGCACGACATCCCATTTCACGACGGCCTTGCCGTCAAACGAATCGAAGACCGAAATTCTGGATTCGCCACCAGCGTCGGCTTCGAACTTGCTTAATGATTGGGCTTTCACATCTGCAATGCAGATGGTGGTGATCGACAGCACGAATGCGATGCACATCCCTGAATACGATGACGAACGATAACGATTACTTTGAATCAACATTAGTTTCCCTCCAGGAAGATTGAAACACCCATTCACGGCGTAGGGTAGCGGATCGAGTTGACCGGATCAAATTTTGCACTCATTCCTTGGACCACTCGCCTATTCATTACTTCTTTGAAACGAAGCAATCACTACGATGGTCCTATCGCATGACCGTTTACATCTTTGCCGGAGTCAATGAGTGATTCATCGCGTCGCTATCAAGGTCCGATCGTTGTCGCGGTCATACTTGGACTCGTTTTCGTTTACCGGTTTGGTTTTTGCGACCCTGTTTTTTTGTGGGTCGATCACGCCGTCCCTGTTACCTCGCCCCTACATTGTCCAAGGGATCTTGTCAGGGTTTTCACTCGCCATCGGTTACGTGGTTGGTGTGCTCGCGACGTGGGGCTGGTCGTTCCTAGAATTGCCGAACCCCGGACCTGTGCTCGCACGTCGTTCGAGACAGATCTGCGTGACGCTTGTGGCGATCGTCGTCGCAATCTCGATTTGGTACGCCACGGAATGGCAAAACTCCATTCGCATGTTGATGGAAATGCCGCCACTGGAATCAACCGCTCCCTTTCGTTTCCTTGCGATTGCCCTCCTCGTTGCATTCATACTGGTTTCGATTGCTCGTTGGATGATTCGCCTCGGCGCCTACCTTTCCAATCTGCTGCAACGGTATTTGCCACGTCGAATCGCCATCTCATTCAGCACTCTGTGCGTGTTGGTACTGGGCTTGATGATCGGCAATGGCGTGATCGCGCGAGGGTTACTTCAGGCTGCGGATCGATTATTTTTGCAGGCCGATTTGTTAATTGACGACGGCATCGAGCAACCGACATTGGACCTCGCCTGCGGTAGCGAGCAGTCGCTGGTCGATTGGGAAGCAATTGGCCGTCGAGGAAAAGACTTCATCGGAGGCGGCCCGAAGCCGGAAGAGATCGAACGACTGACTGGCAAACCTTCCAAGCGTCCCATCCGTGTTTATGTCGGAATGCGAACCGACGGAGATGACCACGCCAGAGCAACGCTCGCTTTGGATGAACTGAAACGCGAAGGCGCCTTTGATCGCAAGATACTGATCATCGCGACTCCCACTGGTACCGGCTGGCTTGATGAGAGCGCGGTGGACACGATCGAGTATCTGCATCATGGCGACACCGCCATTGTCAGCATGCAGTACTCCTACTTGCCCAGTTGGATCACCATTTTGGTCGACCCATCTCGGTCCAAACGATCCGCCACCGCGCTGTTCGATCAGGTCTACGCGTACTGGACCACGCTGCCAAAAGAAGAACGGCCTCAGCTGTATTTGTTTGGTCTGAGCTTGGGCGCTTTTGGCTGCGAAGATGCAGCGGACTTGATGGAGACCTTTCAAGATCCCATCCAGGGTGCCGTTTGGAGTGGGCCACCCTTTCCCAGTCGGCAATGGGCATCCATCGTGAGCTCGCGCAATGCCGGAACACCCGTCTGGATGCCTACCTTTCGAGATCAGTCAATGGTTCGGTTCACGTCGCAACAAAACATGCTGAAACCGGGCAAACCTTGGGGGCCGATCCGAAACGTGTACATCCAACATGCAAGCGATCCCATGGTTTGGTTTTCACCCTCGCTGGCCTGGCACCAACCTGAATGGCTATCCGAGCCCCGAGGACCAGATGTTTCGCCTGGGTTGCGCTGGTACCCCATCGTGACTTTCTTGCAAATCGCTTTTGATTTGCCGATGGCGACCAGCGTTCCGCTTGGATACGGGCACAACTATTCACCATCGAGCTACATCGACGCTTGGGTCGCGGTGACTCAACCGGAAGGCTGGTCGCAGACCGATTTGGACAGGCTCTGCGATCACTTCGCCACACCGACTGAAAGCCCACAAGCCAGCTCACCCATTCCAGACTTTGACCCGAGTTGATTCCGTCGCAGTTTGATTCGGAGCCCACCGAACCAATGGTTCGACTACGCATCGCTGCCTCGGGGGAACTCTACCGCGACGGCGAACGGATTTCGCGGACGGCGGTGGTCGATGATCTGCTTGCTTATCCAGACGTATCCAAAGTTCACATCGTCGTCGATGGAAATCCGGCCGTCACTGTCAGGACGGTTGTTGAGCTGCAAAACGAATTGGGCAAAGAAATCCCAAGCCATGGTCCATTCACGTACATCGTTGATCGTGATTCAGACGATCTGTCGTCCGGTTCCGATGCCTTGATCATTCGGTCGGATGCAAATCAAAAGGACTGATCGGGCACAACCATGCGAGCCGTTTTGGGGTTGGTGCTAGATGTGCGTGGTAACCGTGGCGAACGCCAATCGGCTGACACTTATGGATTGCATGTGTAGATCGCGTGGGCGAAGAAGAACCGAAGGAGGGAAGACGACGGAAAAACGCTTGACAAATCGCCCCGGACAGGGCCAACGTGGGGATCGGATACGGTTCCTCGCTGACGCGTCGGGTTTCGATGTTGTCGCAATTGTTTGCGGAAACCGTGGCTAACGCCATGCGGCTAACGGTTGCGGAGGGGAGAAGATGAGGCGGAGGAGAAACTACCTTGGACGCTCGACCATGACGGCGCTGAGTCAGTTACAATCAGCGTCTGCTTGGCCCCTTCACGCACCTGCGAGTGCGCCCTACCTGCGGGGCTGTTTCATGATGAAAGAATGGGTTTTCAATGGCCGCTGCATTGATGTCTTCTCAAAGAGTGCTCTCGGTCTGGATGCACCGAACCGTCCGGTACGTGGCTGGTTCGCTGGTCATGGCCTTGATTTGCGCTGGTGCGAATGCTGATGGTTTGAACCCGCAGGAGTCGTTCTTTGAAGAAAAGGTTCGACCGCTGCTGATTGAACACTGCCACGAGTGTCACGGCGATGCACTGCAGGAATCCGATCTGCGGCTGGATTCGCTGGGGACGATTCTGCAGGGCGGAATCAGTGGTCCAGCGGCTGTTGCCAAGAACGTCAACGAGAGCCTGATCATTGATGCGGTGCTTGGTCGTCGCGGGATGGAAATGATGCCGCCGGACGGGCCGCTAGAAGAAGATCAAATCGTGACCCTGCGGCGTTGGATCAACATGGGGTTGCCGTGGCCAGCCAACGCAGAAGATTCAGAGGACTCGAATTCCGAAGGAATGGCGCCGGCACTGGGTGACCAACAGGCGATTGGCCAGGTCGCCAAATCACACTGGGCATTCCAACCGCTGCAAAAGCCAGAGGTTCCAACAACCTCCAAACCGGCGGATCAAAAGGCGAAGCATCAAAATCAACCAGCCCATCCGATCGACGCTTTCGTCGCTTCGTCGCTTGAACGCAACGGTTTGACGCCGGGAAAAGTCGCGTCTCGAGAGGTGATCGTTCGCAGGCTGCACTTCGACCTGATTGGATTACCTCCCACCTACTCTCAGGTGCAAGCATTTGTCAACGATGAACGCGACACGGACGAGGTGGTGGCGGAATGGATCGAGACTTTGCTGTCCGACCAGCATCACGGAGAACGATGGGCACGCTACTGGCTGGACCTGGCCCGGTACGGTGACACTCGCGACTGGCAGGCCCAGGCGGAACTTCGTTACCCGTACGCCTACACATATCGCGACTACGTGATCGAATCGCTGAACACGGACAAACCTTATGATCAATTTGTTCGCGAACAGATTGCAGCGGACTTCTACGCCGAGGACGCCGATTCACCATCGCTGGCTGCTCTTGGTTTCTTGACCGTCGGCCCACGCTTTCGAAACAACCGCCTGGAACAGATCGCGGACAAGATTGATGTGGTCGGACGTGGTTTGATGGGGATCACGGTCAGTTGTGCACGCTGTCACGATCACAAGTACGATCCGATCCCAACGGAAGACTACTACTCGTTGTATGGCGTGTTCGCCAGTTGCGATCTTCCCGAGACGCTGCCTCGGATTGAGACGGAAGTGTCTTTCTCCGATGAAATGAAAGCGGATTTCCAGGCTCAACTGACCGCCAAGCAGAACGAACTGTCTGAGTACAAAGCCGACTTGCGAAAGCAGGCGATCGCCGACCTGAAAAAGCAGCTGCCAAAGTACCTGGACGGCTTCTATCTGTTGTCGATCGCTCGTGGAAAAGAAATCCGTGGTGTGATCGGGCAGTTGAAGATCAAAGAGACCGCGATGACGCCGCTGAACACGCGTTTGGCGGCTGACCTGAAGAATCGTTCCGATATTTCGCATTCTGTTCTTGGTCCCTGGAACCAAGCGTTGAGCGCGAACAAGAAACAGTTCGACACTCAATTGCCACGATGGATGAAATCCTGGGCGGAGAACGAGGATCTGAATCCGCTCATCCGCGATGGTTTGATTGCGTCGAACCCAAAGACCCAGCGTGAATTGATTGCCGCCTACGCAGGTGTGATGGACGACGTGTTGCAGGCTTGGAAAGCGACGTCGAAATCGGCTGACGCCAAGAACGATCACCGAGCGATCAAGTTGGCAGATCCCGATCAGGAAGCGATCCGTCAGCTCTTGATGGCTGAGGGCGGTTGGTTTGATCTCGACGTGGAAGCGGTCGCGCGAGCATCACGCTTGCTTGGCAAAGGACGCAAGGAACTGGGCGATCGCGAAAAGGCAATCGCCGCAGTTGAATCGACTCACCCGGCCGCGCCACCAAGGGCGATGGTGTTGGTCGACGCGAAGAAACCTGTCAATCCGTTCGTGCTGCTGCGTGGCGAAGCGAACCGTCGGGGTGATCGCGTACCGCGACAGTTTTTGTCGTTATTGTCGAATGTCAGCGATGGTCCATTCACCGATGGCAGCGGACGACGCGAACTTGCCGAAGCGATCACGTCGGCGGAAAACCCGTTGACCGCTCGCGTGTTGGTCAACCGAGTTTGGGCTCGTTACTTTGGACGCGGCTTGGTGGATTCGTTGGACGATTTCGGATTGCGAAGTTCACCTCCATCGCACCCGGAATTGTTGGACTGGCTGGCCAGCGAATTCATCGAACAAGGTTGGTCGATGAAGTGGTTGCACCGCACGATCACGACCAGTCACACCTACCAGCAATCTTCCGACCTGCGTGAAGATGCCTTTGCGATTGATCCTGAGAACCGTTGGTTGTGGCGGCAGAATCGAAGACGCCTCGATTTCGAAGCGATGCGGGATTCGATCGTTTCGGTCGCCGGCACCATCGATCTCACCGTCGGTGGACGCTCGGTCAAGTTGAGCGAAACGCCGTACACGACTCGCCGCAGTTTGTACGCTTACGTTGACCGCCTCGAACTCGATCCGATCTTGCGGACATTCGACTTCGCATCGCCGACCGCATCCGCAGCCTCACGGGCGGAAACCACCATCCCGCAGCAAGCGTTGTTCTTCATGAATCACCCGTTTGTTGCCGAGCAGTCACGAGAACTGGCCGATCGTATTGCCGACGAAGTCGATGACAACACGACCGACGCGGCAACGATCACGGCTCTCTACCGACGAGTGTTTTCGCGTGATCCGTCAGCGGATGAAATCACGATGACAAAACGGTTCCTGGTCGCAGCAGCGGAAACTGACGGGCAGGCACTTGGCGGAGTTTGGCGGTATGGTTGGGGGAACATCGCCAGCAAACCCAAGCGGGCTGGTGACCCAGCGGACGACTTCATGCCACTTCCGTATTGGTCCGGCAAGGCCTACCAAGCATCGGAAGCATTCCCTGACCCGAAGTTAAAGTTCCTGCGTCTGTCGGCCACCGCGGCTCACTGCGGCGTCAATCCGGCTCATAGTATCATTCGTCGCTGGGTGGCTCCGGCCGATGGAGCGGTGCGAATCGCCAGCAAACTGACGCACGCCCGACCCAATGGCGATGGCATCACGGTGTCAATCCGAAGCGGTGACTTCCGCACGACGGACAAAGTCGCTCGGGGAACGATCAATCCGTCGGTCGCTCGTTTGTCAGTGAAGGCAGGCGACGTGATCGATTTTGTTGCCAGTCCGGGAGCCAATTCCAACTCGGATTCTCACACCTGGACGATCACGATTGCGGGCATTGACGGTGAGCTCAACGGTGATCGTTGGCAGTCGCAAAAAGACTTCGCGCCACCCGCACCGCAGCCGCTCGGACGTGTCGACCAATTGGCCCAGGCTCTGATGTTGACCAACGAATTCCTTTATCTCGATTGAGTGTCATCTGTGATGTTTGAAAACAATTTCACCGACCGCCGCACGATGCTCCGTCGCAGCGGGATGGGCATGGGGATGTTGGCGTTGGCCGGTGTGCTGCGAGATGGCGGCATGCTGGGTGACGGCATCGGTTCTTCCGGAGGACTGTTCGCCGCGGAACCAGCGTCTCCCGAAGGAAACGCCAGCAGTCTGGCGGTCCGGCCGACGCACTTTCCGGGCAAAGCCAAACGGGTGATTCACTTGTTCGCCAACGGCGGCCCCAGCCAGATCGATACGTTCGACCCCAAGCCGATGCTGGCCAAGATGCATGGCAAGACGCTCGACGACAAACTGAAAAACAACCGGCGTTTGGGCGGCGTCGCACATCAGTCACCGTTCAAGTTTCAAAAGCACGGCAAGTCGGGAATTGAAATCAGCGAACTGTTTCCCGAACTGTCCAAGCATGCCGACAAGCTGTGTGTGATTCGTTCGATGGTCACCGATGTCCCCAATCACGAGCCCGGTTTGATGATGATGAACTGTGGCGACATCGTCCGGCCGCGTCCCAGCGTCGGTGCGTGGACCTTGTATGGAATGGGCACCGAAAATCAGAGCTTGCCCGGTTATGTGGTCATGTGCCCGTCGGGTTTGCCAACCGCTGCGACCGCGAACTGGCGGAACGCGTTTTTACCAGGCATCTTTCAAGGCACGCACGTTGACACTCAGTACACCAACCCGGAGGAATTGGTCGCCAATATCGACAACGATTACTTGGTGCCCTCCCAACAAAAACGGCAGATGGATTTGATTCAAAATCTGAATCGAATGCACCTGGCCGATCGCAGTGACGATGCCCAGTTGTCAGGCCGCATCGAGTCGCTCGAGCTTGCGTTCCGGATGCAGGGGGAAGCACGCGACGCGTTTGATATTTCCAGCGAAACCAAAGAGACGCAGGAGATGTACGGCGACTCGCTTCAAGGACGTCAAATGCTGATCGCTCGGCGGTTGAGCGAACGCGGTGTTCGCTATGTCCAGGTCTATCACGGTGCCGGCCAGCCCTGGGATTCACACGCATCGATCGAACGCAATCATCCACGACTGGCCCGTGAATGCGATGGTCCGATCGCAGCGCTCCTGCACGATTTGGATCAGCGAGGTTTGTTGGACGAAACGCTGGTGATCTGGGGCGGCGAGATGGGTCGTACGCCAACGGTTCAATTGCCAGTCTCAGCGAACCCGGGACGCGACCACCACGACAACGGGTTTACGGTCTGGATGGCGGGCGGCGGCGTGAAAGCGGGCACGACGTACGGAACCACCGACGAAGTGGGACTGAGCGTTGCCGAGAATCCCGTGCACGTCCACGATTTACATGCCACAATCTTGCACTTGCTCGGCTTTGACCACACGCGGCTCACGTATCGATATGCGGGACGAGACTTCCGCCTGACCGACGTCCACGGTCACGTCGTCCACGACATCATCAGCTAACGGGCATTCATCTGCTCCGTTTGGGCGTTCGTCCATGTCGTGCGTGGGAATCGTGGCGGAGGCCAAACGACTTGCCGGATCGCACCCAATAGGCCGGATCAAGGAACAAAGAGACGCCGCTCCGGCAATCCGCCCTGCAACCTGCGGGAACAGCGCTTCGCTCGGTCCGGCCTACAATTTCTCTCGCGCACCAGCCCTTACCGGCGACCATGAAAAGGGGATTGCAAACAAAAGATCGATGGTCTCAACAATGCCCCCGTCATTCTTTCTTTGGCTTTGATTTCGCCGACAGCGAGGACACTCATTGCCAATACTCGTTTAGTTCCCAAAGGATGCGAGATCTGTCAAACCATCAACCTCTGGCAAGTTATACGTGCAATCAATGAAGCCAAAATCCACTCGCCCCACCATGTACGACATCGCGGGGATGATTGTCGCCACGATGTTCTCGGTTGTGGTTGGCTTTCTACTGGGCGCTGCATTTGCAGTTGGACTTGGTGTGTACAGCCAAGCACAGAACCCGAATGATGCGTCTGCCGGCAGCGTAGCGATCATCGCTATATTCACTGGTCCGTTGTTCGCATTCGTCGGCGGACTGTTTGGACTCGTTTCATCGGTGAGCTTTTTCATGAAACGACGTGAAGGGATCGATGCGACAAAGCGTGAATAACGGAACCATTCGACAGGAACGGCGAGATACCCGCGACTTCGTTTCTTCGAAAGCTGGATGAGCAAAGTCAGAGTAGAACCGTTGTCCTCAACTGTTCCGTCGAGCAAACCTCCACCGCGAATCCTCTTTGCAACTGAGTCCCTGTCAAACCGTTCGCGTCATGCCGCTCGACGACAGCGGCCAGCCACGCAAACATTTGGGGACAAATGTTCTACTCTCATTCCATGCTCGACCTCCGAAAAGGGGACGGGGGCAATAGTGTTCGGCCCGACGTTTGCCGGCCGACGCTGAATTGCTAGTATCGATAATTTGGCCTGTCTTCGCTCGCTGGGCGAGAGTGTCTCGTTCGTGCTTCAAGGAGACTGGCGGGCAGTTGCGATGATGTGAAACATTCACTGGTTTGCATCCGCCAGAGTCGAGAGGCGTGAAACCGGTTTGGCTCATGCGTCGATCTTGCTTTACTCCTGCGTTGAGCGGGCAATCGTTGGTTTGCCATGCCAACCAAAACCAAGCGACTCAAAAGACGAAAGCTTCCTGATGACCAGGGCGAGCGAACACAGGAATCTCTCGTCAAGCCAAAGATCAAAATCGAAGGCCTCAAATACTTCGCCATGCTCAAGCCCCTGCTCGAGCATCTTCACGAACATGAGTGCCAGCGTGATACCGCTGGTAACCGTACGCTGCACTACGATCAGTATTGCATGCTCGTGTTGCTGTATGTCCTGAACCCCACTGTCTCAAGTTTGCGAGCAATCTCGCAGGCCAGTGAGTTGACGAAAGTACGTAACAAACTGAGCAACGAGAAAGCTTCGCTGGGATCGCTATCCGAAGCCGGTGGGCTGTTCTCTGCAGACCATCTCAAGCCAGTCATTGAGGCCTTGTCTGCTGAAGTCAACGATGCTGCCCCGGACCCGCGACTGAGCAGCATTCAGCAAACGATCACCGCCGTGGATGGCTCACTTGTCAACGCGTTGCCGTCGCTGATTGCCGCATCCATTCTGAAGCAAACAACGGGCTCAGCGCTGGTGCGATGGCGACTACACACACACTTTGAGGTCAATAACCTGCTGCCTGCGCGAGTCGACGTGACACCTGATGGCGGTGGGCAACACGATGAACGGGCCGTTCTCAAACGAGTGCTCGAAGAAGATCGCCTGTACGTGATGGACCGTGGCTATGCCAAGTTCTCGCTCTTCAATTCAATCGTCGCGTCATCGAGTAGCTATGTTTGCCGACTACGTGACAACACGGTTTACGAGACGACTCAAGAACTTGAGTTAACCGAAGGTGACCGTGCTGCGGGGGTACTCAGCGATACGATAGTAAAGCTTGGAGGATCGAGCAGCAGCTCAAATTCCCCTGATCATCCGATCCGGTTGATCCAAATCCGCTGCACGCCTCATCAAAACCGCACTGGCGGAAAGGCGAGAGGTTCCAAGGCCCCCAACAGCGATGGGATCCTTCGCATTGCCACCAATCTACTGAATGTACCTGCTGAAATCATTGCCCTGATCTACGCCTACCGATGGACAATTGAAATCTTCTTTCGGTTCTACAAGCAACTGATGGGCGGCGATCACTTGATCAGCCACAACGCCAATGGAATCCAGATTCAAGTCTACTGTTCGGTGATTGCCTGCTTGCTGATCAACCTGTGGACTGGATCTCGCCCCACGAAACGAACGTTTGAAATGATCAGCTTCTACTTCCAAGGCTTAGCCACTGAAGAGGAGCTGATTGCTCACATCGAAAAGCAAGCAGCTGCAGAAGAGGCAAAGCGTGTCAAAGAGGAGCGTAAAGAAATTTGCTAATCGGCGTTGCGGGAGGTCATTTTGCCTGACTGGTCTCGGCATGAATGCTGCGCGGTCCCAAACACAAAAACGCAACGGCCCTGGGCAAGCCGGATCGCTTCGCATCCTTCGCAATGAACCCACACTCAACTCGCCAACCATCCGCCAATATTCCAGCCCGGCAAACGCCGGGCCGAACACTATTGCCCCCGTCCCCTTTTCCTAAAGCTCCCTCTCTCCATCTTCACCCTCTAGGCAGAAGGGTCGAGCGAGGGGAGGTCGAACGGTGACTACCCGGTTCAGTGTCGATCCGAACCAAAACTCAACCTGTTGACTACCACGAAACACACGAAAGCACTTCTCCGAGCATTTCGCATTCCGGTCAACGAAATTGAAAAGAAGTCGATCAAGAAACCTAGTGAGAACTCAACCATGCCGACCCCAACTTTCTCTCGTCCACGTCGGAATGATTAGTGTGCAATGAGCGAAGATCAGTGTTCTCTTCAACAGGGACACTAATCGGCACTGATAGACACTATTCTTTGCGCGGTCCTGTTGGTGCGAGAGACCAGAATGGGAACAGTGGGCAACAACCAAAGCACGCCGCACATTCCACCAAATCTCCCCCTCTCCATCTTCATTCTTCAGGCAGCAGGATCGCGCAAAGCGAGGGGAGCCGAGTAGGCCGGATCAAGGAACAACGTGACGCCGCTCCGGCAGTTCACCCTCCAATCTAAAAAGGGGACGGCCCTAACGGGATGCGTCTGTTGCCTTCTTTGGTGGCGTTGGCCACACGTGGGAATGTGCGGTGAGCTCTTTGTAGTAAGCGTTCAGCTTGCGTTCCAAGGCCTTGGTTCGTTCAGGATCCTGTGCCGAAACGTCGGTGGATTCGTTGATGTCCTGAGTGACATCGAAGATCTGAATGTCCGTCAGGTTTGCCTGACGGGCTTGGTCAGCGTTCTGATCCGAAATGTTTTGCAGCTTGGGAAATTGGCCATGGTTGAGTTTCGCAAGCACTTTCAACTTGCCGTCCCGCATGGCGACTCGCTGTTCGTTGATGGCGTTGTAATAGATCCAAAAGAGCGGCTTGGGGCGTTGTGCGGCTGGGTCAGCGAGCAGTGGCAAGACATCGGTGCCATCGAGTTTCAAGTCGGAGGGAATGGAGGCACCTGCTAAGCGGCAAAAGGTGGGAAGGAGATCGAGCGACGAAACGACCGTATCAAGCGTTTGGCCGGGTTCGATTTCCCCGGGCCAGTTGACGATTCCTGGCACACGAAATCCGGCTTCGGTTGTATGCAATTTCATGCCACGCAGCGGCCCCGGTGAACCGTAGGAGCGATTAGCACTGCGGTATCGATCGAGCGTTTCGGGGCCATTGTCAGACGTGAAAACGATCAGCGTGTCATCCCGTTTGCCAAGTTCTTCGAGCCCCTTCACCAACCGACCCACCGCCGCATCGACATTGGCAACATTGGCGAAGTACTGGGCCTCGTCTTCGTCCACCGCAACGTTCCGGTACTGCGCGACGAGTGCTTCCGGCGAGGCGACGGGTTCGTGAGGTTCATGAAATGGCAGGTAGAGAAAGAAGGGTTGGTCTTTTTCAGAACGACGGTCCAACCACTGCAAGGCTTCGGTCACCACGAACTGACAACTGAACTCATCAACCTTCCCGATCGGTTTGCCGTTGCGAACAAAGTTTTTTGGGAATTGATGAGAGGGCGCCGCGTTGTTTTGGGTTGCCAGGTAGTGATCGAAACCAAAGTCATCGGGCTGCGGTTGAGCGGGGTCGTTGAAGCGAGAGTTGCAGTGCCACTTGCCCGCCATGCAAGTGGCGTATCCCGCGTCGTTGAGCAATTGCGCGATGGTGATTTCATGGTCACGCATGTGAACTTGGTCGCGAGCGTCTGGTCGTGGGTTCCGGGCTTCGGGGATCCAGTCATAAACGCCAGCTCGATTGGGGCTGCGTCCGGTCAATAGCCCAACCCGCGAAGGCGAACAAACGGGGGCCGCCGAATAGCAATTTGTCAGCCGGATGCCGGTGGCCGCCAACTGATTCAGGTTGGGAGTTTTGATGTGGGGATGGCCGAAACATTCCAGGTCGCCGTATCCCAGATCATCGCAGAGTACGATCACAAAATTGGGGCGTTCGGCTGCCCACGTTGAATGGTTGAACAGGGCCGACGCGAGGAAAAAAGAGACACTGAGGGCGATTGCAATTGATTTCATGAAAGCATTCTCGGTTGAAAGTCACGGTGATCCGCCTGGGGATCGATCCCGGTCACGAGGAAGGCGACTCGCTGGACCGATATCGATCACACAGCCGCCAGGACGCGTCGTTGTTCGAGCTCTTGATCGTTTCCAAACGTCCGGGCGGTTGATTCGAAAACCATCATAGATAATCTCAGCGACGGGCGTACAACCAACGTGTTGCCAAACGATCAAGCATTCCCGGCGAGCGCAGTGACGACGCAATCAGTCACGGCAAAACGGAATGACAGCACGGCTGAACGTGAACGCTCGCAGCTCTGCATCGATCACCGCCTCGACGACGGATGGGGCTTTGCGACAATCCCGCAAGCTGCCAACCAAATACATCAAAGCGGACGGGGAAGAAAACGAATGAAGGACTCAACAATGATCCCCGTCGCCCATTCTTCGCCTGATTCGCCCTCTCTACCTTCACCCTCCAGGCAGGAGGGTCGAGCGAAGCGAGGGGAGGTCGAACGGCGACTGCCCGTTTCATCTTCAACCCCGTCCAAAACTCAAACAGTTGCCTATCACCAAACAGACGACCGACACGAAAGCACTTCTCCGAAAACTTTCCTCTGCAGTTGAGCAAATACGCAGGTGTCATCGGGTATGTGAGCCGTTGGCGTTGGCCAAGGTTTTCACGCGCAACCGAGGCTAACGCCCAAACGGCTCACATGGTTGTGCCCGATCATTCCAGCCGACCTGCATAAACAACCACTCACGACACGTGAGTGTTCATACTTCCGCGTCGCCTTCAAGTAGGCCGGATCAAGGAACAACGTGACGCCATTCCGGCATTGGGATTGTGAATCGTCAAAAGATCGCCACGCTCGATCCGGCGTGCAATCGAGACGCCACGTCACTCACCTCGGTGGAAGGCTGGTACCATTTGGCAATTCGTTTCGACAGCCCGCCTCGCTTTTTCAATCGCAGTCGTTCCATGTCTCAATCGCCAGTCATCGATCCGACCCAAAGCCAGCCTTCGTTTCAGCAGGAACGCAAGAAGTCCAATTCCGGTTGCATCGTGGCTGGCGTGGTTGGCGGTTGCCTGATTGCCGTCATGGTCTGCGGCGGTGTCATCGCCACTGGCGTGGTAGGAGCCTTTGCGTTGATCAAATCCAGCGAACCGTACACCGAGTCGCTGGCCAGAGCACAGACCAACGAGGAACTGCAGTCAATGATTGGAGATCCCGTTGATGCATCGATCTTCGTTCAAGGCAGCATCAAACTTAATAACGATGACGGTAACACGGACCTCAACTATTCGGTCAGCGGACCGAACGGAGCGGCCACCGTTCACGTGACGGGAACGAAGCTGGATGGAAACTGGGACTACAGCAGGATGGACGCGACCACCGAGGATGGAACCAAGATTGATCTACTGGACGAGCCCACAAGCGAAAACGGCAGCGAAGGCGACCAATGAGATCTCGTTTCGAACGGCTCGGCCGAAGACCCTGTGTTCAAAAAAGTAGGCCGGATCAAGGAACAACGTGACGCCGCTCCGGCATTGGGATTGTGAATCGCCAAAAGATCACTGCACTCGTTCCGGCCTGCAACCGCCTCATTCGCGTGCGATGAGCGAGGATCAGTGTTCTCACTCACCCGAACCTTCATCGGCACTGATCAACACGAATCTTTGCGAGGTCTTATCGATAATTGAGACCACAATGGGAACGGCGGACAACAACCAAAGCACGCCCCACGTTCCAGCAAATCTCTTAACTCCATTGTCACCCTCCAGGCAGGAGGGTCGAGCAGCCTTTCTATTGATGTCGCTTTTCGGCTGATTTCCTCATGGCGTACCTCTCCCAAAACGAAGTGTACTTGTTTACCCAGCGAAAAACTGGTGTTGGTGAATTTGGCCTGAATCGACCACAATTCGCGGGTCATGGATGTGCCCAAGATCACCACCGATTGCCCGGATTGCAAGCCGCTGCTTGAGAAGCAGCAGGCGATCATCGACATGCTGGTCAAGCAAGTTGAGTTGCTCACGGCACGTCTTGAGAAAGTTGAACGCGAAGGTAAACGCCAAGCGGCTCCGTTTCGCAAGAAACGCAAAGCCGATCCGAAAAAGCCAGGGCGTAAAAGCGGTGAAGATCACGGCAAGCACCATCGCCGAGCCGTGCCCGAACAGATCGATGAAACGTACGACGTTCCCCTACCAGCGTGCTGTCCCGACTGCGGCCATGGCGAACTGACCAAGACCGAAACGCTCGTGCAGTTCCAAACCGATATCCCTCGCGTCGTCATCAACCGGCAATTCAACATCGACGCTGGAATTTGCTGTGGCTGTGGATCTCATGTCCAGGGTCGGCACAAACTGCAAACGTCCGACGCGGTCGGAGCCGCCGCGGCTCAACTCGGACCGAACGTTCACGCCGCGATGGCGCTTTTGAACAAAGAACTTGGGCTCAGTCACGGCAAGGTCAAGCGTCTGCTGGAAATGCTTTTTGAGATTCGGGTCAGTCGCAGCACCAGTTGCCGAAGCATGCTTCGCACCGCTGATCGACTAGAGGACGCCTACGCTCAGGTCCGAAGGGCCGTGCGTGGTTCGCCTCAGGTGGTCGGAGATGAAACGGGTTGGCGAGTCGATGGACGTGGGGCTTGGCTTCATGCGTTCGTCGGACTGACCGCGACGTGTTACGAAGTGGATGCGACGAGAAGCATCGGGCCGGCGGAAAGACTGCTGGGCATCGACTGGTCGGGAATCTTTGGACACGACGGCTGGGCGGTCTATGACAAGTTCACCGCAGCGACTCATCAACAATGCTTTGCGCACCTGCTTCGGCGATGTGAATCGTTAATCCAAAGCGGGACCAGTGGTGCGTTGGCGTTTCCGCGTGGAGTGAAAGACTTGCTGCTCGCAGGCTTCGAGTATCGCAACCGTTTTCGATCCGATGAGATGACGGCACATGGGATGAAGGTGATGGCGGGCCGATTGACGATGAAGATGTGGAAATTGGTTCGTCACCCAAAGAAGCATGCTGCCAATGAACGCTTCGCGAAGTTTTTGGAAAATCATCTCGATGATCTATTCACGTTCCTGCACCGTCCCGGTGCCGACGCAACGAACTGGCGAGGCGAGCAGGCGATCCGTCCGGCGGTCGTGAATCGAAAAGTATGGGGCGGCAACCGCACCGAAGCCGGAGCATTGGCCCAGTCACGAATCATGAGCGTGATGCAAACGTGCAAGCAAAGACTGGCCGATCCTTTCGACTTCATCCGCTGTCAATTGACCACGACGAGCCCGCTTGCCCTGCCTCTGCCCATCGCGGCACGGTAAACAAGTACAACGAAGTTTGGGGAGAGCGATCTACTAGGTCGAGCGACGCCGTTCAGGCGTACGCGAGGGTGAGGGCCGGGCATGGGAAACGGCGCGGACAGCCCTCCCCTTTTCTTGGCCGACGGGCGTGATCAAAACCGCTTCAAGTTCGCAGGTGGCGTCTTCATATGTTGCTGACCGTTCTTGTAGAGTTTAAAGTCAAGTTCAAAGAACCCGATCGCAACCTGTTCATTGCCATGAGCATGGAAGATCGTTCGCTGAAAGGGTTTCTTAAAAGGGGCGTGAGCGCTTGATCCGCCGAATTCACCTGTGTTTGCAACGACGACGTGTTGGAACATGTGATAGTGCAGAGCAGCAGCCATGTTATCGAAAGTTCCGACATCCTGGTTTAATGCAGGCACGACGAACATTTCAGTGTGGTCGCGCAGGTCCGCCGCCAGACTGAGGTCGGTCGCATCGTAACAAATGGCACTTGACATCGCCCAGAGCTTGTTATTGCGTTGCAACGGATCGACCAGCCAAAACACCCATTGCGTGGGGCGGAAAGGTGAGACTCCCAAGTCCTTCTCTTTCTGGGTCAGATTGTGCTTGCCTTGATAGATTTGCTCAATATGCAGTCCTCCCGTTCGTTTTTGAATTGGGATGAGCCATGCGGCAATATTTATAGTTCGAACGTCGGTAACCGACACTGGATGAAACGCAATTCCCGTACAGACCATGCAGCGATTGCGACGGACGAACGGAATGACCAACGCCTTGACATCATCTGGGTGCAGTGCGAGCTCTGGCAGTACCAGTAGTTCAATCTCAGCTTCGCCAGCGACGTGAGTTGTGCGGACTTGCAGCATGTTTTCTACCGCTGCGAGCACAGATGCTGCGTGTCTCCGGTGTCGTCGCCGATAGTCTGGATCGTTTAGCTGAAGATCTTTTTCAAAGTCTGCGTGGCGAGGCATTGCGGTTTGTGCGATAGCAACTCGCATTGACATTAGCTGAGCATTGCGTTCGTTGTCCAATCCGATCCGCTTCGCCTTGACCTTCTTGGGGACACGAATCGGAATAATACTTGCCTTTGCGGACTTTCCATAGAGGCGTTCCAAGCTGTCGATGCGACTCTTCAAGAGCTTGAGTAACTCAGTATCAGTAAAGTTGAGGGGGACCAGCGAATCGAACTGCGGGAAACCAGGCCATCTTAATAAGGCAGTGAGCAAGTCACCGATCCAAGGTGACACAGGCATCCATGCCGGACCAAACGCCGACCGGCCGTTGAACATTCCATACCGGCGGCGCAGCCAGCTAGAGCGGTAAGGGCGATACATCACTTTGCTTCGTGGTCGAAATTCTCGGCAGTCCTGCGTATAGTCCGGCTTACCAGTGAGCATCACACGAAGGAGCATACCTAGTTGATACGCCCAATGATGCTCGTTTGGAATCCACGATGGCAAGCGAAACCGAATGTCATCCGAACTTTTTGATCGCAGTTCAACTTGAAAGCAGTCTTCATTGACTGGAAAGTTCTCCGGTTTAAGCAACTCCCAGTTTGGTGCTTTTATGCAAACTCGATTTGGGGTGACTGGATCTTCCGATTCGACAAGCAAGGGAATCAACTTTACCGCGAGCCAGACCAGAGCATAGTCCTGTCGAAACGGATTTGCGGAAGAGCATGCAACATCCAAAAGGGGATGCAGAACGTCAGGTTTGAGTGTTCCGTTCGATTGAGTGCAGTTCTCACCCGCCAGAACACCGTAGTTCTCAAAAAGGTTCCGCCACTGATCCTTTTCGCCTTCGGTGAGAATGTTCCATATCGCCAGCGCAAGAGCCTGTTGTTCTTCAAGGATCTGCATTAACCAAGTCTGCTGTGCTGTGCCCGGGCTAGATCGCCATCGCTCCAGGAATGCAATCGCAGCCATTTCAGGCGATCGAAGCTGAGAATGAAAACAGGCGAATGCACTCACTCTTGACTCGGGAACTTCCTCATAGCTTCCGCTGCACACTTGCCGGAGCAGGGTGTAGTTTACTTCACTAAGAGGTGGCTTATTAGTGAGGTCCGGAGAGTCATAGCCGACGAGACAGGCCAGGAACAGTTGAGCTTGTTGAAGCAAATACCAAGGATACCTAGAGCGATTCGCGACAATATCCTCTGCCAGCTCCGCGAGTTTCGCTTGGTATCCGGAAAGATCGGCATGCCGTGGCAATTTGTCTTCATCGTTGACGAGTCCTGTCTCGGTCGCTCCCGCCTTCAGTAGCTCAGCCGCACAATAGAGCACGATCGTTCGCCGATCACTCTTGCGACGACTCAAGTGTTCCCGCATCAGTTCGAGTATCAACTCGAGATTCGCAACACAAGGATTAAGGTCAAGCGCAACTCGCAGTATCCGCATACTTGACGGATCACGTACCCATCGTTCGATCAAAATACCGGAAAAATGTTCCGCTTTCGCGTCGAGGGTCACTTGGTCGATGGCAGTTGGTTGAGGACTTCGACCACTCCAATCAGTTTCTCCTTCTTGTAACTCTTCGGTCAGTTCAAACTGTTTGTCCATTTCCGGTTCGCTCATCGGACGGAGTGTACGATAGGCAGTCCGAAAGCGATGGGCCGCGAACCGCGAAACAGTTTCTTCTCGAACGTCTGGTTGTGAATCCAGAATCGTGCCCTCAAATCGCTCACCAAAGTCCAGAGGTTTTGATCGCGTTGAATAGAACAATCCTTCAATAAGATCGAGTGTCTCCTCTCCTCGAAACATATCCATGACGCTCGATGCGTTTCGGCTAATACGACTCATAGCCATCGAGAATCGCGTTGAGCCTCCACCAGCGTTCGTTCCTAGAAGCACAGAAAGTTTGCTTTCCTTTGCCAACAGACCGGGGGCATGCTGAGCAAGAGACGTCTTTAGCATGTCAGAGAACGACTCTTTCAGGATTTGTTCTTGAGCAGCAGAGGATTTTGCAGCGAATCGACTGTCGAGGCGAACCACAAATCGCATATCGTCCACGTATCGGCAGTAGTCGACATATTGAAAACAGTCGTCTACTCGCGTCTCCCTGTACTTGCTGACCATGTCGCGGTCGAAATCGATCAGCACGAGGTTGGCAAAAAAGCCACTCGACACCAATCCCTGCGGCAGCGCAATCTGATCGTATCCAGCAATCTCTGGTGACGAATTCGTGGCGTACTTAATCGCTTCCGCTTTGTCATCAGCGTGCCAACTCCAGTTGAAGAAGGTGCTTAAAGCGTCTAGCAATTTCGAGTCTGCTACATCTCCAAGCAAATTTCTGAGTTTTGAATGAAGCAAGCTCGGTCGAACCCGATCGTAGAACTGAGACAAGTCGGCGGTGATGACCGCCCAGGCAGTGTCGCCGTCAGGAAAAGTGTCGGTAACGATCGCTTGAGGACGACGAATGAAAGTTTGGTAGTCTTGGAAGTACTCACGATAGACAGTTGAGTTTCCCCATCGATAATTTAGTAGATCGTCTTCATTGTCACAGAACAGACGGTGCCCGTAACTAACCATCCCCTTCTCGTTTGCACTTCGTATGCTTTGACGAGGATCGCCCTGAGCAGTTTCGACTGCATTAGCTACCAAGATCATCATTGCAGTGGAGATTATTTGGTCTCGCACCGACGGATGCGCCAGCGGACGCATTTTCGAATTCACTTTTTGGTCCGTGAGCGGTTGCCACTTCTGATTTTTGATCTCCCATTGCTGGCTTTTCGGGGCAAGCACTAGGCGAATTGGATCTGGTACTGGAAACGTCTCGTTCGAGAACTCGCTCGCTACTCGATCAACTGTTTCACTGATCGCCGCATTGGTTAAATCTAGCTCCAGAACATCGGAGTACCAATTGTGTCGCCGGATATAGTCGTGCGCTTTTTTCCAAGCCGCCACGATGAGGTATTCCTGTGAAAGGTGTCTGTGTTCTGAACTGAGTTGAATGTTGTGCATCTGTTGCCTTAGATCTTGGTCCTTAATCAGCGGAAGTGATTTGCCTCGCGTGATTGCGTGGGATGTGATACATGATTCCGTTCGATTACTGCGATCTCAATCCATCGTGGGGTTCCCTGTCGACTAAGAAGAGGGAACAAGAAGAAAGGGGGATGGGGAAAAACGACGCATCATGTTATTTGAACCCCGTCCCCTTTTTGCATGTCCATTCTCATTTTTGAAAAGCATGCAAAATTTGGTCATTCTGCTTCTTGCTCGGAAATAAAGGCTCTAAGAATGAAATCATTTTGCCGCCGAATAAGCTTGGTGAAGTTGACGTAAAACGCAGCGGAACATGTGATTGAAGCAAGCATCCAAAAGTTATCGGACACCAGCGTCTTTCCTGTGAGAGATGCCGTCGACCACTCCGGACAAAGTGGGTATAGGGCAACAATGAGAAACGCGAAGCTCGCGTTGCGACAGAATCCATACAGCTCAACAAAGTGCATGCCAGTTCGGTATGACATGGGCATGTTTTCTGCGATGTAGGCCCATACGGTCCAATAGACGTCGTGCGTTCTACGACGTATCGACCAGTTTCGGAAAGTGACGCCAAATCGTTGTTCGAAACGTTTTTGAATGAGGCGAACCATTCTCGGGTCAAACGGATGACAGAAACCTGGAAGCAGATCCAGACGACGTTCCGCCCAATCACCCAAGAACTCCACTGACCGGTAAGCCCAGCCAAATTTTCCTTTGGTTGGTAGCTCACGAACCAGAGGCCATCGCACGATGTTGACAACTCGTATCGCAATTTGACGACCAAGCGTACCGGCGAAGTGGCCGCACAGAAATTGATTGAGCGGGTACCCAAACGACAAACGAAGAAGGCACCTCTCAAGCAAGAAGCTTGATGCACCGGAGAGAATGTGCCCTACGACATAGACGACGATCAATAACGCGACGTTGCCAGCAATGGATTCAGCTTGATAACGGGCCTCGAAGACTGATCTTACTCCACTATGAAACGCGATCAGGGGCGCAATCGCGACGCTTCCAGGAAGCAGGTATCCAAAAATGTCATACGGCCAGAAATATGTTTTGGGTTCAGAGTTTATTGAATCGTCTTCAGGTTTGGGTAGTGGCAGGCAGATCGATGCAAGTGGTGTTCAGTGCGTCGTACTTGCCGCGCATTTAGGTGAAGACGTGCATTGGGTGGTGCCTTGTTGGAGTTCTTGAGGGATTTTGGTTTGGTGCGATTCGGGGCGATGATTTCGGTGGCGGTGCCGAAGCGGAAGATGTCGGTTTTGATTTTCTTTCTGCTGGTGAGCGTGATGCTCGCGTTGAGATTGCCGCTCGGATCAGGTGGCGTTGTTTGCTTCGCGTTGATGTTGCGCCCGGCTGAGTTGTATGCCGCACTGCCTCGGTAACGCATCCGGAGGGGCATGAGGAGCTTGACGATCGATTCGCGGGACAGACTGCAGGTCTTCAGGCCAGGCCGGCAGACGTTTTCCTCGATCGCGACTCGCAAGTCGGGCAGTCCCGCGTGGTCGCGGCGGACCGTCTTGTTGCTGACACCGAACGGTGTCGCAAGCAAGTTCGTGGTCGCTTCGTCCGGATCGAGTGTGACCCATCGCAGTGAATGTGGATGACGCTTCCGCTGCGTTCCCGTGCTCATCAACCTTAAATCCCGCCTTCCGCCGTCGTGGCGCTGTCCTGTGTTCTCTACCTGCATGCGCTTCAAAATTCGCAACGCCGTGAATGTAGCAGATCATCGACTAACCGGGGGGGCGAGACGGACAGCATGTGTCCAACCTTTGGGAAACCTAGTCAGCTTGCTAACCTGCGAACTCGCCCACTCCGCAAATCATCGATGAAATGCGTCTGCCTCAAAGTTTGCAACCTCGACGATTTGCAAGGATGAATCTCGACGCGATCGCCAGCAGACCAGGACGTGCGCCGTCAGTTTCCGATCGCAGGCAATCCGGACTCAGGCATCCAGATCAGAGGTAGTGGTGAGTGCCATTCACCGAACGCAATGCCTTCGACTGGGACGGACGCTCCGGCGTCAGGCACCGGTGCACCGCTCTGGCTGCCTTGGTGGGCCAGACGGAACTGATTGCAGCTTTTAAACTGGTGTGCCGAGAAGCGATTTAGTCCAGTCTGATTTCGCCGCCAACATCGATCGACTGAACAAAGTCGCGATCGTGGCCCACGACGACCATCGCGCCCGCCAACTCGCAAGCGCCAGGATCAAATTCGGAGAACGCCACCAAACCGAAACTCAGAACGGTGCGTTGACCAAAGCGGCTCCGGCTTCATCGATCAGCGATTGCTTAACGCATCAATTGCGAAATCCGCAGGATTCGAAACAGCTTCTGAAGCATTTTGGCTCGGTGGATGCGTCGATCAGCTTCGCCTTCCACCCACAACTTTCGCGAATAGAGATCACGTTCTTGGTAGCCACACGTCGGGCAACTGTCTTCGCTCTGGCTCATTTCCTTGAGGCAGCACGGGCATTTTGTTTGAGCTTGGTTGGGCATGGATGGCTCCCGGTAAAGACGGTCATGGATGAATCTTCACTCGCATCGCAACGTTGAAAGCGAAGGTGATGGAGGCGGTGTTGATAAAAAGACTTGCCGGACGGTTTCCTGGCGAATTCTGTCACGACATTGATTCGGTCGTGCCAGCCTTAAGTTCGCGAAGTTGAGCGTTCGCTGCTCGCAGAAGTTTCTTCCGCGCGTTGGCGACTTGTTCCGTCAGCGGTGACTTCATCTTTGCCAGCACTTTGGTCGCCGCATGCGGATCGTCGTTGTGCCGAAGTTCGATCAGGGCAATCTGCAGAAGTGCGTTGTTCGAAACCTTCGACTGCCGAGTCGAGAGAAAGCGAAGCGGCAGAAGCCGATCCGCGTGTCGATTTGCTTTGAGAAGTTGGTTCGCATAAGCCACCAATGCCGCATCGGGAACCGCAGCGACGCAAGAGTGTTCGCGCAGACGGGCAAACGATTCGATCGCCTCGTCGATGCGATTGGCGTGAACTGCTCGGGTGAATGACTCGAACGCAGTCGCACAAGGGTCACGCGCGGGTCGCGTTGATTCGACGTTGTTGGGATTACGGTATCGATGGCTTTCCACTGCTGCGGGCAACGATGGCAAGTTGGCATCAACACGACACTTGCCGGCTGGTTCGTCTTCGCTCTGATCTGATTCACGGCTCGCGATGAAGGTTTGGAACCCAAGACGCGAAAACAGGACCCAGCCTTCGCAGTCGACCAACTGATGCTTGAGCATGAGAAATGCAAATGGGATCCCGACCGACATCCCCAGCAGGTGCAGCATGGGTGTCGACATTTGGATTCCCGTCCAAGCGACTTGCAGGAATTCGATCGCAAAGTACAAGATCGCGACGACGCTGATTGGGATGTCGATCGTGCCACAATAGAACCAACTCCACATGTAAAAGAAGTGGATGTCATTCTGCGGAGCCCAGATCACCGCCACAGCGAGCAACGCAAAGATCACACCGGACGCACCGAGTGCACCGCCCTGACCGTCGCTGAACATGAACATCGGAATCTGCCCGATCGCTCCGTCGGAGAGCGCCAGCCCCAGATAGAGCAGGCTGAACCTCTGCCAACCCAATTTGCCCTCGATGACGAGGCCGAAGCACCACAAGAAAACCATGTTCCCAATCAAGTGGGACCAGGACGCGTGCATGAACGCACTGGTCACCCACTGAAACGGATTGATGCGGTCAAATTCGAGAATCAGCCAATCGTGAGCGCCGTATTCCCCCATTCCTGTCAGCAGGAACAACCCCGTGTTGGCAGCAATGATACCGATCGTCGCCACCGGATAGTGATAGACAGGAGCGTCGGTACCTTAGGGTAGGAACATCGATATCCACTGAAACGAATTGAAGATGGACTGCTATCTATCCAGGCATCAAATCCGCGGACACGGGGCGCGCGATGAGAAAGCGAAACCGAACTGCCGGAGATGACACCACGGAAAGCGATGCTCTCGGGTGAGCCAGCCGACTCCGGAAAACATCACCTGGCTACAACTGCGACAAGAGAGGTGTTAGCATGCTGCAGACGTTCCAACCAACAAGAAAGGTGTTTCAAACGCATGCTCCGAAAACCTGAACACGAGTCGAAGATCGCCACACGACGCATGGATCTTCGTTACCCCGACCTGGGCGCCGCGTGTACCGACATCGCTCGCTTGCGTGAAGGAGGCTACGAACTCGTTGGCACTTGGAGCCTGGCGCAGATACTCGATCATCTGAACTTGTCGATGCAGATGACGATTGACGGTGCCGACTTCACGTTCCCGGCATTGATGCGGCCGGTGATGAAATGGATGTTCATGCCGACGATGCGGAAAGGCAAACCATCCAAGCTACGTGGGAAGGCGCCGGAGCAGCTTCAACCAGCGATGGACCTCGATGAAGACGCGTGTGCGAAACGGTTCTACTCGCTCGCGGAGACACTCATGGACCCGTCGACTCCGTTTGTATCGCACTACCCAATGCTGGGACGACTCACCCGAGAGCAATGGCTTTTGATGCAGCAATGGCACGCTGCCCATCACTTGAGCTTTGTCGTGCCGAACGACTGAGATGTGCACCGACGTCGCTGTCAATTTATTCGCATGAGCCAACGAAGCCGTGGCCGGTCCACGGAATCCGTTCGCCAAGAGTTTGCTCCTAGGAAGTTTGCTGGTTCAATCGCCCGAGAAAGAGTCAGCAGGCGGGCGTGGCGGCTTTCCAATCCTTCTGATTCTCGGTGAGCATCGCGACCGGTGGCTGACACGGTCGGCCAGGCGCAGTCAACGCTCAATGCCAAGTTACCGCAATGCCCAGTTGCTACGAGCGTGGGTGAAGAGTGGAAAACCAGGCCGAGCCTCGGCCAATCTTTCGGGTTCAGACTTCCCGGGCAACATGCTTTGGCCCCGCTCAAAAACCACCTGCTGATTCCCTTTGGGGTGTATTTGGATGGTTCCAAGTCCACCCGGCGAGTCGAGTCGCTGCCGTTTGAATGCGGAAAACACGGTGTTTTTGAGTACACCCGGAGGGATTCGAACCCCCAACCCTCGGTTCCGAAGACCGATGCTCTATCCAATTGAGCTACGGATGCGTTGGAAAGATGGCGGGCAGCCAATTCGAAATCGGCTGCCACGACCTGCGACAGTATGCCGAGATTTGCTTGCGGTGGCAAGCCGGACAGATCGACTTTCATTTGCTATCTTTTCGGGCTCGGTGACGAGATCGTTTTCGCGATTTCTCGGCCTGCAAACTTGATTCCAGATGCGATCGCTCGCATTGGTTTTTTGGACGTTGTGTAACGGGCGTGTGGTTTTGTTCTGGGGATGGATGTGAGTCGATTGAATCGCAGTTGCCTGCGTTGGAGCGTTTTGACTTTCGTATCGTTCGCGGCATTCGGATGGATTGCTCCGCGTGTCGATGCGGCGGGTTCGAGCAAGTACGCGCACAGCGATAGTGACAAACGTTTCTTGCACCACATTGATCTCTACGACCGCAACAACCGCAAGATTTCGGCTGATTCGACGGAGCCCTACTCGGTTGAAAAGACCTGCGGACGATGCCACGACTTTGAAACGATCTCGCACGGTTGGCACTTCAATGCTTTCGCCAGCGAGGTCGAACGCCAACGATCAAACGTCGAGGCATCATCAGAGTCGCAAGCCGATACCGACGAAACAGCCACCAACTCAAAATCCGTCGAGCAATCAGAAAAGGACACCGAGCCCGCCAAAACCGAAACCGTTCGGTCCGACGGTCGTCCGGGTGAGCCGTGGATATGGACAGATGCCCGCACGGGGACTCAGTTGCCGCTTTCCTATCGAGACTGGGAAGGACGCTTTAGTCCCAGTGAAATTGGAATTTCAACTCATGAGATGACGCAAAAATTTGGTGCTCGGATTCCCGGGGGCGGAGTAGCAGCGAGTTGGGATCCAAATACATCGGAACTAGCCGAGAATTCATCCGAGCCAACTCGATGGCCGCTGACCGGGTCGCTGGAGATTGACTGCATGGCCTGTCATGCAAAGTCGGGAGCGTACGATTTCGAGCGTCGACGAGAAACAATCGAAGATGAGAACTTCGCTTGGGCCCCCACCGCGGCGATCCGAATCGGCGAGGTGTCCGGTTCCGTTTCGCGAATGAAGGCGGGCGTTGATCTGGAGGACGAAAAGGTCCAAGCCAAACTGCCAAAGGTTCAGTACGACGATCGACGATTCGGCATCGACGGAACGGTCTTCTTTGACTTGGTACGCGTCCCCGAGAACAACTCGTGCTATCAGTGCCACAGCCAGCGGACGGTATCCGACTCGGGCATCGACGCTCGGTGGAATCACGATCAAGACGTGCACTTGCGAGCTGGTATGAAATGCGTCGATTGCCATCGAAATGGGATCGATCATCAGACCGTTCGTGGCTTCGAAGGAGAACAACATCCCGCTGGTGTAGCGGCGACCACGTTGAGTTGCCGCGGTTGCCACATGGGCGTTTCTGAATTTGCTGGCGAGGCGCACTCCGAAGACCATGATGATGCACTGTCGTTGACCCAGATTGCATTTCGGGCAGGTCGTCTCGGATCCCCATACCCTCAACACGAAGGTTTGCCGCCGGTCCACTTTGAAAAGCTAAGCTGCACGGCCTGTCACAGCGGTCCCATTCCAGGTGAAAAAGCAATTGGAATGATGACGTCGCTGGCCCATGGCTTGGGCGAAAAAGGTCACCGCAGCGGATTGGAACTCCCGTCGATTCAAGGCCCCGTCTTTGCAAAGGCCGAGAGCAATGGATTGGTGACGCCGCACCGCGCGATGTGGCCGGCTTACTGGGGCAAACTGGTCGACGGAAAGGTCACGCCGCTTTCGCCCGAGGAGGTCTACACCAATACCCGTCGTGCTCTTCGGGTTCGCAAGGATTTCATCGAGGAACTGTCGGAAAAAGGACGCGAGGAGTTCGACGAAAAGGTAGCGAGCGGGTTGGAGGCGATTGAAAAGACGATGGAGGTCGAACAGGCGGTGTACGTTTCGACCGGACTCGTTTTCGCTCGTGGCGACGAGGAAGGTTCATTGGTCGAAGTGGAAGTCGAAAACCGAGATGCGGTCGAAATGGTTCGCTGGCCAATGGCCCACAACGTTCGACCGGCAGGCTGGGCTCTCGGGGCCACCGGTTGTCTGGAATGTCATTCCGATGATGGATTGGTGTTCACGTCAACGGTCACTCCAAAAGGTCCCGCACCGGTTACCGCCGAGCCTATCAATATGGCCAGCATTCAAGGACTGGATGAGGCAACACGATTGGAATGGAACCAATTGTTTGGGGGCCGCAAGATGTTCAAAGTCCTGACCGCCACCTCGTTGATCTTGTTGTTGCTGGCAATCGCGGGAAGCTGCCTGCCAGCGGTTCGTTCGCGAACCGAGTAGACGATGGCGAAAGCACGAATAGACGTCGCCAAAAGGTTGTTTGAGTTGTTTTGTTTCTGATTGGTCCCCGGAGTCGCCTACCTTGTTGTCTCTCATTCGAAACGTGTCGCTGCTAGTGTTGGTGATCGCCACGGGTGCCTTAGTCGCCACGGCGCTACCGACATTGTGGGGTGGCCACTTGGGCGGTGCGACATTGCGTTTTCATATGATGGCCAGTGGTGCCGTCGTGGTGCTGCTTCCCGTTAATGCAATCACACGATTGTTGATGCGGCGGCAACCGGCAACGGAATCAGCCTTGGAGATGGGGGCGTTTCGAACCTTGCTGGTCTTTGGTATTGCAACCATCGCGACCATGTTCGTTTGCATGTTGCCGGTCGCCTCGACCGACACCATGCATGAACTGGTGGAACTGCACGGCTGGGCCGGGTTTGCCATGGCGGCCGCAATCGCTGCGGTCGTTTACACCACGTTCACGCGTGAGAAAACGGCCTAGCGTCTGACGGTTCAACCGACTGGTTTTGCGAATGGACTAGCGGTTGGGCGTGGCGTTCCCACGTTGCCCCGCCTTTCCAAGCGGGTGCCACTTCTCGACGGGCTTTGTATCATTGCCCTCGTACTCTTCACCAGCGTGACTGGCCTTCGCCGACTCCAGAAACCCCAGCAGTTCCGTTCTCATCGATGCGGTCAACTCCGGCTTTTGATTCGCAAGGTTGTTTGATTCCGAGACATCTTTGCTGAGATCGAACAACCGATCCTTGGAGTCGTCGTTTGGTGACTCGATGATCAGCTTGTGTTTGCCCCTCACCAAGCAAGCGAATTGTCCGTAGCGAAACGGAATCGACTTTTCTCTTTGTGCTTGTTCGCCTTTCCAAATCGGCAATACGTTTTCGCCATCCAGCAAACGATTCGGTAGAGTTTCAGCTCCCGTGATCGCGGCAACGGTGGGAAGCAAGTCCATCACCGACAATGGGGCATTGAGACGAACACCCGCCGGAATCTGCCCGGGCCAGTGAACAAACGCGGGGACTCGAACACCACCATCCAATACGCTTCGTTTCCGACCGGAAAACTCTCCTGCACTGCCGGCACGACGTGTCTTCATCCGGTTGCTGGGCTCTCCTCCTTCGGGACCATTGTCGCTGCAGAAAAACAACAACGTGTTGTCGGCAACGCCAAGCGAAGCGAGCTTTTTGCGAAGGCGTCCGACTTGATCGTCCACCGCGGTGATACATCCATAGTAGTGGGCTGCCTCGCCGTGCCCTTCATACTTCGCCAAGTACTCTGGACCGGCTTGGATATCCTCGTGCGGAGCATGAAACCAAATCACACTGAGAAAGGGTTGGTCGCGTTCCGCGGCGGCCTCGATGAACGGCAAAGCTCGATCCATCAGGACTCGCGAATCGCACCCCAAGACGTTCTCATCCGTCGCGACGCCATTCTCGTAGTACGGATTGTTGCGAGCTCGTTTGCCAATGCCGGGATCCCACGTGCACACGGCGGACTCCGTCACGAAGGACGCGTCGTAGTCTCGTTCCCACGGCGGGGCGTAGTGAAGATCCGGTCGCCGTCCCTTTCCCTTTGCCGACACCGTGCGACTGAGTGTGCCGAGGTGCCACTTCCCAAAGTGCCCTGTCGCATAGCCGCGGGTTTTCAGCATTCGAGCCAGGGTAAATTCCTGCGATGGCAAGTGACCTTTGTTGGCCGTCCAAATTCCCATCCGAAAGTAGTGCCGCCCGGTCAAGAACGATGCCCGAGTTGGCGAACAAACGGGACCAACGGAATAAAAGTGATCGAGCACCGTTCCTTCGTTTGCCAACGCATCCAATTCGGGCGTTTGGATAATTGTGTTGCCATTGAACCCCGTGTCGCCCCACCCCAAGTCATCGCACATCATCAAGACGATGTTGGGACAGTCGCTCGCCGAAACGAACTGTCCACCAAGCAATGTTGCGACCACCGTGAACAAAAATATGCGGATCGGAAACGGATGGAATGATGGCATGACGAGATCGCGATCGAGGGGATTGTCAGCGACGGCGGGAATAAACTCAGAATTCAGCAGAACTCACGCGTCGAAAAGTTCTTCAATGATACCCGTCGAGTCACCGAATGTGTCTGTTCGAATGCCCGCACCACGCAAGGTACTGAGCCACAAATTGCACAGTGGCGTTTTTGGGTCGTCCATCACCAAGTGACGGCCATGGCGGAACCCCGCACCTCCACCCGCGATCAGTGTGGGGCAGTTTTTGAGAGTGTGCACCGAACTGAGGTTGGTCCCCAACGTGATCGCGACGTTGTCAAAGAGGCTGGAACCATCCGGTTGCGTGCTCGCCTTTAGCTTGTCCATGAACTCCGATAACAAGCGTGCATGGGCCGTGTCACGATTCTGCGACACGGTCCGGCGTTCACCCTCGGAGTAATGACTCATGCTGTGCGCGCTCATCGTCGCGCCGAGACTGGAGATCATCGAATTGACCGGCATCCGATACGTGAACACTCGCGTTGCATCGACCTGCATCGCCGCGACCATGATGTCGTACATCATGCGAATTTCTTCGACGCCCTCCAGTGATTCGCCGGGTTCACGAATCGCATCCTGAGGCCGCTTCTTTTCGACACCCAACCATTTTTCTTCCTTGGACAATCGGACTTCGATTTCGCGAATGGATTGAAAGTATTCGTCCAATTTCGCGTTGTCAGAAGTGTTGAGTTTCCGGTGGATTGACTTGGCATCTGAAAGCACCGTGTCGAGGACGCTGCGTTGTTCGGTCAGACGTTGCTGCTGAACCTCAAGCGGTGTTTTGTCGACGGAAAACAAGCGATGAAATGCAGCCACAGGAGTCTCCAAACCGGCAATCGGTTTTCCCGAGCGGTTCCACGCCAGCGATCCGCCAGGACCGTGACCATCATTCGCGGCACCTTGAGCGGCGAGCTGGATCGAAGTGAAACGCGTTTGTTGTCCGAGGACTTCGGCGGCAACCTGATCAACCGAAACCGTGTTGTGAAAACTCTGGCCGGGAATCGCATAACGGTTTGCCCCGGTTAGCCAAAACGTGCTTCCGGAGTGACCGTCCGCAGAGTATTGGTGCATTAGGTTTTGAACGATCGTGATGTCCTTCTGGTGCTTGGCAAGCGGACGAAGGATCTTGGGCAACTCATAGTTCTCGCCCACCGTGGTGGTGTCGGGGTACCAGCGATCGGCGGTGACACCAAACCCCATCCCCAAGAACACCATGCGTTTCGGGGGAGCGACCGCCGCCGTCGCCGCACTCGCAAAGCGTTTGAATCCAAACGACTCCAACATTGGCAGTGCGATCAAGGCACTGCTGCTGCGAAGAAAGCCACGACGGGATGGAAGAATGGATCTCATGAGTGATGCTTTGTTGGAGATGCAAAAGCGGAAAAGGCATGTAGCCGGCGAGTGATTCGATGAGCAATTGAAAAAAGGTACCTGACCCCTTTTACCGTGTTCTGCTCAGCGAGTTTGAAATTCGGGGGACTGAACCAGTGCGTGAATGAACTGGCGGATCGAATGGTTGTGCTGCTTTGCTTGAGAGCTGATTTGGTTCGCGAGTTCCTGATCGGTGAACCCGAACGGACGGCCGAGACCGTATGCGATCAAGGCCTCCGTGAACCCGCGAACGAATGCGTCTTTGTGCTGTGCAACCGCGTCCCGCAATTCAAAGAAGTTCGCGAACGATTGTCCGATTGGCAGTTTGCCGGACGGTTCAATGTCGAAACGGACTTCGTCGTCCCAACGACCATAGCGACGCCGGCCCACCCCAATCACTTCCTGATCTCTCCACCGGCCCGCGGCGTCAAAGTTTTCGAGTCCAAACCCGATCGGATCAATTTTCTGATGGCAGTTGGCACACTGAGGTTGTTCCTGGTGAGCACGAGCCAACTCACGCGCCGGCAATGTCTCGCCGGCCAATCGGCTGAGTTGAGGAACATTCGGTGGGGCTGGCGGAGGCGGATCGTTCAGCAAGTGACGAAGCACCCAAGCACCGCGTTCAACTGGCGATGATCGCTGGCCGTCCGATCCCATCGCCAACACCGCGGCGGTACCGAGCAAGCCACCACGGAGTGAATCTTGCGGAACCGAAACCTTGCGAAACTCATGCCCCTCGACGCCTTCGATCTCATAGTATCCCGCCAACAAATCGTTGATGACTACGAAATCAGCCTTCAATAGTTTGTCGAGCGGCAAATCATTCTCGAGCAAGTGAGAAAACGTTTCAAACAGTTCCTGCCGAGCGTTCTCGCGAACGGCATTGTCGAAATTTGGAAAGTCGACTCCGTCGAATTGGAACATGTCGAGTCGTTCCATCTGCAACCATTGATGAACGAAACCTTCGATGAATGCTCTAGAGCGAGAGTCTCGAAGCAAACGTTCGGTTTGAGATGCCAAAATCGATGGATCGGAAAGCCGGCCCGATTCCGCCAGCCGCAACAGTTCGTCGTCCGGAGGTGCTGACCACAAGAAGTAGGACAGCCTCACCGCCAGTTCGCTGGGTGACAATTCGCGACCATTCGCCGATTCCGATTGTTCGACCTGATACAGAAAACTTGGCGAAGCCAACACGATCGAGAGCGGCGAGATCAACGCTTCAGTAAACGGTTGGCCTTGATCGCGTGCCGTTTGATAGTGCTGGTTCAAACGCTGCAGATAACCTTCGTCAGGCTGAGATCCGCGAAAAGCCCGCGCCGCAAAACGCCGGATGACTTGGCGAGCGTACTCCGACTCATCCATGTCGTTTGGTCGTTCAAACAAGATTGAATCACGAGCAGTTTCGATGGCGATGGTTTGATCCGAGGGCAAAGGCCCATGCAACTCGACCCAATCGATCCAGATCCCAGGAGGCGTGCCGATTCCATTGTCCCACATGTCCAGCGTCGCCAGGTTCTTGTCGCCTCGATCTTGATGAGAACGTTGATGAACCCAAACTTGTTGCTTGGCACCGGGTTCGTGCGTGAACTCAAAGTCAATCGTTTGAGGATCTTCCATCGAGGCGGTGACCTTGCGCCACCCCAACAGTTTACGACCGGTTCCCAATCCCGAACTGAATTCCAAGTAATGGTGCCGCTCATCGGCATCGGGGTACATGGCGGCCCGGACCTTCACGAGGTATTTGCCGTCCGCATCGGGATGCTGGGTTGGCAATTTGACTTTTGTGTACCCGCCTTGTTTGATCGTCATGATCAACGTGATCCCGGTTTGTGTCTCCGGACGGGCCAAGTAGTTCTCCATCAACGGCAGCCACTCTTGCACCTTTTGCTTCTTGGCTTGGTATTCATCCAACAATCCAAACTCAGAAGCGGGCTTTTCTGATTGCGACAGGAAAGCGTTGGCACGTTTGCCCATGTCGCGCATTTGCTCAGCCGCGTCGGCGTAGTGCTGCGTGTAGTACTCTTCCGGTTCGATGCGAACGGTTTTCGCGGTGGGGTGTCTTCGAGACAACAAGATGAGCTTTAAATTCTCAATCGCTGTTGCGTGATATTGTTCGATTTGGTCACTGGACAAAAACAGCGAGGCTCCTGCGGTATCGAATCCCGCCGTGGCTTGATCGTCCGGCAACGTGGTGACGTCCGGTCGCACACCTAACAACGCTTCCACCGTATTGGCATACTCACGACGATTCAGACGCCGCATCACAATGTCGCCGCCCGAGTCGCTCAGGATTCGCCTCGCGGTGACCATCTTCTCTGACAAGTCTTCCAAGAACGCCAATTTGTCAGCGTCGAGCAGAGGCTCTGAATCTTCCGGCGGCATCTCCCCGGAGTTCAACGCTCCCAAAACTTTCGACCAAAGCTCCGCCGTCGCCATGTTTTCGGCCACGTTCATCGACAGGCTTTCCAAGTCAATGTTGGCTTCTTTGGTCGCACTGTCGTGACAATCGAAGCAGTGGCTTTCCAAAAGCTCTGCATGACGACTCGGCATCTCAGTGCTGGGACGCTCTTCTGCGACCGCAGCGTGGCAGGTGACCGTGAAAAGCAAAGCGAACGAAATTCGTTGAATGAGCATGGGGATGCAAGTCAGGCGGGGAGGACGGTGAGTACACCGGCGAAGCAGTGTGATTTGGGTGGCGTGCCGCAGTCGAATCGAAAGTCAATCCAAGGTGAACTCCAGCAACGGCCCGGACACTTCGGGGTGGGCATCGTTGGCAAATGCGTGGACCAAACCGCGGTCGGTGCCTTCGATCAGCCCTGATTCGCGAATCAAGACAAAGGTCACTTTTCCATCTGCGTCGCTTCGCAGAAATTCCAACAACACACCGGATTGAATGCCAAACGTTCCGGTCTGTTGACTGCGGGGAACATCAAACTTGCCGAGCAGTATTCCGTCGGTGATGTCTGGAGCGTCTTCCCAGGTCGATTCGTCTTTTAAAACTTCTTTGGACGGATTGGTCACACCATAAATCGCGAACGTGTTGAGTTTTGGCAATCGAGAAGCAAAGCCCTTCCCACTGGGAACCTGATTCAAACGCAAACGAGCGGTGGTGACTGAATTCAGATCCACGCCGCTGACGTTCATTGAAAAGAACGCTCGCATATCCCACTTACGACTGTCCGCTCGTTTCACCATCAGCATCTCAGGGTGAATCCACTTGCCTCGTCGATTGTTCCGAATGACGTAGTTAGCGCGACCTTCGGTTCCGATGCGAAGCAGCTGTGGACCAGCGGCGTTGGATTGGTCGTATTCCTGTTCGGACGACAATCCGGGATGCGCTGACAGAACGTCATTTGACAGCGAAGCAAACTCTTCATCGAACAATCGGACTTCCTCGCCGCTTGCAGGATGGTGAACCGAAATTTCACCTTGAAGCACTTCGAAATCCGATGTTTGCGTTGACTCTTTTACCGAGACCGCGAATTGGGTTCCGTGATCGACCGCGTATCCACCGGGTGTTTCGACCACAAAACCGTGTGCGGACTCAGGCACATCGATGACGGCGGCACCGTCAACCATGCGAACCCGCATCGCATCGACCAGTTCAAACTGGGCTGGAGCTTCGAAAGTCATCTTGGCTCCCGATCCAAACTCCACGGTTGCGATCCCGGTCATCAACTTCATTTCGCCGGCGACCAAATTGGATCCAACCGTCGTCGGCAGAACACTTTCCCACGCGGCGTTTTCGCTGGTACTGAGAATCGCGATTGGTTGTGGCTCGTTCGTCCCTGTCGTGAGAACAATCGCGAGCAACAATGACGCTGCCATCGCACACCAACCGATCAACCAAATGTTTCGATTGGTTGTGGAACCAACGACGACCGGCGGTTCCATCGAATTTTGAATCGCCAGATCACGCAACCCGGTGTCGGTGGCCGCCGCGATCACGAATTGTTTACGCAAGTTCGAGTCGTTGGCGAGTTGGCTTTCCAGTTCGATCACTTCGGATTCGGAAAGCGTTCCCATCATGTATCGCTGAATCAGTTCATCTGGATTCATCTCAGGACGCCTCCATTTGCAAACGTTGCTGGACGCACGCCGAGAGCTTTACGCGGAGTCGTCCCAGCAATTTGTAAAACGCGTTGACGGTTTTGCCGCAGTCGTCTGCGAGCTTGGTGAGCTGCACATTGCCCTGGTACGGTGCCATCAACAATTCCTGGTGCGGCCGAGAGAATTCGGTCATGCAATCTTGAAGAGCGGATCGAATTTCGGCGATTCGTTCTGCCTCAATCGCTTCCGCTTCGTCCGCGATTTGCTTGAGCACTTCATCGCTGAGTAGCCGGCCATCGCGTCGCAAACCGGTGACCGCGTTGAGGCATTTGAAACGCAGAATCACTTTGGCCCACGGAAGAAAACCGTCTTCGCCATTCAACTGCGAAAACTTTTGCCACATCGTCACACTGGCTTCTTGGATTGCATCATCGACCGCATTCCAGTTGGGCAGGATCGACCTTGCGAACGCTCGGAGAGCGGTTTCGTGCTTGACAAAGAGACGCATAAAATCGCTCTCGGTCAACGCTCGCTGCGGAGCTTGCATCGGCGGGTCGTGGGATGGGGACATGACTACCTATTTGAGTCCCCGAAGCAACCTGCCGCAAATTCTCGCGACTTTCGAGAAAAAGTTCTCCGCGAGAATGACTTGCCCAAAACACGTCAGGGACCGAGCAACCCGCCAAAAGAACGCGGTCAATCAATCCGTCCGCATGCTCTTACAATCTCGCAAAACAATCGGCGAATCGCCCCCGCGGGTGATGTTGTTTTGGATCAAGCAGTCCGAACACTCCACCGCAAGAATGGCTGGTACCGTGTCGTCAGAAAACAGTCCGCCCTGTATCAGGATGCGCTGACAACGAGTCATTTCCAACACCGCGGGACGCTCGCGGACACCTCGGATCACATTCGCGGAAAGAACACAATCGCGGCAGTCGGTTAGTTGAACGCCATGTTTGGCGACCGAGTTGCGTCCCAAGTGGTAGCGAGGGTTCCGGTCCATCGCGTTGGACGCGAGCGTCACTGATTCGCAGTGCTCCATCACAAGGTTGCTGTGGAAACCCTGCCACATGGTGTTGCCCGTGACGGTTGCACTCCGCAGATGACGCAAGTGAATGTTCACTTGAGCGTCGGAAAGGATGTTACCACTGATGGTGACATTGCCGTGTCGCCGTTCATCCGTGCCGTTGACGGCCTCGCTGTGCAGATTAATCCGGATGTTGGCGGAATCCTTTCCCTGATGGGTGTGCTGAATCGTGCAACCCGTGATGGCAACTTCGCCGATCGATCCCGATCCACTGACAATCCAAACGTTCGCGGAAGACGCGGCATCGGCGGGTCCCATGTTGCCTTCGATGTCACATCCGGTGATGTGCAAGTTACGAACGTTGCCGCCGCGTAAGACAATCCCGCCTCCAGCGTTGTAGCTGATGTGACTTCCCGTGACGTTGATCTGGTGCAGATTGACGGCGTCTAAGAACAATCCGACGCCTGAGTTTTCATAGAGATGGCAATCACTGACGATCACGTTGCGATTGCGATTCACCAAATGAATCGCGTGTCGTGACTTGCGAATGGTCAGGTTGTGAAGCGTGGGCTGCATCGTTCCCGAAAGTTCGATTCCATCGGCATCCGGATGTTCGCCGACGATTTCCAAGTCGGAAACGATCAAAGCATTCTGCCGATCCCAAACTTCATCGGTTACCGTCTTTGGGTCGGCAGTTCCAGCGTGCGTGCCCACGACTTGAATTGCAGGACCGGCCCCTGCCATCACGATTCGAACTCGCCCCATCCCTTTGAACGCGATCGAACCGTTGCTCTTCAGGTCAACTCGAAGCGGCCGCGTGATGCGGTAGGTTCCCGCAGGAAGGCTTACATCATGTTCGGCGTCAATCCACTTTTGGATTGCCGTCGTGTCGTCGGCAACGCCATCTCCGATCGGGTCAGCCGCGGAGACGCTCGGCTGAATCACGAACGAGCAAACGGAAAACGCCGTGATCGACGCGAGGAAGAGACAACAAGAGACTCGGCGGGCGGGACAGCAGTTCATGGTGGTCCATTCTCAATGGTGGGAGGTAGGACCGGCCAGTCTAGCATTCTCAACGAGGTCGATTGTCGCCCGTCGGCTTTGCCTACGATCGGAGCTCGGCGACAACAGCATGGAGCCGATCACCGAGGTCGTGAGCACACCTGACTGCATCAACCGAGCGGCTAGACGATGGTCTAGGCCGACAGGTTGGTCCCCACATCGGTGCGGTAAGCGGATGCGGCGGGAACGATCCCAGCAAGCAAACTCAATCCGATGACCAATGGCAACAGATAAAGCTCATAGGTACTCATCGAGAAGAAACCAACCTGCACCCCTGTCCTCGCTTCGATCAATGGGCTGGCGGCGAGGATTCCGAGATGAGCCAGCACCCAGCCAGCGATGCCGCCAACCAAGGCAATGATGAGACTTTCGAACAGGATGATCCATGTCACACTGCCGCGGCGAGCACCCAAGGCACGCATCACCGCAATGTCCCGCTTGCGATCGTTCATCGAGTTGTAGATCGCGACCAATACACCGACCGCGGCAACAACGCAGGTGATCAACGTGATGGCCAGCAAGGCTTGCATGAGCGGGCCAACGATCATCGTCATCAATTTGTTGATCTCTCCGATCGGCGTTGCCGCTTCCGCCCGCACGCTCTCTTTGATTCGATTTTGAAGCATGGGAGCCATCATCAAATTCCCATTGCGAACCAAGATAGACGTGACTTCGCGTTCGGGGATCGTCAGCAACAATGGATCGTCTGGACCAGCCGTTTCGGCGGACTCGGGCAACACAATCACAGCGTCATCCGGGATCGGTTTCGCGTGTCCCTCGAGCAAGTAAAAACCCTCCAGGTTCACAAACGCGGCTCGGTCGTTGGGTGTCCCGGTGGGATCCAAAACACCGACAATTTGGAAACCTTGTCCGTGGCCTTTGCCTTCCGGGTCCCCGTGAGTGGGTTTCATCACATCACCGACTCGCATCCCCATTTGAGCGGCCACGCGAGAACCAAGCACACATTCAAAGTAGCTGTTCTCTTCGTTGTGGAACTCAAAGTTCCGACCTTCTTCAAACGTGAACGGCTGATCGGCATCGGGACCGTGTTTCAACAATTCGAAAAAGTCCGGTGTCGTCCCAACCACGCGGAATTCACCGAAATAATCGCCCAGTGCGAGCGGGATCGCATAGCCATCCGTCATGAATCCCGCGTAAACACCATCGCGTTCACCAAGAGCGGGATCACCTCCGAAGGTACGGACCATCTCCGCCCGTTTCTCTTTCGGATAGAACTCCATGTATTCCGTGTAGGGTAGGTTCTCGATCGGTTGGCTGAGGTAGTAGACCGCGTTGAGCGTCAACTGCAGCGTGCTGCCTTTGGGACCGACGACCAAGTTGTATCCCACCGACGCATTTCGAACGAAGGCTTCGCTGATGATGCCATAAACCGACATCACCAGAACCACCAACCCGACGCCCAACGTCAGCGACAACGTGGTCAAGAAACTCGACAAAGCTCGGTAGCGAAAGTTTCGCCACGCGATGAATAACAGGCTCATGTTCCGGCCCCCAGCGGCGAGAAGGCTCGGTTGATGTCTTCGAGTTTGTCACAACGCTGAAAACGTTGAGCGACGTCCATGCTGTGCGTGACCATCAACAATGAGATGTTTTCGTCACGGCAGGAGTCGATAATCAGATTCAACACCGTGTCGGCACTGGCCGGATCGACATTGGCGGTGGGTTCGTCGGCAAGCAGAAGTTTCGGACGCCCTGCGAGAGCCCTCGCGATTGCGACGCGCTGCTGTTGCCCGACCGACAATTGATTCGGCCGGTAGTGGGCTCGATCGGACAATCCCACTCGATCGAGCAGATCCGACGCTCGAGTTGCATCGACACTGCCGCTGCCAAACGACATGCCGAGTTTGACGTTCTCAAGTGCTGAGAACGCGGGCAACAAGTTGAATGTTTGGAAGACGTAGCCAATCGTTCCGGCACGAAAACGATCTCGGCCTTGTTCACTCAACCGAGTGAGTTCCAAATTGTTGATGCGAATCGAACCGGAGGTCGCCGTCAGCATGCCAGCAATCAGGTGCAACAAAGTCGTCTTGCCGCCACCGCTTTGTCCGATCAAGGCAACTTGCTCGCCCACCGCGATGTTGAACTGCGGCACATCCAGCACCGTCAGTTCGCCTCCACCCGGTTGATCGAATCGTTTGATCAGGTTCTCAATCGCTAGCATGTCGCTGTTAACTTTCGCCGGATGGCAGTTCATTACTTCCGCCGCATGGCTCGTTGCAGCCCGCGGTCGGATTCGCGTTTTTTGATCGTCTCACGTTTGTCGTGCAGTTTTTTGCCTTTGACCAAACCCATCACGCATTTGGCAAGGCCTCGTTCACTGAAGTACACCCGCAGCGGGATCAGTGTCAGCCCCCGCTCGAATGCGCGACCTGCAAATTTGTCAAACTCTTTGGCGTGCACCAGCAATTTGCGAGGCCGGCGTGGATCATGGTTCCACATTCCCGCGTTGTTGTAGTGAGCGATATCGGAACCGACCAACCACAACTCGCCATTGGTCACCCGAATGTGAGCCTCGTCGAGGGAAAGCTTGCCTTCTCGCATCGATTTGACTTCGCTGCCCATCAGCATCATGCCGCACTCGACGCTGTCGAGAATCTCGTAACGGAACTTGGCTTTGCGGTTTTCAGCGACCGGCGTGATGTTCGGTTGATTCTTTTTCGCGTTTTTGCCTTTGCCCTTCCCAGACTTCTTACCGGCCGCTTTTTTTGCGCCAGCCTCAGTCAAGGTGGGCTGCTTTTTACTTTTGTTCTTTGACATGGTCGTGATTGTATCGGGAACCCACAAAAGCAGGATGGGGCGACCATTTTCGATTTCCGCCCGGACCACTACAATGAATGGTCATTACACTGACCAGAGTCGGCTTGGGTTACGGACGGTTCCTCGGAACGGTTCGATTCGCTGCCGATCATTGATTTTTGATTTTTTGCCTTTCATCCGGACAGACGCCGATGGCTTTTCGATTGCCAGTTGTCGCCGAACCAGAAATGCCTGCGGGCACCGACGTCAGCTCGACGGGACGGTTGCCACGTTGGCTCAAGCGGCCCATCCCCAAATCCAACTCGAATCATTTGACCGATTCGTTGATGGAAGAATACGGGTTGGAAACCGTATGCGACAACGCCAAGTGCCCCAACCGGATGGAGTGCTACAGCCAGCAAACGGCGACGTTCATGGTTCTGGGGAATGTTTGTACCCGCCCATGTGGTTTCTGTGCCGTCAGCCGTGGACGCCCACCGGCTGCCCCCGCCGTCGATGAGCCAGATCGCATCGCCAAAGCGGCCGAACGATTGGGGCTGAAGCACGTTGTCATCACCAGCGTCACGCGAGATGACTTGCCCGACGGAGGTGCCGACCATTTCCACAACTGCGTCATCGCAGTTCGGGAACGCACCGGGGCGACCACCGAAGTCCTCACGCCTGACTTTGTGCACTGCAAGGAAGCGTTGGCTCGGGTCATCGAAGCAAAACCGACCGTGTTCAATCACAACATGGAAACCGTGCCACGTCTTTACCGCCGAGTCCGCGGTCCAAAGAGTGACTATGCTTGGACGTTGGAAATGATGCGGCAAGTCAAACGCTACGACGCCGAAGTCAAAACCAAGAGCGGTTTGATGCTTGGATTGGGCGAAGAACGAGGCGAGTTGCTCGACGCTCTGTCAGATCTTCGCGAACACGATGTCGATTTCCTGACGTTGGGCCAGTACCTGCAACCGGGCGAGAAATACTTGCCCGTCGTTCGCTATGTTCCGCCAGAAGAATTCGATGAATTGGCCGACATCGCCAAATCAATGGGATTCAAAAAGGTCGCCAGTGGCCCCTTTGTGCGAAGTAGCTACCACGCCCGTGACATGGCCGAGACTGAGTGAGAGCAGACTTCGACGTTTCACTTGGTCCATCAAAGCCGCGGTGGAAAATCACGCGGCGATGATCGTGCCGATCTACTCAGTTCACTAGATCTCTACTCTGGTAACCATATCTGTACTCAGGCAAACAGATCTCTGGTAACCAGATCAGCCGATCAGTTCGACCAACCATGGTGCGGCAACCGTGATCAAGACCAGTGCAACCGGATAAGCCGCGACGTAACTGGTTGCCGGTTGGCTGGAATCGGTCGCTCCCGTCAACACAGCCAATCCCGGCGTGGACGTCATTCCGCCACAGGTCGCACCGAGCGATTGCCACAACGTTCGGCCTCCGAAATACCTTGATCCGGCGAAGCCAACCAATAATGGAATGATCGCGATCGCTGCGGCTGCCACGCATAGCATTGCTCCGCGTTCCATCAACACCTCGACAACGTTGGCACCCGCGTTCAATCCTGCATCCGCAAGAAACAACGCCAAGCCACCTTCTGTCATCAAAAGCATCGCTGCGGGAGGATACGATCCCCGAATGGGTCCGAGCCGTCGAAAGTGCCCAAGGATGAGCCCCACCATCAATGGGCCACCGGCAATTCCCAGTGACATCGAAAATTCGCCGATCTGAAGCGACAGGTTGCCGACGAAGATTCCGAGCACAATGCCAGCGACAAGAGACAACAGATCGGTTTCGTTCACCGTGCGAGGGCGATGCCCGACGGCGTTTGCAATCTTTGCCAGTGCATCCGGTTCACCAACAGCGACCAAGCCATCACCAAACTCAATGCGAGTGCGGGCCGACGGAACGAATTCCACATCGTGACGCTGGACTCGAACAATCGTCACACCATATTTCGATCGCAAACGCAATTCTTTGAGCGTCCGACCGTAAATTTCCGGTGATGTCACGACGACGTACCGACGTTCGCGATCCGCATCGACGACTGGTTCCGCCGTGTCTTGCAATTCACCCAGTGTTTCTGACACTCGGCGAATCTCAGACGCTCCGCCAACCAACATGACGTCATCACCAATCTCGAATTGGTAGTCCGGCGGCGTGGGACGCCAACGACCTTCTCGTTGAACTCGCGACATCTGGCATGGCGAATCCGCGAAGGCGACGATATCGCTGGGACGCTTGCCCGAGACAACTGGATTGGCAATGCGAACGACTCGCCTTCCAATGCTGTTGGACTCGGCGATTTCGGCACTCGATTGGCCCGATGTTTCCGATGCGGAATCGGTGCCATCGCTGTCGCCTGGTTTAGCAAACAGCTTGATCGCGATTTGCACGAACAACACCACCGCGATGATTCCGATCGGGTAGGCGACACCAAAACCAACCGCAACGGCAGCGGGATCGCTCGATGATTGGGTGATCGCACCAAGAGCAGGCGTGCTGGTCATCGCACCGGCCATCAACCCACCAGCCAATTCGGCGGGCAATCCCAACAGACGTGCGCTCGTCCACGTCACCGCGACACCGGTCAAAACAATGACGGATCCGGTGATCGCCATGGCTCGGCCGTGTGACGCAAGACCGCGAAAGAAAGTGGGCCCGGCCGAGATTCCGACGCAGTAGACAAACAACGCCAAACCAAGCGTTCCGAAGCCGGTTGGAATGGTCCATCCGTAATGCCCGGCAAGCAAAGCGACAAACAGGATCGCTGATGTGCCCAGCGAGATGCCGCGAAAAGAAACGCGGCCAACCAGCAGGCCCAAGGCAATCACACACAGGAGAACGAGAATTGGGTTCATGGTCTCCGAAGCCCCAAGGAAAGAAACTGGCCGGACAATACGAGCCTTCGACCAAAATCACAACCTGTCGTTCGGCATCGTTTTCGTCCCGCGAGGGCTAGGTCCTATTCATGGACGCTAGCATCTACACGCGGGCGTTCAGACCGTGACTGCGGAACGCTCTTCGCCGCAGGGTGCTCGTAGCAATCGCTGATGAAGCGTCGGAACCAAGACCAACGCCAACAAAGTTGCCCCGGCGACGCCTCCGGCAATCGAAACCGCCATCGGTGGCCAGAAACCTCCACCATCCAGAATCAACGGCGTGAAGCCCGCCATGGTTGTCAGTGTCGTCGCGACCACATGCCGAGACGTGTGCATGGTTTCCGCAACCGTTGCTTCGATGTCGCCAGCGGACGCTTTCGGATTGGCTCGAATTCCCGCCAACACCACGATCGAGTCGTTGATGGCGACACCGATCAACCCCATGGTGCCGATGATCGCCATGAATCCGAACGAATAACCACTGATCGCAAGTGCAGCCATCGCCAAGCCGATCGACAGGACGGCGACCACCGAAATGATGCCTGCCATCCGAAACGAACTGAACGACAACACCAGCGTTGCCAGCATCAAAACCGCCAACACACCGACCGTCGAAAAAAGATTGCCGACCGCGTCATCCCGCTTAGACGCTTCACCGCCGAATTCCATTGAATAACCGGCGGGCAATTCCAACGGATCCGATTCCAAATCCGCTTCCAGCCGACGCTGAACAGAACTAGGAAGCACACCCGCATCCAAAAAAGCAGCGACTTCGTTCATTCGCCGCCGATTCAGCCGCGGAATCGCAGCCGATTCAGGCTGCAGCTTCGTTGTCGCGAACGCGGAAACGGGAATCAACTGAGCCGGAGAAAGGTCACCCTCTGAAGAAACCCTTGAGGCGAGTACCAAGTCCATGCTCTCGAGACTGGCCAAGTCGCCTCGATCATCGGCCTGAACACGAACGATGATCGGCAGTTCTTCGTTGCCTTGTAAAACACTGCCACCACGCTGGCCTTCCAACGCGGTTGAAAGCTGGCGAGAGACCTCACTCGGCGTCACCCCAGCGCGAGCACTCGCTGCATCATCGATATCCAGTGTCAGTTGCGGCAAGACTTCCGCTAGATCCGTTCGAACCGCAACCACGTGATCCATCCGAGTCAAACGTGCGCGGACGTCTTCACCAATCTGACGCAGCACGTTCAAGTCGGGGCCAAACAATCGGACTTCGATTGGGGCAGCGAAAGGAGGACCTTGTTCAAGCTGCCGCACCAACACGCGGGAGGAAAGAATGCGTTGGTCCAGTCGCTTCTGTAATTCGCGGATGACCGGAGTGGGCGTTTGACCTTCAGGCATTCGCACGAGCGCCTGTGCGAAGTTCGCGGTGCCGCGTCGATTCGCGATCACGTTGTAGTAAAACTGCGGAGCACTTTCGCCGTAGAACCAGTCGATCCGTTCGGCCCCCATCTCACGGGCCATCGCGTCGACCACTTCCGCGGTCTTTCGTGTTGTCGCCAAAGACGATGTCGCGTCGCCTTCCACGGTGATATGAAATTGATCGCGTGAGCTGGGTGGGAAAAACTGTTCTTCCAATGTTTGAGCCAGACCGAAACCGAGCACAGGCAATGCGAAAGAAATAGCCAGCCCGATCGCAGGACGCCGCACCGACAAGCGAACGACGGATTCAAACATTCGAGTCACCCGCGGCAATCGAATTCCATTGGTCCACCACCGAAGCCGGGGTGCAGAGGACCGAATTTCGCTCTCAACCACGCTGTAAGAACTGGCCAGGACTCGCGATGCGATCGTTGGAATGACGGTCAAAGCCAAGAACAACGATGACGTGATTGCCATGATCACGCTGATCGCAATCGAGCCCACAAACTCACCTGCTGGCCCGGGCATCAAAGCGATTGGTGCAAACGCGAGTGCGGTCGTGAGCGTCGAACCGAGCAATGGAATTGCCAAGTGAGAAACGCTGCTCGTCATCGCATTGGAAGGCGACATGCCGCTCCGCAAACGAGCCTGCACCTCATCGACCACAACGATCGCATTGTCGATCAACAAGCCCAACGCAATGATCAGACCGGTGATCGACATCTGATGAATTGGAATGCCAACGACACGCAACCCAAACAAGACCATCAAGCTGGCGAGTGGTAATGTCAGCGTCACAATCAATGCTGATCGCCACCCCATCAACAACCAAATCACGCAAGCGACGGCGATGGCCCCCATCAATAGATTGCCGGTCAAAGACTTCAAACGATCGTCCACATAATCACGTTGCCGCAACACCGTGTCGAGACGAACACCATCAGGTAACGTCAGAGCGACTTCAGCCAAAACGGCTTCCGCATCCTCGGTCCACGTGTCAATTCGATAGGAAGGACGAACCATCATGCCTAACACAACCGCTTCGTGACCCTCGATCAACGAAGCCGTTGCCGGCGGATCCGGCACAGCCAGCTGAATTTGCGCGAGTTCACCGAGCCGAATGTCGATTCCGTCGCCGGAACGAATGGGGATCGAGGCAATGTGCTCGGTCGCATCATATTGGTTGCCGACTTCGATCAGCATTTGCATCGGAGCGTTTCTTAACTGACCAGCGGTCCCTTTCGCATCGTACGACGCCAATCGCGACGCCACGTCCGACGGAGTCAATCCCATCGCCGCTAGCCTGCGTGGATCCAACCGTACGTCAATTTCTTCTCCAGGATCGCCAAACCGATCGATCGAATCGGTGCCGGTCACATTCTGCATTCGGTCTTGCAGGTCGATCGCCAAACGCCGCAGCAACCTGGTGTCCGCGGGACCGTCACCGTGCCAGGTCAGCCCAACGATCAAGGCATAAGCGCGAACATCCAACTCATCAAATTCGGGACGCGATGCACCGGGCGGCAAACTGGGGAGCGAATCTTCAATCCGGCTTCGCACCCGCGACCAAACCGTATCCGTTTCGGTCACCTCGTCGTGAAGTTCAATCGAAACGGTGCTGATTCCAACACGGCTTACCGATCGAAGCTCTTTGATTTCTTCAATGTCTCGCAGTCGGTCTTCGATCTTCTCCGTGATCAACGCTTCGACGCGTTCGGCGCCCGCACCGGGCAATCGAGTGTTGACCAACGCCACACGACGGGCCAGAACTGGATCTTCCATTCGCGGCAAAATCGCCAGGCTGCTCAGCCCCGCGACCAAGATCAATGCAAGGATCAGAACAAGCAAACGCCGGTCGTTGAAAAACCGTTTCGCAGCAAGTTCCAACCAAGTCTGATTGGAAACCATGTTGTCCTTCACGGAAGAAACCTGCTCGCTCATCGTGCTGCCGTCTCTTGAGATGACAACGAAGACGCTTCCGATTCCCAAACCGCAACCGCACGGACTCCCGGTCCAACCCGCTGAGTCCCCTCCACCACAATCGCCTCCGTTCCCGCAACCGACCCTGAAACCAAGGACATCTGGCCGGCGGTTCGAATGATTTTGACATCTCTTCGACTGATGGCGACGACGTTTGTGTCATTACCATCAAGTGTGGTGTTGGCGGAGTCAGCACTTAAATCTGAACCCAGCGTGGGTTCGGCTACATAGACCGACCACAATCCTCGGACACCACGAACCAAGGCGGATGTTGGCACCCAAATCGGCACCCGGTCGACTCCATCGTTGTGTGCGATCCAATCATCTTGCTGCGTTCGCGTCTTCGCCCAAGGCACCCAAAGGGTTGCTGTCTTGCCGATCCAGCCAATGGACTCGGCCGCAGCGACTGTGTCGTCGGCTTCCAGCTCCACTTCGACAACGCGAGTCCTCGTGACGGGATTGATCTGCGGTTGCATACGAATCACACGAGCCGGTTGAGAACTGTCGGGTCCGGCTTCGCCAACGGAAACACGCAACCGATCGTTCAGTTTCAAAAAATCCGAAACATCGGCTGGAACTCCAAACGTCGCGTGGACCGGCGGCGATTCCAAGATTCGCAAAACGGGTTGATTGGGGCCGATGATCGATCCCTCATCGAACAACCTTGATGCAATCACCCCATCAAATGGAGCCACAATTTGGCTGTCGGACAAATCCACTTCGACGCGCTGACGAGCAGCCTTCGCCAATTGCAATCTTGCCCTCGCGGCCGCAATTTGTTCTTGCCGCGTTCCTTCCTTCAGCTCATCAAGCTCAGCCTTCGCCGACATTTGATTTGCGGCGAGAGCATCCGTGGCGAATTTGGCATCGTCATATTCTTGCTGCGTTCCGGCTCCGCGACTACGCAGGGATCGCTGACGCTCGAATCGATTTTTCGCAGCGGTCCATTGGGCTTCGAGTTGCTGAACTCTGGCTTCGGCTGCTCGAATGGTTTGGTACCGAGGCCCCGCGGTTGCCTCTTCCAACGCAGCCTCCGCCGCTGCAATTTCCGCGTCGGCGGATGCGGCAGCGGCATGCAGATCGGCAACATCGATCCGCGCTAAAACATCGCCGCGATTGACCAGATCGCCTTCGTGGACGGCAACATCCTGCAATCGTCCACCGCGTCGCATCGCGAGTGAACTATCGCGACGAGCGATGACATCACCGCGGTATCGGTGGAACAACTCCGGACCTTCAATCGATTGGGCTTGAACCACGCGAACATGCAGACGCGGCGTTTCCAACCCAATCGATCCGTCGTCTGCCGGAGCGGGATCCAACCCGATGACACCCGGTCCAAACGCAGCCGATAGAACCGCTCCGATCACCACAACGAAGGCAATCACCCCGAATGACCGAGCGTTCCAAAATGAGCGTCGTTGGATGGAGTGCGATGGTGCGTTCATGATGCGGACTCAGTGGCGAGGGCAAAATCTTGTTCGCTATTGCAAGGCAATTGCCGAATCTTCTTTGCGGTTTCGATCAACACTGGACGCAAGCGTTTTGACCAAGCGTTGTATCGACGAGCGTTGAAAAGCGGTTGCCAACCAACAGCGTCCAGCAAAAGGTTTCCGTTGCGGCGGATGGTCATTCGCGCGTCATCAATCCCAGCCGCTTTCAGCGATGGACTGGTCGCTTCCAAAACCAATCCACCGTAGCTGAGCGACCACAGGCCGAAGATCAGTTGCTGAGTCAGTTCCGACGCCGTTTGACCACGTTGCGGCTTTAGATCACCCACTTCAATAGCGGCTTGCACTACTTGGCCGAGCGAACCAATGCACAATTGCTCGCAATCCGACAACACATCACGTCTGCCTTCGGATGTCTTTTGCCACACGACGTCGTGCCGAATGATTTGCTCGATCGCGAATTCGTCGGGCATGTAGTCGGCATAAACTTCGACCGCAATTCCAACCGCCGCACAACGGTCGCGAGACTCCGCTTGGCTTTCCATCGCAAACTGGAACAACGCAATTCGACGGCGAACCGACCGCGTCGCGAGCGCGAGCAAAATCTCTTCTTTGTTGGCGAAATGGTTGTAGATCGTGCCACGAGTGCACCCCATCTCTTTCGCGATGGCGTTCATATTGATTGCGCCAACTCCGCCGCTTCGCAGCATCGGAAAGGCTTTATCGAGAATGCGTGATTCTCGTTGCTGAATCTCGAGTTGCTTCGGCGTCATGCTCGCCGTCGCTTTTTCAATGGTCGCTTGGTTCATACTCCCATGATCGTCCAACGCCTCTTTTTGACAAGATGTCATTTTTGACATTCCGTCAAAAAACTACGGGTCGTTCAAATACGAGCTCGGCATTTCATCTGACGCGAAGAGATCGAACAGCTGCCATCTGCACCTGAGCTGCGTCGGCGCACGAAAAAAGCCGACCTCGTGAAAGGTCGGCTTTTCGTGATTTGACTTTGCGTCGCGATGGATCGGACCGAACTCGATCCGACTTCGAAGCACTAAGCTGCGGCGGATTGCTTTGCGTCGCGAGCCTTCTTTTCAGCAACGGTGCGGTAATCGACCACATCCCAAACCAGTCCCACGGCTCGGAGCAGTTTGATCGCTTGCCAAGTGATGTCGAATTCCCACCACTTGTGACCGTGCTTGGCCATACGTGGGTAAGCGTGGTGGTTGTTGTGCCAGCCTTCACCGTAAGCCACGATCGCGACCAACCAGTTATTGCGGCTATCGTCGGTGGTTTCGTAGTTCTGGTAGCCCCACATGTGCGATGCACTGTTGACCATCCAAGTCGCATGCAGAACAGCGACCAAGCGGACGAACATGCCCCAAACCAACATCGAGACGCCGAGTTCCCAACCGCCGAAAGCATAGCCGATGCCGAGCAAGGCAAACGAAGCAACGATGTGAATTGGCAGGAACAACATGTCAAAGGCTCGCATCGCTGGGTCTTTGTACAGGTCAGGAACCCAACGAGTCAGATAAGCGTCGCGGTCACCGTTGTGCGTGTGGAAAGCGAGCCAGAAAATGTGACTCCAAATTCCACCGTCGTGAGGCGAGTGCGGATCACCTTCGAGGTCACTGTGTGCGTGGTGTTTTCGGTGGTCGGCGACCCAATCAAGAGGCGATCCTTCTCCGGCAAAACAGCCAATGGCAGCGAACGCGTATCGCACCCAGTTGTAAGTCTTCATGCCAGTGTGGGTCAGCAAGCGGTGATAGCCGAGGCAAATCCCGAGGCTGCCAGCGACCCAGTGCAACACCAAAGCGGTGATCAAAGCGGTCCACGTGAATGTGAACGGTGCGGCCAAGCAAACGATGTGAGCCATCGCCAACCATCCGACGGCCCACCAACTGATGTTGGATGCTCGGACTCGGTCTGCTTTGGTTGGTTTTGCCAAATCGCGTTTCTTGGCAGCCTTCTGAGCGACCAGCGACGAGAAACCGTCAGCGTCTTCGGCTTGTGGTTGATCCAAACGCAGCTTTCCGCCGGTTTGAGGCAATTCCAACGTCGTGGATTCAGGTACGTGGGTGTTGGGTTGGTCAGCGTTGCCCTTGCTCTTGCCTGGGCCACGGTTTTTCTTGGGTTCAACAACGGTCGACATCAGAGAACGATCCTGGTCTCGTGGTGCGTTAAATAAGTCGTGGGACGCAGCCAAAAGATGACCGACGTCTCGTTTCCGCCGGAAGAATAGCAACGCTGGACGGTTTCGACGTCACGTGTCGTGTAAAAGCGTGTAACGGTTGTGTAATTGTTCTTTGGATGCCCATATTCTTGGGGTGTGCACCGCGATTGACCGGGTGGAAAACGCTCGCATTGAGCATATTCTTGGCCGTCGGTTCGCCACTTCCGTCACCTGCAAGCCTCGTTCGCCTGTCGTCCATGCCAGATCCATCCGCGTTCTCGTCTGAAATCGATGCCGATTCGGTCCGCGAGGTGACCGCTGCCGGATTGTTGAGAGGCAATCAGCAAGGCAAAAATACGACCAGAAGCGAAATGAACGCTTCGTCCAAACCGAGTTTGGCGGTCCGGCTGAGACAGCGAGCCGAGATGCTTCGTGAAATTCGACGGTTCTTTGACGATCGAGGGTTCATCGAAGTCCAACCGCCGTGCTTGAGTCGCGACTGCGTTGTTGACGCTTTTTTGGATCCGATTGAGGTCGAATCGTCTCAGGTCGGACTATTCGGCGAGCTTGATTCCCCGACGAAGTTTTATTTGCAGACGTCCCCTGAATCCGCCATGAAGCGTTTGCTAGCGGAGGGGGCTCCGTCGATCTACGCGATCACGCCGGTGTTTCGAAAGGGCGAAACCGGGGCTCGACACAACGTCGAATTTTCGATGCTGGAGTGGTACGAAGTCGGCGGAGATGCGGCATCCGCGATCGAGTTGCTGGGCAACTTGGCCGTCGAAGTACTCCAATCGCCGTCGTTCAAAACGGTGACCTACCGCGACGCGTTTGCGAAACATCTGGGGTTCGATCCGATTGAAGTCCCCATCGTTGACCTGCATGGTTTGGTCGATGAGATGGACTCATCGCTTGCCGAGTCGATCGGACTCGATCGCGACGCTTTATTGGACGTCTTGCTAAGCGAGCGGATCGAGCCGGTTTTTGCCAACGACACGCCAACCATTTTAACTCGGTACCCGCTGACTCAAGCCGCTTTGGCCAAACCTTGCCAAGATGACCCTCAGTGTGCTGAACGATTCGAACTGTTCTACCGCGGCGTTGAACTTGCCAACGGTTACGACGAACTGCTGGACGCTGACGAGCTGAAGAAACGCTACGAACACAACAATCAAATTCGAATGGCTCATGGCCGCCCCGCCTTGGCCGTCGAGACAACATTGTTGCGAGCAATGCGGCAAGGCTTGCCCGCATGCAGCGGCGTTGCTCTCGGAATCGATCGATTGCTGATGCTACGCGTCGATGCCCATTCCATCGAAGACGTCGTTCCCCTCCCGACCACCCGAGCTTGATTACCAGCGATGCAACTCTCTTTGACTCGACGATGCGTTTGCGAAGTCATTGGCACCTATTGCTTGGTGCTGATCGGCTGCGGTGCAATGGTCGTTGACAACCAAACTGGCATGCTGACTCATGTCGGTGTGGCGACCGTTTGGGGATTGATTGTGATGACGATGATCTATTCCATCGGTGATTTATCAGGGGCTCACATGAACCCCGCTGTATCGATCGCGTTTGCCAGCGTCGGTCGTTTTCCGATTGTTGACGCTGCGGCCTACGTCGTCGCCCAGTGCGTCGGTGCTTTGCTTGCCGCCGGTTCGCTGGGAATCGTGTTTGGCGTGGACGACGTCAAATTGGGCGCAACAATGGCATCCTTGCCAACAGGATCGGCTTGGGCGGTGGAGTTCATGATGACGACGATTTTGATGTGGGTGGTGCTCGGCGTGTCCACTGGCGCAAAGGAAAAATCGATCACCGCAGGCTTGGCGGTCGGTGCCACGATTGCAATGGAAGCCTTCGTTGCCGGACCACTCACTAAAGCTTCCATGAATCCGGCTCGCAGCCTGGGTCCCGCTGTGATGTCCAGCCACTACAATCTGCTCTGGTTGTATTTGACCGCGCCCATTGTGGGTGCGATCGCGGGTGGATGCTTGTATCGATTCGTGCGAGGCAACGACGAATTGGACACAGAGGAAGGTTCCATGGCAAAGAAGATTTCGGCTCTCGTTTTGTTTGCGTTTCTCATTGGAGCGTGTGGCAGCACCTCGATGGCCGAAGAAGGCAGCTCGCTGCTTCGCCCAAACGACCGGGTGGCAGTCATCGGTGGCACTTTCGTCGAACGCATGCAACCGCGTGACGAATTAGAAGCAGCCCTGCAGACACAACGCCCCGATTGGAAATTGTCGTTCCGCAATCTGGGCTGGTCCGGGGACACGGTTTCGGCCATCGCGCGCAAACGTTTCGACAACATCGAAGCCGGACGCGCTAGGCGTCTAGCAGACATTGATGCAGCCGATCCGACCGTTGCCTTGATTTGGTACGGACAATCCGAAGCAGGCAAGTTTGCTGAGGACTCCGAACGAATCCAAACAGACTTGATGAGGCTGGTGGATGACCTGAAGCAACGACAAACACGAGTCATCTTGCTCACTCCTGTGGCGATGCCCGGTGACCGGCGCCCCAACTATGAGTCGGGGCTGGAAGCGTTTGAGCAAATGCTACGCAATGTCGCACGAGCCCAATCGCTGGCATTGGTGGAATTGAATTGGAAACCTAGCGATCAACAGTTAACAGACGATCGCATGCTTCCCAACAACGTCGGCTATCGCGAATTGGCACATCTGCTGGCAACCGCTTTGCTGAATGAATCAGTGACGGGTGATGATGCAACGTCCAATCTTGCGGTCACGAGAGAGTTGACCGAGAGCCCCGAACGGGAGTTGTTGCTGGAAGCGATCGCTCGCAAAAACGAGTTTTTCTTCCATCGTTATCGACCGCAAAACGAGACCTATTTGTTTCTGTTTCGCAAACACGAACAAGGCAACAACGCGGTCGAGCTCGAGCAATTTGATCCGATCATTCAAGAAGCAGACCAAGCGATTTGGGATGCCGCTGGGCGTCAGTAATCGGTCTTGGATGGCTTGGCCCAAGATTGCTCAACTGCATATTGGTCGTTCAGCAAACGAGTTCGTATTGATCCGTATTCGTTCGCTTTCGTGACAGCGAAATTCGCCCCGCAATTCGACTACAATGGCGGCCTCCCCACATCCTCGCCCCAAAGAATTGTCGAACATGCAAACCGCACTTTCACTAGTCCGCTCGTTTCTTCCCGCGTTGCTAGGCGTGGCTATCAGCGGAGCCGTTGGACAAGCTGCCGACGAGCTTCCTCAAACACCCAAACGCGATGGAGTTGAGCCACGCAACGTGGTCTTCATCTTGACCGATGACCATCGATTTGACGCGATGGGTTGTGCTGGTCACCCGTTCCTAGAAACCCCAAACTTGGATTCGATCGCGGCCAACGGCACGCATATCAAGAACGCGTTTGTCACGACCAGCTTGTGCTCACCCAGCCGTGCGTCCATCTTGACTGGTTTGTACACCCACAAGCACCGCGTGATCGACAACAACCGTTTGGTACCTGACGGCACGTTGTTCTTTCCGCAGTATTTGCAACGAGCCGGATACGACACCGCTTTTGTCGGAAAATGGCACATGGGCGGGCATCACGACGACCCGCGTCCGGGCTTTGACCACTGGGTCAGTTTTCGTGGGCAAGGAAATTATTTGCCGCCCGGTCCCAAGTACACGCTCAACGTCAACGGCGAACGAGTGAAGCAAAAGGGTTACATCACCGATGAATTGACCGACTACGCAGTGGACTGGTTGAAAGAACGCGACGACGACGAGCCATTCTTTCTCTACCTGTCTCACAAGGCTGTCCATTCCAATTTCACTCCCGCTGAACGACACCAGGGTCGCTATGCGGATGAAGACCTCAGTTTTTTGCCGACGGGAAAAGAACTATCCGCTGACAAAAACACGCCCCGCTGGGTCCGTGATCAGAAAAACAGCTGGCACGGAATTGATTTCTCGTACCACAGCGACAAGGGACTGGACTATCTGTACCGTCGCTATTGCGAATCAGTGTTGGCTGTCGATGACAGCGTTGGCCGTGTGCTACAGCAGCTCAAGGACATGGGAATCCATGATGACACGTTGATCATTTACATGGGCGACAACGGGTTCATGTGGGGCGAGCACGGATTGATTGACAAACGTGTCTCTTACGAAGCCTCGATTCGCGTTCCGATGCTGATGCAATGCCCCAATCTGTTCGACGGTGGCCAACCAATCGAAAACGTCGTTGGAAACATCGACGTCGGACCGACCATTTTGCACGCCGCAGGTTTGCAGACACCGGAATACATGGATGGTCAAAGCTTCCTTGATCTACCCAACAATCGCGACGCCGATTGGCGGAAGTACTTTTTGTACGTCTACTACTGGGAAAAGAACTTCCCGCAAACCCCCACCCAGTTTGCCTTGCGAGGTGATCGCTTCAAATACATCACCTACTACGGGCTTTGGGACACCGACGAATTGTATGATTTGCAAACCGATCCCGACGAGCTGAACAATCTGATTCACGATCCGGACTACAAATCAGTCGCCAAGGAGATGGAAGATCAGCTCTACGCGATGCTCGGAGACGAGGGTGGGATGGACATCCCCATGAACCAACCTCGCGGTGGATCAAACAACAAACGCTGGTCAGAACAAGGCGGTTCCGATGCCGCCGACTTCCCAAAAGCCTTTGTCGTTGAGGAACCGATCAACCGCAACGCCAACTAAAACGAAGCATCCGTTTCATGAAGCAAGCCGAACGTTGAACCATTGACTCGGCAAACACGACCAATCCATCACAAGCGGCGGCGCTCTCTCAAGAGCCCGCCGCTTTTTCGTTGAATCCCCAAACTCTCTCCCCTTCCCTTCCGTATGGTGCCACCCACCATCCTGTTGACTAAACTGCCGCTTTGCGTATGATGTCTTTCTCTTGACGATTCCTTGGAGAACCGAGCGATGCCACGGCCTCAACGATGTGAACAGTTTGATCCCGCTGAAGTTGGAATTGTGCACGTGGTCCAACGATGCGTCCGCCGTACGTTTCTCGCGGGTTTGGACCACGCGAGTGGCAGGGACTACTCGTTCCGCAAGGATTGGATTCGCCGACGGATGGAAGCTCTCGCTTCAGTTTTTGCAGTCGATGTGCTTTCCTATGCCATCATGAGCAACCACATGCACCAGATCCTCCGCAATCGTCCGGATGTTTGTGCCCAGTGGACTGACGAGGACGTTGCCATTCGGTGGCTGCGTGTCTTTCCAGGGCGTCGCATGGAAGAACACTTGGCCGAACCCACCGAAAACGACGTTCAGATGCTGGTTCGCAACAAAGAGCGACTGGCCGAAGTCCGAAGTCGCTTGTCTGACATCTCCTGGTTCATGCGAGCCTTAGCGGAGCCGATTGCTAGGATGGCGAACAAACAGGACGAGTGCACCGGCAGGTTCTGGGAAGGTCGCTTCAAGGCACAACGAATCGTCGACGAAGCTGGTTTGCTCGCGTGCAGCATGTACGTTGATCTGAACCCGGTCCGCGCCGCTATGTCGGAAACGCCTGAGACAAGCCCACACACCAGCGCTTACGATCGGATCGAAGCTCGAAAAGGTGAACGAATCCCTTCTGCAGCATTTGACCTCAAGCCGATTCCCACCGAAAAAGCCGGTCGTGAAATCCGAAAGACACCAGTCGAAGCCCTTCAACAAAAACGCAAGGCGAAACGGCGCAATCCAACCGGCAAACGCATTCGACGTGATGAATGGTTGAGTCCTTTGACACTACGCGAATCGGATCTCTCGAATGAACCACAAATGCACACCAAAGGATTTCGCAGCAGTGACCGCGGATTCTTGAACATTCGCTGGAGTGACTACAAACGACTGCTGGACTGGACGGCAGCCCAGGCGGTTGTCAACCAAGCCGGCAAATTGCCCGAGCGTCTCGCAAAAACTCTGTCCGAGATCGGAATTGAGGCTTCGATGTGGCGTGATTTGGTGTGGGATTGGCAGAAGTATTTCGGTAAAACGAGCTGCATCGGCCGTCCTGATTCACTCAAGGCGGACGCTGAACGCACCGGTCGCCACCATCACCGCGGTCAAGTCCAAGCAGCGGGTTGCTTTGGCTAATCCCAACGAATCAACCTTCAGGAATCACCTGCAACCTCTCCTGACAATCACAAGACTGAACTCAATCAGACCTGCCAAAAGCGACGTTCTGCGTTGGCAGTTTGTGCACAATGAATCAGCAAACGGCAAACGATGGCGACGTCCCAAATTGCCTCGCGTCTCCCGATCCTCATCTCCACAAACCGCGGCAAGCATTCGTTAGCTAACCAGTAGCCAACGGAGGTCCTCGGTCAGCCTGAAAAGAACCGGTTAACGGTTCACTCCCAGCAAACTCTGGGACTCATTCGCAAGCATGAGGCGGGTATCAAACCCGGCTGAAAGTTGAATGGCGGAAGTGCATGACGACCGGAGCGGCTCCGTCAGCGATGGACTGTCGATAGAGCAGACACCTGCCGGATCGGCGCTTTGGTAGGTGGAACTTTAAGTGGATGGCACCATTCAAAAGAAATGGGGAATTCAATTGGGTGCCTGCAGCATGGCAGTTGTCATTCGGCGAACAACGAGTTTCTGTCAGCCAGCTTTTTTTGGTGGGTGGCACCACACAGAGGAAGTGCGTGGACGAATACGCAGAGAGAGAGTGCGTTGATGCACACTGAGATGTGCAGTGATTTCCGGATTGTTCATCACTGCGGAATCGTTTGCATGGAAAATCATTCACCGGTTCGTGCTGAGCCTGCAGTTCAGTTACAAACGACGGAAACGCGAAAGCGGTTGTTTTCAGCGACGCCATTGAAAACGCTTTCAAAAACAAAGCACGCGGGTGAGCGAGAATCGCTTTTCCTCCTATTTCCCGGGATGCTGGGTACGCAAACTGCGAACCAAACTCAGTGCGAGACATCGAGGCTGAATACGCAGGAGCGCGAAGACGGTAGCGATCTGTGTCGCACGAACAATTGACGTTGATTCACAACGGTCCGGTCGAACCTTTGGCACCACCAAAGCATTCGATCTAATCCAGAAGGCAATCTGGATGAAGCCACGCACCATTTACGGCATCGCCCAACAGCTTGGATAACAATCATGCGTAACCTCATTGTCTTCGCGTCACACGAAGGACAAACAGAACAGATTGCCGAACGAATCCATCGACGCTTGCTAGAACATTCCATGCCAAGCGATGTCTTGGATGTCGTTCAACACTCGGCGACTGAAATTCAAGTCGAAGCGTATGACGCAGTGCTGATTGGATCGCCAATGCACTTTGGACGCCACGATCCTCGCATTCGCTTCTTCATCGAACACAATCTCGCATTTCTTCGCGAAATACCAACCGCATTTTTCTCGGTGAGCTTGGCGTCCGCGAGCAAGAAACGAAAAGAACGCGCCGAAGCAGAAAGGTTGGCCAACGAGTTCTTGCAATCGACACAGTGGATACCACCAGTCATGGACTGCTTCGCGGGTGCTCTCAAGTATTCCAAATACGGATGGCTGAAACGACAAATCATGCACCGAATTGCTCAGCGGTCCGGGGAAGAAACGAGCTTCGAACAGGACTACGAATACACAGATTGGGAACGAGTCGATGATTTTGCAGATCGTTTTGCGACATTGGTCCGAGCGTGCAAACGTTCGCCCGAGCTTCGTCCTCGTTTCAGCGAAATGCGGTTGCCCACTCGAGAATATTCGCTTCGCCGAGTTCGATCGAAACGACGAACCGCTAATCTGTACCACGTGGTCGCCAACGGTGGCCGCCTGAATGGTTGGGTGCCTCACACCGGAGCGTTTCGATGCATGAAGTCTCCGTTGATTGGTCGGATGTGTGCAAAACGATCGAGAACCAAACTGGGACTCGCGCGGACCTCAAGAAAAAGATCGCAAGGGGATTTATTACTGGGCGTCAAACAACAGACAAACAAGCCACTCCCCAAACTCGCAGCTTCGCAACGGAACGGAATGCCAATCTGGTGCAGGACGAATCGTTGAGACGATATTTAATACCCGTCTATTCACAACAACTCAAAACGTTCCCCGTTGAATTGCACTTCCCCAGCCGAAACCCAATTCAGGAGAGCAATGACAAGACGGCATGAATGATAAAACGTTCAAGCGACCATCACATTGAGACGCCTCGCCACATCGTCCCGAAAACAACGGACCATAGACGAAAAACTCTAAGCAAAGTCGTCATCGCATCGGGACGGGACGAAGCCGGGACATTGGCCGATCAAGTTCGAATCAATGGCAAAGCATAGTTCTCGCGAAAATGTGGGCATTCACGTTCAACAGTCGAAGATGCTGAAACGCAAGAGCCCAAAATCAATCATCACGCGGTAACGAAGCTTCACCGATCAAACGTTCGCTTTGAATCCGGGGAAGCATTAGAAATCGGTCAGAGATTTTGGAGCCCAAGCAACCCGCAACGCATTCAGCACCGCTACCACATCGATGGCTTCTTGAGCGATCGCACCCGCGACCGGCGGAAGATACCCAGCGGAGGCGATCAGCATTCCGATCACACTTAGCGTCATGCCACCGACAGCGCTTTGCAGAGCGATTCTTCGCATCCGCCGGCTGATATGCATCAGCTCGTCCACACGGGCGAGCGACGAATCCAAAATGACCACACCGGCAGCTTCCGTGGTCACATCACTATTTTGTCCGAACGCGATGCCGACCGTTGCGGCCATCAACGCAGGAGCATCGTTGATTCCGTCCCCGACGAAAACAGTTTTGGCCGCCTTGGTTTGCTCGGTCACGAATCGAAGTTTGTCTTCGGGGCTTTGATCGCCCAGGCATTCGGTGATACCAACTTGTTCGCCTAGATATTGCACCTCCGACGTGCGATCACCAGACAACAAGATGACTCGATTGACGCCATGGCGATCATCCAAGTGATCGACAAATGAATGGCCTTCGCTTCGCGGTGAATCGCGTAGCCGATAGGTGGCTGCGTATTCTCCGTCGATCAGGATCACGCATTCCAACCCGCCACTTTGTTCGGGCAAGCGTTCCGCCCAGCCGCCGCCTTTGGCAAGCAGTTTTTTGCGGCTGGTAATTTGCATTTCGTGGCCATCGACGATTCCGCGAAGTCCCGCACCGGGAGGTTCGCTGATTTCGGAAACGCTGAGCAAGGTATCTGATGATGACGTTTCGCTTTGTGCGGCGGCCGAAACGATTGCCTCTGCCAATGGATGCTTCGAGTAACGCTCGAGACTGGCGACCAACGTCAGTACACGAGCCGCATCCTGATTGGGATCAACTAATTGCTCGACCAACTTGGGTCGGCCGTAAGTCAGCGTTCCCGTTTTGTCAAAGATCATCGTCTTGCAGCGATCGACTTGCTCCAAGACCGAAGGGTCGCGAATGATGATCGAACGCCGAGCCGACAGAGAGATCGCACCGAGAATTGCAACCGGTATGGCAATCAACAAAGGGCATGGCGTGGCGACCACCATCACAGAAAGGAATCGCACCGGGTCGCCGCTTGCCACCCAAGCAGCAACGCCGATCAAAACCGCCAGCGGTGTGTAGAAGGCACCAAGCTGGTCGCCGAGCCGACGAATCTTCGGACGGTTTTGCTGTGACGACTCCATCACCTCCATGATTTTGGCGTAACGCGAATCGACAGCTCGCTTGTCCGCTCGAACCACCAGCGCCGAATCTCCATTGATTGCACCGGAGAGCACCAGTGAGCCGGGCGTTTTGGACATGCGATACGGTTCGCCAGTCAGATACGACTCGTCCATGGTGCCGCGACCTGACACGACCGTGGCATCCACCGGGCAGACTTTGTGTGGCAAAATCAATACGGTATCGCCGATAGCAATCTCATCCAGTGGGATCTCTTCCGTTGTGTCACCAACCTGTCGAATCGCGATGGCCGGCATTCGATTGGCCAGTGCACGCAACACCGACGAAGCGCTGCGTACGGCATAAGATTCCAATGCTTCCCCACCGGATAGCATCAAGACGACAATCGTGGCGGCCAGATATTCTCCCAGCAGCACGCCGGTCACGATTGAGATGCCGGCCAACAAATCCGATCCAAATTCGGCTCGAAATAGTTTGACCAACAGGTTCCAAACCAGAGGAACGCCGCCCAGAACGAGTGCGATCAACAACGGAAAATCACGAATTGCGACGCCCGCGACATCGCCGTCAATCGTCATCCCAAAACGCAACCACAGGTGCAGCGTGATCGCAACGATGGCAAGCCCTGCGATTCCCAGTTGCAAACGATTGTTCATATTTTCTGCCCGGCGGTTGTTGTGCGTCGTCCAACGCTGGAGAACTTTCGCGAAAGATTCGTTGATCCCTTCAGCCACTTACTGACCAAGATGACTGAACCGAGGACCGATCCCAAAGGGGGCTTCATTTCCCAGCCCGCCAGCAACAAGAGTCTCGGCTGATATCGAAATCTATTCAACAGGCGAATGTCGATTTGAACTCCATCGCTCAAGTTGAAGATGCTCACGTGCGGACAAGCCTAGCAGTTTTTGAATCGGTTGATTTAGCCAGGTAACCAGCAAGCAGTCGGCCAAACCTACGCGGGCCAGGTGTTTGGAAAGAGAATCCCCCGTACCAGATTCGGTAAATGGTGCTGACGAGCGTTAACGGGCGGAACAAGGAAAGCTTCACCGTTCGACAAGCACGCAAATGGATCGAGCGTTGACGTTCCATGTTGGAGATGCAACGCATTGATTTGCGGGGTCGTCGGAAAGTTCGCTCAGTGACGTGCGCGAGGTATCGATGGCGAGACGCCACTTCTCGAACGCCCACTCTTGGATTCCAAATTCGACCGAATCGCGCCCCGCATTGATCATGACATAGATGTCTGCATCGTCCTGTGATTCGCCATGCAAACAGTAGGCGAGTTGTCTCGATTCCAAGGACATATCGACCAAATGCCCCGTTCCGTACCATCGAACATCGCCCCGCCAAAAACGCGAACGGCTAATCGACGGATGGGATTTGCGGAAGGAGATTACCTCGCGGACGAAGTTGAAGATGTCCGCATGCTCGCTGCGTCGATCCCAGTCCAGCCAGCTCGTCTCGTTGTCTTGGTTGTACGGGTTGTTGTTTCCGCGTTGGGTTTGAAGAAATTCGTCTCCCATCCGGAACATTGGCGTTCCGTTAGACAGCATCAGCAAGCAGAAAAAGTTGCGGACTTGCTGTTTGCGAAGCTGCAAGATCTCTGATGGCGTTCCGTCGTCTCCTTCCCAACCACAATCCCAACTGTATTCAAGGGCTCCGTCGGTGTTGTTATTTCCGTTGGCCCAGTTTCGTTTTTCGTTGTACGCCGTCAAATCGTACAGCGTGCTACCGTCATGCGACGTTATGTAGTTAACGCTTAACTGTGGTTGCAACGCATGAGGCAGGTCATCGGGGAAAAGATCGCAACTTCCGTACAGTCGCGTCATTAGATCAGAAACCATTCCGCAATCGCCACGGACAAACCGTTGCATGGTGTCTCGATAGTGAGCATTCCACTGCATCCAACGTTGCCCGGGGAACTTCTTACCCAATTGGAACTGGCCGTCAGCATCCCACGGTTCCGCAATCAACCGATCGTCACTGAGGTCGGAATCGGTGCCAATTTCACTAACGATGGGTGGATCATCCAAATTGATCGAACCATCACTGTTGCGAGTGAAGACAGATGCGAGATCGAAACGAAATCCGTCCACGTGCATCTGAGAATCCCAGAATCGCAGGCTGTCAACGATCATCCGGCGAACCGCTCGATTGGCCGTGTGCAATGTGTTGCCCGTTCCACTGTGGTTGGCGTATGGAGCGTTCGGATTGCCTGTCATCATGTAGGCCGTGCTGCTATCGATTCCTTTCCAACAATACGTTGGTCCGCGATGACCGCCTTCGCACGTGTGGTTGTATACAACATCCAGAATGACCTCGATGCCTGCCGCATGCAGTGCCTTTACCATCGTGCAAAATTCGTCTCTTTGATTGCAGGCCGTAGTGTTGGTCGCGTAAGCATGGTGCGGCGCAAAGAAATTCAAGGGCATGTATCCCCAATAGTCTCCGTCGCCCGGATCAAACTGGAAGACCGGCATCAACTCAACCGCGGTCACTCCCAATTCGACGAGATACGGAATTTTGTCAACGACGCCTAAAAACGTGCCTTGATGCGTTTCGGGCACTCCCGAGTTTGGATTCTTTGTGAATCCACGCACGTGCATTTCATAGATCACCAGGTCACTACCATGACGCAATACGCGATCCTCATTCCAATCGAATTCGCAGAATTGATTCGGCAATATTCCCAGAGGAGCTTGACCTGAGTTGGAACCGGGTCGTCGAGCTGCGTTGCGAGAAAACGATTCGGGGAAGAAGACTCCCCTGGCAAATGGATCCAGCAGAATCTTTTGAAAGTCAAAATCGTGGTGGTCGTAGCCTCCTTGCGGCGCTGGCCCATCCACTCGGTAGGCATAGTATGCCCACTCATCAGGATGTTCACTGCGGACACGGCAATGCCAAACCGGCCCCGACTTATTGAACAAATAGCTCAGCTCCACCTCTCGAGCTGGATGAACCAAGTCATCCTTCCTGTACAGCAGCAGATGCACGGCGGTGGCATGCCGCGAATAGAGTGAGAAATTGAAGGAAGACTCCTCCGCAATCCAACTGGCACCAAGTGGGAATGGCGAACCTTCAGCTTTTTCCCAAGCGTTCATATTGGAGTCCAGATTTGGAATCGACGGTGAGATACCGCGTTCACGAACATGCGAAACACGACGTTGCGAATTCAAATCCATTCACTCTTCCATTAGCCACTTGCGAGCCTGCTCCAATTCGCTGGCGTCGAAGTAACGAACAGAAGCCGTTGTGAACGGTTTGCAAAACACCGCCAACCCCCGTTCCCACTTTCGTTCGCCAACGATCGCGATGCGTTCGAAATCTCGAAAGTGCTTGGTATCAAACTTGATGTCTTCCCACAGAGTACCAGCGTCCCATCCATGAAAATCATGCATGGCGAATAAAACACGGATCTTGCCGTATTGATTGATCTGTTCTTCAGCGAGCGGTACGAGTTGCTGATAGGTTTCGCGGTCAAGTTTGCCGGAGACATGAACTTCAAGATACCTGCCTTGTGCAATCTCGTTGAGTTCCAGCGACATGATTGGGTTCCTGTTGAAGAGGACTCGAATGGAACGTGGTGTTCCGACGGCCAATCAGGGAAAGCAAACCCAGGACCAAACCGGATGAACAACAGTCTTAGAGGATTGCTAACCTGATGAATTCTCTTCTCTGTCACACAGCGTGTGCTATCGCCCATTTTTCGTCCGTATGTGCTCAGTCGCGACAGGCAATCAGGCGTCAATGAACGTGTCTGCGGATGATTGGCATCCGATTGGCCGAATGGCTCGTACTTTGCATGTTTGTCAGGTTTCTGTTTTCAACTTGTGAGGCATCCAATGAACGATCCATTTATTCAATCGGAGTGGCAGTCCCTGTGTGAACGTGTAAAGGGCTGCGCTCGGACACTTGCCACTGACGAATCCGAAGGAAAGATCTTCGCATCGCAGGCTCACAATTTTGCGGCCGGCGAACCGCCCCAAAGATATTCCGAGTTGCTCACGAAAGTAGCCGAAGCGGCACGCCTTGCCGTGAAGTGGCAATCGGACGTGGCGCATGACACCGCTGACCATTGCATCGACGAAGCAAGCGACGAAAGTTTCCCTGCCAGCGATCCTCCCGCGTTCACGGCCACTCACGCGTGAGATCACAACCGGTGTGATCACCAATCTCGTTTGAGTGTTCGTTGCTGCGGCATTGGGCTGCTGAGTTGCGAATCTCATCGACGCCGCCAAAGCATCCATCACACCAGCCACGATGACCTCCGTCGCTGCTTGCGACATCATGCTCAAACGCAATGACAGCACCGCTTGAGTTGTGGCCTGCCAAGCTGAGCGGGCAATCAGGTTGACGCTCGATCGTTCGCTTTCAGGCGTTCCAACTCATCGTGCTCTGCCTCGACAAAGAACAGCGGTAAGAAGGGGGTGTTGATCAACACCGCCAGAAAGAACAACCCGGACGCGATGATTCCGACGTATTGCCATTCAAAGAACGCCGCCGCGATGATGAATGCGGCGGCAGCGAGAACACCGAGCACCTTCAAAATCAGAAGCACACCTGCGGTTTCGACATCCGCTTGAATCTCTTGTTGGCTGAGTCGTTGCGCATCGCGCTCTCGCAAAGAGCTCGCTCGGGATCGCACTTCAAAGTAGTTCGCCAACGCCAACACCGCATACAGAAACGGAATCGGAATCGCTGCGAGGTAAGCGACTTCGGGGAACATAAGTAGAGACAGGATTGTCCCGATCAGACTGGCCGCCAACAGGATGCGTACTCCAGTTCGAAAGTGGCGGGAGAGAACGTGTGCGTCAGGCTCCGTGGGAAGCCGGTGGGTGGTCGCTGGAGTGCTCATTTGATTTTCCGGGTGGGTGAAAGGCCAATCTGAATGAGTGGCTGTCGGACGGCGACAACTCACAAGCGATTCACGTGCCCGGGCGTTTCGTCGGCGTTTGACAACACAAGAGTGCTCCAGTACGCACATTCACTGTGCGTTGAATGACAACCTGGCACAGAGCTGTTCGCTGCAAGAGTCTCGCGTGCTCCGTAAATCGTTCACTACGGAAGAGCGGAGATGTTTTTGCCAGGCAAGATGATTCATAACGGCGGTGGTACAAAGATTGCCGAGCAACAGTGACGTCGTCCATTCAACAAGAAAGCCAACGTCATGATTGAAACACTTGAGTCAACCCAGGTTTCTCACGAGACATTGCGAACGATCGACGCCTACTGGCGTGCAGCGAATTACTTGTCGGTGGGGCAGATCTACCTTTCCGACAATCCGTTGCTCAAACGCCCGCTTCGGATTGAGGACGTCAAAAAGATGCTTCTGGGTCACTGGGGAACGACGCCGGGTCAGAATTTTATCTACGCCCATTTGAACCGGACAATCAAACAAAATGATCTCAACATGATCTATGTCTCGGGTCCGGGACATGGTGGGCCCGCGGTCGTCGCCAATACGTATTTGGAAGGCTCCTACAGCGAGATCTACCCGCATATCAGCCAAGATGAGGCGGGAATGAGAAAGCTGTTCGTTCAGTTCTCGTTCCCAGGAGGGATCCCCAGTCACGCGTCGCCGGAGTGTCCCGGTTCAATTCACGAAGGCGGTGAACTTGGATATTCGCTGAGTCATTCCTTCGGTGCTGTATTCGACAATCCCGATTTGATCGTAGCTTGCGTGGTAGGCGATGGCGAAGCGGAGACAGGTCCGCTGGCAACGGCATGGCACTCGAACAAGTTTTTGAATCCAGCGACTGACGGTGCAGTGCTACCGATCTTGCATTTAAACGGATTCAAGATCGCGAACCCTACCATCCTCGCTCGCATCAACCACGAGGAGCTCGAGCAACTGATGCGAGGTTACGGGTGGACGCCCATTTTTGTGGAGGGCAAAGATCCAATGAAAATGCATGCTGCGATGGCGGAAGCCTTGGACGTCGCCATCGGACAAATCCGATCGATCCAACAGAATGCTCGCGAAACTGGCGACACATCTCGTCCTCGCTGGCCCATGATCGTGTTGAGATCGCCGAAGGGATGGACGGGTCCCAAGTTTGTCGATGGTGTCCGCAATGAAGGGACCTTTCATTCGCATCAAGTGCCTTTGTCTGATCCGGCCAAATGCCCCGAGCATCTGAAACAAATCGAGCAATGGCTCCGCAGCTATCGCCCAGAAGAACTGCTTGACGAAAACGGTCGACTTCGCCAGGAAATCGCGGATTTGGCACCCACGGGTGATCGTCGAATGGGAGCGAACCCGCATGCCAACGGCGGACGTTTGTTGCGGCGACTGAAGATGCCCGACTTCAGGGACTATGCCGTCGAAATTAGCCAACGCGGTTGCCGAGGAATTGGTGACACGCACGTCACGGGCAAATTCATTCGCGACATCGTTCGATTGAACGAAGAGCACAAAAACTTTCGCATCTTTGGCCCCGACGAAACGATCTCGAATGGCTTGGAAGCTGTATTCGATGTCACTCAGCGTCAATGGAACGCCGCGATCGTCGAAGATGATGAATCACTCGCACCGACCGGTCGTGTCCTGGAAATGTTGAGCGAGCATCAATGCGAAGGCTGGCTGGAAGGTTACCTGCTGACAGGTCGGCACGGGCTTTTCAATTGCTACGAAGCGTTTGTGCACATCGTCGATTCGATGTTCAACCAACACGCAAAGTGGTTGAAGGTGACGTCGGAATTGCCATGGCGCCACAAGATTGCGTCGCTGAACTATTTGCTCGCGTCGCACGTCTGGCGACAAGATCACAACGGGTTTACCCACCAAGACCCAGGTTTCCTCGACGTGGTCGTCAACAAGAAGGCCGAAATTGTTCGCGTCTACTTACCACCGGACGCCAATTGTCTGCTCTCGGTTATGGATCACTGCTTGCGAAGCCAGCACTATGTCAATGTCGTTGTCGCGGGCAAACACCCATCGCCGCAGTGGCTGACAATGGGCGAGGCAGCCGAACACTGCGCCAAAGGAATTGGAATTTGGGATTGGGCAGGCAACGAGTCCTCGAGTGACCCTGATGTCGTGATGGCTTGTTGTGGTGACGTCCCCACATTGGAAACGTTGGCTGCGGTTTCCATTTTGCGTGAGCATTTGCCCGATCTAACAATCCGGGTCGTCAACGTGGTCGACCTGATGCGACTGCAACCCAAATCAGAACACCCACATGGTCTCAGTGACTCAGACTTTGATGCTCTGTTCACCAAAAACAAACATGTGATCTTTGCCTTTCACGCGTACCCTTGGTTGGTTCATCGACTGACTTATCGTCGTACCAACCACGCCAACATTCATGTTCGCGGTTACAAGGAAGAAGGCACGATTACGACACCGTTTGACATGACCGTGCTAAATGACCTCGACCGATTTCATTTAGTAATGGATGCCATTGATCGTTTGCCCGAAACCGGCGGGCGAGGCCAACGCCTAAAAGCTTTGATGCAAGAGAAGTTAGTGGAGCATCGGCGATACATCAATGAGAACGGACAAGACATGCCCGAGATTCGTGACTGGGAATGGAGCGCCAGGTCATGAGCGATCAGTTCCCTCAAATTTATCTTGCTCGTCATGGCGAAACGCCGTGGACGATCACGGGGCAGCACACCGGATCGACAGACATGCCGCTGACACCCAAAGGCGAACGCAACGCCACTCAACTACAAGGTCGACTCGAAGGCATCCGTTTCAACGAAGTCTGGACCAGTCCTTTGCAGCGAGCCAAACGAACCTGTGAACTGGCAGGTTACGGCGAGCGGGCACGCGTCGTCACCGAGCTGGCCGAATGGGACTGCGGTGCATACGAAGGGCTCACGAGAAATGAAATTCACCAAAAGCATCCAGACTGGAATCTTTTTCGCGATGGTTGCCCCAACGGCGAATCATTGACGGACGTGGCGACGCGTGTCGATCGAGTGATCCAGCGAATCCGTCAGCGAAACGACACTTGCTTGCTGTTCGCTCACAAGCACTTTTTGCAAGTCTTCGCCGCCTGCTGGGTGGGGCTTCCTCCGGAGACTGGTCAACGTCTGTTTCTCGGTACGGCGGCGTTGAGCATCGTTGGCTATCACCACGACCAAAGTGATTCAGTCATCCGGTTGTGGAACGACCGAAGCTATCTGACTGACTAAGCAGGTACGCAGGTGTCGTCGGGTATGTGAGCCGTTTGGCGTTAGCCACCGTTCCCACGCAAAACCGGGGCTAACGTCCAAACGGCTCACAAGATGAAACCCAACCATTCCTGCACACTTGCCTAATTAAAAGACATCTGAGGTTGCAATTCGCATTCGGTTGGAATGCCTTCCATCGCGGCACGGCGAATGCTTTTCATTGGGTTGGTCTCGAGAGCACTCCAGAGATGTCCAAATATGCACACTCAGCCATTGCCGTCTTCGTCCGATATCAACACCAATACCGGAACAGCTTTAATGGAGAACGAACCGCTCTCTTCGAGTGATCCTAAGCAAGGTCATGTGGTTGCAGTTCGCGGCAGTGTGATTGACGTTCACTTCCCCGGCGAACCTCCGGCAATGAACTGCGAGTTGCGGATTGGGGACAGCGGTGATGTGGTGGCAGAAGTCGCCAGCCAACTCGACCCACACACCGTGCGTGCCATCGCGATCACATCGCCACGCGGATTGTCACGGGGAACTCCCGTTCGAAGTTGTGGACGATCAATGCAAGTCCCCGTCGGCAAGCCTCTATTGGGCAGAGTGCTCGATGTGTTCGGCAACACGCTCGACGATGGTGAAAGTTTGAAGTCCGTCGAACACCGCAGCATCCATCAGACGCCACCGACGATCAATCGACGAATCGCGAAATCGGAAGTGTTCACGACCGGTATCAAAGCAATCGATTTGTTGTCGCCACTTGAACGAGGTGGTAAAGCGGGGCTGTTCGGTGGTGCAGGAGTTGGCAAAACCGTTTTGATCACCGAATTGATCCACAACATCGTCGGCGGTCACGATGGGATCAGTTTGTTTTGCGGAATTGGTGAGCGGTGCCGAGAGGCTGAAGAGTTGTACCGCGAAATGGGAGCAGCCGGTGTTCGCGACAACACGGTCATGGTTTTTGGACAGATGAACGAACCGCCGGGTGCCCGATTTCGGGTTGGGCATGCTGCGCTGACGATGGCGGAGTCCTTTCGGGACGATGCCAAGCAAGATGTGCTGCTGTTGATTGACAACATCTTTCGGTTTGTGCAGGCCGGGATGGAAGTCTCCGGATTGCTGGGCCAATTGCCATCCCGTGTCGGGTATCAGCCTTCGCTCGCAAGCGACCTAGCGGAGCTCGAAGAACGAATCTGCACCACGTCCGATGCGGCGATCACGTCAGTGCAAGCCGTCTATGTTCCGGCCGATGATTTCACCGACCCGTCAGCGGTGCACACCTTTGCTCACCTATCCGCAACCGTCGTTTTGTCGCGAAAAAGAGCGAGCGAAGGATTGTATCCCGCCATCGATCCATTGAAGTCGACCTCAGAGATGATGCTTCCCGGTGTGGTTGGCGATCGGCACTACAAAACCGCCAGCAATGTGCGTCAAACGTTGGCCGGATACGAAGAATTGAAAGACATCATCGCGATGCTGGGCATGGAAGAACTGTCTCGCCAAGATCGTTTGACAGTGAATCGGGCCAGACGCTTGGAACGGTTCTTGACCCAGCCCTTCTTCACAACGCAGCAATTCACCGGTCACGAGGGACACATGGTCAGTATCGAAGACACATTGGACGGATGCGAACGAATCCTGAATGACGAGTTTCAAGATCGGCCCGAGCGAGACCTGTACATGGTGGGCAAAATCCCGAGTTCCAAGCCATGAACCTGACGCTGAACACGCCTAACGAGATCGTATTGAACTTGACGGTCAACAAAGTGGTTGCCGAGGGCACACACGGGAGTTTTTGTTTGCTGCCACGACATGTCGACTTCTTGGCCGCTTTGGTGCCCGGTTTGCTGAGCTGGGTTGATGAGACTGGGAAAGAATCGTTTGCAGCCGTCGGAAATGGGATCTTGGTCAAGCGAGCCAATGATGTCTACGTCTCCGCCGAAGCCGCTTCCCATGGAACGGAATTGGAGGAACTGCGACGTTTGGTGCGTGAAGAATTTTCGCAGATGGATGAACAGCAGCGAGCCGCCCATACGGCAGTCGCGCGGTTGGAAGCGGACTTCCTTCGCCGGACGATGGCACTGACCGAAGATCATGTCGTGTAAGGAACGAATCAAGCCATGAACAAACGACAAACGCTTCAAGACAACGTTGATGCAAAGCAATCTCGCAAGCTCGACGCGCGTCAACAAGGTGATCGTTCGGCGTGGTTTGGACTGGGCATGTTCGGGTTGGTTGGGTGGTCCATCGCGATTCCAACATTGCTTGGGATTGCTATGGGAATCTGGGTCGATGAACATTGGCCGAGTCGATTTTCGTGGACGTTGATGCTGTTGATCGGTGGCGTCGGGGTCGGCTGCTTGAACGCTTGGTGGTGGGTCAACCGGGAGAATGAAGATGAATGAATGGGTCGCGATGACAGGTGGATTTCTTGCGGGAGCCGCTGCAGCGGTGTTCTTCGTGGCGTCGTTGTGGTGGACCACAGTTCGTTTGCCAGCGTCTCGCCAGCCGTGGTTGTTGCTTTGCGGCAGTGCGTTGCTACGAATGGCGGTGGTGTTGGGTGTTCTGGCAATGCTGGCACGAAGTGGGGATTGGCGCATCTTGGTGGCCGCGGCCATGGGATTCGCGCTCATCCGCACGGTCGGCGTGTGCACTATCGCTCAGCGTGACACTAGCTTTCAACTTGCGACAACACAAACTTCGCCCGCAAAAACTTTGCATCCCGGGAGCGAACGATGAACGGCGTGCAAATATCACCGGACGAATCAATCCTCTGGCAATCGGAAGCTTGGCCGGTCGTGAAGATCAATGTGACGCTTGCCTTCACTTGGCTAGTGATGGCGTTGCTGGTCATCGGCTCGTGGTGGATCACGCGACGATTGACTAGCGATACCAAAATCCCACGCTGGCAGAACCTCTTGGAAGTGCTGGTCACCGGCATTCGAGATCAAATCCGAGATGTCAGCCGACACGATCCGGGGCCGTACATGCCGTTCGTAGGAACACTATTCCTATTCATCGCCGTGGCAAACTTGCTGAGCATCGTGCCTGGCTACGTCGCACCGACTGGATCTTTGTCGACAACAGCAGCACTAGCGACGTGTGTGTTTGTGGCTGTTCCTGTGTTCGGCATCGCCTCGCACGGGGTGGGCGACTACTTGAAGCGGTACCTGCAACCAACTCCTTTGATGCTGCCTTTTAATTTGATTGGCGAACTTTCCAGGACTTTGGCACTGGCTGTGCGTTTGTACGGGAACATGATGAGCGGCGCAGTGATCGCCGCGATTTTGATCAGCTTCGTCCCACTCTTCGTTCCAATCGTGATGCAAGTGATGGGGCTGCTGACTGGAATGATCCAAGCTTACATCTTTGCGGTGTTGGCAATGGTTTACATCGCTTCGGCAACCAAAGTCGCGAAGTGATCGTGTTCGACAAAACGGTTGCACTCCTGTCGCTCGCATGCCGAACACCGAATTTGCATTTCAATTCCAAAGGAAAACACCATGGATAGCACCACGTCAATCGCCGTCGCCAGCATCATCATGGCGGGACTGACCACCGCGATTGGTTCGATCGGGCCTGCGTTTGCTGAAGGGCGCGCCGTGGCACAGGCTCTCAATTCGATTGCACAGCAACCGGATTCCTCCAACACGATCACTCGCACCCTGTTTGTGGGTTTAGCGATGATCGAGTCGACGGCCATATACTGCTTTGTCGTTTCGATGATCTTGTTATTCGCAAACCCCTTCTGGAACCAGCTGACGCAGTAGGAAGGGATACAAAGCGATGAGCATTGATTGGTTCACCTTTACCGCACAAGTCATCAACTTCCTGGTCCTGGTTGGGTTGTTGCGATACTTCCTTTACGCACCCATTGTCCGCGCGATGCAAGCACGGGAACAGAAAGTGACACAATGTCTGACTGATGCGGAGACAGCGAAAGTCGAAGCGAACCAGCAACGCATGTCGCTCGAAAAACAGACGCAATTGCTGCAGGAACGACGCGAGGAACTGCTTACCAAAGCCAAAGCCGACGCGGACAACGAACGTCAACGACTGATCGCCGAGGCACGGAAAGAAGCGGACACACGACGAGAACATTGGACGTCCACCTTTGAACGAGACCAAAAAGACCTGGCCGATCAAACTCGTCGTGACATTCAGCGAATGGGGTTTCAGGCGGCGAGAGAAACGGTTCAACAACTGGCGGACGAGGATTTGCAGAAGCGGGTTTGCCAAACATTTGTCAAACAGTTGCAGACGCTGGGCGAGGATCAACTTGCTGCGATTGCCACCCAACTGGCTGATTCAGGGAACCCGGTCTTGGTTCGATCTGCCAAAGGTCTGGATAGCAGCGACCAAAATCAAATTCGTGACGCGATCCATCGGGTGTTTGAAAACAAGGTGGAAGTTCGCTTCGAATCTGAGCCTGCGTTGATCGCGGGAATCGAGATGGACGCGGGCGGATACAGTCTGCCTTGGAACGCCGAACGTACGCTGAAGACGATGGAGGCCAACGTGGCGTAAGCAACGGTGCCGAAGTCGGATGAGACAATCGACTCTTTCAACGATGACGTGTCGCTTCCGCCAAGACTCGCCGCTGTGCACCCCCAATCGATCATGACCACCTATTCAGAAACGCTTGAAACCGCCGCTCAGCAATTTGATCAAGCGGTCAAATCGCAACCCAGCCAACTGACCGTCACCGAAATCGGCACCGTCGAAGAGGTCCAGCGCGGGATCGCACGCGTTCACGGTTTGCCACACGTTCAGGTCGATGAAGTGCTTCGGTTTGCTGGTGGTCATCTTGGTTACGCGTTCAACTTGGATCCCGACCAAGTCGGTTGTGTGTTATTGGATTCCAGCGATCAGATCACCGCAGGTTCGCGGGTGGAGCGAATGCACTCGGTGCTGGACACACCCGTTGGCGACCAGTTGCTCGGCCGCGTGGTGGACCCGGTGGGTCGGCCTTTGGACGGTGGCCGTTCGCTTGATGATCTACCACGCGAACCTTGCGAACGCGACGCGCCGCCGATTATGCAACGTGCTCCGGTGACGGTTCCGTTGCAATCGGGGCTGAAAGTTGTTGACGCGATGATTCCGATCGGGCGTGGCCAACGGCAACTGCTACTCGGCGATCGCCAAACGGGCAAGACTGCAATTGCGATCGACACGATCATCAACCAACTCGGCCGCGATGTGATTTGCATCTATTGCAGCATCGGTCAACGAAGCACAGGCGTCGCTCGCGTGATCGAAAACTTGCGTCGTCACGACGCCTTGGACCACACGATCGTGGTCATCGGTGCTGATGACGCCCCGCCAGGGTTGCAGTTCCTTGCTCCATACGCGGCAACGACGATGGGTGAGCACTTCATGCGACAGGGCCGTGACGTCATGATTGTCTACGATGACCTGACATCCCACGCGAGAGCATACCGCCACCTGTCATTGCTGCTGCGGCGCCCGCCAGGTCGAGAGGCATTTCCGGGCGACATCTTTTACGTTCACTCACGGTTGCTGGAACGGTCCACGCACTTGATCCAAAGTGCTGGCGGAGGCTCGTTGACGGCACTTCCCATCATTGAAACGGAAGCCCAAAACGTTTCGGCCTACATACCGACAAATCTGATTTCGATCACGGACGGCCAAATCTACCTCTCGCCCACGTTGTTTCGAAAGGGCGTGTTGCCCGCGATCGATGTTGGACGCAGCGTGTCTCGCGTGGGTGGCAAAACTCAACTGCCCGCCTACCGAGTCGTGGCGGGTGACTTGCGATTGACATACTCGCAATTCGAAGAACTGGAACGATTTGCTCGCTTCAGCAGTCAACTCGACGAGGACACCCGCGCAACACTCGATCGCGGACGATTGATTCGCGAAATATTGAAGCAGACACAGTTTCAGCCGCTCACGTTGCCGCAACAGATTGCTTCGTTGATAGCGGTGACCAATGGCGTATTGGATGGCGTTCCCGTGGACCAACTTCCGACGATTGAACGTGCGATTCAAGATGCGGTGACGTCGCAAGCGAATGATTTGTGTGCGCAAATGCAGTCGGGGAAAAAGCTCGACAAACAACAGGTAGGACAGATCGCCAACATCGCTGCCGGAGCGGTTCATGCCCACGCTTGAACTCTTGCGTCGAAAGATCGAAACAGCGTCGGACTTGCAGTCAGTTGTGACAACGATGAAAACGTTGGCCGCCGTTCGAATACACCAATACCAGCGAGCTGCGGACGCGTTGATGGATTACAACCGAACCATTGAATTAGGACTGCAAGTGATCCTACGAGAGCAGAGACTGCAACCTCTGCAGACCAGCGAGTGGGGCGGTCAGAACCGACCATCGAGTGGGCACGAAAATGGTTCACACCATGGCGTGATTGTCTTTGGAAGCGACCAAGGCATGTGCGGTCAATTCAATGAACAAATCGCAACGCATGCCTTGGAACATCATGCCAAGCACTGCCGGCGGCCTCCCGAGGCATTGTGGATTGTGGGAGCAAGGGTCGCGTTTCTATCGACCGACAGTGGTTGGTTGATTGACGAAGCGTTTCGGATTCCGACCACGGTGCCCGAGATCGCGGACTGCGTCAGCGATTTGCTGACCGCGGTGGAAGCGGTGCGAGAACAACGCAATTTGACGAAACTGAGAATCTACTCAAACAAGCGATCGTCTGCGGGATCGTACCAACCCAACACAACTCAACTGTTGCCGATCGATTTCGCATGGCTGAAACAACTTTCGGTCAAGCAATGGGAATCGCCCTGCTTGCCAACTTTCGGCGGCGAGCGTGAAGAGTTGTTTTCACGGCTTGTACGTGAAAGCCTTTACGTTTCGCTGTACCAAGCTTGTGCGGAATCCTTGGCCAGCGAAAACGCCAGTCGGATCGCAGCGATGCAAGCAGCGGAAAAGAACATCGAAGAAACACTTGATGAACTGAACACGGCTTTTAAAACTCAACGGCAAACCGCGATCACCGAAGAGTTGCTGGATGTTGTCGTCGGCTTCGAAGCGTTGACGCAAAGCGAGCGGTAAATCGCTCACAATCATCGACGAAACCAAGCCGGCATGATCACTCCTAGTCGCTATTGATCGAACGGATCCACACAAAGCAAACCTTCAACCAGGGTCGTGCTGGCACAACCGAGTGTGCGTGGATCACTCAATGCGTCCACCGACGCACAGATTCCAGGTTGCCAAAACGATCCGACCTGGGTTTCCAATGACGGTATGTCATTTGCCAATCCTTGACTGAATTGTTTCGCCTCGCTTCAACTCGCATCAGGAGTTCAGTCATGTCTCTTTCCAAGCAGTGGTTCCGCACTGGTCTTGTCGCTATTTCGCTTGCCCTCGCATCCGTTGGTCCGTCAACAAACGCGGAGGAGACATCCAATGTAGATGGAAGCGGGCAAAAGGTAGTGGTGCACCTGTCTCACTTCACCGATGATTTGCATCGCTGCTTCATGGCGGTGAAGGTTGCCAATTTGATGCAAGACTACGGCGCCGATGTGACGTTGTTTGTCGATTTGGAGGGAGTCCGCATCGCCGAACGCAAACAGGAACTCAAATTCAATTGGGGACCGGATTCGCCATCTTTGGCGGAACTCTACGAGAAGTTTGCAGACGGTGGTGGCAAAGTTTTGGTTTGCCCACATTGTGCCAAGTCAGCTCATGTCACCGACCCTGGACTCAAACGCAACGCACAGATCGCGACTCTACCGATGCTCGGAAAGATGCTGATCGAAGCTGACAAGGTCATGGACTATTGATCCGAAGACAGTCACACCATTGCACTAAGAAACAATCGTCGGCGGGTGAATCCTCAACGGGACAACCCGCAATGGAACGTCCTGTCGCCGCTCTCTCAACGAGTTGCAAACTCACCTGATGAAGCGAGTCCGTTTTGGGTTGAGATTGCGGTGCCAAATATTCAGACGGCAACTGATTGATCAGCTTGGTCGTCATTTAGGGAGTCGCTGCCATGGACTCAATCCTTCCTCGCAATGTAGGCTATTCAAAAACACCTACTTGAGCTGGAGAAGGGCACCTTGAGTCAGCACGAAAATCCATATTCAACACCTCAGTTTACAGCGAATGAGTCTGGCGAGCCTCCCCGCCAATATGAACCTCAAGGTGATTTCAAACCATTCAAGTCCATCTGGCTTTCGCCACGAAGGACCGTTCGCCAGATTATTTCAACTGATCCCACGTTGCACGTGGTGCTGTTGGCATGTTTTTCTGGAATTGGCGAGACGCTGGACCGTGCCTCGATGCGTGACCTTGGCGATCGTTTGCCATTGCCTGCGATCATCGCCGTCGCCGTCATCCTCGGACCGATCGGTGGGCTGATTGGGGTTTGGATTGGGGCTTGGCTGGTTGCCATTACCGGCAAATGGATGGGCGGCAAGGGAACCAGTGAAACGGTTCGAACCGCTTTGACTTGGGCATCAATCCCCAGCATCGTTGCGTCGATACTTTGGATTCCTCAACTGTTGCTCCTGAGAGAGGAATTGTTCACGAGCGAAACACCTCGCTTGGAATCGAACCCAGGATTGATCGTTCCGGTCCTTGCTCTGTCGCTGGTCGAGATTGTTTTGGCGGTATGGTCGTTCGTGTTGATGTGCAACACCATCGCCGAAGTTCAATCATTCGGATCCGCATGGCGAGGTCTGTTCAACCTGATTCTCGCGGGTGCCATTGTCCTCGTCCCGATCATGGCGTTGGTATTCACGGTGGTTGCACTCAGTTGAAATTGAGCGAGTGCAGTTGACCGGGGTCAACTCACTTCTTGGCAACCAAACTGACGCCGACAATGGCGATCGCCATTCCGGCGAAGTGTTTCCACGACGAAGGTTCGCCAAGAATCATGACGGCGAGCAACATCGTCAACACTGGCCCGACCGAACCGATCACGGTCGTTCGGGTCGCTCCAATCTTCAAAATGGCTTCGTTGATCATGAAGCTTGGGATCACCGTGCATACGAACGCGAGAACCAGCCCGTACACGTAAACGATCGGTTGAACCTCGAAGAAGTCATTGATCGAATGCGTCATCAGGAAGTGGATGGCAACGAAGAACGTCGAGCCGATCATCGCCAAACTGGTGAATTCACGGCTACCGATTTTCTGCATCACCGGTTTGGCGAACAACACGTACAGCGAGTAGCTTAGCGCGGCAAGGAAAACCAAGAAGACTCCCCAACCGGTGTTGGCGTCGGGAGTGAACGATTTCTCTTGTCCGTACATCAAGTAAACGCCGGCGTAGGACAAACCGATCGCGATCAAGATTCTTGCGTTGATTTGTTCCCCCAGAAACATCCACGCCAGCGCGGCGACCATCGCCGGATAGGTGAACAGGGTCAGCCTCTCGAGTTGTGCAGACACGTACTCGAGTCCCGACAAATCGAGATAGGAGGCGAGGTAGTAGCCGAGGAATCCGAGCAACAGTGAACGGATCACGATCGGCATAGGAAAAGCTGGGACATCCGAACCGGCCACCAAAGCCCACCGACGCCGAAGCAACACCGCGAACACAATCACATAGAACGGGAATGCCATCCCCATCCGAATGGCCAGCAACAGCGTCGCATCAGCTCCCGCGGCGAAGGAGAGCTTGATAAAGATCGACTTCAGAGCGAACAGAAACGTTCCCACGATCGCCAGTGTCACTCCCCACGAAAATTGGAGTGGGATCGGACTGGTCTTTGCGACAGATTTGACGGCGGTGGTTTCCGTGGTCACGGAATGACTCAATTCGATGGAGCGAGGGCGATGAAGACGGCATCAGAGTCGCAATGCAAGAAAGATGTCGCAACCCGTAAACCTGCTTCTGCGGTGACACCGAACTGACGCAATCGGTTCACCCGAATTACGATCACTCAGACAGCACGCCGCTCGTCCCCATCGCGTCTTTCAGGACCGCAACTCGACAAACCGCCAACTACGCCGGAGGCTGCTCGCTGTCATAGGGAACCTTCGCGTTATGCAATTCTGCCAACGCATTGGCCGCCGCTCGTTGCTCGGCGTCCTTCTTGTTGTTTCCCCAAGCGGGAGCAAAACGGCGGTCGTCGACCATCGCACCCATCAAGAACATCTTGCGATGGTCCGGCCCGGTTTCACGAATCAACTTGTAAACCGGAGTCGCTGACAATTCGCGTTGAGCAAATTGCTGGAGGACCGATTTGTGATTGCCCGATCCCTGTGTATCGACGGCCAAGTTGACTTCTTCGGCCAACCACAGTTTCAACCGATCACGAACGATCTCAGGCCCACCGTCGATGTACAACGCCGCAATGACGGCCTCGAAAACATCACTGACCAATGACTTGGGATAACTGCGATTGCGGGTCACACCACGACCGACGATCAAGCATTGATCGAGCCCCAGCTTGCAGGCGACCTTACCACACGAGCGACGACTGACGACGGCAGATTTGATTTTGGTCAAATCTCCTTCGCTGTACTCTGGGTATTCGTTGAATAACCATTCGCAAACGGTCAGGCCCAACACCGAATCACCCAAAAACTCCAACCGTTCGTTGCTGGCCAATCGATGCGATGCACCGGATGCGTGTGTGAGAGCCGACCTCAACAGATCAAGGTCACGAAAGTCGTACCCCAATATCTCTTGGCAACGCTCGATCTTTGCGACCGCGTCGGCGTAAGGCTCATCGTCCGAGGCATCGACCAACCGAATCGCTTGTAAGCCATCATCCGGATTGGATGACGACGAAGCGTCCATAGCGGTCGGGTCCGCCTCTCGGGATGACATCGCCGATGAGGAGAGCGATTCTCGTGACGAATCACGAGAAGATTTCGGTGACTGGGCTGACACGCGCAGGAAGACCTCTTGGATTGGGATGGGGAAGAAACGACAGGAGTGTCAAATCTTCAGTCCCGCGCCGGTGACCGAAACAAAGGGCTGTCTCGGCCACCGGTGAGCGACTGGTGGGAGGAAATGGATCCATTGGAGCAATCACATCGCCTTCGCCAGACGGCAATTCTATCTAGAGAATGGCCATTTTGGCAACGAGAATGCTCGGTTGCATCAAACTAAGTTTCGATTCCATGTCGCAAGTCCGCCGGGCCGGGTCCAGAATCCACCGACGCCAACATGTATAACGAAGTGCCCCACACCTTTTCGCGAAACGATCTCAGCCACAACCTCCGGAAGCCAATGATGACGCGAAGGAACACAATCCGCATGTTTGGGAACAGCCTCACGCAAACGATTCGCCAGCTAGGTTCACTCAGTCGCGTGGCAAGCGCGTTGCTCGGGGTTGGAATCGCGACACATTGTTTTTATGTCGTCGAAACGTTTGCCGAGGACCGAGCTTCAGGCTCCGAAGCCGCCTCGAAGACCGAACCCGACGCGAACCAAAATCAGGCATTGCTGGTAGCGGATTCAATCGCGAAGGACCTTCGTTATCTCACCAGCGAAGAATTGGCCGGCCGCAGTGCCGTGGGTCCAGAAATCCTGAAAGCGGCGGACTACATCGCTGATCGATACCGCCAAATGGGCTTGGAAACCCGTCTGTACGGCGATTCGCCCATGCAACCGGTTGAAATGGCCACGGGATCGCAACCAACTTCGGCGGAAGAAAACGGTTTGCGATGGTGGTCCACGGGGGAGGAACCAGACGAGATCCAGCTCGACGACCAATTTATGCCGCTCGCGATTGGAGCCACCCGAGGAGATATCGAAGCGGACATCGTGTGGGTGGGCTATGGCATCCAAGCTCCCGATCGAGGGTACGACGACTACGCTGCCGTGAAGCAATCCCAAGACGCAATAACCGCCGATAGCAAGGGATCCGTGGAAGGCAAAATTGTGATGATGCTTCGCAAGGAACCTGGTTTTGCTGATCCAAACAGCCCTTTCGATGGCCTTAAGAACACTCGTCATGCCTTTTTTGACACGAAGATCTCCACCGCGATTGATCAAGGAGCCGTTGGCGTTCTGTTTGTCAACGATCCAGCGAGCGTCGAGCTCGCACTGAAAGCGGTCGACAATCAATACGCCGCCGAAGACCGACGCCTGGAAGCTTTGCTGGCTCAGCGAAATGCCTTGCCCGCCGAGGCGACAAATCTGCGTTCATCACTCACCGAGAAGATTGATCAGGTTCAGGAAATGCTGAGCAATCGAGAGCGTGAGCAGGCCCGTGCGAACTGGGGATTGCTCGGTTCTGCGGAAGCGGGCACGCGACCTCGAAAAGGCGATGAAAAGATCACGGACCCCGAAACTGGCAAAACTGCCACGCGTCCCGCGATTCCGGTTGCCTCCATTTCTCGAGAGGTCGCCGATCGATTGCTAAAGCAAATGGCATCGATCACTGACGCCGGCGAAGAACCCAAATCCGAAAATGAAGAATCACGAACTCTTTTCGCAAACGGTTTGGCGGCGGTCGAGGCAGCTATCGACTCGGACTACAAACCGCGGACGATTGATTCGCCGGGATTGCGTGGTCGCTTGAGGGTTGGACTGACCAACGCGACCGCCACCAGTCCCAATGTGATTGGAGTGCTGGAAGGCAAAGGCGGACTGGCCGACGAAACCGTCGTCATCGGAGCCCATTACGATCACGTCGGAATGGGCGGCATTGGCTCGCTCGCACCCGGAACCATCGAAATCCACAACGGAGCCGACGACAATGCCTCGGGAACGGCCACCATGCTGGCCGTTGCCGAACGAGTGGTCAGCGAACTGACGGATGCGTCCGAACATCGCCGCATCGTCTTCATCGCTTTCACCGGCGAAGAACGCGGACTGTTGGGCAGCAAATTTTATTGCTCGCAGCCACGCTTCCCGATGTCAAAAACGGTCACGATGCTGAACATGGACATGGTCGGACGGCTTCGGGACAACGAGCTGACGGTGTACGGAACCGGCACCTCGGACGGGTTCGAATCGTTGATTCAAGGTTTGAACTCGGACATGGAGCAAACTTCCCGGCCGTTCAAACTCAATCTCGTCTCAACCGGCTATGGGCCCAGCGATCACGCGTCTTTTTACCAAGCAGGCGTGCCGGTTTTGTTTTTCTTCACCGGGTTGCACAGTGACTATCACCGTCCAAGTGATGATTTTGAGAAACTAAACCTGGACGGGATGACCCGCATAACCGATATCGTTTCTCAGGCCGCCAATCGTGTCGCCACGATGGAGCAGCGACCTTCGTACACGCAGACCAACAAAGACTTTCAGATCCGGCGTCAATTGTCCGTGGTTTTGGGAATCCAATTGGATCCTGACACCAACGCAGTTGCCGCGGTGATGGATCCCAGTGCTGCGAAGGAAGGTGGCATCCAAGTGGGCGATCAATTGATCAAGGCCGGAGACAAAACGATCCAAACCATCAACGATTTGCGGGACGAACTTCGACCGAAGTCACCCGGAGACTCGCTGCGATTGACCATCCAGCGAGACGGAAATGAGATGGAATTGGACGTTCGGCTCCGGGCAAGATAAAACGCCAAGAAAAATGCCAATCTGCGGTTGAAACCGCCATGATCCGTCTTGAAGCGGTCGGGGCGGATTGACACAATGACCGGCAGCAACGCTTGTTTTCGGTGAGGAAACCGGAGCCTTTCAAGCGGGCATGAATCAGACAATCGCATT